>CACNXV010000001.1 GCA_902624575.1 uncultured Fidelibacterota bacterium
GAAGACATTCAAATAGGTGTTCACTGTTTGGGGTATGTTGGAGATCATGGAGAAACTGCCAGGGAAGAATTTTATCCCGGATATGCTAAATCGTTTACAAAAATTGGAATTGAAAGAGGTTGGGGTCCTGTAACAAGGCAAAGTTATGATTTTCTTACAAGCGAGAATGGTGCTTTTTTTGTTGGTGATTCTGCTGAAATTGTAGATAAGATTTTGTCTCATAGCGAAGATTTAGGTGGAATTACTCAATTTGCATTTCAAATGAGTGTAGCTGAGCTATCAAATGAACAATTATCAAATTCAATTAAATTAATTGGTGAAAAAGTTTTACCAGAAATAAAAAAATCCGTAGTTTGAAGAAGGAACATCTCCCATCAAAAATTTGTCCTGTATGTGGATTTTCATTCAATTGGAGAAAAAAGTGGAAAAAGACGTGGGAAAATGTTATTTATTGTAGTGAAAAATGTAGAAAAAATAAAAGAGTATTAAAATGATCAAAAATATTATAACATTAGTTTTTTTATGCACATTGCTTTTTCCCTGGGGAAAAACAGGACATAGAGTAACAGGAGAAGTTGCAGAATCTTATCTTACTGAAAAGACTAAAATTGAAATTGCTAAAATTTTAGATGATCCTTCACTTGCAATAGCCAGTACGTGGGCAGATGAAATGCGTGCAAATCCAGATTTTAAAAAATATAATCCTTGGCACTATGTAAATATGCCCCTGGACACAAAATATAAGGATTCCTTGAAGTCAGATAAGGGTGATCTAGTTATGGCAATCAAATTGTGTAAAGAGAAGCTGAAAGATTCAAAAGTTTCAAAAGATGAGAAAGCTTTTTATTTAAGATTTTTAGTACATTTTGTTGGAGATATTCATCAGCCATTGCATGTAGGAAGGTCAGAAGATAGAGGCGGAAATGAAATTAAAGTTAAATGGTTTGGTAATGATTCGAACTTGCACAGAGTTTGGGATAGTGAAATGATAAATACGTACATGATGAGTTACACAGAATTTGCCATGCATTTAAATAAAAATTATGATAATAGAAGCATTAAAATTAAATCTGAAAATCAGTGGGTCAATGAATCTCAGAGCATGGTTGTTAATATATACGCCGAAGCTAAAAATGGAGATTATTTAGGTTATGATTACATTTATGAAAACTTTGATATTGTCAAGTCGCAACTATTTACTGCCGGGGTAAGATTAGCTTTAACTCTAAACACTATTTTCGATGAATAAAATATCTATACATTGGTTTAGGAGTGATTTAAGGGTTAATGATAACCCCTCATTGCATTTTGCAGCTCAAAATGGACCTCTAACGCCTATTTTTATATTAGATACAATAAACAACACCCAAAAAGAATTTAACCTCGGTGAAGCTAGTGCTTGGTGGCTACACCATTCATTGCAATCTTTAGATGAAAGCTTAAATAATAAAATTAATTTTTTTTCAGGCGATCCAATGGAGATAATAAAAAAAATTGTAAGTGAAAATGAGGTTGAATCTTTTTCATGGAATAGATGTTATAGCCCTTGGGAAATTGAAAGGGATACAGAAATAAAATCCTTTCTTAAAAACAAAGGAATCAAAACTAAAACCTTTAATAGCTCTTTGCTGTGGGAGCCGTGGGAAATTTTAAAAGATGATAATACTCCATATAAAGTGTTTTCTCCTTTTTATCGTAAAGGTTGTCTTAAAAAACATGCTGGTCCAAGACAAGTTGTAGATTATCCTGAAAACCTTCAATTAAATGAAGAAGGAATTTCTAATTATAAAGTTGAAGATCTTGATTTACTTTCCAAATTTTCTTGGCATGATAAACTAATCGAGCATTGGAATGTTGGTGAAAAAGCTGCTATGGATAAATATGTTGAATTTAGTCAGGCAGGTTTAACGGGGTATAAAGATGGAAGAAATTTTCCATCACAACCAAATGTTTCAGTTTTGTCTCCACATTTACATTTTGGAGAAATTTCTCCTCATCAGATTTGGCATAACGACAAATCTCATGTTCCTGAAAGAGATGTTGCTCATTTCCATAGTGAGTTGGGCTGGAGAGAATTTTCTTATTATTTAATTTATCACTTTCCTCAGATGTGTACTGATAACCTTAATATAAAGTTTGATAAGTTTCCATGGGGTCAAAACGATGGTTTCTTAAAAGCATGGCAAGAGGGTAAAACTGGATATCCAATTGTTGATGCTGGGATGAGACAGTTGTGGCAAACAGGTTATATGCACAACAGGGTAAGAATGATTGTTGCTTCATTTCTTGTTAAAAACTTGTTGATTGATTGGAGAAAAGGGATGGAATGGTTTAATGATTGTCTTTGTGACGCAGATTTAGCAAATAATACTGCAAGTTGGCAGTGGACTGCAGGTAGCGGAGCAGATGCAGCTCCATATTTCAGAATATTTAATCCTATTTTACAAGGTAAAAAGTTTGATACAGATGGTGAATATACAAAACACTTTGTACCCGAGCTTAAAAACTTCCCATCAAAATATTTATTTGCTCCATGGGAGGCAGAAGAAGAGGTATTTGTTCAAGCTGGGATTGAATATGGCAAGGATTATCCAAAGCCAATAGTTTCTATTGAAGAGTCTAGAGATATAGCGTTGAAAGCATATGATAAAATTAAAGGATAAACTTTTAATTATTGCAACGATTACAGCAGTTTCATCAATATTTTTTCTATCAGATAATAAAATCACTTCACATCAAATAAATATTTTAAATAATCAAAAAATTAATTTTATCGAAGGTAAAGAATTTAATAGTGATAGTCTGATAATTACCGATAACGGTAGGTTGATTTTCAAAAAAATTATTGTTCCTGACCTCAAAAAATCATCCAAAATTATTATCGAGGCTAATCTTGTTTCAGATGGTGATCCTTGGGACAAATCAGGTTCTATTTTTTTACTTAAATCACATCCAAATGAAGAACAAAAAAATCCAATCGAATTGTTAAGATTTATCACGCCTTTTGGAGTAGGGCATTTTAGCAGTCAAGAGCGTTTAGATGACTACAAACCAGTTTATATTCCTAAATGGGAAGAAGGTATAGCGTGGGAAGAAGATATATCGCATTTAGCAAGTCTTTTTGACAACCAGCAAGTATGGATTGGCATATGGATTGATTCCTATCATAAGGATGGATTTATAATGAATGTAGATTTAGATATTAATGAAAGTGATATCAGATTTGATTTTCTTGATAAGCAAAACGTTAACTTTATTAATAATACTCACAAATATTCTGCTAAACTCAACGGCAGCCATGATTTTTCGCAAGATCTATTATCAAATGAATTTGTTGTCGATAAAGATATAAAAAACGCTAAGTTGTATTTTATTACGACAGGCCATGGTGCTCACAGCGATGGAGATGAGTTTAATCAAAGAAATAACATCGTTAGTCTAAATGGGCAAGAGTTGATAAATTTCCCTGCTTGGAGAGATGACTGTGCTGCATTTAGAAGGTTTAATCCTTCATCAGGAGTATGGTATGTTGATACCACCTGGAAAGGGGAAGATATTAAGGAGAGAATTGCTTCTTCTGATTATTCAAGAAGTAATTGGTGTCCAGGAAGTAAAGTACCACCCGTTGTAATCGATTTGCCAGATATCAAAAGAGGTAAAAATATAATTACTATTGATATACCAAATGCTCAACCAACAACAAAAGATTTTTGGAATCATTGGAATATTTCAACATATTTAGTTTATGATAATTGATTTATTGATTTTTAATATATAATATCTATAAGGTAGCCAACTAAATTAGGAGATAAAATGCATTACTTAAATACACTAAACGAGAAATTAGACAAGTTTCATTTATTAGATCATCCATTTTATATTGCATGGAATAAAGGTGAGCTAAATCAAGCAATATTAAAGGATTACGCGGAACAGTACTACCAACACATTAAGGCTTTTCCAAGGTATATTAGTGCAACTCATTCAATTTGTGAAGATATTGATAACAGAAAAATTTTATTAGATAATCTAAGCGATGAAGAAGATTTTGAAAAAGATCATCCAATGCTTTGGAAGCAGTTTGCATTAGCTGTTGGAGCTGATGAAAATACTGTTGAAACAGTTAATCAAGAATCCTTTACAAAGGATATGATTGATAACTTTTTTAAGCTAGCTAGATCCTCTTACGCAGAAGGACTAGGATCATTATACGCTTATGAAAGACAGGTACCAGAAATTGCAGATACAAAAATTAAAGGTCTTGTTGAACACTATAATGTATCAACTGATGCAGGGTTAGAATACTTTGTCGTGCATAAAGATGCCGATATTGAGCATAGAGAGCAAAGTGCCGAATTAATGAATAAGTTATCACCCGAAGAAAGAAAGCTTGCTGAAGAAGCAGGATTGTCAACGGTTAAGATGTTGTGGGGTTTTCTTTCTGGCTTATGCGAAAAGCATAACATTCAAGCGTAAATTTATTTTGGACAGTTTTTTGTTATATCGTTCCAATTGATATTTTTATCAATCGGAGCACCTTCTGATCTAGAAATAAACTGACACCATATTTGGGTAAACTCTACTGAAGGATAAAGATACTTTTTTCTTGAGTCTTTTGTGCACTTTTTCATTGTAAAGTAACCTTTTTTCACGCCAAGGCTAATAAAGTTTACAAAAGATGATTTTGAACCATATTTTGGATGTAAAGTGTTGTATATGTCAGAGGCTGTAGTTTTTTTATCTTCAAAAAAATTGGACATAATTAAAAGGACAGCTATTCTTGTAGATACTGATTTCAGAAAAAATCTTCTAGCTTGTTCATGTTTTGAATTAGGAACGTGCTGGGTTATAGCATTAAAAATATTTTTTGTTTTTACTGCAAAATCTTCTTTTGACTTAAGTTTTTTCATCCCCGTCTATAAGATAAAGAAGATTGCCGTAAACTTGTAATATTAATTTTTAGTACTATTTATATTGTTTGAATTGTAGTGGAATTTACGTAGTATGCGCGCAATAAATATGAAAATAGAACAAATAAAAGAAACAATAACAATCGTTAATGATTATCCAATCAAAGGAATCGTTTTTAAAGATATCACCACACTTTTAGAGAATCCAGATGCATTTAAATCTACTGTAGATATTATGATAGAAAAAGTTAAGCATTTAGATTTTAATAGAGTAGTCGGAGTGGAATCTAGGGGATTTTTCTGGTCTGGATCAATTGCTTACGCTTTATCAAAATCTTATGTTTTGGCAAGAAAGCCTGGAAAGCTTCCAAGAAAAGCTGCTGAAAAGAACTTTACGCTTGAGTATGGTACAAATAGTGTCCATATCCATGAGGATGCTATTAAAAAAGGAGATAAAGTGTTAGTGGTTGATGATTTAATTGCTACAGGCGGTACTGCAATGGCAACCGCTGAGCTTTGTCAAGAGCTTGGTGCATCTGAGGTACATATAATAGCTTTAATAGATATGCCTGAATTAGGTGGATCAAAAAAGCTTTCTGAAAAGTTTGGTGAAGTGATTACTTTAATAGATTATTAGTCGTTAGAAAAAAGAGAAGAGAACTGTAAGAATTTACTGTAGTTTCCTTTAATTTTAATTTTGCCCAAAGCAAAAGCTTTGGCTGAACTTTCTGTCTTTAACAATATTCCTTTCCAAGTCATAGAATCCACAGTAACAATCGCATCATAGCTATCATCATAACTATTTGATATTTCTGCAATTTGGTTACGAATCACCACACTGTATTTTTCATTAGTATCTGATATATCAAAACCAATTTTTATATTTTTATTGTTTGCTTTTTTTGGATTTAACCTTGGACCCATAGCTTCAAAAAAAGACTTTAATGGTATATTTTTAGCTTGTTCAGCAGAAACAGTATAATCCAATGAAGGTTTTATTTTTTTTGAAAGTTCATAGGATTCAGATAAATAATAATTTCTTGCTATAGGATTATACTCAATTAAAGATAAATACTCCAAAGATTGACTGTGCAATTTAATTATTTCATCGTCATTTGGATAGATCTCAAGTCCATAATCACTCAATTCAGCTGCCCACTGAAAATTTTCATTTTCAATTTCATTACTAATATTTTCTATTAACAATTCTTTTGAGCCAATTAAATCAATGATATGCTTTGCTCTTTTTTTGTTTGATAAGGGTTCTAAATTAACAGCTTTTCCGTCAAAAAATCCTAAATAGCCATTATATACATTTCTTATGCTCCAAGAGACTTTTCCATATTTTTCGTTTAAATCAAAATTTTCTTTGAAAAAGATTGGGTATTCAAATTCTTCAACAAGTTCATCAGGTGTTTTTCCTTCATTAGATCCTCTAATAGTATAATCATGTATATATTGAATTGCGTCTCTATAAATAGACAATCTTTCTTCAATAGTTTCTTTTCCTTCAAGATATGGACCATGACAGCTTATTAGAAATTTTGGTTTGTATGAACGCATTGCATCAACAGATCTATACCATTTATAAGTATCTCTGTAAGAAGTTCCTCTTATTGTATATAAATTTGGGAACCTCATGTAGTAGTTATCACCGCTAATAACCAATTCTTTTTTTGGATAATAAATTATTATCTGATCATCTGTTTCTCCTGGAGAATGTTGAATTTCCAATGTAATTCCAGCAACTTCTAGTTTTGAAGTCTGCTCATCAAAAAATATAGTAGGATATACAACAGGCGGTTGTTCAAAATCAAAATTTAAAGTAAATCCTAAACCATGTCCTCTTTTTAAGCTGTCAGGAAGAAAATGACCGAATTGTTTCATTCCACGTTCAGTTAATATTGGTCTTAACAAATTATTTTGGTCATAAAAACCTTTTTCAAAAGAACGATGAGCAAATATTTCTGTTCCATCTTCCAAAAAGCCTGGTGCACCTCGCCAATGATCTACGTGAGAATGAGTATAGATGATTGCTTTGTTTGGTTTATTTGATATTTTTTTAAACTCTTTATTTATTTGTTCAGCTAAAATTGGGTCCTCAGTAGTATCGATAATAATATTTCCATCGTCGCCAACAAGCAATATAGAATTAGCCAATCCATAGCCAATTGCAACATGGACATTTTCAGTTACCTCATAAATGCCTTTTTCGAAGTAAAAATCATCATCTAACTGAATCTCAGATGTAAAATCTGATTTTTCCTCAACAGTTTTTTGCTCAGAAGAGCATGAAAATAATATAAAAAAGAATAAAAAATATAATCTCATAGCACAAAATATAAGTCATATTAAACTTAATTTTAAATAAATTAGATTATTGACATGGAACAAATAAAATTAAATAACATTTCTTATTTATGAGCTATATATCATATTCTCGAGGAAAATATATTGCCACTGAAGAAGTAAATTTAGGAATTTTAAGCAATTTCTTAAGTGTAATTAGAGGTTTTCAAGTTTTTACTTTTTTAAAAACCGTAAATAATGGAAATCCAATATTTCTCAATTATCATGTAGATAGAGTTTTAAAAAATGCAGAATTAATGGGTTTAAAAGTTAAAATCTCCAAAAAAGAGTTAATTTTACTCGTAGAAAAGACATTAGGTAAAAATGATTTTTCTAAAAGTGAATGTAATATAATGATTGTTTTTGCAGGGACATCTCCGACGGATGATGCTGGGCTTAGAACCGATAAATTTGCTGATCTTTTTATAGTTATTTCAAAATCTAAAGAGTATTCGAAAGATTCTTATCAAAACGGGGTTTCATTGGGCTTGTTTGAGTACCAAAGAATGGATGCAAAAATTAAATCACCATATACTTATTATGGAGGGCTTAAAGCTCAAAATATTATTGATTTTAAAGAATTCGACGAAATTATTTATCATAACGATGGTAAAATTCTAGAGGGAACAACTTTTTCTTTTTTTGGTGTCGACAAAAATGGTACTATAATTACCTCAAAAGCAGACGGAAAAATTCTTGAAAGCGTTACAAGAAAAGTGTTAATTGATATTATGAAAGAAAGAGGGGTTAAGCACACTATTTGCGATATTCCTTTAAAAATGATTGATGAATTTAGCGAAGCTTTTATCGCTTCATCAAATCGTGATATTATACCAGTAAAATCAATAAACGGAATTTTATTAAATAGCGGAAAAAATGGTACTGTTTGTAAAGAAATTACAAAGCTTTACAAAGAAGAAGTTTCTATTAAAAATTAAACTATTCTTGTTTTTAAAATTAAGCTAAATTGGAACAATATATTTTTGTGTTCGTTTATATGATAAATAACAAAACATAGGATGGTTAAAATGAAAAATTTATACATCATAGTTCTATCATTATTTTTTACTGCATGTGCAGTTCCAGTTCCAACAGCTACTGCAGAAAGTAGCGATTTTACATTAGGTAAAGTTCAGTCCCAATTATCTAAAGGAATGTCTTCAACGCAAGTCGTTGATCTTCTTGGATCACCAAATTTGGTCACTAGTACCAGCGATGGAGGAGAGGCTTGGACATATGATAAGGTTTCTCAAGAATCAGAATCCTCTAGCGTTTCTGGTATCGGAGGAGGTTCTAGCGGTAACTTCTTTGGATTGTTTGCTGGTGGAAAATCTAAATCTGAAAATTCAAGTAAAAATTTGACATTGATAATTAAAATTGATTCAGATGGTTTAGTCACTGACTTTAAATATCAAAGCATCAAATACTAGAGAAAATGAAAAGAAATTTTCTCATTTTTTTTGCTTTTGCAATAGTTGTACAAAGTTGTGCAGTGTCAACTTCGGAAAGAACGACTGCAATAAAACGCGCGACTGAAACAAAAGAGTACGAAGTGTCAACTAAAGAATTAATTTCAGCATCTATTGATACTTTTCAAGATCTGGGATATACCATAGACGTTCTTTCTCCTGAATTTGGTCTAATAACAGCTAGTAAAAAACAAGGAAATACATCTGAAAGAGTTGATTCTGATGAGAGCATTGGGAGTACTATTATTAGAGGAATTTTTGGTATTGAAAGCAATGACGATATTGTAATTATTCCTCTAACTTTATCTGCAACGATTACAATAAAAGAAATATCAAATGATCCTATTCTTTCTTCTCTAAGAGTAAATTTTGAAGGTGGGGAAAGAAAATTTTCTGATCTTTTTTTTAAAAGCTTTTTTGCTGCATTAGATAAATCTTTGTTTTTAGATCAAGCCATTAATTAATGTATAAATTTTTTACAAATATTTTTGTTGTATCTTTTTTGTTCATTAGTTGTGCTTCTAGTGGAAATTCTAAAAAATCCACTGCGGCACAAAGGGCAGTTGAAACTAAGGAGTATAATGTTGACAAAAAAACATTAATGACTTCTTCAATTGGAGCTTTTCAAGATTTAGGTTTTACTATTGATACAATCAGTGAAGAGTTTGGGTTAATCACTGCTAGTAAAGTTGAAGAGAAAAAGGAAGAAAGCGATGATGACGGTCTTTCAGCTGGACAAATAGTTGGTATAATTCTTTTAATAGGAGTATTTCTAGCAATAAAAGACTTACTGCCTGATAGTGATGATGACTCTGGAGGAGGAAATGGTGGAAGGGATAAAGTCATTGTTAAAGATTATAAACTTTCAGCAACAATAACTGTAAAGTCGATAAATGAACAGGAGCCTTACTTAAGTTCTTTGAGAGTTAATTTTGGTGGCGCTGAAAGAAAAAGGTCTGTTAAATTTTTCAAGAATTTCTTTAGTGCAATAGATAAGTCTCTGTTTTTAGATCAACCAATATTTTCCTCAGAATAAACAACTTCTCATTTCTTTAAATTTTTCTTATACTTTATTTCAATTGTATGAGAAAAATTCTACATAAAATTTTATTAGTACTGTTTATTTCAATGTCATTTGCTTCAACCGGAGCCAAAAGCCATTCAGCTGAGCTGCTTCACGTTGGAAGGTACATTCCTATAGCTTCAAACAATTCCTATTTATTTACTGCTAAAACATTTTCATCATTATCTTCAAGAAAAGTTGATGTTTATAACATTAAATCAGACGGTCAACTCAATAAATATCGAGAAATATCCTCTCCAAAACCAATGTCTGGAGATGATTTTGGTTTTAGTATAGCTGCATCAGATAAGTACGTATTGATAGGTGCTCCAGGGCATGATGATGGTCATGGTATTGCCTACTTATATGAACTCAAAGATAGCAATTGGATATTAGTTAAAACATATAAAAATCCTGTTTCTTTTCAAGATAAAGGTTATCCACATAAATTTGGATATAATGTTGCTATAACAGATGATTATTTATCAATTTCTGCCCCATTTAATAATGATGGGGTCGTTTATATTTACGACTTAGATAGTGTTGATGAAAACAGAATCGCATCCAAGCTAGTTGATAAAGTGGATGTAAGAGAGCTTGGTGATGTTGAAGGATGTTATGCAATTGGTCCAGATCAATTTGGTTTTGGAATATCTACATCTTTCAATAAAAACAAGTTAGTAATAGGTTCACTCAAAGATTTTGTATATCTAATAGAATACCAGGATGGTATTCCATTTGGAACTGAAATTTTAAACCCTACCAATGATCAAGAAATGGAAAGATATAAGTTTGGTCAAACAGTATACCTCGGAAACAAAAATTTATATATATCATCATTAGCTTCTGATATGGGTAAAGGAAAAGTATATGTTTATCCCTACTTAGATGGTTTTAATAGAACAGATGAAAATCCATGGTCAAATCCTTATGAAGTTCAACCAGATGATCTTAAAGAAAATGCACATTTCGGTTATAGCTTTTCAGAACAAAATAACGAAGTTGTTATTTCAACATTTAATCAGGCTGCAGTTTATAAATTTCAAATTAATATTAACAATAAGCTTGAACAGATTTCAATTATAAAAAACGAATCACTTCCAAAAAACGCATATTTTGGTAGAAATGTGTTACATCTTAATAATAGTTTAATGACGGACGCTTACTATCATAATGAATTATTTATTTACAGTGATAATAGCTTAAACTTTTCTAATTCATTAGATACATCTGATGAGATATTATCTATAAAAAATAGAGTAGAGTGTACGAATGGATTTGCAGGTCAATTTGAATGTGACGATATCGATTTATTTTCATTTATGGATAAATCTGAGATAGGAGGAAGTAATAGTACTGCTCTAAATGATATTTGGGGATGGACAGACCCTCAAACTGGAAAAGAGTACGCTCTTGTAGGTATGTCTAATGGCACATCCTTTGTTGATATTTCTGATGCTGAAAATCCAATTTATATAGGAAGATTACCAACCCAAACTTCAAATTCATCATGGAGAGATGTTAAAGTATATCAAAACCATGCCTTTATTGTCTCTGAGGCTGGTGGACATGGAATGCAAGTTTTTGATTTAACAGAATTAAGAAGTTTTAATGGAACATCATTCACTTTTTCAAACACAGCCTATTACAGTGGTTTTGGAAATGCACACAACATTTTTATTAATGAAGATACGGGTTTTGCATATGCAATTGGTACAGGTACATGTGGTCCCGGCGGTTTGCATATTGTTGACATTTCAAATCCAACAAATCCAACAAAATCTGCATGTATTTCAGATCCATCCACTGGAAGAAGTAACACAGGTTATGTTCATGATGTTCAATGTGTAATTTATAATGGGCCAGATACAGCTTATCAAGGTAAAGAGGTATGTTTTGGTTCAAATGAAACAAATGTTTGGGTTGTTGATGTTAGTACTAAAACAGATGATAATAATGGAAGCAAAACAATCGGCTTGGGAAGCTATGATAACTATTATACACACCAAGGGTGGTTGACTGAAGATCATAAATACTTTATTCAAAACGATGAGCTAGATGAATCAAATAATGCTTATAATAATACAAGAACTCTTATTTGGGATGTTCAAGACCTAAGCAATCCAGTTGTTGAGACAGTCTATTTAGGGCCTACACCGTCTATTGACCATAATAATTATATAATTGGTAATAAAGTTTACATGTCTCATTATACAAGCGGTTTAAGAGTTTTAGATATATCTGATATCAATAATCCTACACAAGATTCATTCTTCGATGTATATCCTTCAAATAATAGTACCTCTTTTAATGGTACTTGGAGTAATTATCCCTATTTCAATAGTGGAATGATTGCTGTTACAAGTATTGATGAAGGATTGTTTGTTGTTGGTCCAAGTGGTACCACACAAGGTCAAGCACCAACTGTTTCTTATGATGTTCCAAGTGAGGGATCTGTTAAGTTAAAATGGGACTTAATTGGTAATTCAACTTCAATTGTAAATATTTATCAATCAACAGAACCAGGTTTTTCACCATCTTCTTCAACATTAGTAGATACAGTGAGCTATCCTGGAACTGAGTATGATGTAAATAATTTGGATTCAAATATTTTTTACTACTTTAGATTATCTGTTACAACAAACAGTATTGAGGGGCCTTTTTCTGACGAATTAAGAGTTAAAGCGATTATTGCACCTAATCAGCCTCCAACCATAGATCCAATTAACGATGTAGCATTCAACGAAGATACAGAGTATGTAGTGAGCTTAGATGGAGTTTCTCATGGAGATGATGTTAATTCACAGAGTATTTCAATTAGTGCAATATCAAGCAATACAGATTTAATTGATGATATATCAATAACCGAATCTACAAATTCAAATGGTGTAATTTTTTATGCACTTGGACTTGATCCCAAAGATAACATGTTTGGTAATACAGAAATTTCAGTGACTATTCAGGACGATGGTGGAACTGATAATGGAGGAATTGATACAGTATCAGAAGTATTTAATGTTGTTATTTATCCAGTCAACGATTCTCCGGAGAATTTTGGTGTAATTGGAGAGATGCTTGTTAATTCAGAAAACTATCTTCAAGGTGTAGATTATAGAACTTTATATATTACACCAGAAAATATCAATGATTCATTACGATTTGTTTGGGAAGAAGCGGTAGATGTAGACGGAGATAATGTTCAATATAAAATGATAGGATATGAACAATTAAGCTTTTTAACAATGGACGTTTATACAAATAATAATTTTTTAACATTAGCATTTAAAGATATAGTTGCAGAAACGGATACAGTCAGTGTTTATCAAGGTTCATGGTCTGTTATTGCAACAGATGGACAGTCTTTCAATACTGCTAATACAATTGGCGGAAAATTGAGAATTGACTCAAGAGAATTGATTCCAGATAAACTAGAAATTAAACAAAGCTATCCAAATCCATTTAGGGACTTTACCACAATTGAATATGATGTTCCTTCAACACAACAAGTTGTCATTAGAATCTTTAATATTAAAGGTCAAATAGTTAGAACTTTAGTTGATGACGAGAAATCTGCAGGTTATTATTCCGAGGTTTGGGATGGAAGAAATGATGCTGGCGATCCTGTAAGTTCAGGCGTTTACTTTTGTCAAATGTATACTCCAAAAAACCCTAATGGCGGTCAATTTGTCAAAGCCAAAAAAATGGTTAAAATTAGATAAAATCTAATGAACCCCCTTAAAAATCTTTATGATTGGGTATTATCATGGGCTGAAAGTGTATATGGAACGCTTATACTCTTTCTAGTTGCATTTGCTGAATCTTCATTTTTTCCTGTACCAGCAGACCCTTTATTAATGGCATTATGTTTGGGTAAAATTAATCGTTCTATGTATTACGTTTTCATGTGTACTCTTGGATCAGTTTTAGGTGGAATATTTGGTTTCATTATTGGATATTTTTTATGGTATACACCAGGTGGAGAGTTAACAAGTGTCGCAGACTTTTTTTTCAGAATTATACCAGGCTTTACCAAAGAGGTTTTTGATAATGTCGGTGCTCAATATGATGCACATAATTTTTTAGTTATTTTTACCGCCGCATTCACCCCAATTCCATATAAAGTATTTTCAATTACAGCTGGCGTTTTTCAAATTAACTTACCTATTTTCATTATAGCTTCAGTATTAGGAAGAGGGGGTCGATTCTTAATCATTGGTTTATTAATTATGTTTTTTGGTGAGCCAATTAAAAAAATGATGGATAAACATTTTAACACTTTTATTATTATTTTAACTTTAATTTTTGCATTAAGCTATTTGCTTATTGGTTATTTATTTTAAATGAAAGGAAATGATATGAAGAAATTATCATTAATTTTGTCAGTTTTTATTTTTGGATGTTCAACAAACCAGGTTGGCTTGACAAGTGTAAAAGATATTTTTGATGCACCAAAAATTAACAAAACGTCTTCTGAAATATCTATTAAAGATTATAAATCACATATATCTTATTTAGCGTCAGATAGCTTAGGTGGAAGAGCATCAGGAACTAGAGGTGACAGAAAAGCAAAAGATTATATTGTAAGGCATTTTAAGAATGCTGGAAGCGCTGAAAGAACTGTTGAAGTACAAGAACATTACGTTCCAAAAAGCCGTTTAAATCCTAAAAAAAACTGTTAAAACCTATAATATTATAGCAACATTACCTGGAAATGATGAAAGTTTAAAAAATGAATATGTTGTTATTGGGGGTCATTACGATACTACTGCTAATAAAATGGGGATTATCAATAATGGAGCAGATGACAATGCTTCTGGTACTTCAATGGTTTTAGAGCTTTTTGAAAAATTTGCCTCAAGCAATAGTCATAAAAGAACTCTTGTTTTTATGGCCTTTGGAGGGGAAGAATTGGGGTTATTAGGTTCTAGGCATTATGTAAATAATCCTACAATCGATCTTGATAAAGTACAATTAATGGTAAATCTTGATATGGTAGGTAGGATGGATGAAGATAATAATGTTGAATTAGGAGGATCGCCTTCTGCTAAAGATTTTTCTGCAAAATTACATCCTTTTTTAATTTCTAGTTCTTTAAACATCAAAGAGTTAGGAAAAGGAATTTTTAGCAGATCTGATCACTATAATTTTTACAGAAAAAATATACCGGTATTATTTTTCTTTACAGGTATTCATAAAGATTATCACACACCTACAGATGATGAAAATAAAATCAATTATGATGGTATGATGGAAATTAGTTCAGTTGTTGAAGATATTGTAAATGAATTTTCAAATGTTGATGAAAGATTAATTTTTGAAAATATGGACGGGGATCAGCAAGAAATGCAGACACCTGCCCGAATGAAAGTTACTTTGGGTGTAATGCCAGACTATTCATACTCTGGTAATGGTCTTAGAATTGAGGGTGTTAGGGAAAATCGTACAGCAGCAAAAGCTGGAATGAAAGATGGGGATGTAGTTATTCAGATAGGTGAAACAAAAGTAAAAGACATTTATAAATATATGGAAATTTTATCAAAAATTGAGCCAGGTTCTACTGTCCCTGTTATTATTTTAAGAGATAATAAAGAGGAAACCCTGGATGTTACGTTTTAGCATTTTTGTATTTGCTCTTTTAGTATTTGCTTGTCAAAAAGAATTAAATTATCAAATTGATAATGTAAGACAAGTTTCTTTCAATGGTGATAATGGAGAGGCCTATTTAAGCGATGATCAAACAAGACTTGTTTTCCAATCTAAAAGAGACGGTAATGATTGTGACAAGCTTTATACTGTTAATTTTGATGGAACAAATCTTCAAGAATTTGAGCTCAAAGATGGCGCTTTTACGTGTGCATATTTTTCGCTAAAAGATAAATACATGTTTTTCTCTTCAACTATGAAAGATGGACCTAATTGTCCTGAAATTTATAAGCATCCTAATCCAAGAAAATATATCTGGCCTTTACGCAATTATGAAATATTCAGATGGGATGGAGAATCTTCTAAACAACTCACTAACTTTCCAGGGTATAATGCGGAAGCCACAATTCATCCAAAAGAAGAAAGAATTATTTTTACATCAATGAGAGATGGTGATATCGATCTTTATTCAATGGATTATGAAGGAAAAAATTTAACCAGAATAACTTCAGAGTACGGATATGATGGTGGGGCATTCTATTCTCCAAATGGAAAGCAAATTGTTTGGAGGGCCTGGTATCCATCTACAGAAGAAGAAAAAAATAAATGGTCAAATAATTTAGAAAAAAAATATATAGAAGCGGTACCACTAGATATTTACATTGCCAATAGCGACGGTACAGATAAAATTAGATTGACGGAAAACGGAGCAACTAATTGGTCTCCTTCTTGGCACCCTGATGGAAAACATATAATTTTTTCATCTAATATGGACGATTGGCGCGATGATTACAATGCTTATGGCAGTAATTTTGAATTATATCTTATCAATATTCAATCTCGAAAAATATCTCGTTTAACAGATAATAATACTTTTGATTCTTTTCCTGTTTTCACTAAAAATGGAAGACATATAATATTTTCTTCAAACAGGGATGCACAAAATCCAAGAAATACTAATATTTTTATAGCAGATATCCTCGACAAATAATACTTATTGAGATTTAATCTCAATAATACTTGTTTTTCTTTTTTTTTGACTTTAATATTGCCCCATAATCTCAAAAAAGGAGAGAATAATGAGAAAAATGGTATTATGCGTAATGTTACTTACAGTAACTTTTGCACAAAATGTTGTTGCTGATTCTGACTCTACTAAACCAATTGCATTGGATGCAGTAGAAGTACTTGCAAACAACACTAGTATTACCAATGGTATGTTCTTGCGTAACGCAGAACCTAGTGATGTTGTAAGTAAGACTGAATTAGAACAATTCAACCACACCGATATTCACCGTATTGTAGGTAGAATTCCTGGTGTATACATTTCTGAAGAAGACGGTTTGGGATTAAGGCCAAATATTGGCGTTCGTGGAACTGGTTCTTCAAGAATGGAAAAACTAAATGTAATGGAAGATGGTATTTTAATTGCTCCAGCACCATATGCATCTCCAGCGGCGTACTACTCACCGACTGCAGGTAGAATGGAAGCTATTGAAGTAAGAAAGGGATCAACTCAGATTAAACACGGTCCTTTTACTACTGGTGGATCATTAAACTACATTTCAACTCCAATTCCAATGACACAGCATAATTCTGTTTCATTAGATGTTGGTAGTTTTGGTAAAACAGTTTTACACGCTAAATCTGGTAATACTATGGGTAAATTTGGCTACCTTGTAGAATTATTTAATGATCAGACTGATGGGTTCAAAGAGCTTGATGGCGGGGGAGACACTGGATACACTAAACTTGACTTTATGACTAAGTTAAGATATGCGTTCAGTGACGCACATGCTCTTGAGTTAAAATACTCAATGACTGATGAAATCTCAAACGAGACTTATTTAGGTCTTTCAGAGGTAGATTACAGTGACAATCCATTAAGAAGATACAGAGCGACTGCATTAGATGAAATGGATGCAGATCATTCTCAAGTTACCTTATCATACGCTGTTAAGTTAGCTGACAACATGAGTATTGCTGTTGTTGGTTACAGTAATGATTTCGCAAGAAATTGGTACAAACTTAACAAAGTTAATGGCGAAAAGTTAAGCATGATTGCTAAACCTACAGACGCTGGTTTTGGTGACTTTTATTTATTAATGAATGCACAGGATAGTGCTGATGACGCTTACAGAATTAAAGCAAATAATAGAGAATATTATTCATCAGGTATTCAAGCTGTGCTTAACGTACAAACAGACGGTGGACATGACATACAAGCTGGTATGAGAATTCACAGTGACGAAATGGACAGATTCCAATGGGAAGATCGTTACGGAATGCAATCAGGTCAATTAGTTATGACTACTGCTGCTACACCAGGTTCTGATTCAAACAGAATTGACTCTGCAGAAGCTTCAGCATTATTTGTTGAAGATAGATTCAGTGTTGGTGACATGATTGTTACAGCTGGTGCACGTTACGAAGAAATTACAGTAATGAGAGATGACTGGGGTAAAACTGATCCAGATAGATCAGAAATACCAACAGATAGAAAACATACTATGACAGTATTAGTACCTGGTTTTTCTGTTGAATATCCTCTTTCAGATACTCAATCAATTTCATTAGGTATTCATAAAGGATTTGCTCCTCCAGGACCTGGTACTTCAGGTGTTACTGCAGAAGAAGTTGATCCAGAAACAAGTATGAATACTGAATTAGGATTTAAAACCAATGAAGGTCTTAATAGCATGGAGTTTACATACTTCATGAACAACTATGATAACTTATTAGGAGCAGATACTGCTGCTGCTGGTAGTGGTACAGATGCGCTTTACAATGGTGGAGCTGTCGATGTATCAGGATTCGAACTTTATTTAAGAAGAATGCTGATGGACAATGGTTCTGTACAAATGCCAGTTGAGTTAGCATTGACTAAGACTAATGCAGAGTTCAAAGAAACATTTGAAAGTGATTTCTTTGGTGATGTTTCAAGTGGTGATAAGCTTGCTTACGTACCAGAAACATTAATGTCTCTAAATCTTGGTCTAAATGTTGGTAAGACTGAAACTAATATTAGTGTAAAGCATACTTCAGAAATGAGAGCAACACCTGGTTCTGGTAAAATTGAAGGAACCAATAAAATTGATGCTCAAGTTCTTGTTGATTTAGGCATGAGCTACGCTTTACAAGATAATATTAAGCTAAATGTTGGAATCAAGAATCTAATGGACGATGATGGTGTTGTTGGTAGAAGACCTTATGGTGCTAGACCTTCTATGCCACGTAGCTTCTCATTAGGAGTCGATTATACTTTCTAAGGTTGTCTTCATTGCATTTTACTCTTAGGCCTTAAAAAGTAAAGGAACGCCCGATAATCTGTCAATCGGGCGTTTTCTTTTTCTCTCAAAAACTTTTCAAAAAAAATAGTTTAACTCATATTTTTTATCATTATTATACAACGCACATGAATAAATATTTATTACTAATTCTTCTCCTTACAAGTCTTTTTTCTCAATCAATTAAAGATCTAACTGAAAGACCAGTTCTAAATGCTGTAAAAATAAGCGAAAAAATCACTCTTGACGGCATTTTTGATGAGAAGGTATGGAGTAATGTGGAAGTTGCATCAAACTTTACTGGTGCAGGTATTTTTGAAGGGAAACCTTCTGATTATGTTACTGAAGCAAAGGTGGCCTATGATGAAAATAATTTATATTTAGCCATTACTGCTTATGTTGATAGAGAAGATTTAAGATTATCAGTAACAAGAAGAGATAATGTTGATGGCAGAGATGATAGGGTTTTTATACAAATTGATGCATTTGACGATGAATCGCTTATATATGGTATTGGAGTTAGTGCAAGTAATGCTCAAATTGACGGTAGAGCTGGTTTTGGTTGGGATCAATCATTAGATTTGATTTATGACACAGAAGTCAAAGTCTTTGAAGACAGATATCAAGCAGAATTTTCTATTCCATTTTCAAGTCTTCGATACTCAATTTCTGAAAAACAAGATTGGAGAATAACCTTTGGAAGAGGATATACGTTAGATGATGAAATAACTAGATATGTTTGGTGGTCTCCTAAGGTTGATGGTATTGAGTGTCAAACATGTCAATTAGGATATTTAAAAAATATTTATCCTCCAAAACAAAAAAGAGGAAAACCTAGTTTTATTCCTTCTGTTGTAGCTGGAAATACTGACAATTTTTCATCAAATGAATCGAACAAATTTGATGAAGCATCAATGTTTATCAAATACCCTATTTCTTCTGTTGATCTTTTCGAGGTAGCTATTAATCCAGATTTCAGTCAGATAGAATCAGATGATGTTCGAAATGATTTTAATACAGTTAATGCATTGTATTTTCCTGAAAGAAGACCATTTTTTAGTGAAGGTTCAGAATTATTTAAATTACAATCTGATAGAGGTTTCATTAATCTTTTTTACTCAAGAACAATTAATGATCCTTCGCTTATAGCAAAGTACACAGGAAAAATTGGTAAAACATCTTATGGAGTTATATCTGCAAGAGATGAAAGCTCACTGCTTTTGTTGCCATTTGAAGAAACTAGCACAGTTGTTAAAGCTGGTGAAGCAACCAATAATATTTTTCGTGTAAAACAGATGTTAAAAAACGGTGGATCCATTGGTGCTATGGTTTCTAGCAGAGACTTTGATTATGGTGGCGATATGTTGACTAGCGGGATAGATTTTCATTATCATCCTGGATACAATATTCATTTAACAGTGCATGGAGCCATGTCTGTCCACAATGAATCTGATGATCGAGAATATAATCCTGAAAATGTCGATGGAACTTTTGACAGTGGTAATCATACTAAAGCATTTGATGGCGAAAAAATTAACGGTTCGGCATTAGGTCTTGCAATAATTCAATGGACAAAAACAGATAGCAGAGGTTTTGTAGCAAGATTTAGATCACCTGGTTTTAGAACAAGTAATGGATTTGAACAAAATAATAATACAAAATGGATTAAAATTAATAGAGGAAAAAGTATTTTTCATGATAATCATCCTCGATTACTTAAATCAGATTATAATATCGAGCTCATTCATAAAGAAAACTATGGAGGTCTTGTTAAAAGACATCAAATTGAAATAGAAGGAGATTATGAGTTTAACAATGGATATAAATTTTATTGGGATGTTGAGACTAATAATGAAAATTTTAAAGGCGTTGAATTTAAGGGTGATAATGAAATAAGGTTTGGTTTCAGTGCTAATCTTAATGCTAAAATGAACATGAGTTCAGGTATAACTCATGGAGGTAGAATCATAAGATATCTGGATATTCCTGAAATTGGAACTGAAAATAGCTTTTATATTAGGTATGGCTATGATATCACAAATCAAACAGGATTAAATTTTAGTTTTAGCTATGAAGATGTTAGCGATTATTATTATGGATATATTTTTAAGTCTTCAGTCAATCATGCGTTTACATCCAGGTTATCTCTTAGAACAAAACTACAATATAGTGGATTTTCAAAAAATTGGTTTATCGAGCCCATGGTTACATATCAGCCTAGCGCCTATAGTGCTTTATATGTAGGTGTAAATGATTTGCTTGAAACTGAAGATGGAATTTTTTCAAATTTAAGGGAAACTGAAAGACAGTTATTTATTAAATTTCAGTACTTATTTTAAAAAATGAAAAATTTCTCAATCATATTATCATTATTATTTATCACAAGTTGCGGAATATCAATTGGAAATAATATTTATAAAAATCCAAAAGAAGAAAAAGTAGAAGGCAGTGTTTATTCTCCTACAAACGGTTCAACAATGGTAGCTATAAACTATATACTCCCTCAAAAAGCAGCCGATTTTGAAATGCTTAATAAAACTATAGTGCTTCCTGCAATCAATAAATATGATAGCGAGGTTTATAAAAGCTTAAAATTTTTAATCCCAGAAGAGCCTAATGCAGATGGAACTCTTACTTTCATGTTTATAGCTAACCCATACCTTCAAGATAAAAACTATGATATTTTTGAAATCTTGGTTCAACAGTTTGGTCGTTCTAGAGCTGAAGAGTATTTTGACAGATGGATTAGCTGTTTTGCCTATGAGCAAGAAGTCATTTCTTTCAGATGATAAAAACATATCTTTTTGACATCTTCTATATTAAATTTTCTTTGATGAAAAATATAAATGCTTTAATAATTCTTTTACTAGCAACAAGTTCACTTTTTAGTCAAGATATCCAAGATGCAGATCCAGATGCAAGATTTGGTAGTGATAATCAACAAGAATTATCAAGAATGTCAACGACAAGAAGTAATGAAGCTATAGTAAATGTTTTTTCAAATGCTATGGTAGCAGATGTATATGTATGGAACGTTCCATGGAAATCAACAGAAAGAACATTTCCAGCATACATCTCTTTACCTGTTGATAATAAAAAATATACTATCAGTTTATATGCACAATCTGAATTTCAATACATTACTAATGAATTACAAAATTTTGACTTTGAAAACAAAGATATAGAAGAATTTGAAAATCTCCAGGACCAATTTGAAAGAATGAAGCTTGGAACAAAAGTTGTTTTTCCAATTCCTGGAGCCAACGAATCTATTTTCCTAACATATTGCGACTCCGATGACTCAAACTGTGAAGACGGTTTACATTGGTTGGATAAGTTTTACGCCAAGTTCTATGATGCAAAACAAGAACAGATTATGATTTCTGATCTTAACGGTGAAAATCTTACTGATGAAGAAAAAGCACTTGTTAGAAGGCATAGAGTTGGTGTTGCTGGCATGGTTGGAATGTTTACTATAGCAATGTTTATAATCGACAATTCAGCACAGTGAGTGATATTTTAATTAATATTAAAGGGATTGGTGAACATTCATTTCGTTCTGGTATAACTCCACTTGAAATTAAAAGTGAGGTCAAAGGAATTCAGAAAAATGCAATTATATGCAAAATCAATGATTCTTTAGTTGATTTATCATCAAAAATATCCAAAGATTGCGAAATTCAATTTTTAGATGCCCAAAGCAAAGATGGTCACAGCGTTTTATTGCATAGTACCGCGCATTTAATGGCGCAAGCTGTCAAACGACTATATCCCAAAACAAAAGTCACTATTGGTCCATATCTAGATAATAGATTTTATTATGATTTCGATGTTGAAACCCCTTTTACAGAGGAGGATTTAAAAGAAATTGAAAAAGAGATGCAAAAAATCTCAGATGAAAACCTAGATATTTCTCATGAAGTTAAGTCAAGAAAAGAAGCTCTAGATTTTTTTGAAAAAATCAGCGAGTCATATAAAGTTGAAATAATAAATGATATAGACAAAGATGAACTGTTAAAAGTGTATTCTCAGGGTGAATTTTCTGATTTATGTAGAGGGCCTCATGTTCCTTCAACAGGAGATATAAAGCATTTCAAATTATTATCATCCTCAGCCGCTTATTGGAGAGGAGATGAAAAAAATCAAACACTTCAAAGAGTGTATGGTACATCTTTTCAAAACCCAAAAGATTTAAAAAAATACTTGAATCAGCTTGAGGAACAGAAAAAAAGAGATCATCGTAAAATAGGTAAAGAATTAGATTTATATTTTTATGATGAAGAGATTGGACCTGGTTTACCTTTGTGGACACCAAACGGTGCCGTAATGATTGATGAATTAGAAGCTTTAGCAAAAGAAAAGGAAGATAAAGTAGGTTATTTAAGAGTTAAGACACCACATTTAACCAAAGGATTGCTCTATGAAAAGTCTGGTCATTTAGAGCATTATATTTCAAGTATGTACCCCGCTATGGATGTAGATGGTACAGATTACTACATGAAACCCATGAATTGTCCTCATCATCACAAAATTTTTGCAAATACACCAAAAAGTTATCGTGATCTTCCTTACAGGCTTTCAGAATATGGTACTTGTTATCGTTATGAAAAATCTGGTGAGTTATTTGGGCTAATGCGTGTACGAAGCATGCAAATGAATGATGCACACATATATTGTAGCGAAGATCAGTTTAAAGACGAATTTATTGGTGTTTGCAATCTTTACATGGAATATTTTAAAATTTTTGGAATAGATAAGTATGAGATGAGACTTAGTTTGCATGATCCTAAAGGATTAGGAGATAAATTTATTAATAACTCAGAACTGTGGTTAAAAACTGAGGAAGATGTTAGAAACGCCTTGAAGGATGCAAAATTAAAATTTGTCGAATCTGTTGGTGACGCTGCTTTTTATGGACCAAAAATTGATGTTCAAGTTTGGAGTTCTATAGGTAGAGAATTTACACTTGCTACAAATCAGGTAGATTTTGCTGTTCCTGAACGATTTGATTTACATTATACAGATACAGACGGTTCAGCTAAAACACCACTTTGTATACATAGAGCACCCCTTGGTACTCATGAAAGATTCATTGGATTTTTAATTGAGCATTTTGGAGGTAATTTTCCTCTTTGGTTAGCACCAAAACAAGTTATAATTCTACCAGTTTCAGACAAATATAATGATTATGCTGAAAAAATAAATAATCATCTTAAAGCCGAAGGAGTAAGATCAAGTTTGGATGATAGATCTGAAAAAATTGGTTCTAAAATTAGAGATGCAGAATTACAAAAAATTAATATTATGGTCATAGTCGGGGAAAAAGAAGTTGATAGCAATACCTTGACTATTAGAAGAAGATTTATCAAAGAGCAAGAAGTTCTTTCGTTGGAACAATTTACCAGCTCAATTAAAATAGAAATAAAAGAAAGGAGAGTTTCGAATTAAAAAACCAAGAATAAGAGTTAATGATAGAATATATGCTGACGAAGTGAGGTTGATAAGTCAGAACAAAGAGCAAATTGGAGTAGTTAGTGTAAAAGTTGCATTAGAAAAAGCTCAGGATGCAGGTTTGGATCTTGTAGAAATATCTCCAAATGCAAAACCTCCAGTTTGTAAAATAATGGATTTTGGTAAGTTTAAATACGAAGAAAAAAAGAAAGCTCAACAAAGCAAAAAGAAACAACAAACTATTAAGGTAAAAGAATTAAGAATGAGACCTAATATAGGAGATCATGATTTAGAAAATAAATTAAAAATGGGAAAGAAGTTTTTATCAGAAGGTTGTAAGCTGAAATTAACTTTAATGTATAGAGGTAGAGAGATGTCGAGGCAGGACTTAGGTCAAGAGTTGTTAACCAGAGTAATATCTGATTTAAGTGAGTATGCAGAAATGGAAAAAGATTCTCCTTTGACTGGAAGAAAAAAATCTATAATATTAGCCCCGAAATAGGAAATATTATGCCAAAACAAAAAACAAGAAAAAGTGTTTCTAAAAGATTTAAAGTTACTGGTTCAGGTAAGCTGAAACGTAACAAGGCTGGCCATAGTCACATGCTTATTCGTAGAGATAAAGACGTTAAGCGTGCAGCTAAAAAAGCAACGGTGGTAGCTCCATCTTTTGAGAAAAAAATGAAAAAAATGATGGCGAAAGCAGGTAATTAAATGCCAAGATCCAATAGTTCAGTACCTAGACATAGAAGACACAGAAAAGTTGTTAAGCTTGCAAAAGGTTATTTCGGCGCACGAAGCAGAAATTTTAAAGCGGCAAAAGACGCTGTAACTAAAGCCGGTCTATACGCTTATAGAGATAGAAGGCAAAAAAAGCGTCAATTCAGAAGACTTTGGATTATTAGAATTAATGCTGCATCAAGATTAAATGGTTTATCCTATTCAAATTTCGTACATTTATTGAAGGAGAAAGGGGTCGATTTAGATAGAAAGGTGTTAGCAGATTTAGCTGTTAACAATCCATCTGTCTTTGAGGACCTTGTAAAATATTTAAAGAAAAAATAGAAAAATACGATGTCATTAGATAAAACCATTAAAGGATTAGAGACATCATTTTCTAAAGATTTATCCAGTAGTAAAACTCCAAAAGAACTTGAAGAATTTCGAATAAAGTATCTCGGCAGAAACGGTCAACTCACATCGTTATTTGAAGAATTTAATAAATTACCTGCTGCTGAAAAGCCGCGTTATGGTAAAGAGTTAAATATTTTAAAAAACAAATTAACAGCTCTTTACCAAAAGGCAATAGGAGCCAATGATAATGGTTCATCATCAAGTGATATTGATTTTTCATTACCAGGATATAACTTACCCGATGGAAATATCCATCCTCTAGAACAAATTACCTCTGAAATAAAATCTATTTTTCAATCCATTGGATTTTCAGTGGCTTATGGACCTGAGATTGATGATGATTATCATAATTTTGAAGCACTTAATGTTCCTAAGCATCATCCTGCAAGAGATATGCAGGATACATTCTTTATTAATCCAAATACTGTATTAAGAACGCATACTTCGAACGTACAAATTCATTTAATGGAAAATCAGGATCCTCCATTAAGACATATCTGTTGCGGTAGAGTTTTTAGAAATGAGGCTGTAAGCTATAAAAGTTTTTGTTTGTTTAATCAAGTTGAAGGTTTGGTTATTAATGAAACATCATCATTTGCTGAGATGAAAGGTACTTTAGAGTATTTTGTTCAGGAGATGTTTGGTAAAGATACTAAAATGCGTTTTAGACCAAGCTATTTTCCATTTACCGAGCCTAGCGCGGAAGTTGATATCTGGAATAGTAAATTAAACCAGTGGATGGAAATTTTAGGATGCGGAATGGTAAATCCAAATGTTCTGTCTAATGTTGGTTATGATAATGAAAAATATCAAGGGTTTGCATTTGGTATGGGCATAGAAAGAATTGCTATGATTAAGTATGGCATAAAAGATATAAGATTATTTTATCAAAATGATAAACGTTTCTTGGAGCAGTTCTAATGAAAGTATCACTGCATTGGTTAAAAAGATTTGTAGACTTTAATCTTTCAGCTACAGAATTAGCTGACAAACTAACGATGCGTGGATTTGAATCCGAAGTTGTTACTGATTTTGATAGCTTGGACAACTTGGTGGTTGGTGAAGTTTTAAAGGCTGAAAAACATCCTGATGCAGACAAGTTAAAACTTTGTAGTGTTTCCGATGGAGATGAAACCTTTAGCGTTGTTTGCGGTGCACCAAATGTAAATACTGGCCAAAAAATTGTTTTTGCAAAGGTTGGTGCGGTTCTTCCTGGAGATTTTAAGATTGGTAA
Source organism: uncultured Fidelibacterota bacterium (assembly GCA_902624575.1). GTDB lineage: Bacteria > Fidelibacterota > Marinisomatia > Marinisomatales > Marinisomataceae > Marinisoma. The sequence goes on from CACNXV010000001.1 coordinate 26,541, forward strand.
GGCAAAAATTAGAGGTGTTGAAAGTTTTGGTATGATTTGTTCGGAAAGAGAGTTGGGTATTTCGGAGGAGCACGATGGGATTATGGTTTTAGATGATTCTTTGAAAGCAGGAACACCAATTAAAGATATTTTAGGACCACTATTTAATGCAATAGATATTGAAGTTACTCCTGACAAAGCTTTTGCACTGAGTCATAGAGGTATTGCTCGAGAAGTAGCAACAATTGTTGAATCAAAACTAAAAACGCCTATATCAATGGCTAAAATCAATCCTAAGTCCAAAGAGGTTATATCTGTTGAATTAGATAAAAAAGGCGGTTGTACACGCTATATAGCTGGTGTAATGAAGGGTGTAAAGGTAGGACCATCTCCAAAATGGTTAGCTGACTATCTTAAGTCAGTTGGTCAAAAAAGTATTAATAATTTAGTTGATATATCAAATTTTATGCTTTTAGAAATTGGACATCCAACTCACATATTTGATTTACAAAAATTAGACAAACCTGCAATTAAGGTTTCTTGGGCTAAAAAAAATGAGAATTTCAATGCTCTGGACGAAGAAACCTACAAGCTGGATGCAGATCATATGGTTATAACTGATACAAAAAATACGATTGCTTTAGCTGGAATTATTGGGGGAATGGATAGCTCTGTTACTGATACTACTACTGAAGTGCTTATAGAGAGTGCATATTTTGATCCAGTTGTAATAAGAAAAGGATCAAAAAAATTAAATTTATTGTCTGAAGCATCAAGAAGATTTGAGCGTGGTACAGATCCAAATGCTGCCTCAGAGGCTTTTAATATGATTGTTCAATTAATGCAAGAGGTTGCTGGTGGTTCTTTAGAATCAGTAATAACAGATGAATGCTCTATAAACCTTCAAAATACTACGGTACATCTTTCTTCTGAAAAATTATTAAAATACGCTGGACAAGATATTTCTTCAAAAGAAGTAGAGCAGATATTAAAAGGTTTACATATTGATGCTAAAAAATCAAAAAATGGTTGGACGTGTTCCATACCGACATTTAGAACCGATTTATCTGTCGAAACTGATTTGATTGAGGAAGTTTTTAGATGCTTTGGATATGAAAATATTAAATCTTCATTTAATTATTCATCTGTGATGCAGTATGCTAATGATGAAGAGGCATCGATCTTTTCCTTAAAACATCATCTTTCTTCACTGGGTTTTCATCAATCTTATAATAATTCTCTTGAAGATTTGGAAGAAGTTAAGCTTTTTGGTAAAGATGCAGTAAGTGTTCTTAACCCTTCGTCAGAAAGAATGAATACTCTCAGAACGACACTACATTCAGGATTGCTTAAGAATCTTGACTTTAATTATAAAAATGGTTCTCCAGACACACTAATTTATGAATATGGAACAATATTTGAAGGAAAGACTGATAAATTAGAAGACATAACTCAAAAGAGTAGTTTGTCATGTTTAGTTCATGGAGATGTTTTTGCTAAAAATGTGCATTTTGACTCAATATCAGCTTCTTTTGCTTTTTTAAAAGGAGTTGCATCCAATATTTTTGAAGATAAAAGACTTGGAATGAAGGTAAAATTTTCAGAGGAAAAACATCACTATTGTGATCCTTACTTTGCAATAACAGACGGAAAAAAACAAATTGTAGGTGGTTTAGGTGTAATTAGTAAATCACTCTTAAAAGATTTAGATATTTCTCATAAGCACGAAGTTGTTGTTCTAGATATTGATACGAAAATTTTTACAGACTATAAAAATTACAATACAAAAGTAGAAGATATTATTGCATATCCAGTTGTATCAAGAGATTTGAATTTCAAAATGGATAGTAGTGTGAAGGTTGGAGATGTTGTTAAAACGATGAAATCGGTTAATCAATCAATACTTCAGAATGTTTCACCTGTTGATATTTATCAATCAAAAAAAGATAAATCATCAAAGGATGTTTTATTTTCTTTAAGCTTTCAGTCATCTAAGAAAACACTTGAAGATAAAGATGTAAATGCTATTATTACTGAAATTATAAATATTGTTTCTAAGAAATTTAACGCTAAATTAAGAGATAATTAAGGATAGATATGGAAGCAGATAAAAAGTTAGTTAAGGTAAGAATTTTCGGTCAAGACTATTCAATTAGAGCCTCAACAAACGAAGATTACATTAAAGAGGTTGCAGCTTATGTTGACAGAAAGATGCATGAGGTTCAAAAGTCTGTACCTTCATCATTAAATGCATCAAAGATTGCAATTTTGGCTGCAATGAATATTTCTGATGAATTGTTTGCAGAAAGAAGAGGAGAATATTCCTTTAAAGGTGAAGTTGAGTCAAAAATAAAGTCAATAATTGAACGAATTGAAGAAATTACTGATTAGGGGATAGGTAATGGATACAAAAATATTATCTGGCCTTGATGCCAGTAAAGCTTTGTTTGGTGGGTTAGTAGCCAGAATCGATCATCTTAAATCAAAAGGTGTCACACCTGGTCTTGCCGCAGTATTAGTAGGAGAAAATCCCGCTTCAGAAATCTATGTTAGAAATAAGACTAAAAAATTTGAATCATTAGGACTTAAATCAGACTTATTTCGTCTCAGCAAAGATGTTGAAGAAACTGAATTGCTTAAACTGATTGAAGATCTTAATAATAATAATGAAATCCATGGAATTTTAGTTCAATTGCCATTACCAAAGCACATTGATAGCGAAAAAGTATTAAACGCCATATCTCCAACAAAAGATGTTGATGGTTTTCATCCTGAAAATGCAGGTCTACTATCTATTGGTAAACCCCGATTTGTACCATGTACACCAAAGGGTATAATGTTTATACTAAAGCATTTCAATGTTGACTTAAATGGTAAGCATGTCGTTGTTATAGGTAGGAGTAATATTGTGGGTAGACCCATATCGATATTATCAAGCCTTAAAACATTGGGAAATGCCACAGTGACGCTATGTCACAGCGGTACTAAAGATTTAAAGTATTTCTCAAAACAAGCTGATGTTTTAATTGCAGCTTTAGGATCTCCAGAGTTTGTGGATGCTTCATATATTAAAGACGGTGCTTGTCTTATAGATGTTGGGATAAATCGAATCGAAAAGGACGGTAAATCTAGAATTGTTGGAGATGTTAATCAAGAAAGTGTTACTGGAATAGCAAGCTCACTTACGCCAGTACCAAAAGGTGTAGGCCCGATGACAATAGCTATGTTGGTAGAAAACACCGTCTTATCAGCAGAATTATTATTAAATTAATTTTTGTATTTAAAATGGAGTTGAAATAACAATGAAAAAATTAAATTTCTTACTAGCAATGATAGCTTTTTTTATGATTTCATGTTCTGAAAAAGTAGACCAGAGTGAAGTTAAAAAAGCTCAACAGTTTTTTGAGTCAGTATTTCAAGATAGAGTGCTAGATAGCCCAGAATTTCAAGCATCTTTAGGTTATAAATCTAATTATGATCAATGGGATGATATTACATGGATAAAATCAAGACAAGTTGCTTCCAGAGCTAAAGATGATTTAGTGTTTATGGAGAAAAATATTGATTTCGACAAGCTTGATGAATCTACCAAAGTAAGTTATCGTTTAATGGAAAAGCAGTTAAAAAGAACTGTAGAAAGAGATAGTTTTATTTTCCATAATTATCCTATAACTCATAGAGGAGGAAAGCATTCTTCTATCCCATCATTTTTAATCAATTATCATAAAGTTGATGAAGAAAAAGATATTAAAGATTACATAGGAAGATTGCGCAATATTGAACCTTTAATGGATGATTTAATCGAACAGTTAAGATTAAGACAAGATGTTGATAAACTAGCTCCATCTTTTGTATATCCTCAAGCAATTAAAACAGCTCAAAATGTTATTTCAGGTTATCCTTTTGAAGAAGTAAAAAAACAAAATGTGATTTTTGAAGATTTTATGAAAAAACTTAATAGTCTTGATATATCTGATGCAGAAAAATTAAGGTATCAAAGTGAAGCAGAAGCTGTATTAGTTACTTTGGTAAATGCATCTTATAGAAAACTGATAGCTTTCCTTGAACAGCAAGCAACCTTAGCTGACAATAATCATGGGGTTTGGAAATTTGAAGATGGTGGTGATTATTATCAATTTGTGTTGGATGGATATACAACTCTTGGTCTAACTGCAGAAGAAGTTCATGAGATTGGACTAAGTGAAGTTGCGAGAATTCATGAAGAAATATATGGAATTATGGAACAAGTTGAATTTGACGGTTCACTCAAAGAATTTTTTGATTTTATGAGAGAGGATCCACAGTTTTATTACCCGCAAGGACCTGAAGGTAGAAAAATGTATATTGATCAGGTACAAGTAGTTGTAGATACTTTGTCAGCAAGAATTGAAGAACTTTTCTTTGGTTTGCCATCTATACCACTAGAAGTTAGAGCAGTAGAAGCTTACAGAGAAGCCTCAGCTGGTATAGCCTTTTATCAAAGAGGGCAAGCCGATGGTAGTAGACCAGGTGTTTATTATGCTAATTTGTATAACATGAGAGATATGCCTATTTATAAACTTGAAAACCTGGCTTACCATGAGGCTATTCCAGGTCATCATATGCAAATCTCAATAGCATTAGAAGTTCAGGATATGCCAAGTTTTAGAAAATATGGCGGATATAGTGTTTATTCAGAAGGATGGGCTCTTTACTCTGAGACTCTTCCAAAAGAAATTGGTTTATATAAAGATCCATATTCTGATTTTGGTCGTTTATCAGGTGAGCTTTGGCGTGCATGTAGGTTGGTTGTAGATACAGGTGTTCACCATTATAAATGGACCAGAGAAGAGGGCATAGATTACTATATGAATAATACCGCTAATCCAGAAGGAGATTGTATAGGAATGGTTGAAAGACATATTGTATGGCCTGGACAAGCTGTTTCCTATAAAATTGGTATGATTGAGATACAAAAATTAAGAAAATATGCCGAAGAAAAACTTGGATCTAATTTTTCTTTACAAGCTTTTCATGATGTAGTACTTAAGAACGGTGCAGTTACAATGGATGTTTTAAATGACATAGTCAAAATGTGGGTTGATAACCAGTGATAATAATTAAAACTTCAACAGATAATCATAAAGTCATGAAAATGATTGCTAATACTTTATTAAAAGAGAAATTGGCTGCTTGCGTCAATATGATTCCAAGAATGCGTTCAAAATATGTAATGGATGGACGAATTGTTGAATCAAGAGAAGTTATTTTATTTATTAAAACAGCTAAGAAGATGGAAGAAAAAGTCTATAAGACAATTAAAGAGCTTCATAATTACGAAATTCCTGAAATTTCAACGATTGAAACATCTAAAGTTGATAAAGATTACGAAAAGTGGTTAAACGATTTTATTGATAATTAATCTATGAGATTAGAAGATCTATCAGAAAAAAAGATATTACAGATAGTTGTTTTTTCGCTATTAGTTATCATGTTAGCAACAATCCTTGTTGTTCTTTTAATTAAATATCCTCAATTATCAATTGGGGTTTAAAACTACTTTTAATTAATGAAAAAACTTAAGGTATTAGTATTATTTACAATTCTAGCTCTTTTAGCAATTTCCTTTAAAAATTTTAATTTAATTGAAAAAAAACTCTACCCTTATTTTGTACAACAGCTGGTTGATATACCTAAAAATGAACCCAATATATTAAGAATAGTTTATACAGGCGTTAGTACACCTTTAACACCGCATATTGCTCAACAAAGTGTGGTCTTTGATATAAATGATAGTATTTACGTTTTTGATGTTGGTTCGAGGTCTGTGGCAAATTTCATTTCACAAGGAACGCTTGATGCAGCAAATGTAAAAGCTGTTTTTATCACTCATACTCATTCTGATCATGTCGGTGGACTTGGAGAGTTAGTATTAGCATCTTGGGTAAGAGGAAGAAAAAATTCCTTAAGTGTTTATGGTGCAGGAGAAGAACTCAATAATTTAGTGGATGGATTTAATCTAGCATATCAATCTGATAGAGAGCATAGAGTTATACATCATGGAGACGGTTTTTTAAAAAGTGAATTCGGCTTACTTGTTTCAAAAGCTTTTGATGTACCCGAACAAGAAAAAGTAGTTTTTGAGGACAAAAATATTAAAGTAAGTGCCTTTCAAGTACCTCATGGTCCAGTAAAAGGCGCAGTAGGTTATAGAATAGTTTCAGGAGATAGATCTGTTATTTTAAGCGGAGACACAGCTTTAATGGAGGACTATTCATTTGTCAATGGTGTTGATGTGTTGATTCATGAAGGAATATTTACTGAAGAAAGTAAAAAAGTTAGCAAAGCTTCCTATGCATTAGGTAATGACAGAGTTGGTAAAGTTTTTGAAGATATTCAAGATTATCACACCAACTTATTTGATACAAAAAATCAACCTGGATTATTATCAAGGTTAGATAGTTTGGATGTAGGATTATTAGCATTAATTCATATCATACCTGATAAAGATAATTTTATAATTAAAAGAGCACTAAAAAAATTCAAAAGGCTTTCTCCATTAAAAACTGTTATAGTTAATGATAACATGGTAATGCATTTACCATTAAATTCAGAAAAAATTATTATTCGATGAAAATTATAGATAGTCTAAACTGGAGATATGCAACAACGGATTTTGATTCATCAAAGCAATTATCTGATGAACAGCTAGAAAATCTTAAGAAAATTGTAAGATTGTCACCGTCATCATGGGGGTTTCAGTTCTATAAAATTATTATCATCGAAGATAAAAAAATGAAAGAAAAGCTCTTACCAGCTGCCTATAATCAAAGCCAAATTACAGATTGCTCACATTTGTTTGTTTTTTGTAGCTACAAGGAGGTCTTTGAAAGTGATATTGATCAACTTATCAGCGATATGCATGATACAAGAAAAAATGATGCAGATTATGATGAAGACGGCATAAATAGTTATGGAGAAGGCTCTAAAAAAATTATTCTTAACATGGACAAGGGTAAGCAGCTCGAATGGCTTAAAAAACAGTGTTATATAGCTTTAGGACAACTAATGGTTGGTTGCGCTGATATGCGCATTGATGCTTGTCCAATGGAAGGCTTTAAAAACGAAGAATTTGATAAAATATTAGAGTTGGAGGACAAAAACCTTATATCCGCTGTAATTTTACCTGTTGGATTTAGAACTTCAAAAGATAAGTATCAATACAGATCAAAGTTTAGAAAGCCTTCAAAGGACCTTTTCGAAGATATATAAATTTGTAAATACTCTATTAACTAATTATATTTAAACATGCTTGATAAAAAAAATCTATTTCTATTAGCTTCAGCGACATTTATGATTGCTACAGCACAATTTCATCACATAAAGTTTAAGGATATCAACGATTCTATCGTTGTAAGAAACCCTAATCCAATATTTACAAAAGAAACGATTACAGCAGCCGATTTTAAAGGTGCTGGTGTGACAATTTTTACTGCACCTTGGTGTAGATATTGTAAAGGAGCAAAAATCCTTTTAAATCAAGAGAATATTCCTTTTAGGGAAGTAGATGTTGAAGATTATAAGGTGTCTAGAGCAAAACTTAAAAAAATCGGTTTTGAAGACTTTTATGTACCTCAAATTTTTGTTGACGGTGTTGCTATTGGTGGATTTTCAGATTTAAAAAAGATTTTAGGTAGTGATATGCCTGTTCCTGAAAAAAGTTCACTTTAATTCTTCTAATTTTATTTCAGACAAATAATTTTTTACCTATATTGCTAGACGATGCAAACCTTTTTTATAATACTATTTATCCTAATTTTTTCCATTGCTCTTTTTATGATTGGTTACACCTTGTTTCAAATGAGCAAAAAAATGCCTACTACTTCGGATGATAAAGAAGATCTTTTAAATGAACGTGCATCAAATATTGCAGTTGAAGCAGCAAAAAAAGCTTTAGAAGATGTCTTAAAACAAAGCGCAGAATTACAAAAAAAGGATTGGGAGTCTTATAAGAAAGATATAGATACAAGCATAGATCCTATTTCAAAATCTGTTAAAGAGCTTGATGAACGAATTGAAGGACTTCAAAAAGAAAGAAAACAAGAATTAGGATCGCTTGAAACGCAAATTAAAAACCTTCTGACTACAAATAATGATTTAAGAGATGAGACAATGACCTTGAGCCAAGCATTAAAGTCTTCAAGCGTGCAGGGTAAATGGGGTGAAGTTCAGTTAAGAAATATTGTTGAAAAATCAGGAATGATCAATCACGTAGATTTTGAAGAACAAAGAGGAACTGAAAAAGGTGATTCAATTCCTGATATGGTAATAAAGTTACCTAATGGTGGTATAATACCTGTCGATTCCAAATGTCCAATGAATGATTTTAGAGAAAGTCTCGAGGAAAAAGATGAAGATGAGCGTGTAAGATTACAGCAAGAGCATGCTAAAAAATGTCGAACGCACATGAAAGCTTTATCATCAAAAAAATATCATGAGCAATTTGAAAGCCCAATTGATTTTGTAATTATGCTTATTCCTTTTGAGCCTGGCTTTCAAGCGGCTCTAATGCATGACGGTAACTTATTTAATGATGGAGCAGAGCTTAAAGTGTTTATTGTTTCTCCGATTTCAATAATGCCACTACTAAATCTAATAAGCGAAACCTGGAGACAGATGGCGTTAACTAAAAATGCAGATGCTGTCATAAATACTGCAAAAGACCTATCAAATCGTCTCAAAAAATATGAAGACCTGTATGATGCTGTGGGAAGTCGTATTTCCTCTTTAGGAAAGGCATATAACGCTTCAGTGTCATCATATAATAGTAGGTTAAAACCATCTGTAAGAGATATTCAAAAGCTACAAGGAATTGAAATTGACAAGACTCAACTGGACAATGTTAATTTAGATGTAAAGCCAGTTATTGAACGAATAGAAGCTGAAAATGTGGATGATGAAGATGTTTAGCTTTGAAGACATAGACTTTTCTTACTACAGAAAATTTGTTCTTGAATTAATGCGTATAGTATTGATTTTTATATTTTTAAACGCTGGCTTAAACAAATTACCTATTATTGACGGCCAAGGACTAACAAAAGCTTTACCATTATGGTTAGTTTATTTTGTAGTAATATTTGAAATTGTTGGTCCTATTTTTCTAGCTCTTGGTATTAAATATAGGCAATTACAACTCATTGGATCCTCAATGATAGCAATCGTCATGCTAGGTGCGTCGTATATGAAATTTTTTGTTTGGGATAGCGCTCTTTTATCTAAAGACTTTATGTACCCATTTGTTTTATTTTTGATTTCTTCGATATTTATTACTGAAGAATAAAAAAGAATTTTTCTATAAAAAAAAGGTGTCTTCGACTAGACACCTTTTTTTGTATACCGAGGTAATGAGATAACTATTTGGTATTGTAAGCAATAGCTTCGTCTTCATTAACTTCACTGAGTTGTGGTTCAGTGTGATTAACTTCAACTTCTTCTAATACTATGTCGCGTTGGATGATTTCAAATGTTTCATCCACATAGTTGGTTGTATATAAATTTCCATTCCATTCAAAATTTTGACCTGGTCCGAGTGCATTTCTAGCAGCAAGGAAAGCTTCATTAAAAGAGGGAACAGGGGTAGTTTCAATTTGAACAACATTATCGCTTAATGTTGCCACTGCGTCTGTAGTCATGGCTTCATCATTGACTGAATTACCCATATTTGCGTTATTAACTAATGAGGTAATTTCTACATCCACAGTGGCTTCATTGCGTAAGCTTTCTGAGGTAGTTGTATCGGCTAGTTCAACTTCTTCGGATTTATCCATTAGAAAAAACAGTGAACCGATGCATAAAATTACAGCTGCTAATACGAATTTTTCAACATTATTATACATATTTTTTAACTCCGTTTGTTATGCCTCTTAATGTCTCTTTCATATTGTATATACTTTTAAATTATAATTAGGTTTCCAAGTATTTTGTATATTCATAGCCTAATCATGAGTGAATTCAAAATAGAACTAAATTCAATTACAAAAAAACTTCCCAAGCATTTACAAAAGTACATAGTCAAACAACCATACGCTGAGTACACTGCTCAAGATCAGGCTGTTTGGAGATATGTTATGAAGGCAAATATTGATTATTTACAACATGTTGCCCATGAAAGCTTTTTACCAGGTTTAGCAAAATCTGGAATAACTACTGATGAAATTCCTCACATGGAAGGTATGAACCGAATTCTCAAAGATATTGGTTGGGCAGCTGTGGCGGTTGATGGATTTATTCCACCAGCAGTATTTATGGAATTTCAAGCAAATAATGTTTTAGTTATTTCAGCTGATATAAGAACAATTGAACACATAAAATATACACCAGCACCAGATATTATTCATGAGTCGGCTGGACATGCACCAATCATAGCCAAAAAAGAATATTCTAATTATTTAAAAGTCTTTGGTGAAATTGGCGCTAAAGCTATCTCCAAACCAATTGATGACCAATTATTTAAAGCAATTAGACATTTATCAATTCTTAAAGAAAACCCTAATTCTTCAAAAAAAGAAATTGATTCAGCTACAGAAACAGTTGAGCATTTACAAAAAAATATAGGCCAACTTTCTGAAATGGCTAAAGTAAGAAATTTGCATTGGTGGACTGTTGAATATGGATTAATTGGAACTCTTGAAAATCCTAAGATTTATGGAGCTGGGCTTTTGTCTTCAATTTCAGAGTCTCAAGAATGTTTAGAACCAGATATTTCAAAAATACCTTACAGCTTAAAAGCTGCAGAAGTGAATTTTGATATTACAACAGCGCAACCACAACTTTTTGTAACTGAATCATTTAAACAATTAAATGATGTTCTCGAAGAGTTTGCAAAAACAATGGCATTTAGAACAGGTGGATTAAGTGGTATAAATAAACTTATTGAATCTGAAAAATTAGGTACAGTTCAATTAAGTTCAGGATTACAAATATCAGGAATATTTGCCAAGGTTTTACACGAAAATAATCAACCTATTTATCTTCAATCATCAGGTCCGTCATCCTTATCCTGCAATAATATAGAATTAAACGGTCATGATAAATCATACCATCAAGATGGTTTTGGCAGTCCAGTTGGATCCATAGTAGGATTAGAAAAGTCTTTAGAGGATTGTTCAGATGAGGAATTAGAAAAAATAGGCATTATAGTTAATCAAAATATTGAAATTACTTTTGATAACGGAGTACATGTTAATGGCAAGCTAATATCAATGACCCGCTCAGTTAGTGGAAAGCTTCTTCTTTTAACTTTTGATGAATGTAAAGTTAAGCTAGATAAACAGACTTTATTCGAACCAGAATGGGGTATATATGATATGGCAGTAGGTGAAACTATCACTTCATGTTTTGCTGGTCCAGCCTCCTATCAATCGTTTGAGGATGGTGGAGAATTATCATCTGAAAAACCTGCAGCAATTAGTTATTCAAAAGAGCAGTTAAATCTTCATTGTTATTATAAAGAAGTAAAAAGCATGAGGAAAAATGATAATATTGATTCAAAAAGATTGCATGAAATCTTTAAAAACTTACAAACTAATTATCCTAACGACTGGTTGTTGTCATTAGAAATTTTAGAATTAAGTAAAGATGATCAAGAATTTGCTCAAAAAATAACATTTTATCTTAAAAAACTAACAAACTTTAAAGGATTAGTTTCCAAGGGATTAGATCTTTATTAATTATAATTATTTTTGAGTTTCTAATTATTTAATTCTTTTCTATTTTTGATTATGGAAGAAACAATAGCAGTATCGGCATATCTTTTAGTTTGGGCTTTATTAACTATTAAATCATTTGATTTAGCTCAATCTTTAAGAGTTGCAATAAATAATGGTGATACAGTAAGACCTATAGCTAAAGCTTTTACATCTGTTTTTTGTATTATAGTTGGGTTGCTTTTTATGCAAACTCACTTATGGTTTGATATTTGGGACAGTATTGTTGTTTATGCAATTCATCTCTTTATCATTGGATATCAAATGGTAATGATTTGGTACCCAAAACCTGAATAATATTAGTATGGAAAAAGTTTTTGTAAGTGGTGGATCTGGATTTATTTCATTACATCTAATCTCAAAGCTCATTCAAGAGGGCTATAAAGTACGTACGTCTTTACGCTCATTAGATAGAAAGCAAGAAGTCATTGATGCGGTTGAAAAAGAAGTATCAACGGAAGGCATGCTTGAATTCTGTGAACTTGATTTATTAAAAGACGAAGGATGGGATGAAGCTGTTGCTGGATGTGATTATGTCCAACATATTGCCTCACCAATACCAACAAGTAGTTCAAATGATTATGATGTTGTAGTAAAACCTGCAGTAAACGGTATAAAACTATGCCTTAACGCGGCTTTAAAGAATAATGTCAAACGTTTTGTAATGACATCCTCAGTTGCAGCGGTAGGGGGGTCAAATCACAAAAATGAATACGATGATACCGATTGGACAGATTTAAGTATGGATGTCGCTCCTTACCAGACTAGTAAAACCAAAGCGGAGCAATATTTATGGGACTTTATGAAAGATAACGAAGGAAAAACTGATATGGAAGCTGTTGCAATTAATCCGTCCATGGTTTTTGGAAGCTCGTTATCTGATGATATTGGCGCTTCAAATTTGGTTATTAAGCGTTTAATTGACGGATCATTACCTGTAACCTTAAATATTTGTATTAATATAGTTCATATTAAAGATGTTGCTGATATGCATTTTGAAGCAATGATTAATGACAAGGCTCCTGGAAAACGCTTTATTGCATCAAATAATCACATGTTTTTTCCTGAAATAGCCAAAGTGCTCAATGATAATGGCTATAAAGCTCCTAAAATAAAACTACCTTCACTTTTAGCACGAATATTTTCCATTTTTGATAAGCAGATTAAACACTTTGTAAATGACATCGATATTTTACGTGTATATCATGCAAATAATGCAAAAAACATATTAGGTTGGAATTTTAGATCTTCAGAGTCAGCGATTATTGATGCTGCAAAGCAAATTAAAACACTATTATAATATTTATTTCTTAGCTACTTCGTTTAAGAACGAATAATCAATTTCAAATAAATCACTATCTTTAAAAGATCTAACAGCGATCATATCTGTAAAACGTTCATCAGTTTTATATGTATTACTTTCTTTATCAATTTTCACAACCTCATCAGCAATAACAATAATTGTCTCATAATAATAGTTTGTTGTATAATATTTATTATTCCATTTAAATATTTGACCAGGTCCTTTTTTCTTTCTTGCTTGTCTAAAAGCTTCTGAAAAAGATTGTAATCCTTCAGCTCTATATTCATTTACATAATAGGTTCTTTGTATCATTCCATCTTCATCGATTTGTTGATTGTCTTTTATATCATTAGAAGTGAAAGCAAGAAAGATAAATAGATTTGTTAGCATAAATGCTCCTTTTTGAGTTATCCTCAAAATTCTTTCTCTATTTCTTAACATATATTAAAAAAAATAGTTCCAAAATTTCGAAATTTCTTGATTTTTTTCTAGGCGCATCTAACGAAGATTAGTTTTTCGGAATAAATCCATAGTTCATTTCGCTAAAATTAGAGGCCTCATTTTTACATTTTTGTCTTAAACCTTTTTTTCCATGTACTTTATCTCTAAGTGGATTGTGTTCTATTGAATCATTTAATGTTGGTTTAAGATGTTTAACTAAATATTTTTCTAATTCTATAGCATCTTTTGTTTCTATGTAAAAATATTCAAGATTTTCTTTCATCCAATTTGTTAAAATTGTTTCTTTTGTATAGTCATCTTCTGGCAAAATAAAGTTAAAATTAGCAATATGATTAGGTATATTTTCTTGTTTATCAAATCTCGGGTATGCTTTAAGACTAAATTTTTTTTTAAATATTGCACCCAAAGATCTTCTTAAGGTAGAACCAGAAGAAGAGGTTTGTTTTGATGAGGTTTCAATGTGACTTCCAAACCTACCAAAAATCGACTTTGTTTTAATAGCTCTTCCAATATAAACGATTCTAAAATAGTCAGGATTTTCAAATCCATCTAAAGCGGCTTTTTCATTTAATCTAAATAAGTAAACACCATTTTCTCTTGGTAGTTCATCTCTATCAATTTCAGATACTTTCTTAAATAACATAGAATCTAATTTATGTTCTCTTATATATATTCGTCAATGTGAATATAACTTATTGTCGATAAAAAATGTATTGAATTGCCTTTTTAAAGAAATATGGGAACCTAAATAACAAAATTATGTATATATGATAGATTTAAACGAAATTATTATATTTCACTTCCATTTTTTTATTCCTTTATTTCGTTTAAACGCCTTAATTTCAGCATATAAACCTTTATATGTTGACATTTAAGGTTATATTATTTATATTTACGTATTATTAATTTAATTTAAGAGGGCAAATGAAAGAAAAAATCATTAAAGAAATAGAATTTTTGATGGCTGATATTTTAATAGATAATATCCCAACCAGAAGAAGTTTAGATAGCGATCATACATTAAAACAAACAAAGTTTTGGAGGGGTGCTGATTTAACAGTCACAGATAACATAGATGATGTGATTGCGCCTCATTCATTTTATGGTCAAGATGTTATTATTGTAACAAATTTAGCATATCAATTATCATGGGTCTTGTGTGAGCTGCGCGATATTTATTCAAGAAATGATTTTTTCGATTATGATTTAAAATATCATATTTATGGAAAATTTGCTGATAGATTTAATATCTATCAAAAACAATCTTCCAATGATAAAGATGTTATTTTAAAGTCCTTACAAGACTTAATCTATTCTAATGAATTTAAAATGTTACCGAATGATAGCACCGATTTAAATAGTTTAACCATAGATCATATTCAAGGAGAAGCATAATGGGTATTAAAGAAAGAGAAGAAAAGTTTGTAATGTTAGCTGAAAAGAGAGTAAAAAGCGCATTAAATGCACTTAGACTTGTTAAAAACTTGGCTAATAAATCAAACTATTCATATGAAGAAAGAGATGGTAATAAGATTTACCGAACACTCTTAAGAGAAGTTCAGAGTGTAAGAGAAGCATTTAGAAATAATGGTAAAGATTCTAGCAATGATTTCAAGTTGCGATAATAAGATTTTATTTATGTTCGAGTATCATATCAATCCCATGTTTTCATTTTACTCCTTTTTGTTTTTTGTGTTGTTAAAAGGGGTTGGTATGATGCCTCCTTTCGTCGATTATAGTGGAGATTGGTCGTTCTCCACTATATCGTTAATATTAACACATAATTATGGAGTGTAAATGAGTGGTAAAAACAATTGGATGTGTGATAAGATTTCATCAAAACCAGGCTGGAATCATCCAGGTTTAGATAAATTTATTCCTGATTCAGGGGTTAGAATAACTAGTGTAGTAAGAGAATCAATTCAAAATAGTATTGATGCTAAACCAAAAGGCTCTAAAAATCCATGCATTGTTGAGTTTGAATATCTAAAAAATTCCGATATAAGCATAATACCTAATTTTGAGGAATATGATAACTATTGCAGAGATTCAATAAAGTATAATATGGAACGTAATAAAGACAACCTTGCAATGATAGATGATATGAAAGCAACTTTAAAATATTTAGACGAATGTAAAAAAACAAAAAAAATAGACGTTATCAGAATTGGCGATTATAATACTGTTGGCTTAGAGCACGTTAATAAGAATGATGAAAGATTTGATACAATTCTATCTGCTGAAGGTTCATCTGTTTATCAAGGTGAATCAGGAGGTGGAACATTTGGATTTGGTAAATATGCATCCTTCACAATATCTCAATTACGAACTGTAATATATTCAACTTTTAATGAACAAGAAGAATATGGATTTGCAGCTAAGGCTATAATGGGATCATTTCCAATAAATGGTGGAAATAAACATTTTTCTAATATTAATAAGTTTGTGACAGAAAAAAACAAGGCTATAGACGATATTAATGAAATTGAGAAATACGTTTCTTTAAGGAGTGAGAAGGGAACTGATATATACATAATTGCACCAAGAAAAGATCTTTCTTTCAATAGTAAGAATTTTATACAAACAATTGCTAAAGAAGTATCAGAAAATTATTTTTTATCAATTTATGACAAAGAATTAGTTTGTAGGATTATAAATGGATCTTACAAAAAGGTTATAGATCACAATAATATTGAAGAATTGTTAATTGATAATTATAGAAAATTTTCTAAAAAAGCAGACAATAAAAGCTATCATAGTGATTTAGCAAAAGTAATTCAAGGAAATAAGCCATGCTCAATGTTTTATTTAGATGCTTATATAAATGGCGTTTCTAAAGAAGTAAATTGTGAACAATTTAAAAAAGTAAGCCTTTACGTTTCAGTTGATCCAAAAGATCATAATGATCAAATAATTGATGCACAACATGCTATGTGGATGAGAAAGCTTAAAATGAAAGTTAAACTTGATTCGACAATTAGAAGAAAAGATAAACCTTATGTTGCCTTGATTCTTGTAACGGATAAAAATGGGAATAAATTTATGGCTTCAATTGAAAATGGACCTCACAATGATCTAATTCCATCAAGATTGCAAGGTGAAAATGAAACAAAAGCTAGATCTTCAATGCAAAAAGTGCACAAGGAATTAGATAAGTTTTTAGAAGAACTTAGAGATGAAAGTGGGGAATCCAGTTTAATAAGCGAAACTGATTTTTGGACGACTTCTTTTCCTGGAGAATCTCCTTCTGGAAGCAAGAATCCACTTAAAATAAAATATAGAAAAAAATCTTCAAAGAAATTTGAAGAAAAGAAACAAAAAAAGAAGAATCCTTTTCATGTTCTCAAAAGAGATATTAATGGTATAATTACAGAACCTGGACCGGATCCTAAACCAGGAGAAGGACCTAATCCAAAACCAGCTCATAAGTATAGTTTAACAAGAGGTAAAATTGATGAAATGCGAATTCTACATCAAACAGATAATAAATATAAAGTCATCTCTATTTTTAACGAAGATTTAGATGAGGCAAGGTTTGTTTGTTATGCAAGTAGTGACAATAACGAGAAGGAAAGAAGAGTTAAGGTAGAAAAAGCTTTTTCTGAAAGTATCGATTATAAAGTTACAACAAATACATTTGTTGCTAAAAATATCACAAAAGGTAAAAATACTTTTGTAATTGAGATTGATCAAAATGTAAAAATTGCACCTCAATTATGGATGTTAGAAAGTGATGAGGAAGAAAATGAGTAGAATTACATACTTTCCACACCCGGTTCTAGCAACATTTTTAAATAATGACTACAACAGTGATTGTCAATTCGAGATAATTCATGGTGAAAGACATGAAAATGAAGAAAGACAAATTGTTATTGATAATGTATTTTATGAATTAAAAAGTAAATCTTTGAAAAAACTTTTAGACGATAAATTAGCACAAGTTGTTTGTGAAGTTAGGTGTGCGGCAACTTTATTTTCAGACACTTTTATTATTAATGATGCGCCTAAAGATATAATTTTAAAACAAAACGAATTGAGGGGAACAATTGAATTTGATCTCAAAATATTATTATCAGAAAATCTTAAAAATTTTATGTTTGAAGATGATACAAATGAAACTTTTTATAAAAATGAATCATTTGATTTGCAAAAAAATGATATTTTAGCAATATCTAATACGAAAAAATTTACATTTGAACCTAGAAATCTTCCAGACGCAGAAATTCAAGCAAAAGAAATTTTTCATTGTGTACCATCAAGCGAAATTGATGAAATAACATATGATATAGAAAAAAGAGGAGTATTTATATATTTACCAGATAAAACTAATAATAATATTTATCTTGAATGGCAAAATCTATCATCAAAGCCTAATTTGAGAAATTTATTATTTAATTTTCCTTTAGTTCAAAGAGTTCTTTTGAGAGTTTTAAATGAAGAAATTAATTATTCCTGGACTAAAGCTATTAAGAAGGATATAGATAAACATGATTTGCAAAAAGATAATCATAAAGCAATTTTTAAGGCTACACAGAAAATAATGAACAAAAAAAATAAAGCATCTTTTATTAGAGCGGCAAAGGAGGCATTAAATAAATAATGTTTAAAATTTTAAAAAGAGCTCATCTTGATTCAATGATATATTCATTAAAAAGTATTAAAGTAATCAAAGAATACGGATATAAACCTTTTGCTATAAATGATGAAAATTTATTTGATGTTGAGGCAGGAGTAATGCCCAATTTCCCTGAAATTTCATATGACTTTAGCTTAAAAAATCCAGAATCAGAAAACGACTTAAAAAACTCAATTATTGTTTATGAAGCTATAAAGGATGATATGTTTTGGTATAAAGCTACACAGCCTGAGTTTTGGGCTACAGTTTGTCACTTAAAATATTTTAATTATATAATAGATAGAATTGATGGCAATCTTAAAAATAAAGGTTCTTTTGAAAAGAGAATTATAAATCTTAATGAGAAAGATAAGGATGAACATTTAAAAATTGCAAATTTAATAAAAGGTAATTTTTTCACAGATATCATGAATACTAATACCCGACTTTTATATAGAAATCCAATTGGGAAATTATGGTTAGTACCACATTTAACATATAGACCTTGGGAAATTGAAGGTTTAGAGAATCTTGAACAAGAAGACGACTATTTTTATACAAAAATCGCATTTACACATTTAGATTTGTGTGCAAGTTTATTTGAAAGACCTTTAACAATTACTAATAAAAAGAAGCTTTTAAATACAATTATTTACTTTTTGAACGAAAAAAAAGATATTAGAACCTCTAGATCTAAAGAACATTACGTAAATGATGAAGTCAGATATAGATGGTTTTTAAAAGAAGTAAAGCTTTGGATGGCTGTAAATCCTAGTTATTTAAATTATTCGTTCGATGAAATGATTAAATCTTTTAACAAAATTGAAGAAAAAATATAAATGACCGGAATTACATGCACTATTATACTTTTATCTTTATTCCTACTGTTTCTACCTGGAGGCAGTGAATTAGTATTTACAAGGGAATTTCTCATACTTGCAGGCGGATTTTGGTTCTGCTGCTTTATTATTTGGTTGCTATTTGGTGATATTATAGATTATGTCTCAGGAGTTGACCGATATAATGACGAATAAAGCATCAAAATTAACCGTAGGTGGCCTTTTCTCAGGAATAGGAGGGTTAGAGCTTGCATTTCAAAATGAAGGCTTTAAAGTAGCCTGGGCTAATGATATTGATAAGTATACCCATCAAGTTTATAAAAGAGTTGTAGGATCTGATCATTATTTAGGTAATAAACCTATTTCGCTTGAATATATTAACGAACATTTTAATGAGTTTGATATTCAACCCGTAGATGTATTAACTGCTGGTTTTCCCTGCCAGCCATTTTCTAATGCAGGATATCGTGAAGGGTTTAAGGATAAAAAGGGAAGAGGAAACTGCTTTAATTGGATGATGGATTTTATTGATCATTTCAATCATAAAGATAAACCAAAGGTTTTATTATTTGAAAATGTCAAAAATATTGAAACTCATGACGGCGGAAATACAAAACATGTTATTGAGAAAGAACTCAAGAAAAGGGATTATTTTGGAAGATTTATCCATTTAAATACATCGCTTATTACAGATATTCCTCAAAACAGAGAAAGAGTATTCATGGTTTATGTGAAAGACGGAGATGACTTATTATTTGAAAATATTAGTAACTCCAAACTTTCATCATTATTGACGCTAAAACAAAGTGCAAAAAAAAGAAATTTTAGAGAATTTTTGGAAGATCAAGTAACAAACCCTAATTACTATCGTCACTATGATAAAAAAACCAGTGATTGGTGGAATACCCTGGAAATGCCAGACGGTGAAATTACAGATGATTCAGTATTTCAAGTTAGAAGGGTTTACGTTAGAAAAAATAAAAAAAATGAATGTCCAACACTTGTAGCAAGTATGGGAGCTGGTGGACACAATGTTCCTTTAATTAAAGACAAGGTTGGTATTCGATATAAAAGATTTAAACTAACAACTAGAAAATTAACACCTCGAGAATGTTTTAGGCTGCAGGGTTATAATGATTTCTCTTTAAAAGATATTTCAGATGCTCAGCTTTATAAAATGGCAGGAAATACCGTTACTTTGCCATTAGTTCAAAAAATTGCAAAAATATTAAAGGAGTATATCAATGGAGAAAAATGAACGATCTATTGAACAAGAAATTCTTTATAAGGGCCTAGAAAAGACAATACATTATTATTTTGAAATGTATGATAAGACTAAAAATGGTGAAAGATTCATAAAACAAGAATCATATAATATTGAGCACTTAAAAGGTTTAAAACCTTTGTACGGTGTTGGAAAGAATGTTCAAAATGATATCATTGATATAATCGATAAAAATAAATACTTACTTGAAAATAGCATTATAAATAAAAAAAATAATAATTTAAAGATGCTACCAAATCAAGAAGCTGGCAACGATGACATAACCTTAAAACGATTGATTAGTCAAAAAATAAGAAAAGGGCAGCAAAAGTTTAGAAATAACTTATTAGTTAATTTTTCTAAAAAATGCTGTATATCAAATTGTAATGTTATAGATGTTCTAGAAGCGTGTCATATATATAAATTTTCTTCGTCAGGTATAAATCACTCATCTAATGGGTTATTGTTAAGAAGAGACATACATAAATTGTTTGATAATGGGCAAATTAAAATAAATCCTAATTCAATGAAAATTGAAGTAAATAAAACTTTAATTGATACAGAATATTATAAATTTAATAATAGTAAGATATCTAAAGATATTTATGGTAAATTTCCAAATAAGAATTTTTTAATAAAAAAATATAATGAACATTAAGTTTACGCATAATATATATTATGTATAATTAGATATATATGAAATACACACTAGGTAAAACAACAAGAATATTATTACTCTCTTACCTCGGCTTCTTAAGCCTAGCAGCAATGTTCTATGGTGGTGGTAATTACGTCGAGAAACAGACACCCTACTATAATTTTTTTAAAAACTTTATAAGTGATTTAGGACGCACAACAAGTCATTCTGGTGATGATAATACAATATCAATAATACTTTTTTCGATTGGTATGTTGATCCAAATTATTGCTGCTTTCATATATTTATTTAATGCTGCTAATTACTTTTCATTAGAAATGCCTAAAATTAGTATAGTAGCTAAAATATCAGCATTATTAGGTTCAATTAGCTTGCTAGGAGTTGTTTTCACTCCAGCAGACGTTCCATCATTATATGGTTTACATATTTTCTTTGCAAATTCAGTATTTAACTGTGCTTTAGTTACTCTAGGCATATATTCTTACCTTTTTTACTCGAAAGGCTTAAAAAATGTTACTTTTACCCTTTTCTTATGCTCAGCTATAGTTTTTGGTTATATAGTTTTTCTTGAAATAGGTCCTGCACCATGGAAATCTATAAACACGCTAACAATGCATGCTACATTTCAAAAAATAGCTGTATTAAGCCTTGTAGGTACAATTTGGGTTATGTCTAAAGGAACAGATCTACTTGACAACAAAGTTCAATAATCTATTCTGAACATATATTGTTTTAACAACAGATCCTAAACTTGTAAATTTTTCTACATTTTCAAGAGATAATGCCTCTGAAATGACATCTTCTTCTTTAGAATCCTTTGGAACTTCAATATTTGCTCTGAGTTTGCCGTTAACTTGAACTGCTATTGTGACATTATCAAGCTGAATTAAGCTTTCATCGTAAGACGGCCAATTTTGATATGAAACTGAGTTTTTATTTCCTAGAATTGACCATAGTTCTTCAGATAAATGTGGTACAAAAGGCGCAATTATTATTATAAGCTCTTCTACCAATTCTCTCGATAAAGATTCACATTTTTGCATATGGTTGCAGTAAATCATTAACTGAGAAACAGCTGTATTAAAATGAAGATTTTCTATGTCTTCACCTATCTTTTTAATTGTTTGATTGTGAATAAAAAGAGTTTCATTGTCAGGTTCAATATCTTCTTTAATTCTCGACGACAAGCTACCGTTTTCATTGATAATTATTGACCATAATTTATTTACAAATCTATAGCATCCTTGAAGACCTTTAGTGCTCCATGGCTTAGATTTGTTTAATGGACCCATAAACATTTCATATAGTCGCATTGAATCAGCGCCATATTCATCAATAATTACTTCAGGATTTATTACATTTCCACGAGATTTACTCATTTTTGTACCGTCATCACCGAGAATCATTCCTTGATTATACAGTTTTTTAAATGGTTCTTTTGTAGAAACAAGCCCCAGATCAAATAAAACGTGGTGCCAAAATCTTGAATACAACAAATGAAGGACAGCATGTTCTTGTCCTCCTATGTACAAATCAACTGGCATCCAATAATTTTCTTTTTCTTTTGACCATGCTTTGGAACTGTTATTTGGATCAGTAAATCTTAAAAAATACCAACAAGAACCTGCCCATTGTGGCATTGTATTTGTTTCTCTAAGACCAATAATATTATTATTTACATCTCTTACTTCAACCCAACTATTAATGTTAGATAATGGAGACTTTCCATCATCTGATGGCTTATAATTATCTACTTCTGGAAGCAATACAGGTAGCTCATTTTCTTTGACTGTTTCAATCTTTGCCTCAGTGTGAATTATCGGAAATGGTTCTCCCCAATAACGCTGTCTTGAAAATAGCCAATCTCTAAGCTTGTAATTAACTGTTGCTTTTCCAATTCCAGATTTAGATATATAATCAATAGCTTTGCTTACTCCTTCGTCAACTGTAAGATCATTCAAAGTGATAGTGTCTTCATTATTAGAGTTAATTATCTTTGCATTACCTTTTGCTGTATAAGCAGCTTCATTGACATTTCCTCCTTTGATAACTTCAATTATAGGGAGGTTATATTTATTTGCAAACTCCCAATCTCTTTCATCATGTCCTGGAACAGCCATGATAGCTCCAGTTCCGTAGCTAATGAGAACATAATCAGCTATCCAAATTTCAATTTTTTCTTTACTAAATGGGTTTATCGCAAAAGAGCCGGTAAATACACCAGTTTTGTCTTTATTTACCTCAGTTCTATCGAAATCTGATTTCTTTTGTGTTTCTAAAATATAGTCATCTACAGATTTTTTTCTATCAGAAGATACTATTTTATCGACAAGAGGATGTTCTGGTGCTAATACCATATAAGTTGCGCCGAATAATGTATCAGGTCGGGTTGTATAAACATCAATTTTTTCACTAAAACCGTCAACATCAAAAGACAATTCAACGCCTTCTGATTTTCCAATCCAATTCTTTTGTAATTCTTTGATATTTTCAGGCCAGTCAA
The DNA here is from genome assembly GCA_902624575.1 of uncultured Fidelibacterota bacterium. Classification (GTDB taxonomy): domain Bacteria; phylum Fidelibacterota; class Marinisomatia; order Marinisomatales; family Marinisomataceae; genus Marinisoma. The sequence continues at coordinate 49,908 of CACNXV010000001.1, forward strand.
GATCATCTAGGCCTTCTAAAAGAGATTCTGCATAATCAGTGATTTTTAGTATCCATTGTTTCATTGGTAATCGTACAACTGGATGTCCTCCAATATCAGATTTACCATTTACCACCTCTTCATTGGCCAATACAGCTTTTAGCTCAGGACACCAATTAACATTCACTTCTTCTTCGTACGCTAAACCTTTATTGTAAAGTTGCAGAAATATCCACTGAGTCCAACGGTAATAATCTGGATCGGTTGTATTAATTTCTTTTGACCAATCATATGAGAAGCCCAGCTTATTGATTTGATTTTTAAAATTTTGAACATTTTCATGCGTTGTTATCTTGGGGTGAGTACCTGTTTTAATCGCATATTGCTCTGCTGGCAGGCCAAAAGCATCCCAACCCATAGGATGAAGTACATTAAAACCTTTCATACGCTTATATCTTGCTACTATATCTGTGGCAACATAACCTAAAGCATGACCAACATGTAGACCTGCACCAGACGGATAAGGAAACATATCGAGCACATAATATTTAGGTTTATTACTTGATTCGTCCTCTGATTTAAATGTGGAGTTTTCAGACCAATACTTTTGCCATTTGGCTTCAATTGTTTTGTGACTGTAGCCCAAGATTAATAGAAGTTCTTTATCTGCTCAATCCAATCAAGAATTATAGCATTAACATCAATTGGTCTATCTTCAACAGATCCATATCCACTGCTTTGAGACATAGAACTATTACCAAAAGCATTTGTAGCAGGACCGCCATATTCATCATCAGCTAATACCTGATTTGCTTGAAATTTTGCAATTACTTTCTTGGTCTTTGGATCCATAAATTTTATAAATGATGATTTTGGATCAGCTGTAGAGCCGTAGTATGGGTCAAAGTTAAAATCTTCGAAATTAATTTCAACCTCAAGATTTCCAACTTGATCTGGAGGAGTAATTTCGAAACCTAACTTAACTAGTTCCGACTGAAGATTTTGAATGTGTTCAATCATGAACGGATCTTGAATATAGTCGTTAATAAATTCTTCAATTTTATTAGTTTCGCTTAGCTTAACCTTTTTTCTCCTAAACTGACCGTTCAAGTCAGCAGTAAAAATAATTAGTAATAAAGCACTTAGTAAATAAACATTTCTCGTAAGTTTCATTTTTTCTCCCATTAAATAGCGCAACCGTCTATGCCACGTTTTTTATAATAATCTTGATGATAGTCTTCTGCATCATAAAAATTCTCCACAGGCTCTACTTCTGTAACAACGCGTGAAGTGAAATCACCTGACTCATTTAAATTATTAATTTTTTCCTCAATTATCCCCTTCTCATCTTCATTTGAAAAGTAGGCTGCTGATCTGTATTGAGTTCCAATATCAGGACCCTGTCTGTTCATTGTTGTTGGATCATGAAGCTTAAAAAATACATCTACAAGTTCACTAAAACTAATTACCGAAGGATTGTACTCTACTTCTACTGCCTCAGCATGCCCTGTTAGGCCTGTACAAACTAATTCATAAGAAGGATTCTTTACTTTTCCGCCAGTATACCCTACTGTTGTTGAATTAACACCATCAAGTTGTTGAAAAGTAGATTCTACTCCCCAAAAACAACCAGCCGCAAAAACGGCTTTTTTATTATCATTTGCCATAATTGTCCCCAAAAAACATAAATATATTATTATAATTTTTTTCATTTTCATTTACTCTTGTAATTATAGTAAATCCATGCACCTATTAAACTCATCGGTACAGAAACCACCGCACCTATTACAGGTATTAAAAAAGATGCTATAAAAATACCTGCACCAATAAATATGGTATTAAGTAACCTCATTAATTTAATTCAAAAATTGTTTTAAATAACATTATTATCGTCATTAAGACATAATATATGATTTTATTATAAAAAAAGCCTCCCAATTAAATTGAGAGGCTTTTGGTGGCTACCATAATAGACTCTTACCCTCAGTGTCTATTAAGTAAATTTAAAATGTTTTTTAGTTCGTTTTTAATTTCTTTCAATGCATTTACTTGAGAAGTTGAAATCGTTTCAACTTTTTCAACTTTATTAGATCTATTTTTCAACTCTTCAACCGCTCCTTTAATAGTAAACTTTTTTTCATAAAGTAATTGTTTAATATCAAGTATTACTTCAATGTCATGCTTTCTATAAGTCCTATTTCCAGCTTTATTTTTAAGAGGTTTTAATGAGGGAAATTCAGTCTCCCAGTACCTTAAAACATAAGGTTTAAGTTGAGTTACTTCACTAACCTCTTTAATACTATAATAAAGCTTTGATCTTGATTCAAGCATTACTTTAATAATATTAAAAAATTACAATTAAAGCTATACTTTAATGATAATGTAGTGTTTTTTAAGCCTCTTTAGGATCTACAAAGTCTAGGTTGTGAGCTTGTGCTACTTCTTGATTTGTTAACTTTCCTTTAAATGTATTTAATGCCATTAAAAGATTATTATCGTCAAACATTCCATTTAATCCAGAATTAGCAAATTTTAGTATAAATGGTCTAGTTGCTTCATTTAAAGAATTTGTTGCAGTAAATGGAACTGCGGATGGGATATTTTTAACACAATAATGAATTATATCATCTACAAGATATGTTGGATTATCGTGCGTGGTAGGACGTGATGTTTCAAAACATCCACCTTGATCAACTGAAACATCTGATAAGATAGTTTTTGGCTCCATTAATTTTAGCATTTCTTTGCTTATCACAGTTGGCGGCTTACCTCCTGGTGTTAAAACTGCGCCCACAACAATATCTACTATAGGAAGAATTCCCTCAATAACACTTTTTGATGATTCTGCAATGTTAACTGCTGGATAAGCTTCTTTGATTCTTGACAGTGTATCATTATTTACATCTAGTAGTGTTGTGCTCGCACCTAAACCTAAACTCATCTGCATGGCATTTATTCCTACTATACCTCCACCTATGATTAACACATTTGCAGGTTCTGCTAAGGAAGTACCAGCAATAAGTTTACCTTTGCCTCCCTTACTCTTTTTCAATAATTCAATTGCATCTAATAAAGATAATCTACCAGCAATTTCACTCATAGGCTTTAACATAGGAGTAGAATTATTTATAACGACCGTTTCGTAAGCTAATCCAGTGACATTACACTCTAAAAGTTTTTCGGTCAGTGCTTTAGAAGAACTTAAATGCAAATAAGTAAAAATTGTTTTATTTCTCAACATTTCTACTTCATCCATTGATGGCTCTTTTACTTTAATAATTAATTCAGAACGATCAAAAACCTCTGAAGCTGTATCAACAACAGTACAACCAAGCTGTTGATACATTTCATCAGTATAGCCACTTCCTGCACCAGCGCTAGTTTCTACAAATAATTCATGAGAACCTTGTAGTAAAGCTTTTGCTGTTTCAGGATTGACAGATACTCGATATTCTTGAGAAATAATTTCTTTAGGAATACCTATCTTCATTTCTTTTCCCCTACTTTTCTGGCTTGTCAGTCAATAGTTTAATACTAAAGTTAAGACGACCTTGTTTATCAATTTCAAAAAGTTTTATTTTAACTTTATCTCCGACACTTAGAACATCTTCAACTTTATTTACTCTTTCCCAAGCTAGTTGAGAAATATGTACTAAACCTTCTCTACCCGGAGCAAATTCAACAAATGCGCCAAAATCTAGAAGCTTAGTAACTTTTCCATCAAAAACCGTTCCGACTTCTGGATCTAATACAACAGCTTTAATCTGTGTAATAGCATTGTCTAATTTTGCTTTATCTTCAGCAGATACACTAACTGTACCGTCGTCATCTATATTGATAACACACTCAGCTCCCTCTTGAAGAGCTTTAATGTTTTTACCGCCTGGCCCAATTAAAGCTCCAATCTTATCTTTAGGAATTTGGAAAGATTCAATCTGAGGCGCATATGGCGATATAGCGTTTGGTTTATCTATTGCCTTATTCATTTCATCAAGAATATGTAATCTGCCTTTATTTGCCTGTTCTAATGCGTTAGATAGGACATCCATAGACAGTCCTGGAACTTTTAAGTCTAATTGAATAGCACTAATACCATCTTTTGTACCAGCAACTTTAAAATCCATATCTCCTAAGAAATCCTCTGTACCTAAAATATCGCTAAGAACAGCGTAATTGTCCTCATCATCCATAATAAGACCCATAGCAATTCCTGCTACGTGCTCTTTTATTGGTACGCCTGCATTCATCATAGCTAAAGAACCTCCACAAACAGATGCCATTGAAGACGATCCGTTTGATTCAGTAATTTCTGATACAATTCGGACAGTGTATGGAAATTCTTCCGAAGAAGGCAATATAGGCTTTAGTGAACGTTCAGCCAAATGACCATGTCCAATTTCACGTCTATTAGTAAAACCAATTCTTCCTGTTTCTCCAACACAGTATGGAGGAAAATTGTAATGCAGTAAGAATGACTTTTTAAAGTCGCTTGCCATTGAATCGATTATTTGCTCGTCTCTACTTGATCCGAGAGTTAAAGCAGCAATAGACTGCGTTTCACCTCTTGTAAATAAAGCAGATCCATGAACTCTCGGAAGAATAGTTGGAACAATGCTTATATCTCTTATGTCTTCCAGTCCTCTACCATCAACTCTAACTTTTTTATCTAATACAGTTTTTCTAACCGCATTTTTGAACATATTTTTAATATGGCCTTTTACTTCAGGATACATAACTTCATCTTCGACAAATGGTTCCAATGCTTCTTTTTCAATTGCATTGTATTCATCATCTCTTGCTTGTTTTGTATCCAACTCAAATATCTTCTCAATTTTAACTGAATAAGTATCATTAAGTGATTTTTCTATTTCATCAGTAATAATTTTTGTATCAATCATTTCATAAGAATTATCAAAATTATCTGAAAATTCCATTTGAAGATCAACAATGTCATTAATACCATCCATTGCAACATCGAGTGCTTCTAAAATTGTTTTTTCAGGAACAAAGTTTGAACCACCTTCAATCATACAAATTTTATCTTTTTTACCAGTAACCATAAGATCTAGATCAGATGATTCCATTTGCTCATGAGTTGGGTTTAAAACGTACTCTCCGTCAATTAAACCTACCTTAACAGAAGCTATAGGACCATCAAATGGTACAGGTGATAATAATAATGCTGCTGAAGCACCAATTGCTGCTACAACATCCGGCGTATTTACGCCATCATATGACATTGTTGTTAACATAATTTGCAACTCATGTCTATAATTCTTAGGTATTAGAGGTCTAATTGGCCTATCAGTTAAACGTGAAGTTAAAACTTCAGCATCCGTAGGTTTTGCCTCTCTTTTAAAGAAACCACCCGGTATTTTTCCACCGGCATAATGTTTTTCTCTATATTCAACCTGCATAGGGAGAAAGTCTATACCTTCTCTTGGTTCAGATGAACAACAAACTGTTGCAAGGATTGCAGTTTCTCCATAAGTAATAAATACAGATCCTCCTGCTTGTCTTGCTATTTGTCCAGATTCTATTTTAAGCGGTCTTCCCGCAATATTCTTTTCTACTTTTATCATTTTCTTCTTTATCTTCCTCTTATCGATAGCTTATTAATTAACTCATCATAACTATCTAGTTTAGTTTTTCTTAAATACTTCAATAGCTTTTTTCTTTGTGAAACTAGCTTAACTAAACCATGCTTAGAATGAACATCTTTCTTATGTGTTTTAACATGCTCTGTTAATGACCTTATGCGGTCTGTTAAAAACGCAATCTGCGCTTCACTACTACCAACATCTTTTACGTCTAGACCTGCGTCTTTCAGTAAGGAACTTGTTTCTTTACTATATTTCATATTTCTCCTTAAAAGTATCTATCAATTTAATACATACTTCTTTATCATTTTCAATTTGTTTAATAAGCAACTCTTTGCTATCAAACTTTTTTTCATTACGAATTTTATCTAAAAATTCGACATATATGTTTTCATCATATAAGTTGCCGAATTTATCAGATAATATGTGAACTTCCATAACAAATTTTTTTTCGTTAAAAGTTGGTCTTATACCAGCATTACACATCCCAAAATACTTTTTGCCGTCGACAAATACTCTTGTTAAATAAACCCCAACACCTGGAACGAGCTGTTTATTAAAATTTGGAATAAAATTGGCTGTGGGATATTTCATTGTTTTTCCTCTTTGAGAACCTTGGACAACAGTTGCATCAAAACCATAAAATTTACCCATTAATTTTTGTACATCCTGCAATCTACCATCCATAATAAGTTTTCTAATAATACTACTGGAAACTAATTCATTATCAATTTTTCTCATAATTGGGTGATGCAGTTCAATATTATTTTCTTCACAAAAATTCGTTAAAAAATTAAAGTCCCCTTCTTTTTTATGTCCAAAATAATGATTTGTACCTACAGAAATTAATTGAGGATTAAAAAGTTTTCTAATAATCTTCTCAGCAAAATTATTAGCAGGCATTTTTGAAAACTCTTCCGTAAAAGGTATTACTAACACTTTGTTTATACCTATTTCTTTAAAAGATTCTAATCGTGATTCAATGCTTTGTAAGTTAACTGAAATTTTATCATTAAATAAAATGTAAACTGGATTTGGAAAAAATGTAATAATACATGAAGGAACCTTTCTTTTTTCTGCTTCCCTAACAAGGAATTTTAGTACATCTTGATGTCCCTTATGTACTCCATCATAGTTACCAACAGTTAAAACTGAGCTTTCTAGCTTTTTAAAGTCTTCAATAGATTTTATTATTTCCATTCGCTCTTAAACCTGTCAATAGTTAAAGAATGATCTATATGGTGATCTCCAACAGATAATCTTGTTAATTTTGATAAATAACCAACTGTATTAAGCTTTTTAGCTATATCTTCCGCTAAAACACGAATATATGTACCAGAGGTGCATGTTACAGTAATTTTTAAAGAACTATCTGATATTGCTTCAATGAGAAGGTTTTTAATAGTAACCATTTTTGGATTAGTTTTTATCTCAACATTTTTTCTGGCCAATTTGTACAATCTGACACCATTAATTTTTCTAGCAGAAAACATTGGCGTTCTTTGAAGCTGTTCACCCATAAAACTAGATTCGCACATTCTAAGTTGATCATTAGAAATTTTAGGTATTTCTTTTTCTTCAACTACATTACCAGTTAAATCCATAGAATCCGTTCTTTTTCCAAGTTCTAAAACGCCTTCATACGATTTATCAAATTGAATAATTTCAGAGAGAAGTTTGGTTGATTTACCAACACCTAAGACCAATACACCATCTGCAAATGGATCTAAAGTACCTGAATGACCAACTTTTTGATTTGTAATTCTTTTGACTTGTTTTACCACTGAAAATGATGAACAATCGTTTGGTTTGTAAATATTAAAAATCATTAATCAATCTTCTTTATCAATTTATCTATTTTCTCAAACTGTTCAAATGAATCATCATAAAAAAACTTAAGTGTGGGTGTTGAACGTAGATTTAAGCTCATAGATAAGTTTTTTCTAAAAATTGGTACTAAATTATTTATTTCTTGATTGATCCTTTCTAGATCCATTTTTGGATTAATTACACTGTAATAAAGGTTCGCATGCTTTAAATCCGATGTCATTTTTACATTTGAAAAAGTTATAAAACCATATTTTCTAAGATCAAGATCTCGTGATATGATTTCATTGATTGTTTTTAATACTTGCTGAGATACTCTTTCAGCTCTAGAAAATGGTTTATTGTTCAATTGTCTGCTAATGTTCTCTTGATTTCGTTTATTTTAAAAGCAACGATTCTGTCACCCTCAAAGAATTTTTTTACACCTTCAATGGCAATACCGCACTCTAATCCTGTTTCAACAGTATTAACGTCATCTTTAAATCTTTTTAAAGATGTTATGCTTCCTTTTGAAATCAACTCTTCTTCTTCTCTGATAAGTCTTACATGACTATCTCTTGTAATTTTACCTGATTCAACTTGTGAACCCGCAATAAAACCAATTTTAGGAATCTTAAATGACTCTTTAACTACAGCAACTCCAATAACCTCTTCAACTAAATCAGGTTTTAATAGACCTTCAACTGCAAGTTTTATGTCTTCAACAACTTGATATATGATATTATAAGCTCTTATTTCAACATTATTTTGATTTGCTAAGAGCTTTGAGTTAGATGGAATTTGAACCCCAAAACCTATAACAACTGCGTTTGATGTTTGGGCTAACAATACATCTGATTCTGAAACGTTACCTACGCCTTTATGAACAATATCTACACCAACTTCATCATTATTGATTTTTTCAATACTTTGAATCAAAGCTTCAATAGATCCATCTGAATCAGCTTTAATAATAATATTTAAGTTATTTATATCACCTTCTTTGATTTGTGCAGAAATCGTATCTAGAGAAGTTTTTTGAACCATTTGTAAATCAATTTCTCTCTTAATTCTCTGTCTTTCGTTAGCAATTTTCTTTAAATCTGATTCATTAGAAACTTCAGCAAATATATCACCTGACTGCGGCACTTGATCAAAACCTAGAATTTGTACTGCATCGGAAGGTTTAGCTTCTTTAATTCTTTCATTTTTTTCGTTCATAATGGCTCTAACTTTACCTGGAAAATTATTGCAAATAAATGGGGTACCAATTTTTAAAGTTCCTTTTTGTATTAATACTGTAGCTACCGGACCTAAACCTTTATCAAGCCTTGAATCAATTACAACACCTTTACAATCTATTTCAACATTAGCTTTTAAATCTAATACTTCAGATTCTAATAAAATTGCTTCCATTAAATTGTCAATACCCTCTCCAGTAATTGCTGAAGTATTGACTGATTGAATTTTTCCACCCCATTCTTCAACTAAAACATTCTTTTCTGATAATTCTCTTTTTACGATATCAGGATTCGCTCCTTGTTTATCAATTTTATTGATTGCTACAATAATTGGCACTTCAGCTGCTTTAGCATGATTTATAGCTTCAATTGTTTGAGGCATTACACTGTCATCTGCAGCGACGACTAAAATAACAATATCTGTGGATTGAGCTCCTCTAGCTCTCATAGCAGTAAATGCTTCATGTCCAGGTGTATCTAAAAATGTTATTTTATTTTCATTGTGTAAGACCTGATAGGCTCCAACTCTTTGAGTTATTCCTCCAGATTCTCCTGCAGCAACTTTAGTTTCTCTAATATAATCCAATATTGATGTTTTTCCATGGTCTACATGACCCATAATTGTTACAACTGGAGCTCTTTTTGAAGCATTTGATAGCTCTTCTTCTGTGTGCGAAGTAACAAAAAGGTCATCAACAACTTCTTCATATTTATTTAATTCAACATCATATTCACCGGCAATCAGCTCAATAACATCCCATTCTAAGCGTTGATTTACAGTTGCTAAAATTCCAATCTGCAAACATTTACTAATTACTTCACTAGTAGTCACATCTAAAACTTTAGCTATTTCATCAATACTTGCATATTCTGCTAACTCAATAGTTCTTTTTTCGTCACCAGAAAGATCTTTTGAATCTTTCTTTGCTTTTTTATAAGACTTCTTTTTTGGACTTGAATCCATTGAAGCTAATGTTTTTTTGAGTCTTTTTATTGCAGAACTGTCTTTTTTAAGCTCTTCTTTGTCTTTACGTGCTGTCTTTTTGTCTTCTGGTTTTTCTGGCTGCCTTAAAGATATTTTTCTTAATTTCTTTTTAGGCTTTGGCTCTACAGAAGTTTTTTCATCTGAAGTTTTTACTTTCTTGTCTAAATCTTCAATCTTTTTTTCAGCTTTTTTTGCACCACTTTTACGCTGATCTTCAACAGACATTATTTTAAATTTTTTAACAGATTTAGTTTTCATGACTACTTTTGAATCATGAATCTCTTTTCTAACCTGCTCTTTTCTATCTCTTTCTGCAGATTGTCTATCTTTTGCGAACTCTGTGTAGACTAGCTGTTGAGTCTTACCATCTATCGGTGACATATGACTTGAAACTGAAATGTCTTTAGATTTAAGAAAATCTAATATGTCATTGTGTGATATATTTAGCTCTTTTGCAAGTTGAAATATTCTAATAGAATCAGTCATTTATTGATTTTCCTCTTTGACTTCTTCTTTTTCTAAATCAGTTACTTCTTCAACTACTTCTTCTTCATTACTTGCATCTTCTTCAACAACCTCTTCTTGAACCACTTCTTCAGCATTACCTTCGTCTACATCAACATCATTTGAAGTTTCTTTATTTTCTTCAACAGAAATATCTAAATCTGCTGTCAACGCCTCAATATCGACTACTTCTTCTTTATCTTTATTGTGGGTTGTGTTTATAAAATGGTTAACTGCTTCACTAATATCATTAATATCTTCTGCTGATAGTTCTAAATCGTTTGTTAAGACTGATTTTTGTGCACCTAAATAATCAGCGACTGTTAAAATCTCAAGATTTTTTAACTTTTTAGCCAAAGTCTTTTTCATACCTTCAAGTGATTCTAACGTTGTTTTTTGATTAATTAAAAGCTCATCATATTCTGACTTAGTATAAGCATCAATAGTAAATCCTGTCAGTTTTGAAGCTAGATTTATATTTACACCACTTCTTCCGACGGCATTTTCTAGACCACCTTCTTCAAAAATTGCGACACAATATTTTCTATCGTCATCAATATACAAGTCAACTGGCTTAGCTGGAGAAAGTGCTCTTGAAATAAATACTTCAGATTTCTCTGTGTAGTTAACAATATCAATTTTTTCATTGTTTAACTCTCTAACAACAGACTGAATTCTACTACCTCTCATTCCTACACATGCTCCAACAGCATCGATTCTCTTATCAACTGAATGAACAATAATCTTACTTCTTTCTCCTGGCTTTCTAGCAATACCCTTAATTTCTATAATACCATCTTCAATTTCTGGTACTTCCATTTCAAATAGTTTATACAAGAATAAATCATCACTCCTAGAAATTAAAATATCTGGTCCTTTAGGTGTAACTTCGACAGACTTTACAAGTGCTCTAATAGTATCTCCTCTACGAAAACGCTCAGAATATATTTGTTCATTTCTAGGCATTCTAAGTTCAGTTTGTTCAATATTCACAAAAGTGTTTTCTCTGTGAACTTGATGTACGGTCCCAATAATTACTTCTCCAATTCTTTGTACATAGTCTTCATAAATATACTGTTGTTGAACCTCTCTAGTTCTTTTATTTAAAAACTGTCTTGCATTTGCAACAAGTCTTCTACCAAATCTTGCTGGATCTATAACTTCAACAAAAGTATCTCCTAACTTTAATTCACCTGCTAAATCAGGCTCTAACTCAACAGCTCTTTCCAAGGTTATATCAAAATGATCATCATCGACTTCTTCTACAATTGTTTTTTCAACATAAATTTCAATCTCACCTTTATCTAGATTTACAATAACACTACAATTATCAGATTCTCCTGTTTCTTTTTCAATTATAAACAAAAATAATTGTTCGATTATTGTACCAAGCTCTGAACGCTCAATGTTTTTTTCACGAGCAAGTTCAATAAAAATTTCAATTAAATCTCTATTTATCATAACTATCCTTTAATTTTTTCATTATAACAAAAATGGGCCGTAGCCCATTAATAAATCATCGAAATATATTATATTAAATCGGTTTATACAAGCAACTTAGTTTAAAGTCAAAGCTGATCCATAAACCTCTTCAAAAAGTTCATTATAAACAACAATACTATTGTCTATAGCATCAAGAATTGATAATGCGCGTTCTTTTTCATTATTTTTAACAAGTTTCTCTGCTTTCATTATCATTATTAACTTTTGTTCAGACGTAGATAATGCATTTTTATGTGCATTATCAAAGTGTTTTAAGGCTTTTTCAGTATCATTCTCAAGCTTTCCTAACATCATATAAGCTTCTTTCTTTAAAGGCGCATATTTTAGTTTTTTAACACTCTCAGATACATACAATTTTGCCTTGTCATTATTGCCATTTAAGAATGCAGTTCTTCCTAAGTAAAATCTGGCTTGATGAGACGCGGCTGTACCAGGATATGTGTCTAATATATCTTCAAGCTGTAATATTGCATTATCAAAATCACCACGTTCAAAAAAAACCATTGCATTACCCAGTGCGGAATCTGAGGGAGTGGCTTCCGGTTCATTTGATAGAGAAAATGCCTGGAAAGTAACAATAAATACTATAGCGAATAAGAAAATAGGATTTAATATAATTTTATCAAAAGAATTGTAATCCTTGGTGTCTTTATATGAAACCTTTATAGGGGTTATTAATAGTTTTTTAATTTTGTCTAACATTTTCTACTTCCAATAGTTAAATAATTTATAAAGTTTAGGCCTAAATTTAGCAGATAATTTTGCACTTGTAACCTTTTTATTTTTATCCTTTCTTAATAATTCTCTTTCATCAAAATCTATATTTTTGAAATTTTTACAATCATAAGAACAACAATCCTCAAATTTTAAAGAACATTCATCGCACTGAATAAATAAGATGTGACAAGTGTCATTTTTACAATTTTTATGATTATCAGATGATTTGTAACATTGATGACAATGTGATATTACATCTCTAGTAATCCTTTCGCCAATTCTATCATCAAATACGAAATTTTTGCCAATAAAAAGCGATTTTAATTTATTTTCTTTTAGATCATGAGCATACTGAATTATACCTCCATCTAGCTGATATACTTCCTTAAATCCTTTCTTTAAAAGGTAAGAACTTGCTTTTTCACATCTTATACCACCAGTACAATATAAATGAATTTTTTTATTTTTATGTTTACTAAGCATTTTATTTACTTTAGGTAACAATTCTTTTGAAAAATGAGCATTAGGTGTTATCGCATTTTTAAATTTACCAACTTCACTTTCGTAATAATTCCTCATGTCGACAACTATGGAGTCCTTGTCTTGAATTGAACTATGAAAATCTTTTGGTTTTAAATGCTTGCCAACTACGCTCATGTCATATTCATTTTTTGATAACTTGTATGCAACTATTTCATCTTTTACTAAAATTTTAAGCTTGATAAACGAACTTCCCTCTTTCAATGCATACTTAAATTTCATGTCATGAAAAATATCAATTTCATGAATATTTTTTTTCAAAATACTAGTATTATGTTCTGGAATACTAATTTGGGCATTTATACCTTCGGATGAAACATAGACCCTTCCAAGAATATTCAAATCACTAAATCTTTCGTATAATAAATCTCTTAATTGAGTAGGATTATCAATTTTTATATACTTGTAAAAAGAACAGGTTTTTCTACAAAAACGCTCGTTCTCTAAGTCTTTTTTTAATTCAATTCTTGACTTTTTGTTGAACATAAAGAATGTTAATAGAAAAAGAGCCTATTAACAATAATTAATAGGCTCTTTAATTATATAGATTTAGTTATATTTAATCTACTGTTGTACTTAATTCTGGTCTAAATCTCCAAGTTTCACTATAAACCCAATTCCAACCATTTCTAACTTTTGAATCTAAGTTTTCATCTTCAGCATACATTTGTTGAAGAACAGATTGAAATTCAGCCTGTTGTGGTCCGAGCATTTCAGACATTGTCATATGCGGTGTAGAATATGAATATACCGATACATTTCCACCTAACGCTTTTGTCATAGCAACCCATGATCTACCGCTATCAGATTGTTTGGCTATTTCGTTAAATCTAGAAAAGACTGCTTCTGTATTTTGATTTCCACCCTGCTGTACGCCATAATAATATATGGTAATAAAGTTAGGTGGGCCTTGACCATCAATATCAGCACCATCTACAGTAGGCATGTTTCTACTTAAATCAGGTCTGATTTGCCAAAATTCCATACCACCTACCTGCTCAATCATTGCGCCCCATTTGTCATATGCAACAGGCTCATGATTACTCATCGCCTCATATACTCCATCAACCATACCTTGTGGTGTTGGCCATTGAGCTGCAGCAACTCTTACGTATTTTCCTGCGTTTGGTCCATTTACGATAGCAAATGTATTTACAGCTCCCATTCCTTTGTGAGCTTTATTGTGTTGAATCATTGCTTTTTCAAAGTCATTTACTCTTACACCGTCTTTAATACCGACAACACTTTGTATATGATAAGCTTGTCCAAAAATAATAGACGAAAAGACAAATGATAATAATATTTTTTTCATAAGTATCCCCTTCCTAGGTTGTTTTAAATATTTTATGAATATTTTTGATTAATTGTAATATTAAATTTAATTACGAGATGCGTTAGCTATTTTTTCAAAGTCTACATTTGTATAGTTAAACTTTACAGAATCCAAAAAATCTGGTCCATATTTTTCAAACCAGTCTTTATGTAATGCCAACTCTTTTACAGTAGGGCCTAAAATATTAAACTCAATATCGTATCGATCATCAACCTTACCAGGTAGAGCAATATTCCTTGCATAATGAAAATTATCAATCAAATTTATATGTGGGACTAAATCTATAAAAGTTGATAGCCCTGTTTTAGTATTAATAATTTTTGCGTTAATTGATAAATATGGTACAAAACCACCTGCAGGTGTTCCTTCTGGAATATCTTTATTATCCCAATTGACTCTAGCTTCAATGTGAATGTTTGATACATTTTCCTTTAAATGCATCTCCTCCGGCATTATATGATCTTTAATTGCACCTTCGAAAATAAATATTATACCAGGTTTAACTCTTTCTTCGCCAATAACCAGTTCTTGCGAATAACTTAAATTTTGCAAAGAAATAAAAAAGCAAATTATATATAATATTTTCATAATTCCCCCCTATAAATAAAACTTGTCACCAAATTTAGCAACGTTAAATCCTTTTTTTAAAATATTTTTTCTTTCTTTTGACTCAGAATTAAGAGCGGGATTTGAATGATTAAGGTGTATAAAGTAAACTGATTTTTTTGCACTTGAACTTTTAAATATTTTCATAGTTTCTACAATGAATGGATGAGGTATTTCGGACATATCTCTTCCTGGTAATTCATCAATATTATAAAACGTTCCATCTAAGAGATTATAGTCGTTTTTTGCAGCTATACTTATAATATTTTTATTCCACTTGGACCATTTGTCAATATCTGGTATAAAAATTAACGATTTAACACTTTTTATTTGAAAACCCACTGTTTCAGAAAATTCGTCTCTGTGTGGTACGAGAAAAGGTTTAATTGATAAATTTTCAGTAAGGTTTATTTCAAAATCATTACTCAATTCTTTCAGTTCAATGTTCTTTAATTCAACTAATTGACTCCATGGACCATTAGATTCTATAAAATTTTTCATTTTTCTCATCACATAAACAGGAATTTTTTCTGCACCCATAACCTCTCTTCCTAGATGCAATAAGCCACTGTAATGACCCATATGTGCATGAGTAATAAATACTCCCTTAAAGTTAAAACCTGTAAGTTGTTTAACATACTCTAGTTGCTCCGGAAAATCAGGAGTTGCATCAACAATCCAAAATTCTTTTATATTAGGATCTACAACTGCAATGCTCGAAACTTTTTTATGTAAACTTCTATCTAGCCAAAGCTTTTCACAGCATTCTTTTTCACATGCAGCATGAGGAGCACCGCCATCTTGAGCAACACCTAATACAATGATATATGGATTATTTTCAGCTAAAATAAATGAACTGAAAAAAAGAGCAAATAAGAAGAATTTTGCTAGGTTTTTAACCAAATAGTTGACCTTCTTCATCTGTTGCTTGCTTAGGAAGAGATTTGCTATCATACATTGCATTGATTTCTTCTTTATGCTTTTCTGCAACAACTTTTCTTTTTATCGACATTTTAGGTGTTAATTCTCCATTGTCAACAGTCCATTCTTCATCAATAAGAGTAAATTTTCTTACAGATTCATATCTGGAAAAGTTTGTCATAGTGTTTTTAACAATAGCATCGAAGTGATCATAAGTTTGATCATGAAGACATAATGACTTATAATCTAGACTAGCTAATCCTTGATTTTCTGCCCAAGCCATAAGATTTTCTTTATTTGGAACAATCAACGCACTTATAAAGTTTCTATCATCGCCAATAACACTACATTGCTCGATATACTTATTTGATGTTAAAGATACTTCCATTGGTTGAGGTGCAACGTTTTTACCACCAGAGGTTACAATTAAGCTCTTTTTACGATCAGTAATTCTCAACAATCCGTCTTCATCGAATTCTCCGATATCGCCAGAGTGAAACCATCCATCAATAATTGCTTCTTTAGTTGCTTCTTCATTTTTGTAATATCCTTGCATAACGCAATGACCTCTACAAATTATCTCTCCATCTTGCGCAATTTTAACTTCAACTCCAGGTATGGCTCTACCAACTGTACCAAATTTGAAAAATTCAGGATCTCCTAATGTCATGACTGGACTAGTTTCTGTTAAGCCATATCCTTCAATAATTGATATTCCAATACCGCAAAAGAAAGATCCAACTTCTTTAGACAATGCTGAACCACCTGATGAACATGCCCTAACACTGCCTCCTAAAGCTGCTCTAAACTTATTTAAAACAAGTTTATCAGCAATTTTATATTTTAGTCCCAAAAGAAAAGGTAAATCCTTATTTGCTTGCCTGTACGGCACTGTCTGCAAACCAACCTCTATGGACCATTCTGCAAGTTTTTTCTTACTTCCTGACATACTAGATACTGTATCCATAATCTTTGCATGAATTTTCTCAAATATTCTAGGTACTGCTGTTAAAAATGTTGGTCTAACCTCTCTAATATTTTCAAAGAGTATCTCAGGGGTAAAATTCATCTCTGCATAATATATTTGTGTTCCTTGGCTGAATATTGAATAATGACCGCCAACTCGTTCAAAGCTATGACTAATAGGAAGAAAAGATACAAATCTTTCAATTCCATCTTTAGGCTTAATCTCTGGATTAAATTCTAGAGCTTTTTTTAACAAACCATCAATTGATAGCAAATTATTACAAATATTTGAATGATTTAGCATAACACCTTTAGGGTTACCAGTTGTACCACTAGTATATATCAACGTTAGTAAATCTTGCTCAGTGACAGTTTTTGAAATTTCTTTTATATCATGCTGGTGTTCTTTCATATTAAATACATCAGCAAATTTGACTACATGCTCTTTATCACCAGAATAATTTTCATCCATAATTACAATTGTTTGTAAGGTGGAACTAGCATCATTTATTAAAGAATAGACTTTATCGAGCTGAATTTCATCTTGCACAATAGCTATTTTACTTTCAGAATGAGCTACAACATACTGTGATTGAGCTGGAATTAGAGTTGGATATACAGGTACTGATACTGCTCTAATGTGAGCAATTGCATAATCAGATATAGCCCATTTTCTTGAATTTGCTCCTATGATCGCAACCTTATCAAAATCATTAACACCAAGGTTTTTTAAACCATTTGCAAAATCTTCAACCAAATTTTGTAAGTCCTTTAACTCTACACCTTCCCAACCATTTTCAGTTTTTGTAAAAAAAGTTTTAAGGTTTGGTTTTTCACTAACTAATAATTGAAACATCTCAGGTACTGTTTTAAATGACACTTTTATCTCCTTTAAAATATTTGCTTATTGACAAACTACGTACTTTATCTGAAATTTGTCAACATCTTTGCCGGGGTGGCGGAATTGGTAGACGCGCTGGTCTCAAACACCAGTGAGATTTATCTCATGTCGGTTCGAGCCCGACCCTCGGTACAAAAAAAAAGGGCTATAAAAGCCCTTTTTTTTATAATAATAAATTATTACTACTCTTCTTCGGGAGGAAATACTTCAGTATTAAGAGTTTTCAATTGTTTCTTAATATCTGAAAGATCTCTACGAGTTCTACGTTTTTCAGAATCAAAGTTATCCTCTAATCCCTCTAAATCACGTTGAACGTTTTTGATTTTTTTAGATAAATCTCTATCAACTCTTTTAATTTCATAAGCTAAATCATCTATTAAACTTCCAAGAGAATCAGCTTTGGCATAGATTAATTTGGTGTTAGCTAAAATCATATCTTGCCCTTTTTTGATCTCTTTACCCTGGCCTATATTCTCAAGTTCAACAGCTTTCACTCTTTGTTTAAACTCTTTATTCACCATATCAACATGCTCAGCTTGTTCTGTCCTTAATTGTGACATCTCATCCATTGCTGAACCATACTGGACTAATGAAAAACCTACAGCTAATGCTAAGGCTAAAACTACAACACTTAAAATCTTTTCTGTATTAGATAACATAATTTAATACCTCAATTGTTTTTATTAAGTCCACCGAAACTAATCAATGAAAATTCAATATGAAAACATTTTTTTTAATTGGGAACATTTCCAATTCTTGTTAGTCTTGGAAGGTAATTTTCTAAATCAATTGAAAACCAGGTTATTACTGGCTGTCCTAAAATATGATTTTCAGGTACAAATCCCCAATATCTGGAATCTTCGCTATTATCCCTATTATCTCCCATCATCCAATAATAATTTTGTTTTAATTCATAAACTTCAACTTCATTAATTGGCTTACCATTTATATAGATATACTTTAAATATTCTTTTTTCATTACTGACATCCAAGGATTAATTAATTTAGCATTTGGACTTGGAGCATAATTATTGAAAACATTTCTGTCGCCTGTTCTTCGAAATAAATCATATGGATCTTCATTAGTAAACGAGAGTATTTGATTATTAAAACGAAGTTCAACTAAATTTTTTTCAAAAATTAAAATAGGTAATATTAGCTCCCAATCCATATCGAGGTTTAAATTAAAAACATCTCCTCTTTGAGGAATTTTTATTTCTGGCATATTGTCTCTATTACCTTTTTTCAAAAAAACATTCTGATCTTGAAAACTAGTATCAAAGCTTGATTCTGATAAAAATTGTCCACCTTCAGGAAGTGGATATACTTGACCATTTATATAAACTGTTCTTTCTGAGATCTCTATTGTTTCTCCAGGGAGACCTATACATCTTTTAACATATTTGTAAACATTATCTCTTGGATATTCAAAAACAACAACATCTCCTCTTTCAACCTCTTTAAATGCTGGAAATCTATATTCTGGTAAAAAAGTGGGTACGCTAATTGCTGTAAATGGTATCCATATTTTTTCCGGTAATTTCATTCCATATACATATCGACTTCCCACTAACATATCGCCCTTTAAAATATTTTTTTCCATACTTCCTGTTGGAACAATATACAGCTCTACTACTGTCTCTTTTAGAAAAAGCACAATAAGAATCAAAAAAAATAGTGACTTTATTTCTTTAATTAATTTTTTCATAACATTGTCGATATTGGTTTAAATGTTTTTCTATGTATTTTTGTAAAAGAGTGAACATTTAATGCTTGTAAATGTTTTTTTGTTCCATAACCGCTATTTGACAGA
Organism: uncultured Fidelibacterota bacterium; assembly: GCA_902624575.1. Taxonomy (GTDB): domain Bacteria; phylum Fidelibacterota; class Marinisomatia; order Marinisomatales; family Marinisomataceae; genus Marinisoma. Next base: position 69,323 of record CACNXV010000001.1, read on the forward strand.
AAATCATATTCTGGATAAATATAATGAAATGATCTCATAATTTCATCTCTTGTTACCTTTGCAATTATTGAAGCTGCCATTATATTTTCAAACTTTTGATCACCTTTGATAATACCTTGATTTTTTATAGGAATATCTAAACTAAAACCATCTACTAAAACTTTATCTGGCTTTATATCTAATCCATTTATTGCATCAATCATAGCATGCTCTGTAGCAATTTTAATATTATGCTTATCTATATAATCATTCCATTTTATACCTATTGAAATAGATAACGAAGAACTCATAATTTCTGGGTAAAGTTTTTCTCTCTTTCTTTTTGAAATTTTTTTTGAATCGTTTAACAATTCAATTTTTTTTTCAAGAATTACTGCTGACGCTACAACTGGACCAGCCAGCGCTCCTCTTCCCACTTCGTCTACACCTGCAATAATCATTTTTTAAATTAATAATAAAAAATCAATGTACATCTTTTAAAAAAATAATTAATATGTGTCCATGTCAAAAAATCAGTATACGCTTATAGTTTTTTTAATAATTGGAATTTTATTATTAGTCCCAGGATATGGGGTTCACTTTTTTGAACAAATTTGGAATTTTCCAGGAAATCTTTTTACAGATGATTTTAAAGATGCTTTTCCTTTAGCTACTATACCTTTAATGGTTATTTCTCTTTTAGGGACTGGTATATATATGACTTTTAAGCTAGGATTTCCTCAGTTAACTCGTATTTGGCACGGTATTAAAGTTACCAGGGGTGACTATGATAGCACTGAAGACGAAGGAGATTTAAATCATTTTAAAGCACTTTCAACCGCTTTAGCAGCTACCGTTGGTATTGGAAATATAGCTGGAGTAGCAATTGCTATTCAAATTGGCGGTCCTGGTGCATTATTTTGGATGTGGATTACAGCTTTTTTTGGAACTGCATTAAAGTATGCCGAATGCACTCTTGCTGTTGAATACAGGGAAACTGACTCTAAGGGAAATACTGCAGGAGGTCCTATGTATACTATAGAAAATGGTTTAGGTCCTAAATGGAGATGGCTAGCAGTAGTTTTTGCATGTTTTACAATCATTTGTTCCTTTTTTACAGGAAATGCTATTCAATCAAATACACTTACTCAACAACTTTACAGTCAACTAGCTTCTACTTTTGGTACAGATAATTTTCTAATGACTACAAAAGAAATTTCTTTATTAGGTGACGTTTCAAGTATCTCTGTTATGCATGTAGCCATAGGTCTAATTTGTGCATCTATTGTAGGTTCAGTTATTTTAGGCGGTATTAAAAGAATAGGTAATTTTACAAGTTTACTCGTTCCAATTATGGCTGCAATTTATGTTTTTTGTGCATTATTCATAGTAATTACAAACTTTGATCAAGTCGGCAGTGCTTTTAATACTATATTTACTATGGCTTTCAATCCACCGTCATTATTAGTTCCTGCAACAGGTGTTGCTTCTGGAGCATTTATTGCATTTTTAAATACAATGTTAATGGGTGTTAAAAGAGGTTTATTTTCAAGTGAATCAGGTCAGGGCTCAGCAGCTATTGCTCATTCTACAGCGAAAACACCATATTCAACAAGAGAAGGAGTTGTTGCTCTATTAGAACCATATATAGACACAATTATAATTTGTACTCTAACTGGTTTGGTAATTATGGTAACTGGTTCATGGAAATTTACTGAGTTTTATTCACTAAGAATTGATTCATCGATTGTTGAGTTGAAAGAAGGTGTATTGCTTACAAGCTATGCTTTTTCTCAAGGAATTCCATTTGGTAGTGAAATGGTTACTATTGCTGTAGTTCTCTTTGCTTTATCAACTGCCATAAGTTGGTCATTTTATGGAGATAGAGCAACTGAGTATTTGTTTGGATCTAGTTATATAACATATTACAGATATGTTTATGTTATGATGGTTTTTCTTGGCTCGCTATTAACTTTGAAACAAGTATGGAATCTTGGTGATGCTGCCCTTGCTTTTATGACTTTTCCTAACCTTATTGCGATCATTCTCTTAAGCTCTAAACTAAAAGATATTTCTTCCAAATATTTTGATAAGTACTAATCACATTCTTGATATTGCTTTAGAAATTTCAGATCAAGCTGCTGAACTTATTCGCTCATCATCTCAAAAAATTAAAACTTTTAAATCTAAGGGAGAAGTTTCAAATCTTGTAACTCAAACTGATGTTGAAGCTGACAAGCTTATAAGCAGTAAAATTAAAGAATCTTTTCCTGAACATAATATTGTTTCGGAGGAGTTAGGATCAAATAATTTAAATTCAGATTATACCTGGTACATAGATCCAATTGATGGAACTAATAATTTTGTACACAACTACCCTTCTTTTGCAGTTTCAATAGGTGTTTTTTATAAAAATAAACCGCTCGTTGGAGTTGTTAATGATATACCTAATAATGAAAAGTTTTTTGCTTCTAAAAACAATGGTTCTTTTTGCAATAATTCTCAAATCACTGTTTCAGATAAAGATCATTTCAATGAAGGATTATATGTTACTGGTTTCATTCCGTATGATGAAAATTTCATTGATAAGAATTTGCAAGTTATAAAAAATATAAATCTTAACTCACATGGCGTTAGAAGATTAGGTGCAGCTTCCTTAGATATGTGTCATGTAGCAAAAGGCATTGTAGAAGGATTTTGGGAGTACAATTTGCAGCCTTGGGATACAGCTGCAGGTAATATTATTATTTCAGAAGCTGGTGGAAAAGTGACAAATGATTCAAATAATCAATACAATTTTGATAAATGCATTGTTGCTTCAAATAGCAAGATTCATAATCAATTCATTGATATAATTCAAAAATCTTAGTTATAAATAAATTTTATATTTTTTTCTATTTTTTCGGATAAACTTTTGTGAACGGGGCAATTATTTGCTGAACGTTCAAGAATAGTTTTAATTTTACTGTCATATGAAGTAGGAAAATTGATAATAATTTCAATTTCTGATATCATACGAGGCTCTTGACCCATAGTTTTCATTACAGAAGCAGTGGTACCCTTTAAATCAATATCATATTTTTGCATAGCAATACCCATAATAGTTAACATACAACTTGCAAGTGAGGCACAAACCAAATCCGTTGGAGAAAACTTTTCTCCTAAACCTTGGTTATCTTTAGGGGCATCAGTATCTATTGAAGAACCAGATTCAAGATGGATTGCTTTTGTTCTTAAGTTACCTTCGTAAGTAATCTCAAACTTATTCATATTTAGATCTTATGAAAGTTCTAAATAGTCTTTAACGTCTGATAAAACATTTTTCATTAGTTTATCATCAGTATCTAACAGACCTTTAACTTTTTCTCTTCCTTGAGCAACTTTTTCTCCTTTATAAGAGAACCAAGAACCCATCTTTTCTACAACTCCGCCTTGAAGAGCTAAATCTAATAAGTCACCTGAATATGAAATACCTTTACCATACATAATATCAAATTCTGTCATTTTGAATGGAGGAGCTACTTTATTTTTCACTACTTTTACTCTAGTTCTATTACCGGTCATATCAGTTCCTTCTTTTATAGCGGCAATTCTACGAATATCTATTCTGACAGATGAATAAAATTTTAATGCTCTTCCTCCAGGAGTAGTTTCTGGACTACCAAACATTACACCAATTTTTTCTCTAATTTGATTGATAAAAACTACACAAGTCCTTGATTTGTTTATTGGGCCTGAAAGCTTTCTAAGTGCTTGTGACATCAATCTTGCCTGTAAACCTACAGTTACATCACCTATCTGACCATCTAATTCCTGTTTCGGAACTAAAGCCGCAACTGAATCAATAACAATTACATCTAACGCTGCAGTCTCAAGTAATTTTTGAAGAATATCTAAAGCTTGCTCACCAGAATCTGGCTGAGAAACTAGAAGATCATCTGCATTACATCCAAGATTTTTAGCATATTCAGGATCCAATGCATTTTCTGCATCAATAAAAGCTGCTTTACCACCATTCTTTTGACATTCCGCAACAATGTGTAAAGCTAATGTTGTCTTACCTGATGATTCAGGGCCAAACACCTCTACTATTCTTCCTTTAGGAACACCACCCACTCCTAAAGCCATATCTAATGATAAACATCCAGTTGAAATTGCTTCAACGTCTAAATTTGCTGTTCCACCAAGTCTCATGATAGAACCTTCTCCATACTCTTTATTAATATCTAATTGAACAGCCTCTAAAGCTTTATCTGTATTTTTTTTTGCCATTTGTGATTACCCTTCTAATAATTATGAACTTTTTAAAATTTTTCGTATTTCATTAAGACACAAGATAACAGTTAATTCACGATTTGTGTTTCTGTTAGGTGTTAAATTATACCTCTTAATATATAAATTATTTTTATAAAATATTCCAACAAATACTAGTCCAACAGGTTTTTTTTCAGTTCCTCCATCTGGACCTGCTATTCCTGTTATGCCAACTCCCATATCTGTACCGTTTTTTTCAGCAATTCCTCTAGCTAAAGCACCAGCTACCTCTTCGCTAACAGCTCCGTATTTATCAATTAGCTTTTTATCTACGTTTACATCCGAAATTTTTAATTCATTGCTATAACATATTGATCCGCCTTTATAATATTTTGAGCTTCCTGGAAAATCTGTAAGCTTTGCACCAAGTAAGCCAGCAGTGCAAGACTCAGCTGTACTTATTGTAACTGAATTTTTTATAAATGAATTAGCAATTACTTCCTCTAATTTATCATTGTCAAAACCGTAGACATATTTTTTAATTCTATCTAAAATTAATTTGATTAAATCCTCTATTTTTTTATTATTTATAGAAGTAATTCTTATGTCGACACCAAGCATTCTATGTGGAAGAAAAGCTATGTCACAATCTTTCTTATAATCTTCAATTAAATCTGATATCTTTTCCTGAAGTATTGATTCTGGTACCCCAGTAGTTCTTATACTCCTACAAATTACTTTATTTTTATTTGTTTTTTCAATTTCAGGAAGTACATAATTAGTAAACATAGACTTCATTTCTTTAGGAACTCCAGGTAAAGCAAAGAAATTTACCTCTGATAAACTGCCTTTAAACTTTGACTTGATATCTTTAAAGAATGATGAATGATTTTTTATATAATGAAGACCTCTTGCTGAGCCAACCTTATTTGGTATCATATTTCCTTTTTTTAATGTAAATGCTTGATTTCTATTTAAATTGGGCATTTTGAAATTTAATTTTTGAAATCTTTCTTTAAGTTTTTCCCAATACTCTCGGTCGAACTCTTCTGAGTCTTCAAAATATTCGATAAAAGCTGATACTGTTATATCATCAACTGTTGGTCCTAGCCCTCCAGTAACGATAATATGGTCACACTCCCACTCTTTCCATTGGTATTCGAGTGTATCATAAATATCTGAAGAATCATCGGATATTGTATGGTGAACATGAACCTTGATACCAGCTGATAATAATTGCTGCCCTATCCAAGCAGCATTTCTATCTAAAGTAAAGCCATTTAATAGCTCATTACCAATTGTTATTATTCCAACTTTCATAGCACCCATAAGTTAATACTTAAAAAAATAATTACAATCAATGCTGACAACAATGCTGCTGCAATATCATCTCCTATAACTCTCATGTAAGGTGTCTCATTTTTGTTATTTTCAATCCAGCCTACAGGACCAACTTTAGAAATATCAAAAAATCTAAATACTATGAAAGTTATTATAAATAAGTTGTTTCTATTGAAAATCTCCATCGTAGAAAATTCATCTGTATTACTTATAAAAAAATAAATGAAAATATTTACTAGACCTAGAGACATTCCCATACCAATTATTTCATCTAATACAAATTCTTTTGGATCTTCAGCATTTAATTCTTTTACTAGTTTTTTATATGCTCTTGGTGCTATCGTCAAAGAAAAAAAAGCTATAAATGATGCAGTTTCAGCAGACCTTTCAGCCAATGCAATTAATAGTATTATTAACGATGACCAAGTTCCACCTCCAGGCAATTTTCCTATGCCAAATAAAGTAGCTAATTGAATGTTTAAACCTTTACTAAAATCCATTTTTGACAAAATAATGTATACCTGTTGATGCAGCATAAATTGCATTTATTGAAATAATAATATTCAAAATATTTTCTGTTGGATTAGATAGTAAAATTATTAAAACCATAACATGCTGGAATACAGTCTTAAATTTTCCATATTGTGAGGTAACTAAAGGTTTATTTTTTCTAATTAAATAATTTCTATAAACAGTTATAATGATATCCCGACCACAAATTACAATAAATGCCCAAAGTGGCATTATCTTTAAAATAAATAGCGCAGATAATGTACCAATCATTAAAACTTTATCAGCCAAAGGATCCATGTAATTTCCATGTTCGGATACTAGTTTGAATTTTCGAGCTATTCTTCCGTCTGCAACATCACTTATACTGCAATATGCAAAAATTAAACCTGCGTAGATAAAATTATTATTAAGTATGAAGTATATGATTATTGGAGTAAGAAGTATTCTTGAATATGTTAAAAAATTAAGGAAGCTTTTCAATTTATTTTTACCCTCCCTGAAATAGCAGTCGAAATAGTTTTATCATCAATATATTCTAAATTACTACCAACTGGTAAACCAACTGCAAGTCGAGATATTTTAACTTTTTCATCTTTTAAAAATTTTTCTATGTATAAAGCTGTTGCATTACCAGCTGTACTAGGATTAGTTGCAATTATAACTTCTTTAACATCTGAATTTATTCTTTTCAATAGTTTATCAAATGAAAGGTCTGATGGTCCTATTCCATCCAAAGGTGAGATTGCTCCACCAAGTACATGATAATGACCATCAAAACTATTAGTATTTTCAATTTTCACTGCATCCTCGATATTTTCAACAATACAAAGCATCTCGGTATTTCTTTCCTCCGAACAAGTGCATTCATTTTTCTTAAGATAAACCATACCGCAATTATTGCAATTTTCAAGCATTTCGCTAACATTTCCCAACGCAGTTATAAGATTTTTACCAATTGAACTATTAGATCTAATAATAAAATAGGCAATTCTTTCAGCGCCTTTTCTTCCAACACCAGGAAATTGTGTCAAAGATTCAATGAGTTCTTCAATATATTTTGTTGCACTTGACATTAAAAGCCTGGTAATCCATCTGTTAGACCACCTGTAACAGCTTTAAGTTTTTTAGCAGAAGTATCTTTGGCTTGTTTTAATGCATCATTTACAGCTGTCTTGATAGCATTTTCAATAATATATGCTTCACTGCTTAGCATTGTCTCATCAATAGAAACATGCTTTGTTTCCATATCAGCAGTCATAGTTACTTTGCAAGCACCATTCGCTGCGGTTCCTTCAACTTCAATACTTTCGAGCTCTTTTTTAATCTTTTTCATTTGAGATCTCATATTTTGAGCTTGTTTCATCATCTCTTTCATATTTCCAAACATTATAACGCATCCTTTCCATCAAATATTGATACAATATCATTTTCATTCATATTTTCTTTTTTTTCTTCTTCGATTTTTTCAACATTTGTATCTATTGTTAACTTCATTTTTAATTTTGAATTATATTTTTCATTTATATATCTGCATATATCATCAAGATTATCTTCCAAAAGTTTTTTATTAAAATTAGAACTATCATAGGAAATTAACTCTAAAATATTATCACTAAATGATCCAAGTATACATCCTGACAATTGAGCACCAACAGATCCTCTCTTTTTTGAAATCAATTTAACCGTTTCTTCCCATTCTTCTTTTAATAAATCAACCGATAAATCTGTTATAATTTTAGTTGGTTTATCAGATTTAATTTTTAATTTTTTTTTTGAAGTATCTTCGGTGTTTTTATTTATTTTAACTTCCTTAGCTTTGACTTCTGCTGTTATGTTTTTATTCAAAAAATCTTCAATCTCGATGCTTGAGTCGAATTGAAGTAATTTTATTAAATGCATTTCAAATATTAAAAATTGGTCTGGAAACTGTTTAATTGTAGAATATAGTTCTGCAAGATTATTTGATATTCTAATTATATCTTTCTCAGTCCATGAATAGGATATTTTTAAGTATTTATCTGATAATTCCTTATCTATACCAAGAAGCTCTAATCCATTTTTATAATTTAGTAATGATAAATTTCTCATATGCATAATTAACTCTTTGAGAAGATCTTCAATAATAAATCCTTTATCTCTAATTTTAGATAAAACTTCGATAAGAAGATTGCCATCTTTGTTATTTAAAGCATCTGTAATAGAAAATAAAATTTCAGTTGGTACTACTCCAAGCAAATCTTCAACTGTATCAAAAGTAATTATTTTATCACTTAAAACTAGCACTTGATCTAAATAACCTAGAGCATCTCTCATACTACCATTTGCTTTATGTGCTATCAGATTTAGTGAGTTATCATCTATATCACGAGATTCTTCTGAACAAATAAACCTTAATCTTTCTTTAATTATTTCTTTTGTTAATGGTGCGAAGTCAAATTTTTGACATCTTGAAATGATTGTCTGGGGAATCTTGTGTACATCAGTAGTAGCTAAAATAAATTTTACGTGCATAGGAGGTTCTTCTAAAGTTTTTAATAAAGCATTAAATGCTTGAGTCGTAAGCATATGAACTTCATCTATAATAATAACCTTATAATTTCCTTCAGCTGGTAAAAATTGAATATTTTCTCTCAATTCCCTTATTTCATCAATACCTCGGTTAGAAGCACCATCAATTTCAATTACATCCATAGAACTTCCAGATATTATATCTTTAACTTTTTCAGATTCAATATCATACTCAGTTGTTGGCTTATCTGAACCATTAAGCGACATTGCTAATAGACGAGCGGTAGTTGTTTTACCAACACCTCTTGGTCCAGAAAATAAGAATGCTTGAGCAATTCTATTTTTTTCAAATGCTTTTTGAAGAGTTTCTGTAATGTGAGATTGACCTACGACATCTGTAAAATGCTTTGGCCTCCACTTTAATGCTAATACTTGATAATTTTCAGACATATTTTTTGAGAATTTAATGAATCAAAACTTAAGAGCGTAGAATAATAAAAGAACTATACCTATTATTATAACTCTTCAGTCGATTTACTTTCAATTACAACAATTAAGCTATCTACTTTTACTTGGCTTGCTTCAAGTCCCATTTTAGCTGACTGCTTGAAATATTTCAAAGCCATTTCGTCATCTTTCACCTCTAAATAAAAATCTCCAAGTGAATCATAAGGATTTGCTTTACCAGGCTGTCTTCTTACTTGCTCTTGAAAAAGATCTTTTGCATTGTCTAATTCTGCCTTTTGAAGGTGAGCATAACCCATAATATTTAATGCGGGTGTAAAATCTGGATTCATGGCATATAATTCTTTTCCTCTTCTTAATACAGCATCAGGCCCAATATCATTTATGGTTGCAAATATTGTTTCAAATCTTAAATAAGAACTATCTGGATATTTTTTTACTAACCTTTCAATTACTCTATTAAAAGTATTTGTTCCATCTGATAAATCATTGGACAACGCCATGATCATTTTTTGCTCTTCATTAGAAGCGTTTAAAGACATGCTTACTGCTATATCTAGATCTTCTTTCATACTATCTTGCTGTTCCTGAAAAAAATGCGTTCTTGCTCTCATTGCATATGCTAATGCAAAACTATTATCCTCTGAAATAGCAGATGAAAAAGATTCTTCAGCTAGTTTCCATTCTAAATTATAAAGTTGCCACATTCCTGTATTAAAAAAGATTTTTGCATTATCAGAATCGGTTGACCTTGGCATTAACTCTACAGATTCATTAGAAAGTTTCTTTTGATATTTTGCTAAAGATAAATTTCTTGAGGCCCATTCAAAGTTTGGGTCAACTTCAGCAGCAAGTTCATAATTATCTATTGCTGTGTCGAAGTCTCCTTTATTTAAGTAGAACTCTCCTAATGAATCATATGCATTAGCCTCGTTAGGGTTAATTTGAATATACTTTTCAATCAAAGGTAAGGCAGCATTATACTCTTCTTCATTTTGTGCATTCCAAATATAAGAATAAGCTAGCAAATTATATAAATGCCCTGCATTTAATCTTTGTGATGCTTCTTGAAGGAGCAATCTTCCTTCATCAATTTTATCTTTTGATTGATAATACCTATAAGCACCCGATGCTAAAAACTTATCATTATTATACTTTTTATAAAGTTCAGGAAATACCTCAAATCTATCTACTTCTCCATTAATCCAATTAACTGCATTCTCAATAATCTTCGTTTCTGGATGACCTTTCTTTGACATAATTAAAGCTTTTTCAAAATATTCTCTTTTTAAAACTCTGTCTTGCTCTGCATTTCCAAGATTTAAATAACAAGAAACGCAATTAGAGTCCTTTAAAATACCTTCTTCAAAATGAGATCTGGCTTCTGAAAATCTGACATGATGCATGGCCTCTAAACCTTTCATAAGCTCAGTTGAGGCTTTTCCTGCTTGCCTTGGCATCTCTGAATTTGATTGACAGCCAACTAATAATATTAATAATAATGTTAATACTTTTTTCACTTTCTTCTCCTCAATTATCTTGTAAATACATAGTTTTTTTCATCTGACATTTGCGAATCAAATTTATAATCCTCAAGATTAAAATCTTTAATTCCATCTGAAGAGTCTATTCCATTATTAATAACAAATTTTGCTAATAATCCACGAGCTTTTTTGGCATTGAATGAAATAAATTTTAGCTCTCCGTTTCTTTTTTCTTTGAAAACTGTATTCAAAACATTTCCTTTTAATCCATTTTTATCAATTACATTAAAATACTCATTAGATGCACAGTTTAGGATCGTAGGGTTTTTATGCTTTTTTAATGTATCATTTAAACAATTTGTTATATCTGATGACCAGAAATCATATAAATTTTTACCTTTTTCATTTTTTAAATTGATACCCATTTCTAAACGATAAGGCTGAATTAAATCTAATGGCTTCAGAATTCCATAAAGCCCTGATAATATTCTTAAATGATTTTGAGCAAAATCTAAGTCGTTTTCAGAAAATTCGTGAGCGTTAAGCCCAGAATAGACACCTCCATCGAAAGCTAATATTGCTTGTTTGGAATTTTCTTGATTAAATGGTTGTGACCACTCATCAAATCTATCTTTATTAAGCTGTGCTAAATTGTCGCTTATTTTCATTAGATCTTTTAAATCTTCATGAGAAAGATTTTTTGCTTCATTTACAAGCTTTTGAGCGCTTTCTATAAAATCACATTGAGTAAAATAGCTTACAGCGTCTTGATGTTTAAAATTTAATTTCTTTGATGGTGAAAGCAATGTAATCATTATATCTCCCTTAAATTGTTTGTAATTACTTCATTAACATTTATTGATTTTTGTTCTACAAAGTTAAACATAACAAAAGTATGGATACTCTGAAATGATGGTTCATTTTCACCTTCAACAAAAATTGCTTGATGAACATCATAGCTCTTAGTTCCAACTCTTGTAATTCTAAAACCAATATCTAAATTTGCTGGATGATGAACTTGCTTGATATAAATAACATTCATTGAAGCAAGTAATCCCGCTGATTTACTTTTTAATCCTAAAAATGTTTTTTTTTGTCCGTAAATATGCTCTATAAAGTCTTTGTGCTTGGTTTCGAGTAAACTTAAATAAACTGTATGATTAAGATGTCCTAGCGTATCTACATCTCTCCATCTAGATTTAGCAGTGGTGAAAAAATCATAATCTTGCCTATTAAGTATTTTTTTATTCATATATATTTCTCATAAAATTATCGCAAACTTCCCAAACTTTTTTCCAATCTTCCTGAATGTAAGAGTTTTTTGATGATTTTATTTCCTTACATTTGAAAAAATATCTACCAGAAATACCTTTAACCTCATCTGAAGTAGATAAATATATACTTGAATCAGCTCCATTTTCAACTGATCTAGCAAATAATTTAGATCCAAATTTAACAAAATATTTTATAATGTTACCTTCATTTCCTGCAATATTTGTATCAACAAAACCTGGATGAAGGACATTTACACTCACTTTATCTTGCATTTTATTCAACTGATAGGTAAACATGATATTCATTAACTTTGAGACACTGTATGATGTCCATGGTGAAAATTTTTTTTCTGAATTAATGTTTTCATAATCAATTTTTGCACCTATATGAGCATTTGAAGCAACATTTACAACTCTTCCGTCATCAGAATTTGAAAGCATGTCTAAAAGCTCGTTTGTTAAGACAAAATAATTCATTTGATTTGTAGCGAACGTTTTTTCCAACCCTTCACTTGTGATGTGTTTAGCCTTATTGGCTCCCCCTGCATTATTTAATAAAACATCCAACTTATCATACTTGTTTTTTATTTGTCTGGAAAGTTTTTTGACATTAGCGATTAAACTCAAATCACATTCGAAAAAATCTATGTTATCATTAGACGTTTCTTTAATAATTGCTTCTTTTGCTTTTTCACCCTTTTTAGGATTTCTTCCAACTAAACCTACTCTAAAACCTTTTTTTGCTATTACCTTGGCCGCTTGAAGTCCTATTCCGTCTGTAGCACCTGTTATAATGATATTTTTATTTTGCATAAACCTGTTGTTTGAAAGAATAAAAATTACAGATAAATTTATATCCATGATACAAAATTTCGAACAATTAATATCATTATGGTTAATAATAGGTATTATCACTTTTTTTACTCTTTTAAAAATACCAGCTCCTTATGGTAAATTTGCTAAAAACAATTGGGGTCCAATGATTCCGAGTAAATTAGGATGGTTTATAATGGAAATTATCTCTCCTATAGCATTAATATATTTTTTTATGATAAATACTCAAAAATTTTCTGAACCTACAATCGTTTTTTTATCAATTTGGTCTCTTCATTATATAAACAGAAGTGTTATATATCCATTAAGACAAAATAATCCTGCAAAAATGCCATTAATAATAGCTGTTTTAGCCTTTCTTTTTAATATTGTCAATGGATACATAAATGGAACTTTTTTGGGATTATCTGAAAATTATAATTCAGATTATCTTCTACAATGGAATTTCATTTTTGGACTAATACTGTTTATAGTTGGAGCATTTATAAACATAAAATCTGATAATATTCTTTTAAAACTTAGAACTAAAACAGGCGAGTATAAAATTCCAAATGGCTTTATGTATAAGTATGTATCATTTCCAAATTATCTTGGAGAAATTATTGAATGGACTGCTTTTGCAATAATGACGTGGTCCTTAGCTGGTTTTTCTTTTATGATATGGACAATGGCTAATTTGGTTCCAAGAGCAATAGCTGGACACAAATGGTACAATAGACAGTTTCAAGATTACCCCAAGAAAAGAAAAGCTATATTTCCTTTTATTATCTAGTATTTTTTTTATTTCTTTTTTTGAAAAAATATTCTTGAATAAGCGCCAAAGAATTACCAGATAATAAATTTCCTCTTACAACAGATGGAGTATTTATTGAAACATTTCCACAGATATCGAACTTAGAACCGCATGCTCCAAAGTCTTCGTCGTAGCATCCGAAATACAAGAACTCTATTCTGCTGTTAATTATTGCTCCAGCACACATTGAACATGGTTCTTTTGTGACATACATGGTACAATCTTTTAACCTCCAATCTCCTATGGTGTTGGATGCAGAAGTGATCGCTAACATCTCAGCATGTGCCGTTGAGTCGTTTAAAGAGTTGCATTGATTATAACCTTGACCAATAATTTTTCCTTGATAAATAACAATTGCACCAACTGGAACTTCATCTTCTCTCATGGCTGTCTCAGCTAGTTTGATAGCTTTTTGCATCCAGTCTTCATGTGAAGGTTGATTTATATTTTTAACGAAAGACACTTTAGTACGCCCGGAAGGACTTGAACCCACAACCTTCTGGTCCGTAGCCAGACGCTCTATCCAATTGAGCTACGGGCGCATGTGCAAACTTAAAGAAAACTTTACTTATTACTTATAAAAATTAATGGCGTTAGTTATTCTATTTATTGTCAAATCTTTTCCAAGCAAAATCATCATATCAAAAATACCGGGACCATAGGATATACCACTAATTGCTATTCTTAAAGGCTTCATTACCTTGCCTAAACCAATATCATGCTGATTCATAATTTGTTCAAAGACTTTTTCAACTGTTTGCTTATCCCAACTCTCTTCTATTTTAACAGCATTTAAAAAATCTTTGATAATCATCGTTCCGTTTTGATCTGACATTATTGATTTAAATTCATCTGAATAATTGACTTCATTTATTAAAAAAATATCTGATATATCAATTATATCAATGAGATTTTTTGATCTATCTTTTGTTAAAGATATTACAGATTCTAAGTAACTATTATTATGATCTTTGCCCCATGCCTTATCAATTAAAAGAATTTCCTTCAGAATATCTTTTGAGGTCATTTCTTTCATTTTTTGACCAGAAATCCAGAGTAATTTTTTTTCATCAAATACAGCTGATTTTTTTTGTACTTGCTTGAAATTGAATAATTTAATTAGTTCATTAATATTAAAAATTTCATCATTTGAATCTGGATTCCACCCTAATAAGGAAAGATAATTTATTATTGAATCAGGAGTGAAACCTTTATCTCTATACTCCTGAACATTGGTAGCAGCATGTCTTTTGCTTAATCTTTTTTTATCTGAACCTAAAATCATTGGGAGATGAGCAAAAATTGGTACATTTTTTTTAAGAGCGTTATAAACAAGAATTTGTTTAGGTGTATTTGCAATGTGATCATCCCCTCTTATAATATGAGATATATCCATTGCTATATCATCAATAGCTACAACAAAATTATAAGTGGGAGAACCATCAGATCTAGATATAATGAAGTCATCTAAATCTTTATTATCAACTATAATTTCACCAAAAACTAAATCTTTAAATTTTGTTATTCCTTCTGGAACTTTTAACCTTATGGTATAAGATCTGCCCTCGTCAATCAATTCATTTTGCTTTTCTTCCGAAGTATCGCGATAAGTTCTGGGCACTCTGAAAACTTCCTTATTTTTATCAGCTTGAATTCTTAGATTATCAAGTTCTTCTTTAGTTAAAAAGCACTTATAAGCATCACCTGATTGGATTAACTCTTTTATAACTTTTTGATGATTTGAATTATTTTTGGACTGAAAAATTATGTCATCATCCCAATCCATTCCTAGCCAATTTAATGCATTTTTAATTTGGTCTACGTATTCAATTTTGGAACGTTCTAAATCAGTGTCCTCAATTCTTAGTAAAAATTTACCATTATTTTGTCGAGCAAAAAGCCAATTGAAGAGAGCTGTTCTAGCTCCACCAATGTGTAGATATCCAGTTGGACTTGGAGCAAATCTAACAACAGGTTTTTTCATTGCGGAGGCAAGAGGATTCGAACCTCTGAAGGGCTTGCACCCTTGCTGGTTTTCAAGACCAGTGCATTCAACCGCTCTGCCATGCCTCCAAAATCAATGTAAATTTATCAATTATATACGAAAATAAAAGAAATAACTATCATTGCTTTAAGCATACTTGTTGTTAAAAAAAAATTATGTTAATTTTCTGTTCACTTATAAGTATTTAAAAAGGAATCATAATGAAAAAAATATTATTTGCTTTACTTTTCACTTCAATAGCTTTTACACAAATCATGGAAAGCGAAGAGCCACTTTTACAACCATTAAAAGCTAAAAAAATTATTGATAATGAAAAAATAACTGCAGACGACAGTGGCACAATCATTTTTGATAATGAAAAAAGTAAAATTTCATGGATTGGCGGACTAAAATATGGCTTATCAAATCATGATGGAAATATGAAAATGATGTCAGGTAATTTGATAATTACCAAAGATATAAAACTATCTGGAGGCGTAGTTATTAATATGCAATCTATGACAAATAATGATCTTCCAACAGGCGCTAAAGATAGACTAATTGGTCATTTAAAGAGTGCAGATTTTTTTAACGTAAACGAATTTCCAACAGCATCTTTTTCAATTACAAGCTCAGACATTGTTCAGAGAGTATCAAACAACAAATATAAAATAAAAATTACAGGTGATTTAACTATTAAAGGTAAAACGAACGAAGTTAGCTTCGATACTGTAATTAATCTTGAAAATGACGTAAAAAAGGCAAGTGGAAAATTAATTTTCAATCGGACAGATTTTGGAGTTCAATATCGTGCTGAAATGCATTTAGAAAATCCAAATAGTTTTTGGAATCAAATGCAAACATCTAGGGATGCAGCAAAAGATAAAGTTATAAGAGATGAAATTGAAATTAGTTTTGAAATCGAGTCATTGCCAGGATTACTGGTTAAATAGTTAAGATAAAAAACCTTTATATATTAAATATGGAATAATGATATACAAGGTCACATCCCTTATTAAATAGTAAATAAAAATAGCAAGACCAAGTTTCCAACCATATTTTTTAAACATATTTTTAATGGCTATTTTTACGCCTGACTTTTTGGCGTCTGATCTTAGTTCTTCTAAAGCTTTTAACATGATTAAATTTAATTATTTTTATAAAAAATTGAATTTTTAAATGGTATTAATGATAAAATTATTGCGTGCACATAATAATCAGTCCTGTTTATTAAATCATTTGTAAAAATGCCAACTGCACCATTCTTTTGTTTTGAATTATTTCTATTGAATACTTTATCATCTGCATCACCAAGCTCTAAACCTTGATCGAGGAGTTCTCCAATAGCATTTGGTAATTCAAAAGTGGCTGTTTTTGCCTTTCCTTCAACATTATTATTTTTAATTATAATCCATGCAAAAACTTCATAAGCTTTATCTCTTTTTTCTACCCCACCTTCAATTGATACAAAATAATCAGCTTTCATCCCACTAAGACTATTTAGTCTATTTCTGGCTCCAGTTAATGTTTCTACATCACTTTTCGGTTGAGATGATACTTTTGAATCTGTAAAAACACCTTCAAATTCAAATTTATCTTTAAAAGCTAAACTAAATGCTTTTTTAGTAGCATTAATCTTAACAGGGTTTTTAGAAGCTATAATAACTTTTTTCATTAGAAATGACGTTAAAAAATGCTATTTAATAGCATTTTAGGTGTCCTTAGTAGTACTAAGTACCATTTTAGTAGTGGAATTGATCCTAAGGACGAATTTAGAACAACTCTATTCTTTTTTAAATCCTTTAATTTTTGAGGTTCATTACTTTGCTTTATCTTTCGATTTTCAAGAACAGGTACTAAAACATGACCAGCAATGAAGGGTATCATATTTACAGGATTGTTTGTCTCATTTCCTTCCATTATTAAAGTACCTACAATTCCTAAAAATGAATAAGAGGCTTGCTTTAAAAGAACATCATTACTTAAATCTTCAAGCATTCTATTAATTTGCTTGGTTTGCTCCTTCGTCTGTTCAGATAAAATTCCTTCAATGGCTTTATCATGATCTTCCATAATATTGCCTGTTGATTCTTGAGCAAAAATCATATTAATAATTATGATAACTACTAGAAATTTTTTCATATTAAGTATATTAATTGCTTTCAATTAAATCTTCAATGTTAAAAATTCATTCCAATTTGTTGTATAGCTTGGAGAAAGTTTTTCTCTTTTTATTGACCAAGATTCATTTTGTCCTTGCACAGCATATCTAATAGTATCAGATCCAAAAATCTGATTAATTTGATCAATTGACTTACTGATTTTTTCATCTTTTTCTCTTCTGCTGTAAAATAATGATTGCTGAACTTCATTAGCTTGAATCAAATCAGTTAAGATAACTCCACATTTTTTGTATTCATACCCACTTCTGTAGATTTTATAAAGACCTTCTAATGCTGCATTTATGATACCACTGGTATCATTAAGAGCAATAGGTAACTGAACGTTGATATACCTACGATATTGAGGCAAATCAGCACGAAAACGATTGGTGCACAAGTATACTCCTATTGAGTTTACAAAACTGTTCTGTGAGCGTAATTTTTCAGCAGACCTTGAAGCATGTGATGATACGGCATTCTTTAATGTATTTAAATCCGAAATCATCCTTGAAAATGATCGGGAAGTTGAAATGCTTTTTTTAGTAGCATTTTCGTATTCTAGTTCAATCTTTTTAATTCCATTTAATTCATCAACTGTATGTCTACTGATTACTGTCATGTGCTTTTGAATCCATTCAGGATTCGCTCTTTTCAAATCATAGGCGTTATAAATACCATTAATCTTAAGAAATCGCTGTTTCCTTCTTCCTATACCCCAAATATCCTCTACCTTAACTCTTGTAAGAAGTTTTTGAATATTATCATTATCAATCAAACAGACGTTGTCTTTGCCAACATTTCGTTTGGATAAATGGTTAGCTACCTTAGCTAAGGTTTTGGTTTTTCCAATTCCTACAGAAACTGGAATGCCAGTCCATTGGTAAATCTTATTTTTAAGATCAGTAGCATACTTAATAGGATCTTCATATCGAGGATTTACGTTAACAAATGCTTCATCAATAGAATAAACTTCAATATCTGCATTTCCTGAGCGAATAATGCTCATAATTCGATTTGATATGTCACCATATAAAGCAAAATTTGATGAAAAAATCTGTATATCATGTATTTCTACTAGATGTCTAATTTTAAAGACAGGAATACCCATTGGTATGCCTAAATCTTTAACTTCTTGTGAACGTGCGATCACACATCCATCGTTATTAGATAAGACTACAACAGGTTTGTTATTAAGCTTTGGGTTAAAAACTCTTTCGCAAGAAGCATAAAAATTATTACAATCAACTATTGCAACATAATTATCTTGTTTTGTGGATAACATATGTCACAACTCCCCAAACAGAGAAATCCATCTCTTCAGTTATTTCTATTTTCTTATAATTTTTGTTTGCAGCTACCATAAATAGCTTAGTCTTTGTTTTCTGAATTGTCTTAACGGTAAACTCACCATTTAATACTCCAATAATGATATCATTATTTTTAGGAGTCTTTGATCTATCCACCACCAATAAGTCTCCATCATCAATCCCTTCATCTTGCATAGAATTACCTGTAACCCTTATGTAAAAAGTAGCAGCGCTATTATCTACTAAATACTCATTTAAATCTATCGGTAAATCTAAATAATCATCTGCGGGTGAAGGAAAACCTGCAGAAACCATAGTGTCTATAAAAGGAACTTCTTTTTTTGATTCTTTTGAAACGGTAAAAAATTCAAGATTATCAGTTGTTTTAATTTTTTTGATGGAATTCATTATAAAATATTACAACAAACAATCAATATAGTCAGTAGAAAGATGCCATAAACATCCGATAGATACTACTTTTAACCTCCAATAAGGACTAAATGATAGCATGAAGTAAAATACTGCAGCATATACAGTATGAAGAGGATGATAACCAATGCTGCATCGGTTAGGATCGAAAATAGGAGATACTAGTAAATGATCTAGATCTATCAACATTGTAAGAAGCATAAGAATTAAAGCCTCTTTTCACTTTTTATTGAAGAATATTTTTGCAAAAAAAAGAGGGACAATAAAATGGAATGAATAATGGATTAAGACTTTAAAGATCAAGAAAACCAACTTAGTTTTCCGAAATGATTTTTTGGAGTTATTTGGTTGTTTTCAACGTGCCATTTTAAACCGCTTAAAACAGAATTAAGATAAGATTTAAGTTGAGGCTTAACAAATATTTGAAATGGTAAAAATTGAAATACTTTATTTCCTTGATTTATCATCCAAGGGTGAACTTCAATAGATAGCGCAGACTTATTTTCAGATACATTTTCAATTACCCAAGAAACATGAGACTGCCTGCCATTTTTTCTTCCAATATTTAACTCGTAGCCTTTTTCTTCATTCCAAGATGTGAATTTCCTTTCTAATACAACACCATTTAAATACTCTAACCTATCATGATGATTATCTTCTTTCCAGAAAATAACATCATTTTTTTTACAAAATGGGTGGTATAAATCAAGATTAGATTCTTTTGAAATGATATTCCAGATTGCGCTAGAAGAAACATTAAACTCTTGTGTACATTTTATAGAAAAATTATAATTTTTCATATTTTCATCTCAAAACATTCTACATCAATATCAGCTATTGGAATTGTTCCTTTTTTGGATTGGACTATAGAGAAACCTTCACTCTCGTATAGTTTTATAGCTTTTAGATTTTTATTTAAAACAAGTACAGACGTAGGTTTTTCAGCTTTATTCATTACAAATTTTAACAACTTTCTTCCATAACCTTTTTTTTGGTAATTTGGATGAACGTACAACCAAGTAATTTTTGAATGATTATACGCTACAAAACCAACTACTTCTTCATTTACTAGACCCACATAAATTTTATCGTTTAACAGAGCTTCAATTTTATAGCATTTTTCAAGAGGAACAAAAGCTTTCTTTGGTGCTGATCCTGCTAATTCTCCAGGCCTTGACGCATCGTGAATTTCACAAACTGATTTCCAATGTTTATCGATATTAAAATTTTTAACATTCATTGTTTTTAAAATTTTGCGGAGAGGACAGGATTCGAACCTGCGTGAACTTTCGTTCTACACGCTTTCCAAGCGTGCGCCATAAGCCACTCGGCCACCTCTCCAAATTTACTTATCGGAGGAATCGTCAGCTTTTTCAGCTGATTGGTCTTCGGTTGCCGGCTCAGCTTCTTCTTTTACTTCTTCAGCAGGGACTTCTTCTTTGACTTCTTTGTTAGAATCTTCTTCTTTTACTTCTTCAGCATCAGCTTCTTTTGTTTCTTCTGCTGGCGATTCTTCTTTTACTTCCTCTGAAGGAGTTTCTTCTTTGACTTCTTCAGCAACTTCTTTTGTTTCTTCTGCTGGCGCTTCTTCTTTCACTTCCTCTGAAGGAGCTTCTTCTTTGACTTCTTCAGCAGCTTCTTTTGTTTCTTCCGCTGGCGCTTCTTTTACTTCTTCGACGGAATCTTCATCTGGTTTACCAAAGGATAAGCCTTGCATTGATTCTTCTTCCATACGTTTTAAAGCCTGGTCAAGATTTTCATTTTCTTCTAATCTAACCATATTATGAAGAAATTTTATATGACCAGTATCTTCAGATACAATTGACTTAATGTGCTTTACGAATTTAAAGTCTTTGCCGCCTTTATTGAGCTTTGAAGTAAATGTTTGTTTTTTAGCCATAACTGGTGATGAAGTTAATGCAAGATTTAAAAAACTCAAATATTTATTATTTATTATTGATTCTCTTGAGATTCAGCTAAATCTCTCATATCTACTACTGAGTCATGTTCGTCAACAATTTCCTGACCTAAGATAGTTTCAATTGCGTCTTCCAAAGTTATTAATCCTGTTAAATTATCTTCATTATTCATAACAAGGGCCATATGGTCTCGGTTTTTAATAAACAACTCGAGAACCTTATCTATTGGATCATTTTCATTTACTTTAGGTACATCTTGAGATATTTCATGCATTCGAGTACTAAATTGATCATCCGCTTTTCTATTTATAATCTCATATCGGTTCACCATACCTTGTATTGAGTCCAAATTGGTGTCAAAAATGGGAATTCTTGTAAAATCTAGGGTATCATGCTCTTCAAGCACCTGCCCTACTGTTAAATCCTTATTTAAAGCGAAAATTACCGACCTTGGAGTCATGATGTCATTTACCTTAACATCTTTAAGTTTTAGAGTATTTTCTATGATATCTGTTTCCTGCTCTTCCAAAACACCTTCATCTTCACCCATTTCAGCCATAGCAATAACCTCTTCTCTAGTAATAGTAGCTTCATCGTTACCAAAGTTTGAGATGTATTCCGCAAGTAAAACTAGTGGGTATGTAAAGAATATTAAAACCTCAACAATTACTGTTGTTTTTCCAATAAGACTTCTCCAATAAACACTTCCAATAGTTTTTGGAATAATTTCTGAAAAAATCAAAATGAGTAATGTTAAAATTCCAGATGCTATAGCAACAGAACTTTCACCATACAATTCCAAAGTTTGAGCTCCAACACCCGCTGCCCCCAATGTATGAGCAAAAGTATTTAATGTTAAAATTGCAGCAAGAGGTCTATTGATATTTTCTTTAAATTTCTCAAGTCGTTCACCATGGCTATGATTTTTCTTCATCAAAATTGAAGAGTATGAACTTGGAGTTGTAAGGATAACTGCTTCTAAAAGAGAGCATAAAAACGACAAAACTAATGCTAAAAAGAAATATGCTAGTAAAAGTGTCATTTATTTAAAAATCCGCCTAGCAATTAAATCTAAAATATAAAAATGCAATAAAGCAAAAATTTCAAACCCCACTATATGGTAAGGATCCTGCAAAACAAGTGGATTGTTAGCTATTGGAGCTTTTGCTAAGTACATATAATTAGCTCCGTTTCCAATAATATTATTTATTTGCATAACAATTACGACGACTAATTGTAAATATACAAAACTTGTCCACCAAGAATTTGGCCTCAATCTAAAGTCATAATATTTCATTAACCAAACTGGAATAATAATTAACATTGAATGTCCAACGTAATAATCAAAAATTTTCCAAGAAGAAGTACCTCCAGTGAACTCTGGAGTCAAAACCGAATGTATAAAACCTACTAAACCAAAAAAATACAAAAACTCAAAGAGTATTTGCTTTCGATAAAAAACAACTATACCAGCTAAAATTCCCGATAAACCACACAAATGAAGTGGCAGGTTAGAAGCCAAGATATAATTATCTGAAAGTAGATAACCGACCTGAGATAGAATTTTGTTTCCAAGTTGATAAATTCCCATTCCATAGATAACAATATCTCGCTGTTTTGAAGTCAATTTGCTTCCGACAAAAATCATAAGTGGTACAAAAATCAATGCAAATATTACCCCAGACCACCAGAACTGTCCTCCTATTACCGGAGACCAATGTTCAATTGCAGTTTTATCCATCTATATATTCCTTACTTTGCAAAAATACTTGAGTCATCTTTAAAAGCTTTAAATTCTAATGCATTTCCCGAAGGGTCAAGGAAAAACATTGTTGCTTGCTCTCCCGGTTCGCCTTCAAATCTAATCTTTGGTTCAATAATAAACTTCATTTTGTGAGCTATTAAATTTTCTTTGAGCTTGTGCCATTGATCCATTGTTAAAATTACTCCAAAATGGGATGCTGGAACATCATCTCCATCTACACTATTGGTTGAAGGATGTGCTGCTTCATCTACTAAGTGCGCTACAACCTGGTGACCAAACATATCAAAATCAATCCAATGATCCGATGACCTTCCAACTTTACAATTTAATACATCTACATAAAAAGATTTTGCAGCGGATAAGTCTTTTACTGGAAAAGCTAAATGGAAGGGTCTCATTACTACAATTTTACCAAATTGATTATATCAATCCAAGAATTATATGATTTAAATTATGTTCAAATTTATATATAAAGTAATACTTTAAGTTTATTCTTTATATTAAATATTATCAGCAAATAAAATAATATCTTCTACAAATTTACAATTGTATTTTTCAGCTGTTATAATATCATTATGGCCACTGCCGTGGTAAATATGATGTGATGCATTTAGTTTTTTTACCAGGTACATGAAAGCTCTTTTTGGAGTGGTTTTATCTTTGCTGCCAAATATTGAAAGTACATTATCGGGTCCACTAAAATGAATACGATTTAAATGTGAATTCCACATTTTTTTTGAATTAAAGTGTTCCATTAAAAACGAACGACTTTCTCTTACTTTATATTTTGAGAGTTGCAATTGAACTTCATCCGTAGTATCGCTTGTAAAGAAAAGAGATCTTGTTAGCCATTTAGGTAACTGACCGCTAAAAAGCATTCTCATACCCATTTTCTTAAAAAACTTTGATAAACGATTTATTTGCATTTGTTGCATAGCCTTCATAGCTACCCTTTTAGGAGCAAGGCCTGTATTTACAATAATAAGCTTATGAATTGCATCTCCCAGTTGCTGAGCAACAAAAATTGCAAACAATCCACCAAGGCTATGGCCTACTAAAACAATATTTCTTTCAGGATATTTATTCATTATTTCTCTTACAGAACTAATAGATGATTCAAGAGCATTATCTAAGGAAGAAAAGTCTAAATCAACAAGAGAATACTGGAGTGATTCTTTTTCAAGTTTGGGTATTATAATATCCCAGAAATGTGAACGTATACCAACTCCATGAAAGAAAATAAAATGATTCATAAGATTTGTGCCCGGGGCCGGACTCGAACCGGCACGGAGTATTATCTCCGAGGGATTTTAAGTCCCTTGTGTCTACCAATTTCACCACCCGGGCAACACAGTTTTTGAGGCGTCGGTCGGATTCGAACCGACGAATAGCGGTTTTGCAAACCGATCCCTTAAACCACTTGGGTACGACGCCAAAATTTTACAGCGTCGAAATATAGAGATTTAGAGAGTTAATTCAAAATCATTAACTAATATACCTGGACATGTTGTCTCGCCAGGATTCCTACCATCATAAGTTTCTATAACAGGTCTTGCTAAAGTCTCTTTTCCAACACCGAGTAAATTTTTTCCAAAAAAGTTATAAAAAGAATCATCAAAACGCATAGTTTTGATTGGCGCTACAAGCTTTCCATTCTCCACCCAAAAACACGCATATCTTGTCAGTCCAGTGATTCTACCTCCAAGTGTATCACTCCAATTTAAGTAATGAATATTTGAAATATATATACCGGTATCAAGCATTCTTAGCTTGTCTTCATCAGCAATATCTCCACCTTGCATTACAGGAGAGCGCATATACTCACCCATACCCCATGAATTTGGCTCTTCAGCGTTATTTGAAGAAATATCGTACTCAAGACCGGTTTTTGTATTAACAAGTGTATTTTTCAACGATCCATTTTCTATAATTGAAACATCGCTTGACACCTCTCCTCTTGAATTAAATGGAGCTGTAGATTGAGACTGAAAGGATTCATTTAAAGAGAACAAATGAGAAAGTTTTTCATCATTATTACGCATTTTTAACAAACAGCTCGCCCCATTACGTAAGGAAGACTCGCTAACCCCATTCCAGTTGAACATATCCACAAAATCAGCTACTGCGTTTGGTTCAAACCAAACTTTATACTTTCCAGGTTTCAATTCTATTTTAGGCTTATTCATAAATCTTAATTTCTCTACTGCATCCTCGAATACTGCAATGAATTTTGATTTATTCCAATCAGAGCCAGGGTGTAAAACTTTAACCATATTTTCATCTTTATCAATTAATGAAAAGTCAAAAATAAACGAATCTTTCTCAAACCAATGTGCTGTACCTTCTGATGTAGAACATCCTCTGAAAATTTTACCAGAAGTCCACACACCAGTCAATTTATCAACTTTTATAATGTTCATTAACATATCAAGTATATCATCACGTTTTGGCAGCTCACCTTTTGTGTAAATATCTATTGAATCAAAACTATCTGGAAATACTGTAAATTCATTTTCTGGTATTAATTCTAAGGGCTCTCTAAGTGCGCTAACTTCATTTATTAAGTTATTTACTGAACTATCAATATCCGCAGATATAGTCGTCGAAGACTGGAGAGATTTTTTGCCGTTGAATATAGATATTGTAACTGCATAATCTTCAATAATACCACTTTGACGGAGCTTAGAATCATTAAAACGAAAATATTGAGAATTTTCTCCTTCAAAATAAATTGTCAATTGTTCTTTTTCTTTTAAGGAGTCAAATACTTGTGAACATATGCTATTAAAAATATCTTTATTCATTATGCTCCTCCAAAAACCTGAACTTTATCAAATTTACAAAGAGGAGATGCATGCCCAACTCTTTCTACTTGATTAGGCTCACCTTTACCGCAGTTAGGAGTTCCAAAAATCTCAAAAGTATCGAGATCACCTACCATAGATAGGCTTCTCCAAAATGGATTTGTAATACCTCTATAATTTGGATTTTTAACCACCTTCGTTAGTTTACCGTTCTCAATTAATTTTGCATATTCACAACCAAACTGAAATTTATTTCTGTAGTCATCAATGGACCATGATCGATTACTCTCCATATAAACACCTCTTTCTACACTACCAATTATTTCATCTCTAGTTGAAGTGCCTGGCTCAAGATTAATATTAGCCATACGATCTATTGGTATACGATTCCATGATGACGCCCTTAAATTTGAAACTCCATCTACTCCAGAACGAATTTGGCTTTCAATACCTCCCAACCCTCTTACTAAAGTACCATTTTTAATTAAAAATTCCTTAGTTGCAGGCATTCCACCGTCATCGAAGTTATAGCTGGCAAGTTGATTGGCTACTGTTGGATCAAAAACAATGTTCATTAAATCAGATCCATATTTTAATGAACCAAAATCTTCCAATTTTACAAAACTTGATCCTGCAAAATTTCTTTCATCACCAAGGATTCTATCTAACTCTAATGGATGACCAACACTTTCATGAATCTGCAACATCATTTGATCTGGAGCTAAAACCAAATCAAGCTCTTCTGTAGGACACTGCTCTGCCTCTAATAATTCGATGGCTTGATGAGAAATTTGTTTTGCTTCATTATTGATATTATAATTCTGAATAAACTCAGCTCCTCCTTGAAAACAATGTCCTCTCATTCCATGATTACTTCTGGTTTGAGAATCGTACTTATTTTGAGCTGTTGAAGAAAGCTCTACAAGAACAATATCCATTTTTTGATGAATATCAGCTCCATTCGTACTAGCAATCTCAGTTGTTCTTTCAATTAATTCTACCGTGGTAGCTGCATGAATTATTTTACTATCGAAATCCATCATGGTTTTTGAGCCTAGAAAAGCCAAATCCTTGATGTCATTTAATGTTAAATCGCTTAATGGTGCTTTTATATGTGACTTATATTGACCTTCATAGCCTTTTCTAACTTTTTCATGGTCAAATCTAAAGACAGAATGCTTGGATGCAGTTCTTGCATTTTCACATGCCAAGTCTATACATTTTAAAATATGGGAGGTATCAAGAAAAGGTGTGGCGTAATAGGAGAATTGACCATCAATTAAAACGTCTATCATTACCCCTTTTGTTGTATTTCTTTGGACATTATCCAGACTATGTTTTTTGGTCGATAAAATATTTTGATTTTCTTCAACATATCTTAGACCAATCCAGTCGGCGTTGCTATTAGCGCTTGAAAGTATTTTTTTTAAATTCATTCTATGTCAAATTTTCATGTTTTTTTTAAAAATTGATATTTTTGTCAATTTTAATCTTTTTTCTATGCAATTCTTGCATACATCTACAATTGGCACTCCATTTGCAATTATAATAGCGTAAATGCTAATAACATACGGAGAATAAAATGAGTTTAATAAAATGGAAACCATTAAACAATGAAATAGATACTTTTGACAATTTTATTGATCAATTTTTCAATGATTTATCCATTGATCCTAGATTTTCAAGGGTTAATACAAATACTTTATCTCATTACAATGAAAATGATAAAGAGTATTTTTTAACAATGGATGTTCCTGGGATGTCAAAAAGCGACATTGAAGTAACTTTTGATAATAACAAATTAAAAGTATCTGGAGAACGTAAATCAGATGAATACAATTCATTTGATTATGGCAAAATGGAAAGAATATTTAATGTTCCACGCAACGTAGATTCAAGTAAAATATCTGCAAAGATTGAAAACGGAGTGTTAAATATATTACTTCCAAAAACAAAATCTTCAGTAGGTAGAAAAATTTCTGTAAAATAATTTCTTTCTACTGAAAAAAAAGAGGGGCTTTTCGCCCCTTTTTTTTTAATATCTAAGCATGATTTATAACAACATTCTTGAAACTATCGGTTCTACACCTGTCATAAAGTTGAATTCAATCGGTAGTGATTTAGATTGTAATCTTTATGCTAAAATTGAGCTTTTTAATCCAGGAGGCTCTGTAAAAGATAGAACTGCATTCTGTATGATTGATTGCGCTGAAAAAAGTGGAAAAATCAAACCTGGTGATACTTTAATAGAAGCTACTTCTGGTAATACCGGAATTGGTTTAGCTTTAGCTGCAGCTGTTAGAGGATATAAACTTATAATTTGCATGCCAGAAAAAATGAGCATGGAGAAAGAATTGACTATCAATGCTCTTGGAGCAAAAATTGTCAGAACTCCCACGGAGGCATCTCATGATGATCCAGAAAGTAATTTTGGTGTTGCTGCAAGACTAAATAAAGAGATTCCAAATAGTCACATTTTGGACCAGTGGAATAATGCATGCAATCCAGAAGCGCATTATTCTCAAACTGCTCAAGAAATTTTAAATGACTTTGGAAAAGATTTACATATGGTAGTGATGGGTGTTGGAACTGGTGGAACTGCTACTGGAGTTGGAAAAAGACTTAAAGAAGAAGTTCCTGGAATAAAAATTATCGGAGCTGATCCATATGGTTCAATTCTTGGAGGTGAAGATGAATATAAAGGCCAACCATATAAAGTTGAAGGAATTGGATATGACTTTTTTCCAAAAACTTTTGAGAAGCAGTATATTGATGAATTTGTCAAAGTAAATGATAAAGAAGCATTTGGTACTGCAAGAGCTCTTATACGTGAAGAAGGACTGTTAATTGGAGGTTCATGTGGGTCAGCCATGTTTGCAGCCTTAAAAGCAGCAAAAACACTGAAAAAAGGACAAAATTGTTTAGTAATACTACCAGATAGTATAAGAAATTATATGAGAAAGTTTCTTTCAGATGATTGGATGAAAGAAAATGATCTTATTTAAATAGCTTTTTTAATTTCTTTTGCAATATTAATACTCACCCCCAACTTGTAAGCGAGAGCTTTATCTGACAAATCTTTCATATCCGAGGTTTGATTAAATCTTTTATAAATCTTTTCGACAGTTTTCTTACCTACCCTAGGTATATCTTCAAACTTAGATTTAGCGATACCTTTAGTTCTTTTTTGTCTTTGAAACGTGATAGCAAACCTATGTGCTTCATCTCTTAACTGCTTTAAAATATTTAATGCAGGCGAATTTTTTGCAATTCTCAATGATTCTTTTTGACCCGGTAAAAATAATTCTTCAAGTCTTTTAGCAAGAGCAACAATTGGTAATTCAAGACTTAGATTCTTTAATGACTCTAAAGCTGAAGATAATTGCCCTTTACCTCCATCAATTAAAATTAGATCAGGTAATTGATTTCCTTCTTTAAGTTGTCTTTTATATCTTCGATAAACAACTTCTCTCATGGATTCAAAATCATCTATTTGACCAACTTTAATGTTAAATTTTCTATAGGCACTTTTAAATGGTCTACCGTCCTTAAAAACAACCATAGAAGCAACAGTATTTGTTCCTCCAAGATGCGATATATCAAATGCTTCAATTAATCTTGGTGGATTTTTTAGATTGAGGATATCTTTTAATTCATTTAGAAGTTTTGGTATATAGTCTTTTCTTTTTTCAATATTTAATAACCATTCATTGAGTAAAAGTTTTGCATTTCTATTGGCAAGCTTTAATTCTTGATGTTTTACTGCTCTTTGAGGAACAGTAAATTTTACTTTTCTTCCTGCTTTTTTACTCAACCAAGATTCAAGCTCCTCTCTTTCTTCAGGCATTTCAGGAAAATAAATATTATTTGGTATGTAAGCAGCATTCATATAAAAATTAATAACAATAGTTCTTAAAATTTTATCTAATCCCTCATCAGAATCTAAAGAGATTTTTTCTCTGCTGATTATTCGTCCTTCTCTTATTCTCAAAATGACAATCACAAAGTGTTTATCTTTATTTTGATAACCAATTACGTCCCTATTGGTAAAATCGGCTTCAAGCTTTCTTTGGCCTGTTTTAAATGAACTTATTGCCTTTATTTGATCTCTTAATCTTGCAGAATCTTCATACATCATTTTTTTAGTAAAATAATCCATTTGCTTTGAAAGTTTTTTTTCAACAGAAGCTGTATCTCCTTTCAAAAAAGAAATCATATCATCTATCATATCGTGATATTCATTTTCAGTTATGGTGCGTATTCCCAGGCCATTCTTTAATACCAAGGGACGATTAGTTTCGTTATCTATCTCATTAAGCTCTATATAACAGTTTCTGATTGGAAATGCTCTGTATAAAACGTCAACTAACCTTCTCATTGACTTAACATCTGTATATGGACCAAAATATTTTGATTTATCATTAAATATTTTTCTTGTTATAAAAACTTTTGGAAACTTTTCGTTTGTTATTTTTAAATACGGAAAGGATTTGTCGTCCTTTAGTTGAACATTATATCTAGGTTTAAATTTTTTAATTAATGTTGCTTCAGTTATAAAAGCATCAGCCTCATCTTGACAAACAATCCATTCAAAATCATTGATTCTTTTTAATAAAGATTGATCTTTTGGTGACCTGTAAGATTTTTTTTGAAAATAAGATTTTACCCTATTTCTGAGATTTTTAGCTTTACCAATGTAAATAATTTTACCATTATTATCTTTGAATTGATATATACCGGGCTGTTTTGGCAATCCCACAATTTTGGACTGTAAACTGATACTATGACCTCCAAAATGTTTTAGTAAATAAAACTAAAACTGCAAAAATTTCTAGTCTTCCTAGAATCATTCCAAACATCATTATATACTTTGCTAAAACTGGTAAAGTTGAGTAATTATCCATTGCTCCAAAATCACCGATTGAAGGTCCAATATTACCCATTGCTGATGCAGCTGCACCTAATGAAGATTCAAGATTAATTCCCATCATTACAAAAATAATAGACGCCAAGAAAAAGAAAAGGACATAAAATAGAAAAAAAGCTAAAGTTTTTCTTATCAGCTCATCAGAAAGGACCTTACTTCCAATTCTAACTGGTATAATAGCTTTCTCATGGAGAGCTCTTTTTAACTCTACTCGTACATACTTAAATAGTGCAACAATTCTTATTAGTTTTATACCACCGCTTGTTGAGCCACCCATTGCTCCAGTAAACATCAATATATATAAAATATATTGAGATATAAATGGATTCCAATCACTATAATTGGTTGAAGTGTATCCAGTAGTAGTGATTATTGAAACTGTTTGAAAAACTGTATCAAGTATTGGAAAATCTTCATTATTAACTAAACCAAAAAATAGAATTAAACAGCTAAAAAACACACAAACCAGTATGTAATATTGAAACTCTCTATCTCTTCTGTAAGAGTCTAAACCAAGATTTATAGCTCTAAAATGAAGAGCAAAATTGGTACCAGTAATTATCATGAATAATAGAATTACAGATTTTACATAATCTGACTGTCCATTAATGCTATCATTAAAAGTAGAAAATCCACCTGATGGCATTGTTGTCATTGCATGACAAATAGCATTGAAAAATGTCATATCGTAGGACAATAAAAGAAATTGAATTCCTGTGAAACCAACATAAAACTTAATCAACAATCTAGCTGTATCTTTTATTCTTGGAGTAATTTTTTCAGATGAGGGCCCTGGATATTCTAAATTAAAAATCTTTTCTCCTGAAACACCCAGCAGAGGTAAAAGCGCAATAGTAAATATTACAATTCCTAAACCACCAAACCATTGAAGAAAAGATCGCCAAAAAAGTAGGCTTCTTGGCATACTTTCTATATCTGTAAGTATTGTAGCTCCTGTAGTTGTAACACCGGAGACTGCTTCAAATAAGGCATTAGAATAACCGTTAAATAAATCTGATAGATGAAATGGTATAGATCCATAAATAGAAGCTGAAACCCAGCTTAGAACTATAACAATAAAAACATCTTTATTTGAAAAAGACTTTGCTTTTCTTGAAAAAAACCAAATAGGAATACTAGCAAATATTGAAGTTGCAGCCAGATAAAATAAATAAATTTTACCAGAATCTAGGTATTCAATAGATGCAGGAATGAGTAAAGCTAGTGACAAAAAGAAAACTAGTATTGACAGTAAACGAAATGTAGGCCTAAGACTCATTTTTCAGAATGAAATATATTCCTTACTTCTCTTATTTTTGAATTAATGCAGAAAATCAAAATTGTATCATTTTCAGAAATTTGGAAATCTCCAGATGGAATTTTTATATGACCATTATGGTTTACCAAGGCTATAATGCTACCGTGTGGTAAGTTGAGATTTGAAACTGGAACTCTTGCAGCTTTTGAATCCTTTTCTGCAACTAGCTCAATTGCTTCCATGTTTAAAGAGCTAAAAAGTTGAATCACATGCTCTTTTTGATCAATTCTTATAGATTTTATAACAGCATTTACACTGACACTATTTTTACTAACAATTGAACCAATTCCCAAATCTGACATACTCTTTACATAGTCAGGGTTGTTAACGTGGATAATTGAATGTTTCACCTTTAATTGTTTTGCCAAAATACCAGCTAATAAATTTAATTGTTGATCTTCAGTTACAGCCACAAACGAATCAACCTCTGAAATATTCTCACCTTTTAAAAACTCGACATCCGTAGCATCTGAATTAAGCACAATAGTCTTATCAAGTTCATTAGCAATTTGTGAGGCCTTATTTTTTGATTTTTCAATCAACCTAATAGACATCTCTTCCTCTAACAGAGCAGCGATTCTTCTTCCAATTTTACTTGCTCCTGCTATCATCACTCTTTTAGAATTTGAGTTTGATATTCCTAACGTATTAAGAAGTTGATCTAAATTTTTAGATCTTACAAAAAAGAAAACATAATCTTCTGGCTCAAATTTATAAGTTGTTGATGGAATTGTCATTTTTTCACCTCTAATGACTGCAACTATCAAACTTTTAAATTCAGTATTTTTTTTATGAAATTCATCTACTGTCATTCCAGACAATTTAGATCTATGATTAATTTTTTTTGAAAATAATACAGCTTTACCATTTTCAAACTCATAAAATTTATCTGCATAAGGATGTTTAACTAGCCTGATAATTTCTTTGGCAACTTCATCTTCTGGGTGAATAACTACATCGATACCAAATTTCTCTGGAGGTAGCGCATTTCCATTCCTTGAATAATCTAAATCTCTAAGTCTTGCTATAATTTTTTTTGCACCTAAATTATGACATTGTAAAGAAGCAATAAGGTTGGTTTCATCTGAATTAGTGAGACAAAAAACGTAATCTGCGCTAGCAACATTAATATTAGAAAGAATTTTTTCATCTGATCCGTTACCCTGAGTAACAATTACATCTAAATGTTCATTAGCTCTAGCACATTTACTATGATCGATATCAACTACTGATATATCGTAGTCAAGTTCGCTAAGTGATTTAGCAACGTGAAATCCAACTTCACCAGCACCTATAATAACAATTTTCATGTCAGGGGAATAATCTATAAAGAATTAATTCAAAAACAATATATTTTCGACTATTTTTTTCTAATTATTTGAGCACCTAATTTTGTTAATTTTTCCTCAATTTTATCATACCCTCTATCGATATGGTATACCCTACTTATTGAAGTCTTACCTTCAGCACATAATGCTGCAATAATTAAAGCAGCTGACGCCCTAATGTCGGTAGACATAACATTTGCTCCTATTAGATTTCTATTACCTTTTATTTTTGCAAGAGAACCTTCTAAACTTATTTTACATCCTAATCTATTTAATTCAAGAATATGTGTAAATCTGTCAAAATATATATTTTCTTTTAATGTTGAATCTCCATTTGCTAAACACATCAATATCATCCATTGAGCTTGAAGATCCGTTGGAAAACCAGGATACTCATTTGTTTCAATATTGGAAAACTTAATATTATCACCTTCAGAATGAACCTCAATGATATTATTTTTCTCAATTACGGTTATTCCAACATTCATCAATTGTTTTGTTACCTCTTTTAAATGTAAAGGATTTACATTTTCTAAAACAACCTTTCCTCCAACAGCAGCTGTAGCAATCATAAATGTTCCTGCTTCAATACGATCTGGAATAATGCTTATCTCTTCCAAATTTTTTAAGGAGCTGACTCCTTTGATCGTCAAAGTATTTGTACCAATCCCTGATATATCAGCACCCATATTATTTAACATTTGACAAAGCTGTTGAATTTCAGGTTCTGCTGCTGCATTAGTAATAACTGTAACGCCGTCAGCTAAAACTGCCAGCATAAGTACATTACCTGTCGCTCCAACTGAAATTTTTGGAAAATGAATTTTTCCACCTTTGATGTTACTAGCATCTGCAACAACATACCCATTCTCTAGATCTATTTTTACCCCAAGCTGCTCAAAAGCATTAATATGAAAATCTACTGGCCTAGGACCCCAAGCACAACCCCCAGGTAAAGATACCTTTGCCTGCTTAAATCTTGCTAAAAGTGGTCCTAAAACATAAAAGGAAGCTCTCATAGTTCTAACCAAATCATACGAAGCAAATGGAATATTTAATCCTGAATTATCAATATTAATCGTGTCGTTGTTAGAAAAACTTACCTTTGAACCCATGCCCTCAAGAATAGCTGCCATTGTTTTGGAATCAGATAAAGTTGGAACATTTTTTATTTTAAGAGATGAATTATTTAAAATTGACGCTGCCATGATAGGTAATACAGCATTTTTTGCACCACTAACAACTATATTACCTTCTAAATGATTCTTACCGACAATTTCAAAGTAATCCATACTAAAACACTACGCATACTGCAGTCGCATAGTTCCCATCATGAGATATTGATACTTCAATATTTTTTTTAAAATTTTTTAAATCGACACATGGCTTACCATTTGCATGACTGTAAATATTAATTGATTTAAAATTTTTTGGTGTTGAAAACTCTTTTGAATTCAATGCTTTTTTAACTGCTTCTTTTGCAGCAAATCTTCCTGCAAAAAATTCAGATTCATTAATTCTTTTCTTTGATAAAGCAATCTCATCTTTTGAAAAAATTTTATTTAAAAATCTCTGTCTTCTTTCAGAACTTAAGATATTTTCAATCCTAGAAATACGAACTATATCTGTTCCTAATCCAAGGCTATTGATCATTTTCTTCCTTAATAATATCAATTATTTGAGAAACATCATCAATATCCCAATTTGCACCTGATTTTTTAACTCCAAAAGTATCTCCATATCTCGCGAAAATAGTTTTAATTCCAAGGCTATTAGCTCCAACAACATCTCTTTCTGGCCAATCACCAATCATTAGAACTTCATTTTTATTAAGGTTGAGTTTTTCAAGAACAAGGTTGAAAGGTTTTGGTGAAGGTTTTCTTTCCTTTGAATCATCAAATGTTACAACTGCATCAAACATATGATGAAGATTTAAATAATAAATTCTCATCCATGCTTCTCTACTTGGAGCATCGGATACAATTGCAAGCTTAATACCTTTTTTCATTAAATGGTTTAAGGTCCTGTGAACGTTTGGATAAGCCTTCAAATTAGCTTCTTTTGCTCTTCTATAAGCAACAATACCTGCAGCTAGAAATTTATTATCAACATGACCTATTTTATCTTTCAAAAACTTATCAAAAACTAGTTGGTGCTCCCAGCCTTCGTTCTCATAAATTTTCATAATTTGTT
Organism: uncultured Fidelibacterota bacterium; assembly: GCA_902624575.1. GTDB lineage: Bacteria > Fidelibacterota > Marinisomatia > Marinisomatales > Marinisomataceae > Marinisoma. The sequence continues at coordinate 104,904 of CACNXV010000001.1, forward strand.
GATAAGAATCATCGACATTGATATCGAGACCAGCCTCTTTCATAGAAAGAATAGCGTTTTTAACCGCCTCTTCCTTCATTTTAATAAAATCTAATAAGGTGTTATCTAAATCAAAGATTACAGCTTTAATCATTGCTCATATTTTTCTGGATTTCTTACCCTGTCAATTTCATATTCGGCCATTTTTCTCCACTCTCTGTCATTACGAGCTTTTTCAAAGTGATTGATTGTTGTATTTTTATTTCCTTTACCTCCACAATATTCTGCAATTCCGAGCTCAAACCATCCACCTCCGAAATTCTTTTTTAAATCAATAGATTCTAATGCAGCTTCTTTCGCTGAATCACAATCATTTAATTTATTATGAGCTTCAGCTAAGTGAAACCATGATAAAAACTCTTTTGGTGCAATTTCAACTGCTTTACTTAGTGATTCTGCAGATTTTTCATAATTACCTATTTTTGCATATGTAATTCCGAGAGCATGGTAAGCAGCAGAATAGTTTGGTCTGATATCAATTGCGGTTTTAAAACTATTTATCGCATTATCAAATTCTTCCATATCAATAAATATTTCACCAAGACTCTTGTGTGCTTTATAATATTTTTTGTTTAGTCTAACAGTTTCTTCGAAAGATTTTTTAGCATTATCAATATCGCCATTTTCCCTATAAGCTAGTCCTAAATTATACCAACCTTTATCGAATGTTTTTTTAATATCTAGGGCTTTCAAATAACTCTCAATTGATAAGCTTAAATTACCCATTTTCTTCTGAAGTACACCCATTTGAAAATACGCCTGGTATAATCTAGAATTGATAGATAATACTTGATTGTATTTGGTTAATGCCTGCTCAAGATTTCCATTTTTGTAATCTTGATTTGCACTGTTATATAATTTTTTTGCAACATTAGAAATAGATTTTTTTGACTTAGAATAACTAGCGTCAATTCTCAATGACCTCTTATAAAAATCTACTGCAGTCATAAATTCTTTTTTACCTTCATGGGCTTTTCCAGTTCCATATAAAGCGTCGGTACTATTTGGAACACTCTCTAAAACCTCGGTAAAAGTTTGAATAGCATCATCAAAGCGACCATCTTTTACTGACCTGTTTGCATTAATCATCTTATTTCTAAGACCATTTAGACGATCAAATTCTTTTCTAAAGTTATCATTTGATTTATCAGCATTAATAGCTGCTCTAATTTTTTCTCCCGCTAATTCTATATTACCTTCCTGAATAGCCTTTTGGGATTGTTCGTAAAGATCAATAGCAGATGTTTGTGCATAAATGGATGTAAACGCTATAAATACTAAAATAATTTTTTTCATTTTTATTCCTAATGTTATTTTTTCTGAAATCAACGTAATCTATAAATCTTTTAAAAATAATGTAATTATATTTTTGTGCCGAAGGCGGGACTTGAACCCACACAGAGTTTCCTCCACTAGCCCCTCAAGCTAGCGTGTCTACCAATTCCACCACTTCGGCTAAATTTAATTTGAAGAAGATTCTTCAGGTATTAAATCATCAGAAGATGGTAAAACAAACTCTTCAGGAACAAATTCATCTACTTGTCTAGATTCTGCTTCTTTTTGTAAAATTGATTCTGATGAAGCACTACTTTCACCGCTCAATGCTCCAATTAGCATAGCTAAACCAATAAATGCAACTCCTAATCCAGTTGTCAGTTTTGTAATGAAATCATTTGCACCAGTAGCACCCAGCATTGAATTAGCTGTTCCACCCATCATAGAATTAAGTCCACCTTGACCTGACTGCATTAAAACTACAATAATTAGTAAAACACTGACTATTGTATGAATTGTTATTAATAATTGAATCATATTACCTCTTATTATATTGCTTTTATCATTTTCTTAAATTTTTCAAATTTGCAACTGGCACTACCAACTAAAAAACCATTTAACAAGCTTATTTCAGATAGTTTTTTAATATTTTCTTCATCAACAGAACCACCATAAAATAAAAGTATATCCTCACAAATTTCGCTGGAATATAACTCTTTTAAGTATTTTTTAACAAATGAAAGAATGTCAGAAATATATTCATTTGTTGGAACTAAACCGGTACCTATTGACCATACCGGTTCATAAGCAATAATCAACCTAGAACCTTGAAGATCCTTAGGAAGTATAGACAATTGCTCTTCTATTACATGATATGTTTCATTTCTTTCTTTTTCTTCTTTTTTTTCACCAATACAAAGAATGGTATTTTTAACACATTTAAGAGAATTATTTAATTTTTTTTCAATCGTTTCATTTGATTCATTAAAATTATTCCTTCTTTCAGAATGTCCAACAATACAAGCGTCAATATTAATAGAACTTATTGAATTTTCACCAGTAAAAGCTCCGTCCAAAATTTCGCTACAATCCTGCATACCAATAATCATATTTGGTAAATTTGAATTATTTTTTACTGTTCTTATAGATGAATGAGAAGGAAAAATCATAATATTTTTTTCTTCAAAAATATCGCTTTCTAAATGCATTTTTTTAATGAATTCTTTAGAATCATTTTCATTTAAATACATTTTCCAATTTGCAGCTAAAATCATATTAATCTCATTATTTTAAAATTTCAATCGCAGGTAATTTGTTACCTGACAAGAGCTCTAGACATGAACCTCCACCTGTAGAAGCATGAGAAAATTCCTGAATATACTCCTCTTTATAGTTTCTTATAGCAGCTACTGTATCACCGCCGCCAACAATAGAAGTTAATTCTTTTGAAACAATAAAGTCGATAATACTCTCAGTACCTTTAGCAAAAATTTTATTTTCAGCAACACCGAGTGTTCCATTCCATACAATGGTTGATGATTTACTCAGAACGCTATTAAATAATTTTATTGATTTATCTCCAATATCCTCACAGATCATATCATTTGGAATATTCCCTTTTTCAGCTTCGCAATATTTCTTTGAACCTAATTTGCCTATCTCTCCTTTAAAATCAATAGGGAGTATAATATTTGTACCTTTTTTTGATCCAACTTTAAAAATCTGTTTTGCAGTGCTAACTTTATCTTTTTCAACCAAGGAATTACCAACGCAATTTCCTTCTGCAAGAAGAAATGTATTTGCCATTGCTCCTCCAATAATAATATTATCTGCAATGTCCATAAAGTTTTCAATTAGAGCTAACTTAGTATCTATTTTTGATCCACCTACAATTAAAGTTAGAGGTTTTTTTGCATTTGAAACTTTTTCTGATAAAAATTCAAGCTCTTTTTCAACTAAAAAGCCAATACCTTTTGTAGAAAAGTAGTCAGCAACCCCATAATTTGAGGCATGCTTTCTATGAGCAGTACCAAATGCATCGTTAATATAAATTGAACCATGCTTGGCTAATATTGAAGAAAAATGAGAATCATTTTTTGTTTCACCTTCATGAAATCTTAGATTTTCTAACAGGTGTATTTCTCCGTCTTTGAGGTTTCTTGAAACATCTATTGCATCATCTGATATACAGTCTTCAGAAAATTTTATTGGCATTTCAAGTAGCTCAGCTAGTTTTTCTCCTACAGGAATTAGGGATAAATCTTCATTTATTTTTCCATTAGGCCTACCCATGTGAGACATCAAAACAACTTTAGAGCCTTTTTCAAGACAATATTTGATTGTAGGTAAAGATTTAACAATACGATAATCATCAATAACGATTTCATTTTGAACTGGAACATTATAATCAACTCTAATCAGAACTGTTTTTCCTGAAGTTGTATTTGATGATCTAAAATCAATACTTGAAATTTTTCGTAACATGATTATATATAAATCAAAATATTAAACGATACCTTGATCGACCATTGAGTCAGCAACTCTAACAAATCCACCAATATTAGCACCGTCAACATAATTTATAAAATCACCTTTATTACCATATTGAACACATGTTGAGTGTATTCGAGTCATTATTCCTTTTAAGAGATTATCAACTTCTTTGCTTGTTAATGGCATTCTTGTGCTATTTTGACTCATCTCTATGCCAGATACAGCAACTCCGCCAGCATTAGCAGCCTTTCCCGGACCAAAAAGTATTTTCTCACTAATAAAATGTTCAACTGCTTCAGTTGTTGAGGGCATATTGGCACCTTCAGCAACAACAAAACATCCGTTAGCGGTCAAAGCTTTTGCATCTCGATCATTTAACTCATTTTGAGTTGCACAAGGCAATGCAATATCGCATTTTACTTCCCACGGGGTTTTACCCTCAAAAAATTCAACATTATATTTTTTTGCATACTCTGAAATTCGTGCAGACCTTTTCTCTTTTAACTCTTTAACATATTCAAGTTTTTCGAGCGTAATACCCTCTGGATCAAGTATATATCCTGAAGAATCAGATAAAGTAATAGGTTTCGCACCGAGATGAATTAATTTTTCACATGCAAATTGGGCAACATTACCAGATCCTGAAACAGTAGCAATTTTTCCACTAATAGATTCATTTCTGGTTTTAAGCATTTCTTCCACAAAGTATACAGTACCATATCCAGTCGCCTCAGGTCGTATTAAACTTCCTCCCCAATCAGTTTTCTTTCCAGTTAATACTCCTGTAAATTCATTTCTTATTCTTTTGTATTGACCAAACATGAAACCTATCTCTCTACCGCCAACACCAATATCGCCAGCAGGAACATCTGTATTATGACCAATATGCTTTGATAGCTCTGTCATAAAAGATTGACAAAATTTCATAATTTCATTATCAGACTTTCCTTTTGGATCAAAATCTGATCCACCTTTACCACCGCCCATACTTAAGCCAGTAAGACTATTTTTAAAAATTTGTTCGAAAGCTAAAAATTTTAAAATTCCTAAATTAACACTGGGATGAAATCTAAGTCCGCCTTTGTATGGTCCAATAGCAGAATTAAATTGTATTCTGTAACCTATGTTAACATGTACATTACTATTATCATCTAGCCAAGGAACTCTAAAAATAATAATTCTTTCAGGGGTTACAATTCGATCTAGAATATTTCCATCTACAAAATTTTTGTTTTTTTGAACAGTCTCCCAAATAGAACCGACAACCTCTTCAACGGCTTGGTGAAATTCATTTTCGTTTGGAAATTTATTTTTTACGTGAACTATAAAATCTTTTTTTGATTGGTAATTCATATGAGTTGTAATCTCCTATTAAGTTCGTCAATCCATGAAATTACAAAACATTAAAAAAAGGAAAGTATTTTTTAAAAAAATATATTTAAAAATTAAAATCTTTTAGACATTTTATTGTATGTGATATAACTTTAGCCTTCAATGGCGGAGTAGCTCAGTTGGTTAGAGCAGCGGAATCATAATCCGAAGGTCGGGAGTTCAAATCTCTCCTCCGCTACAAATAATTTCTTCGCAAGTATTTATAAATTCAAATTCATCTTCATTAATAAAAGTTTCATAATATTTATTAGCAAACTTTTTATTATAAAATTTATCATGCTGTATACCCTTTTTTGGATTAACATTTTTTGATGATGAACTTGATATTTTTTTTACTAAAAAATTTATATCTTGATTTGAAGTATCAATTTTTAGCCAATTCAATAATGATGAAATCGATTTATGAGGATTAATTGATAGTTCATTTTGGTTGAAAAAATAAATATTGTTCTTAACGGTTAATCTTTTTTTGTATAAATGATAGATTGAAAAAAATTTAACTGCACCTATTACTTCTTTTGAAATATTTTTATTAATCATTTTATCAATTTTTAAATCATTTTCAACAAATTTTGAATCTAGATGATTTAGATCAGAAAGCAATCTATCATTCTCATTAAAAATCCATGACATTCTTTTAAAACTTCCTGCTAATGGTAATAAAGGTCTTTCACAAATTATGATTTTGTATTTATTTGATAGATATTCAGAGCAAAAAAGTAAAAAAGGATCTTTTATCAAAAAACCATTCTTCCTTGAAAAATACTTTGCCTTCTTGAATGATATAGATGATTCATTGCCAATAATCTTTTTAATAACTCTTTTATAAAATAGATCATTTTTTTTAAGTCCAACTTTAAATTGACCTTTGAATTCTAGTAAGTTGTTAAAAATTAAATCAAAATCTTTTAAAGAAATATTTGATTCAGGTACATAATAGTTAATATCAACGGAAATTAATCCCTGACCGTAGTTAAAAGGCTCATAAATGGTATTTAATGAAGCTTTTTCTGATATAACCTTACCTACTATAGTTGTTGCAGTTCTAGGTATTCCAGAAACTATTATTGCCTTTTTTGAAAAATTGTTATTTTTTGCCATGAATAAGTTAAAATCTGATATTAAAGAAAGACTTTATCAAGAATCTATTTTTGAAATCAAAAATAAAATTAATGATATAAATAAACATGCTGAAAGTAAAAAAAATGGAGAAAATCCTTCTTTTGACTTTAAGTGTTTGAGTGTTATTTCTGATACACTTTTCAATAAATTCAATAATTGGAATTTTTGTGGATTTTATACTGACCTATCACTCGATCACCCGATTTATGGAAATCTCATACTACCTTGTGATAAATTTGATTTAAAATTTCCAACCTTTAGATCTGATACAATGCCATGCTCATCTATTGAAATGCATGGTGTGTGCGGGAAATCTTTAAAAGCTAGAAAAACTATTATTGTTCCTGATGTAGAAAAATTTGATGGTCATATAGTTTGTGATTCAAAAAGTAAGTCAGAAATAGCAATTACATTCATAATGCCTATTCTTCCTTATGTTGGATCAGAAATATTAGAATCACATTTTGTATTAGATGTCGATTCAAGGGCGTATGATGATTTCGATTCTATAGACGAAAATTATCTCAAGGAAATTATAACTCTTCTAGAGCAAAAAGATTCTAAAAGCTTAATTATCTTCTGATTTAACTTCTTCAGAAGTTTCTTCTGTCATATCAACTGTATCAGTAGATTCAAAATTGAATTTATCAACAAATTCTATTAGAGAAATTTTTGCAGAATCATTAACTCTAGAACCAATCTTTATTATACGAGTATATCCACCAGGTCTATCAACATAACTCGGCGCAATTACATCAAACAAAGTTTTCACTGCATCATTATTATGAATCTTTTTTAGTATTTCTCGTCTATTGTGAACAGTATGATTTTTGGCTTTTGTGACCATAGGCTCAATAAACTTTCTCAACTCCAAAGCCTTTTCATGTGTAGTCTTAATCCTCTTGTGCTCAATAAGAGAGCTTGCAAGATTTGACATCAATGCTTTTCTATGGGAAGAAGATTTTCCAAATTTTCTAGCTGAAATTCTTTTTCTCATTATGCTTCGTCTTCTGTGTATGGACTTGTATCCATTCCAAATTTTAGACCCATTGTCTCTAGCTTTTCAATTAACTCATTTAAAGATTTTCTACCAAAGTTTTTATATTCCAGCATTTCTGCTTCATCTTTATCTACTAATTCTCCGATAAGTGTAATTCCAGCTGCTTCCAAACAATTGTGACTTCTTACTGAAAGCTCCATTTCATCAATTGATGATTCAAGAAGCTTTCTAATTTGTAGAATTTCTTCACTAACTGGTTTATCAATTTCTAGGATTGAAGGATTGCTAATAGAATTAATTATATTATAATGCTCAGAAAGTACTGATGAACAATAACTTACTGCATCTATTGGAGAAATTGAACCATCAGTAGTCACATTTAAAGATAGCATTTCAGTATCTTCCTTAGCTCCAGGTAATGGAGAAACATTAAATGATACCTTTGTTACTGGATTAAAAATACTATCAATAGGAATCATACCAACTGGTGAATTATTTAATTTATTTTCTTCACCAGATTTGTATCCTTTACCAATGCCCAACCTAAGTTCAACTTCTAGAGTTGTACCCTTTGATATATCAGTAATATGATGATCGGGATTTAAAATTGTAAAATCATCAGACGCAGCTTGAATATCAGCAGCAGTAAATGATTTAGGTCCTTTAACTTTAAGAAAAATTGGCTCTACAGAGCTTTCAAACAAATGGAATCTAACTCCTTTAAGATTCATAATAACATCAGCTACATCTTCAGTTACGCCATCAATTGTTGAAAATTCATGATGAGCTCCTTCAATTTTGACATTAGTGATTGCTGCACCAGGAACAGCAGTTAATAGAGCTCTTCTTAAAGAATTCCCTATTGTAATACCATACCCTCTGTCAAGTGGTTTAATTACAAAGTTACTTGAATTATCGTCAGTTACTTTATGTGAAATTTTAAATTTTAAATCATTACTCATTTTATCTTCCTTTATCTTGAATAGTACTCTACAACTAATTGTTCATTCATAGTTAGATCAATTTCATCTCTTTCAGGAAAGTTTACAAATGTTCCTTCCATTTTTGCCTTATCAACTGAAAGCCATGAGATGTTTAAATCACCCTTAACCATTTTAATCGAATTAAGAATAAGATCTAACTTTTTACTTTTATCTCTAACCTGAACAATATCACCAGGCTTCAATCTATATGAAGCAATATTAACCTTTTTATTATTTACTAAAAAATGTGCATGACTAACTAATTGTCTTGCTGCAGGACGAGTAGGTGCAAAACCTAACTTGTAAACAACATTATCTAGTCTAGACTCCAACATAACAAGCAAATTAAGACCAGTTTCGCCTTTCATTTGAGTAGCCTTTTTAAAATAATTTCTGAACTGCTTTTCAAGCATTCCATATGTAAACTTAATTTTTTGTTTTTCTTTTAACTGAACAGAATATGTTGAAAATCTTTTTCCAGATTTACCATGCTGTCCTGGACCATAACCTTTTTTTGATAAAAGTCTATCAAATTTAGGGTTTCCAAAAATGTTAACCCCAAGCTTTCTAACTAATTTTCCTTTTGGTGTACTTAATTTAGCCATCTATTATACTCTTCTCTGTTTTTTTGGTCTACAACCGTTATGTGGTAAAGGTGTAACATCTGAAATAGACGTAACTTGCAATCCTGCAGCTGATAATGCTCTAATAGCAGATTCTCTTCCAGCTCCTGGCCCTTTCACTTTAACCGATACGGTTGTCATGCCCATGCTTACAACTTCGCTTGCAACTTTTTCAGATGCTACTGTAGCTGCATAGGCAGTGTTTTTTCTTGAACCCTTAAAACCAGCTTTACCTGCAGTAGCCCAAGCTACAACATTACCAAATTCATCGGAAACAGTAATGTTTGTATTGTTAAAAGTAGCTTTAATATGCACAATGCCGTTTGGGTTAATTTTTTTCTTTTTCTTATTTGTTCTAGGTTGAGCCATCTAAACTGCCTTTTTTCCTAATGATATTGTTTGTCTTTTTTTACTTCTTCTAGTTCTAGAATTTGTCTTAGTTCTTTGTCCTCGAGCTGGAAGTGACTTACGATGCCTAACTCCTCTATAACTTCCAATGTCTTGTAGTCTTTTAACATTTTTTAAATTTTCACTTCTTAATTCACCTTCAATTAAGAGCTTCATATCTACAATAACTTTTCTGATTGCATCCTCATCTTTAGAGGATAAGTCAGTAACTCTTACATTTGGATCAACTTTCGCCATATCGCAAATATCAATTGCAGTTTTTAAACCTATTCCGTGAACATATCTAAGTGAATATGCTACTTTTTTATCTTTTGGTATATCAACACCAGCTATTCTAGCCATTATCCTTGCCTCTGCTTAAATCTTGGGTTTTTCTTATTAATAACATAAACACGTCCCTTTCTTTTGACGATTATGCAATCTCTACTTCTTTTTTTTACTGACGCTTTTACTTTCATATTACTGCCTAAATGTTATTCTTCCTCTAGTCAAGTCGTAAGGTGATAATTGTAAGTCTACCTTATCACCAGGCAACATTTTAATAAAGTGCATACGCATCTTCCCGCTCACATGCGCTAAAACTTCATGGTCTTTACCACCGAGATTAATAGTGACTCTAAACCTTGCTCCAGGTAAAGCTTCTTTAATTGTACCTTCTACTTCTATTGACTCTTGTTTTGCCATAATATCTTTTAAGTTAAAATTCTGGGTTGCAAGTTAGTTATAAGAATTGAATGTTCAAAGTGCGCACTTGGTTGACCATCTTGCGTCCTAATTGTCCATCCATCCTTATCAGTTTTAATATGCCTAGAACCTATATTTATCATTGGTTCAATTGCAAGACACATTCCTTCTTTTAATTCTACATCCAAATCAACATGTTTTGGTTCGGAAAAGTTTGGTACTTGGGGATCTAAATGTAGGCTCTTACCAATACCATGACCCACAAGCTCTCTGACAATGGAAAAACCTGTTGGTTCAATAAATTTTTGAATTGCATTACTAATATCAAATACTTTATTACCAGGTATGGCTTGTCTAATACCAACGTCTAGTGCTTCTCTAGTGACATCTAATAGCATTTGTTTTTCTTTTGAAATACTTCCCACCGGAATAGTTCTAGCTGAATCACTATAAAAATCATTTTTTAAAACTCCGCAATCAATACTAATTATTTGACCTTCTTCAAGAAGAATATCTTTTGGTATTCCATGGACAACTTCATCGTCAATTGAAACACATAATGTTGATGGGAATCCATCATAACCTTTGAAAGCAGGTTTTGCATTACGTGATAAAATATAATTTTCGGCAATAGTATCAAGTTCTAAAACAGATTGTCCAGGATGTATATTTTTTTCAACAAGGTTCAAAGTGTCAGAAAGAATTTGACAACTTTCAGACATACTTGAAACCTCAATATGATTATTTAAATTAACCATTATCTTCTACTTCTCACTTTACCTTTTGTTAAAAAACCGTCATAGTGTCTTGATAATAGATGAGACTCAATTTGACTTAGCGTGTCCAAGCCAACTCCAACAACAATTAATAAACTGGTTCCCCCAAAAAACGAAGCATAAGCATAATCTAAACCTGCAAATTTCTGTAAAAAGAAAGGCATTAAAGCAACAAATCCGAGGAAACATGCACCCGGGAGGGTAACTCTAGTCAAAATATTTTCTATAAATTCTGCTGTTTTCTTTCCAGGTTTAACTCCAGGTATAAATCCACCCTGTTGTTTAAGTGTTGTAGAAACTTGATTTGGGTCAAATTGCAAGGCGGTATAAAAATATGTAAAAAATATTATGAGCATAGCAAATAACATATTTGAAAACCAGTGATCCATTGCAAACCATGACATGAAGTTTGATTGTGTAGCATCTTGACCAAAAAAGGTCGCTATTGTACCTGGGATTAATAAAATTGACTGAGCAAAAATAATTGGGATAACACCTGCAGTATTTATTTTAAGTGGTAAGAATGTATTTTGTCCACCATAAACCTTTCTACCGATAATTCTACGAGCATATTGAACAGGCACTTTCCTGATTCCTTGCTGAACTAAAATGATCATCATAACAAGGAAGAAAAATAAAAGCATTAAAAAAAGTTCCGTTAAAATACCTCTGACTCCCTGTTGGAAATAAGAAATTTCAGATATAACTACATTAGGAAATCCTGCAATAATACCAACCATAATAATTAATGAGATACCATTACCAATACCATGTTCTGTAATTTTTTCTCCTAACCACAACAATAGCATTGTACCAGTTGTAATACATACAACTGCTGTAAATCTAAATAAAAAACCTGGGTTTAGAACTATTCCATAGCTCTCTAGTAGCAATGAGATAAAGATTGCCTGAACAAATGCTAAAACAACAGTACCATACCTGGTTATTTGATTAATCTTTGCACGACCACTCTCACCTTCCATTGCTAATCTTTGAAAATAAGGTAGTGTCGTTTGTAATATTTGTATAACAATCGATACGGATATATAAGGCATTATTCCTAAACCAAAAATGGCTGCTTGACCAAATGCCCCTCCAGTAAACAGGTTATACAAACCAAAAAAAGTATCGTTTAGAGATTCCATTGTCTGTCTTAATGCATCAGGATTGATTCCAGGAATTGGAACCTGTGAACCTAGCCTAACAATAACTAAAATACCTAATGTGAAAAGTATCTTTCTTCTCAGTTCAGGGATTGCAAAGATATTTCTTATTTTTTCAATCACTGAATAGTAACCTTTCCACCCGCATCTTCAATTTTTTTAACAGCAGATTCACTGAAAGCTGATGCTGTAACATTTATCGCCTTTTCAACTGTACCATTTCCAAGAATTTTAACAGCAGAAAAAGTTGATGAAATCAAACCATTTTTTGATAAAACTTCAGAGTCAATATTCTTTGCTTTTATTTTAGATAACTGAGACAAATTTACAATCTCATAAGATTTAGCAAAATTATGATTATTAAAACCCCTCATTGGTACTCTTCGATGAAGAGGCATCTGACCACCCTCAAACCAAAAACGGTGTTTAAAACCACTTCTTTGACCAGCTCCTTTATGACCTCTTCCAGATGTAGCACCAAGGCCAGAACCTGGACCACGTCCTACTCTTTTTGATTTTTTTACAGATTTTAATGGTTTATGTAATTTCATACTTCCTCAACTTTGACCAAATAATCAATTTTTTTAATCATTCCAACAATTGCATCATTTGCTTCATGTTCTACTGATTTATTCATCTTTCTCAATCCTAAGGCGTCAAGCGTGGCTTTGGCCTTTTTTGAGTAGCCAATTCGGCTTTTAATTTGTGTTATTTTTAATTTTTTCTTAGCCATAATTATACTTCAAATAATGTTTTTGGAGTTTTACCTCGTTTTTTAGCAACTACTCTTACGTCTTGTAAGCTTGTTAAGGCATTCATTACTGCCTTGGCTACGTTCATAGCATTATTTGATCCTAATACTTTTGAGTAAATATTATTAATTCCAACCTGTTCCATTATTAACCTTACAGCAGAACCTGCAATTATTCCTGTACCATATGGTGCTGGTTTAAGCAACACTCTACTTGCTCCGTGCTTACCAATTATTTCATGAGGAATAGTATAGTTGTGAACTGGTATTTTAACCAAATTTTGTTTAGCATCTTCTTTTGCTTTTGTGATTGAAACAATAACCTCGTTGGCTTTACCTGCACCAATTCCAACATGCTGCTTTCCATCACCAATAACAACTAAGGTTGAGAAACTAAATCTCTTACCTCTAGAGTTAACTTTTGCTACTCTATTAATTCTAATTACTGATTCTTCTTTTAAATCAAGCTCTGAATAATTTATCATACTCATTTATATTTGCTCCATATTAGAAATTAATGCCGCCTTCTCTGGCTGCTTCAACTAACGATTTAACTCTTCCATGATATCTAAAACCATTTCTATCAAAATAAATCTTTTTAATTTTTTTACCTTTTACTCTTTCTGATAGAGACTTTCCTACAAGCGCGGCTAAATCTGTTTTATTCAACTTCTTTTTACTAAAATCTTTTTCCTTTGATGAAGCTGATGCTAATGTTACCTGATTAAAATCATCAATAATTTGTGCTTCAATATGTTTTGTACTTTTAAAAATACACATCCTCATCTCATCTTTTACAGGAAAAGCCTTTTTTGATCTCTTTCTTCTTCTTAAATACTGATTTCTTTTAACTTTTAAAGCTTTCATTACTCTCCGCCTCCAACAGTCTTACCTTGTTTTGAACGTACATATTCATCTTTATATCTAATTCCTTTACCTTTATAAGGCTCAGGTTTTCTAAGAGATCTTATTTTTGCAGCAACTTGACCAACTAACTGTTTATCAGCGCCTTTAATTTCTAAAGAATTTTTTTGAGCTGCAGCATCGATACCTTCTGGTAAATCAAAAATAATATCATGAGAAAAACCAAGCTGAAAAACCAAACGACTACCTTGCGATTTAACATTATAACCAACACCAATGATTTCTAGATGTTTAGAAAATCCACTAGTTACACCTTCAATCGCATTTGAAATTAGCTGTCTAGTTGTTCCATGCATGGACTTAGAGACTTTATCATCACTATTTCTTGAAATTGTCATCAATTTATCTTCAATATTTAATGAAACTTCATCGCAAATATTAACTTGAAGCTTTCCATTTGGCCCATTAACAGAAAGAAGATTACCTTTATTATCAAAAGTAACTCCGTCTGGTATATTAATTATTCTATTTCCTACTCTTGACATACTAATAAATGTTGCAAAGCAACTCTCCTCCAACTTTTAACTCTCTAGCCACCTTATTGCTCACAACGCCTCTAGGAGTAGAAATAACGCTTATTCCCAAACCATTTAATACTCTAGGAATATCTCCACAAGCAACATAAACCCTTTTACCAGGCTTACTAATTTTTTCGATTGATGTAATAGCAGGTGAGTTGTCATTATATCTTAAATAAATTCTGATATCCTCTTTCTTTTCTTCTTTATCAACAAAGACAAAGTTATCAATATATCCTTCCTCTTTTAAAACAAGAGAGAGACGCTTCTTAAGCATGGAAGATGGTATATCAACCCACCTTTTTTTCGCGGCATAACCGTTTCTAATTCTTGTGCAATAATCTGCTATTGGATCAGTCATCGACATTATATTTCTCCTACCAACTTGCTTTTGTAACACCTGGCAACTCGCCTTTAAGTGCTAACTCTCTAAATGTTATTCTAGATAGACCAAACTTTCTCATATAACCTTTTGGCCTCCCTGAAACAGCGCATCTATTTGTTAATCTAATTCTACTTGAGCTTCTTGGAAGCTTCTGAAGTTTTGTTATAGCCTTATTTTTTTCTTCATCAGCAACATTTGGATCTTTAATAATTGCTCTTAATTCTTTTCTGAGCTCAAAGTGTTTTTCTACTTTCTTTTGTAAATGAAACTCTCTAACAATTTTAGACTTTTTAGCCATTTTGTTCCTCTTCGTTCTTTTTTGTAATAACTTCTCTAATTGGTAATCCCATTGATCTTAAAAGCTCATAAGAAATTTCATCGTTAAGTGCTGAGGTTGTTATAATAACGTCCATACCTCGAACTGAATCGACCTTATCATAATCAATTTCAGCAAAAACAATTTGCTCTTTAATACCAAAACTGTAGTTACCTTTACCATCAAAAGACTTGTGTGATAAGCCTTTAAAATCTCTAGTTCTTGGTAGAGCTACAGCACATAATCTTTCCAAGAATTCATACATAAAATCTTTTCTTAAAGTAACCTTACATCCAACTGGGAAACCTTTACGAACTTTGAAATTAGATACATCTTTTTTTGCCTTAGTAACGACAGGTTTTTGACCAGTAATCAGCATTAACTCTTCTAACGCAGCTTGTAAGGCTTTTTTATTATTTTTTGCATCACCGATTCCTATGTTTAAGGTGATCTTTTCAATTTTTGGGACCTGCATAATGCTCGAAAGATTAAACTTTTTCATTATGTGGGGTCTGACTTCGTCAATATATTTCTTTTTATAATTTGGTGTGCTCATTGTTAACCTAATTCTTTACCAGTTTTTTTTGATACTCTTACTTTTGATTTATCATCAAGAATTTTGTATCCAATTCTTGAGGCATTATCTCCTTCTAAAATCATAAGATTTGAAATGTGAAGTGATCGTTCTCTTTCAGAAAAACCGCCTTGAGGATTTTCTTGAGTTGGGCGAACTGCTCTTTTTGTTAGAGCAACTCCTTCAACAATGGCTCTATTTGAAGATGGTATCACTTTAAGCACTTTACCGGACATGCCTTTAAAATTTCCAGAAACAACTCTAACAACCATATCTTTTTTTATTTTCATTATATTACCTCTGGTGCCATTGAAATTATTTTCATGTAACCGCTTTCTCTTAATTCTCTTGCCACTGGACCAAAAATTCTAGTTCCTTTTGGCTCATTCTGTGCATTTAGGATAACAGCTGCGTTATCATCAAATCTTATATATGATCCATCTCTTCTTCTTACTTCCTTTTTTACTCTAACAACAACAGCTCTAGCAACTTCACCTTTTTTGACCATCCCACCAGGTGTTGAAGACTTGACAGAAACAACTACAATATCTCCAATAGAAGCATATTTCTTTTTTGAACCACCTAAAACCTTGAAGCACTGAACTACTTTAGCTCCAGAGTTATCGGCTACTTTTAATTTTGTTTCTTGCTGTATCATTATTTTTTATCTGCACCAGCTAATTTTGATGCTCTCCATCTCTTAGTTTTACTTATTGGTCGAGTTGATACCAATTCAACAACATCTCCAACTTTGAACGTATTACTTTCGTCATGCGCATAGTATTTTTTTGAACGTTTCATATACTTTTTATAGAGCTTGTGTTTAACTAACCTCTCAACACTAACTACAATAGTTTTGTCCATTGCATCTGATACAACTTTACCAGTTAATTTTTGTGTCGCTCTACTCATTATTTTTTTCCTCGTCCAATAACATTTCTTTTAAAATAGTATTAATCTTTGCATTCTCTTTTTTCATTTCAGAGATCAACTTGTAATCTTCAAGCTGTTGAATAGATTTCTGAAATCTGTATTTTTGGAGATTTTCAGAATTATCAACAAGTCTTGACTTTAAATCATTAACAGACATTTTTCTTAAGTCCTCAATCTTCATCTAAACCTCTTCTTGAAACCAGCTTTGTTTTAATAGCTAGCTTATTTCCAGCAATTCTAAAAGCCTCCTGTGCTAATTCTCTTGGAATACCCTCAACTTCAAATAATATTCTTCCAGGCTTAACATTTGCAACCCAAAATTCTGGCGAACCTTTACCTTTACCCATCCTAGTTTCAAGAGGTTTTTTGGTTATAGGTTTATCTGGAAAAATCCTAATCCACATTTTTCCTACTTTACGTACTCTTCTAGAAATTGATATTCTGGTTGCCTCAATTTGTCTTGCAGTTATCCAACCTGGCTCCATAGCTTTCATACCATAACTGCCAAAGTTGACTTCTGTTCCACCTTTAGCCATACCTTTACGGTTTCCTCGGTGAACTTTCCTAAACTTTATTTTTTTTGGTTCTAACATTATTTTTTAGCCTTTGCAAAACCGTTACAAATCCAAACCTTAATTCCAATAATTCCATAAGTTGTATGAGCTTCAACTAGAGCATAGTCTATGTCCGCTCTCAGAGTATGTAGAGGAACTCTACCTTCCATAAATCTTTCAGATCTAGCAATTTCAACACCACCTAGCCTGCCAGAAACATTAATTCTAATACCTTCAGCACCCATACGCATAGTTGATTGCATGGTTTTATTTAAAACCCTTCTATAAGGCATTTTCTTAATTAATTGCGCTGCAATATTTTGACCAACAAGCTCTGCATTAAGCTCTGGTCTTTTAACTTCATTAATATTCAGATGTATATCGTCTGTTTTACAAAGCTTAGCAACTTCCTTTTTAAGTCTAGATACCTCTTCACCACCTCTACCAATAACTATTCCAGGTCTTGCGGTGTGAATCGTAACAGTTATTGCTTGAGATGTTCTTTCAATATTAACTGAAGCGACAGATGCATCTTGTAATCTTTTCTTTAAATACTTTCTAAGCTTAATATCTTGAGCTAAATCAGTAGCATAAGAGTTTTTCTTTGGAAACCAATTGGATGTCCAATCTTTATTTACCTGCAATCTTAAACCTTTTGGATGTGTCTTTTGTCCCATTTTTATCCTATAACTATTTTTAAATGACTTGTTCTCTTTTTAATTCTGTTTGCTCTTCCCTGAGCTCTTGCTCTAAATCTTTTAAGAGCTGGGCCTTCATCAACTGTAATAGTTTTAATGCTAACTGAATTCATATCAGTATTAAAATCTTCGTTATTTTCAGCGTTTGCTACTGCGGACGCTAAGGTCTTCCTTATGATATATGCACCTTTTTGATCCATATAACCAAGAGAAGATAAGGCCTTATTAACATTTAAACCTCTGACTGAATCAGCAACTATTCTCAATTTTTTTGGAGAAATTCTTACGTTATTTGCTTTTGATGTAATATCCATAAATTATTTTTTCTTTCTATCTCCAGAATGCATTCTAAATGTTCTAGTTGGTGAGAATTCTCCCAACTTATGACCTACCATATTCTCTGTTACAAAAACGGGAATAAATTTATTACCGTTATGAACAGCAAATGTATGACCAACAAAATCAGGAACTATGATAGAGTTTCTCGCCCAAGTCTTAATGACTGACTTCTTAGATGACTCTTCCATTTTAACAACTTTCTTCAAAAGCTTCATGTCCACATGAGGACCTTTTCTGACTGATCTAGCCATTAATCATTTCTCCTTTTAACAATAAGTGCATTAGATTTCTTGTTCTTTTTCCTTGTTTTATAACCTTTTGTAGGTTTTCCCCATGGAGACACAGGGTGTCTTCCACCTGAGCTTTTACCTTCACCACCACCCATTGGATGGTCAACAGGATTCATTGCTACACCTCTTACCTTAGGTCTTTTTCCTAACCATCTTGATCTTCCAGCCTTACCTGAACGAACCAATTCATGCTGTTTATTACCAACTACGCCAATAGTAGCAAGACATTTGTCAGGAACCATTCTAACTTCTCCAGATGGCATTTTTAAAGTTACCATATTATTATCATGGGCCATTACTTGAACATAAGCCCCGGCACTTCTTGCCATTTGAGCACCTTTTCCAGGAATCATTTCAATATTGTGAACAAATTGACCTGAAGGAATATTGATTAACTGCATAGCATTACCAGTTTTAAGCTCTGCTTTTACACTAGAAATAACTTTATCTCCAACTTTTAATCCGTCTGGTTGAATGATATACCTTTTTTCTCCATCAACATAATGTATCAATGCTATAAACGCACTCCTATTAGGATCATATTCAATAGTTGCTACCTTACCTTCGATATCAAACTTATTACGTTTGAAATCAATAATTCTGTAGCTTCGTTTATGTCCACCACCCCTTCTTCTAGATGTAATTCTACCTCTATTATTTCTACCGCCTGATTTCTTTAACTTTCTAACTAGAGATTTTTCAGGCTTATCAGTAGTAATTTCTGAAAAGTCAGGTCTAGATGTGAATCTAGAAGCTGGTGTAACTGGTTTTAGTTGTCTTATTGCCATAATATTTTCTATACGCTAAATAAATCTATGTTATAGCCATCTAAAAGTGTAACGATGGCTCTTTTTTTACTTTTTGCAAAACCTGCTGTCCTTATTGTTCTACCATTACTTTTGACAGTCATTTCTTTTGCTTTACCCTTTCTGTTTGAAATAGCAACCTTAGAAACTTTAACATTAAATCTTTCTTCAACCGCTTTTTTAACTTCAATCTTATTGACATTAACAGGGACCTCAAAAGCATATTTATTAGAGGATTCCTGAAGAGCTGTCATTTTTTCAGTAACAATTGGTCTTATTAATATTTTTGAAAAGTGGCTCATTAGTTTTTACCCTCAAATCTCTTTGAAATATCATCAAGACCACCTTTATCTATAAGAATGATATCATTATCATATAAATCTCTAATTGAACAAGATTTAGCTTTAACAAGCATTACATGAGGTACATTTCTTGAAGATAAAACTAATTTTTCATCAATACTTGAACTAACCATTGTAATCTTTCTATTATCAATATTTTTGTCTTTTAAAAATGATACAAATTCTTTTGTTCTACTTGAACTAGGAAGGTTTTCAACAACCATTAATGAATCGTTCTTAACTTTATCAGACAAAATGCATTTAAAAGCTAAATGCTTTGTTTTTACGTTAACTTTTTTTGAAAAGTTTTTTGGAGATGGACCAAATATTGAACCACCACCTCTGTTCAATGGAGATCTACTAGTACCCTGTCTAGCATTACCTGTACCTTTCTGCCTAAATGGTTTTTTACCACCACCAGAAACTGCAGACCTATTTTTTGTTGAACTTGTTCCTTGTCTTAAATTATTTAGTTCAGCAACAACTGACTGATAAACAACCTGGTCGTTCATTTCAACCTTAAAAATTGAATCGTTTAACTTAAACTCTTTGCTTGTATCTATAGATTTTATCTTCATTTTTTAAGTAGATAAACTGGAGAATTATTTGCTCCAGGTATCGCACCCTTTATAAAAAGTAAATTTTTATCTTTATCAATATCCACAATCTCTAAATTTTTAACAGTAACATTATCAGAACCTTTTCTACCAGCCATTTTCATTCCTTTGAAAACTCTTGATGGCCAAGAGGCTTGTCCAATTGAACCTGGTTTACGCTCAGTGTGTTTATTTCCGTGCGTAGCATCTTGTCTTGAAAAATTATGTCTTTTAATAGTTCCTGCAAAACCCTTACCCTTTGATTTTGCTCTAACATCGATTATTTCTCCAATATTAAAAATGGATGAATTAAAAGTCTGACCAATTTTATAATCAAAATCTTCAATAGACTTGAACTCAGCTAAAACTTTAGCAGTTTCTAATTTAGATTTAGACAAATGACCAGCTGCAGGTTTATTAGTTTTATTTTTTGATCTGGAACCATAAGCAAGCTGTATTGCATTATATCCATTATCTTTTTCAAGCTTAATTTGAGATACAGTACAAGGTCCAGCCTCAACAAGTGTAACTGGAACAACATGGCCGTCATCATTGAAGACCTGAGTCATTTTTACTTTCTTACCTATTAAACCGTACATTTCTAATTATCCTCTAATCTCAATATCTACGCCTGATGGCAAATCTAACTTCATTAAAGATTCAACAGTTTTTGGTGTTGAGTTAACAATATCTACCACTCTCTTGTGAACTTTTGTTTGAAACTGTTCTCTAGACTTTTTATCAATGAATGGAGATCTTAAAACTGTGTAAATTGTTCTTTTTGTAGGCAGAGGTATAGGGCCTGAAATAATCGCACCAGTAGACTTTGCCGTTCTAATTATTTTTTCTGCAGACTTATCTAACAATTTGTGATCATAAGCTTTTAAAGAAATTCTAATTAAATCTTTAGCCATTAGGATTCTCCTTCTGAGGTTTTAGATTTCATTAACTTTTCTTCAACAGATGCTGGAACTTTTGCGTACTCCTGGAAATCCATATGGAAATTTGCTCTTCCTTGTGATAAAGATCTTAAATCTGTTGCATAACCGAACATTTCACTCAAAGGTACAGCTGCTTTAATTTGTTGATTCATACCTTGCTGTTCCATTGTCTCAACTTTACCTCTTCTAGAATTAATATCACCAATGACATCTCCTAAATAATCATCAGGAGTAGTTGCTTCAACAGCCATTATTGGCTCCATCAATACCGGACTAGCCTGCTTACATGCAGTTTTGATAGCTCTGGAACCTGCAACTTTAAATGCAATCTCAGAAGAATCAACATCATGATATGAACCAAAAACTAGTTCAACTTCAACGTCGGGAATCGGATATCCATGTAAAACACCATTCTTGAGTTGTTCCTGAATACCAGCATCAACAGCAGGGATATATTCTCTTGGAATAACACCACCAACAATTTTATTTACAAATTTATAACCTTCTCCCTGAGCAGTCGGCTTTACATTAATAACTACATGACCATATTGACCACGTCCACCTGACTGACGTACAAATTTTTCATCAATTTTTTCGACAGGTTTTTGAATAGCTTCTCTAAACGAAACCTGTGGCTTTCCAACATTGGCATTAACGTTAAATTCTCTTTTTAATCTATCTATAATAATTTCTAAATGAACTTCACCCATCCCGGAAATAACAGTTTGGCCAGTTTCATTGTCAACCTTAACCTTAAAAGTGGGATCTTCTTCACTTAACTTATTCATACCTTTAGCTAATTGATCTTGATCACCTTTAGATACTGGCTCAATAGAAACTGAAACAACAGGATCTGGAAACTCCATAGATTCAAGCGTTACCTCACCTTTCTCAGATAAAGTATGACCAGTTCTAACATCTTTAAGTCCAATAACAGCTACGATTTCTCCTGCTTTTGCTTCATCAAGCTCTTCTCTTTTGTTAGCATGCATCTGAAGAATTCTAGAAACTCTTTGCTTGTCTCCAGTATTAGAATCAATACAGAACGAACCTTTTTTAAGAACACCAGAGTATACTCTAATGTAAGTTAATTTTCCTACAAATGGATCGGTTGCAATTTTGAAAGCTAATGCTGCAAATGAGCCTTCTACAGAGTTTTCAATCTTGACTATTTCATCTGGATTATCAACTGATGAACCTTCAATACTGCCAACATCTATTGGAGAAGGTAAAAAATCAATAACGGCATCTAAAACTCTTTGAACTCCTTTATTTTTGAAAGCTGAACCACAAAGAGTTGGAACAAATGCACTTTCAAAGCAACCTTTTTTTAGAGCTGCTTTGATTTCATCAGGAGTAATTTCTTCTTCTGATAGATATTTTTCCATTAATGCGTCATCAAAACTTGCTACTTCCTCAATTAAGAAATTTCTCCACTTATCAGCTTCTGCTGATAGTTCACTTGGTATATCAATATATTCAAATTCAGCACCTTGTGAGCTTTCATTATACTGAATAGCTTTCATATTAGTTAAATCAATAATACCTCTAAAATCTTCACCTGCACCAATTGGTAGTGCTATTGGTAAAGGTTTGGCACCTAGCCTTTTTTTCATTGTATCAATAGCATTATAAAAGTCTGCACCAACTCTATCCATTTTGTTGATGAAAGCAATTCTTGGAACATTATATTTTGTTGCTTGTCTCCAAACAGTTTCACTTTGTGGCTCTACACCAGCAACTGCACAAAAAACTGCAACAGCACCATCCAACACTCTTAAAGATCTTTCAACTTCCATTGTAAAATCTACGTGACCAGGAGTGTCAATCAAGTTAACTCTATTTTTATCCCAATAAAAAGTAGTGGCAGCAGAAGTAATTGTGATACCTCTTTCCTGCTCTTGCTCCATCCAATCCATAGTAGCTGCACCATCATGTACTTCACCTATTTTATGAGTTTTACCTGCGTAATAAAGCATTCTTTCTGTTAAGGTAGTTTTACCAGCATCGACATGTGCCATAATTCCAATATTTCTTACAATTCTTAAATCAGCTGACATTATCTACCTCTCCCAAAATGTGCGAACGCTTTATTTGCTTCAGCCATACGATGTGTATCATCTTTCTTTTTAATAGCTGATCCTTCATTATTTGAAGCAGAAAGAATTTCTCCGGCTAACCTGTTAGACATTGAACTTCCAGACCTATTTTTTGCACTTTCAATTATCCACTGAGAAGCCAAATAAAATTGTCTTCTTGTAGGAACTTCAATTGGTACCTGATAAGTGGCACCACCAATTCTTTTTGATTTAACTTCAACGTGTGGAGATGCATTATTTAGAGCCTTTTTAAAGATATCTACAGGATCTTTCTTGCTTTTATCTTTGACAATATCAAAAGCATCATATAAAATTTTCTCAGCGATGCCTTTCTTTCCGTCCGTAAGCAAGTAATTCATAAACTTGGATATCTGTAAGTCGTTAAACTTTGGATCAGGACTTATAATTCTTTTTTCTGGTCTTCTTCTTCTCATCTATTTAACTCTTGGGTTTTTTGGCCCCATATCTAGATCTACTTGTTTTTCTGTCATTAACTCCTGCAGTATCTAAAGAACCCCTGACAATGTGGTATCTAACACCAGGAAGGTCCTTTACTCTACCACCCTCAATTAAAACAATTGAATGCTCTTGTAGATTATGACCTTCACCAGGTATATAAGCATTGGCTTCAATACCATTAGTAAGTCTAACTCTTGCAACCTTTCTTAAAGCAGAATTTGGCTTCTTAGGAGTAGTGGTATAAACACGTGTGCAAACTCCTCTTTTTTGAGGACTCTTATCCAGAGCTCTACTAGCTGATTTTTTTAAAATCTTTTTTCTACTTTTTCTTATTAACTGATTTACAGTTGGCATATTTTTATATCCTATAATAATTAAATTACCGGGCGAATATATCGTTATAACATGGAAGAATCAAACTTTTTCTTGAACGCGTAGGAACAGGTGTTTTTTAAGAAAAAAATTCTACTATATTTTATACTAGCTTTTTTCTACTTCTATGTCGATATCAGCGTCTTTAGTAAGACGAACTTTGTCGAGATCTGGGAACCCTGTACCAGCAGGTATCAATCTTCCTAAAGCAACATTTTCTTTAAGACCTAACAAATTATCTGTCTTAGAAGCAGTTGCTGCATCAGTTAATACTCTCGTAGTCTCCTGGAACGATGCCGCAGAAATGAAACTATTGGTATTTAATGATGATTGTGTTATACCCATTAGTATTGGTTCAAATGTTGCCTGTTTTGCTTTATGAAATTTGATAACATTCTTGTCTTTAGACTTGAAATCTTTATTTAATTCTTTGACTTCATTTTGTGAAATCATGATACCAACATCTAAATTTGAATCTCCAGCTTCGTCAATAACAACCATACCTTTCATATTATCATTTTCAACAAATAGATCAGATTTATCTAATCTTTCACCTGGCAGATAATTACTATCGCCTGGATCGTTAACAATGACTTTTTTCATCATTTGGTTTACGATGACCTCAATATGCTTATCATTAATACCTACACCTTGTAATCTATAAACCTCTTGAATTTCATTTACAAGGTACTCTCTAACAGCATTTGGACCTAAAATTGTTAATATGTCAGATGGGGAAATTGCACCTTCACAAAGTGGAGTTCCTGCAGTAATAAAATCTCCTTCATGGACAACAACATGCTTACCATAAGGGATTTTATAAACAATAGGTTTTCCATTTGCTGGAACAACTGAAATTTTTCTAACACCTCTTTTGATCTCACCAAACTCAACTGTACCATTTATCTCACTGACAACAGCAGGGTTTGCAGGTTTTCTTGCCTCAAATAATTCAGCAACTCTTGGTAAACCTCCCGTAATATCTCTAGTCTTACCTACATCTTTTTGAATTTTTACAAGAGTTTGTCCCTGAGTTACTGATTGACCATCATTAACAACTAAAGTTGCCTTAACTGGAAGGATTGTTCCTCCAGACAAGATTTCTCCATTTTTGCTATAAATTTCAATTTGTGGACTTAGCTTTCTGTCCTTAGACTCAGTTACAACTTTTTGTTTTTTACCGCCATCAACAGCTTCTTCTTGATAAGTGTCGCCTTCAATAAAGTCTTTCATTTTAATGACTCCAGACTGTCTTGCTAAAATAAGATCAGTATAGGGATCCCATGAAAATAATGTATGATTCTTCTTAATTTTATCACCTTCAGAAATATGGATATTTGCACCGTAAGGGACATTAAATTCTTCAACAATATTTCCTTTTGAGTCTTTAATAAACAGCTTTGAATTTCTAGAAAGACATCTTGTGACAGAAATACCATCCTCATCAATTGTTTTAGCAGGTATGAAATCTTCGCTAAAGTTTGCTAAGCCATTAAATCGCGATTTTTTATCTGATTCTTCAGCAATTCTTGTTGCCGTTCCACCGATATGGAAAGTTCTTAGAGTCAGCTGTGTTCCTGGCTCTCCGATACTCTGCGCAGCAATAATTCCAACTGCTGTTCCTTGGGTAACCAGCTCTCTTCGAGTCAAATCCCATCCATAACATTTCGCACATACTCCTCTTCTAGATTCGCATGTTAAAATTGATTTTATTTTAATACTATTGAAATTATTATTTACAACAAACTCAGCTAGTTCCTCATCAAATATATCTCCGGCCTTTACAGCTGTTTTACCATCAACAATAATTTTTTCAGAAGACGTTCTTCCAAGTATTCTTTCAGATAATGACTCAACTATTTCTTCACCCTCTTTTAAATCAGATACTGTAATACCATTAATTGTTTTACAGTCAAACTCAGATATAGTTACATCTTGAGCTACATCAACAAGTCTTCTAGTTAAATATCCAGCATCTGCAGTTTTAAGGGCTGTATCAGCAAGACCTTTTCTTGCACCGTGAGTAGAAATAAAATATTCCATCACAGATAAACCTTCTTTAAAGTTTGATTGAATTGGACTCTCAATAATTTCACCTCCACCAACCATGGACTTTCTTGGCTTAGCCATAAGACCTCTCATACCAGCAAGCTGTTTTATTTGGTCTCCACTACCTCTCGCTCCAGAATCTGAAGATATAAATAGTGAATTAAAACCTGCATCATCTGATCTCAATCCATCCATCATAACATCGGCGACTTCACTTGTGGCTTTTGTCCATACATCAATTACCTTATTATATCTTTCACCTTCAGTTAAAACGTGACGATCGAATCTCTGTTGAATTTTATCAACCTCACTCTCAGCACGGTCTATAATATCATGTTTTGCATCTGGTATAATAATATCACTGATTGATATAGATACACCACTCATAGTTGCAGTTTTAAAGCCGATATCTTTAAGATCATCTAGTAGTTGAACAGTTTTTTGATTTCCTGCTTTTACAAATGATTCACCAATAATAAAACTTAATTTCTTTTTTGAAATTATTTCATCATAATATCCAAGCTCTTCAGGAATAATTGAATTAAAAATTGCTCTTCCAGCAGTTGTATTTTTGTGCCAAACTCCATTATGTCTCACATTAACTATGGCATGCATACCAACTCTTCCATTATCATAAGCAATTCTAACTTCATCAAGAGAACCGAATGATTTTCCTTCTCCAACATCGCCCTTTTTTTCTCTTGTTAAATAATAACATCCAAGAATCATATCCTGCGACGGCAGTGTGATAGGTTTTCCACTAGCAGGATGAAGCACATTCTGACTTGCCATCATTAAAATCCTAGCTTCCAATTGTGAAGGGATAGATAGTGGTACGTGGACCGCCATCTGGTCACCATCAAAGTCGGCATTGAACGCAGAACAAACTAATGGGTGAACTCTAATTGCTTTACCATCAATCAAAATTGGTTGAAAAGCAATAATTCCTAACCTATGAAGTGTAGGAGCACGATTTAATAAAACTGGGTGATCTTTAACAACGCTCTCAAGAATTTCATAAACGAATGATTCTTTATTTTCAATCATAAGCTTAGCACTTCTTGGAGTAGCTGCCATATCTCTTCTTATTAACTCTCTAATTAAATGAGGTTTAAATAACTCTAAAGCCATATTCTTGGGTATTCCACATTCAGTCATTCTTAATTCGGGACCAACAACAATGACTGATCTACCTGAATAATCAACTCTTTTTCCAAGAAGATTTTGTCTAAACCTACCTTGTTTACCTCTCAACATATCTGAAATAGATTTTAACGGTCTTTTAGAACCACTTCTAATAGCTGTTTTTCTTTTTGTATTATCAAATAAAGCGTCAACAGATTCTTGCAACATTCTTTTTTCATTTCTTAATATTACTTCAGGTGCCTGGATATCCATTAACTGTTTTAATCTATTATTTCTAATAATAATTCTTCTATAGAGATCGTTTAAATCACTCGCTGCAAATCTTCCTCCTTCTAAAGGAACAAGTGGTCGTAGTTCTGGAGGCATTACCGGTAAAATTGAAACAATCATCCACTCAGGTTTATTATTTCTATCTTTTGCAAAATCCTTAACTACTTTAAGTCTTTTTAGCGCATCTTCTCTCTTTTGTTTTGATTTTGTGGTAGTACTAATTAGCTCTAATTCTTTCTTTAGCTCAAGTAAATCCATTTCTGCCAAAGCATCTTTTATAGCTTCACCACCCATAGCTGCATAAAAATAAGATTCTTCTTCTTTTTCTTCTTGGGAAACAGCATCATAACCAAACTCTTGATCCAATTCTAGAAATGCTTCCTCATCAATCAATTCAAATCTTTTATAACCACTTTTTCCTGGATTAATAACTAAATAATTTTCATAGTAAATCACACTTTCAAGCTGTTTTGCACTCTTACCTAGAATATAACTCAGCTTACTCGGGATAGATTTTAGGAACCATATATGAACAACTGGAACGGCTAAAGTAATATGACCCATACGGTTTCTTCTAACTTTTTTAGTAGTAACTTCAACACCGCATCTGTCACAAATGATACCTCTATATCTAATGCCTTTATACTTACCACAATGACATTCAAAATCTTTGACTGGACCAAAAATCTTTTCGCAAAAAAGTCCATCTTTTTCAGGTTTGTAAGATCTGTAATTAATCGTTTCTGGTTTCAAAACCTCTCCAAAAGAACCCTCAAGGATTTTTTCTGGTGATGCCAGTTTAATTGAAATACTATTTTTTGCCTTATACATTTATTCTTCCTTTAGTCTAAATTTATATCAAGACCTAAGCCTTGAATTTCTTTCATGAAAACATTGAACGCCTCTGGTGTAGTTGGATCTGGTAGATCTTCACCTTTAACAAGAGCACTATAAACTTTTGATCTACCTTCAATATCATCTGATTTAATTGTAAGTATTTCACGAAGAATGTGTGCTGCTCCATAAGCCTGAAGTGCCCAAACCTCCATCTCTCCAAACCTTTGTCCACCAAATTGCGCTTTACCTCCAAGAGGCTGTTGCGTAACAAGTGAGTATGGTCCGGTTGATCGAGCATGCATTTTATCGTCAACCATATGATAAAGCTTCATCATGTATTGGTATCCTACCAATACAGGATTATCAATCTTTTCTCCAGTTAAACCATCGAAAAGATTAACTTTACCAGAATCTGGCAGACCTGCATCTTTCATTTTTTTAGCAACTTCATCTGGAGTAGCTCCATTAAAAACGGGAGTTGCGTATTTTTCACCTAAAATCTTTCCTGCCCAGCCAAGCATAGTTTCATATAACTGACCTAGGTTCATTCTTGAAGGTACACCCATTGGATTTAAGCATATGTCTACAGGAGTACCATCTTCCAAATATGGCATATTTTCTTCTGGCACAATTGTAGCTATAACACCTTTATTTCCATGTCTTCCAGCCATCTTGTCACCAATTGAAATTTTTCTTTTATTAGCAACATAAACTTTAGCTAGCTTTAAAATACCAGGCTGTAATTGATCGCCTTCTTTTAACTTAAAAATATCGGTTTCTAACTTATCTTCAAGTTTAGATAAATGAGAAACAAATGAATTAAGAATTGAAGTTATTTTATCCCAAGACTTTGGACCTGAAATCCAAGGCTCACTTAAACTGAAAAGCTCAAAATTTAATGATTCAAGTTTTTTAACAGAAAGTTTAGTTCCTTTTTTAACAAGAACTTTATCATTATTATCTTTTATTCCTAATGACGATTTATCTTTCAGGATACTAATAATTTTACTGTCTCGAATTTGACGCAGGTTTTTTTCATTTTCACGTTTCTGCTTCTGAAGTTCTTTGATAGCAAGATTTACCTCAGCTCTAGATTTTTTAGATGTCTTTTCGTATAAATCTGTTTTTATGACAACACCTTTGACTCCTGGCTCTGCTTTTTTAGATGCATCTTTAACATCCCCAGCTTTCTCTCCAAAAATTGCTCGTAACAACTTTTCTTCTGGCGATGGATCAGTTTCTCCTTTTGGAGTCACTTTTCCAATTAAAATATCATCTTCGCTTACAATCGCACCAACACGTATTAAGCCATTTTCATCTAATTGAGCAGTTGCTTCTTCACTAACGTTTGGTATTTCAGGAGTTAATTCTTCTTCTCCTCTTTTTGTATCTCTAACTTCAAGTTCAATCTCATTGACATGTATAGATGTGAAAATATCATCATGAACTAATCTTTCGTTTATGACAATAGCATCTTCAAAGTTATATCCATTCCAGGGCATGAATGCAATTAAAACATTTTTTCCAAGTGCCAATTCACCACCTTGTGTTGAAGCTCCGTCAGCAATAACATCACCTTTCTTAACTTTATCTCCGACACCAACTAAAACCTTTTGATTATAGCATGTGTTTTGATTAGAACGACTGTATTTAATTAATTTTACGGTACATAAATCTTCATCTTTGAGCAAAAGTGAATCATCAGAGAAATTACTATCTTTAATGACAACTTTATTTGAATCAACATGGACCACTTTACCACTAACTGGAGACAGCAGTACAGACTTAGAATCTTTAGCTACAACCTTCTCCATTCCCGTTGCAACAATAGGTGCCTCAGTTTTCATTAAAGGAACAGACTGACGTTGCATGTTAGATCCCATTAAAGCTCTATTAGCATCATCATGCTCAACAAAAGGAATTAATGCTGCAGCTACACTCAAGATCTGGTTAGGAACAATATCAGAATAATGGACATCTTCTAAATCAACTATAGGAAAATCACCTTTAGACCTTACTCGAACTTTATCCTCTGAAATAAGATTATCCTTACTTGTTGACAAACCAGATTGTGCAATATTTGCTCTATCTTCGTCATCTGCTGATAAATATTCTACTTTATTAGTCAGTTTTTTAGTATCAATTTTTCTATATGGCGCCTCAATAAAACCATGTTTATTAATTTTAGCCATTAGAGCCAAAGATGAAATCAAACCAATATTTGGACCTTCAGGAGTTTCAATAGGACATAATCTTCCATAATGAGTATAGTGAACGTCTCGAACTTCAAAACCAGCTCTTTCTCTTGAAAGACCACCAGGCCCTAAAGAAGAAATTCTTCTTTTGTGGGTTATCTCAGCAAGTGGATTAGTTTGGTCACCAAATTGAGATAATTGACTTGTACCAAAAAAAGTAT
This sequence comes from uncultured Fidelibacterota bacterium, assembly GCA_902624575.1. Taxonomy (GTDB): domain Bacteria; phylum Fidelibacterota; class Marinisomatia; order Marinisomatales; family Marinisomataceae; genus Marinisoma. Next base: position 135,476 of record CACNXV010000001.1, read on the forward strand.
TTATCACCGTTGTCACAAGCCTAGAATTAATTAAGTCTTGAGGAGTTATTGTTTCTGACTCCCTAAGGTTCATTCTTTCATAAACTGTTCGAACCATACGAGCAAGTGCTGAATTAAACTGTACTTTAAGTTGTTCCCCAACTGTTCTTACTCTTCTATTGCCTAAATGATCTATATCATCAGGAGCTCTTAATCCCTTTCTCATTTGGATAAGATATTTTAAAGTAATTAAAAAATCATCATGTGTTAAAACAGAATCTTTTCCAGAATTATCTAGATTGAATTGTTTATCTAGCCTGTATCTCCCAACTTGACCTAAGTCATATTTTTTTGGAAAGAAAAACATTCTGTTGATAAATTTCTCAGCTGATTCCGGGCTTGGTGCTTCACTACCTCTAAGCAAAAAGTAGACTTTAGTTAGTGCCTCTTCAGTAGATTTTGTTGGGTCTTTCTGAATTGTATTGTGAATCATCATACTATCAATACTATTTCTAACATCGACAAGCTTTACGCTTTTATTGCCACTTTTAACTAAAGTTTTAAGTATTGATTCGTTAAGCTCTCTACCGCCTTCAACAAACAATTCGCCTGTTTCAGTATCGATGATATCTTCAACAACTATATAATTAGAAATTTCTTCATCTTTAATTTTTGAAGGATCAAGTTCATGAATCAAGCCGAAAGCATTATAAATGTCCTCGTCTGTACTGAACCCCAAGGATCTTAATAATAAGGTTGCTGGAAATTTTCTTTTTCTATCAATGATTGTAAAAAGTATATCATTTATGTCTGTAGTAAAATCAATCCATGAACCTCTTATAGGAATAATTCTAGCATTGTAAAGTTTCGCACCATTGGGGTGAAATTTTTGGTCAAAAAATGCTCCTGGAGATCTTTGAAGTTGAGTAACTACAGTTCTTTCAGCACCATTAATAATGAAGGTACCTTTTTCTGTCATGTATGGCATGTTACCAAAATAAACATCTTGATCAATGACTTGAGCAAACTTCTTTTTATCTTTCTCATCCGTGATCTTAAGCCTGAGCTGGACTTTAAGCGGAACGCTATAAGTTATACCTCTATCAGAACATTCTTTAGGTGAATACCTAGGTTTACCGATAGTATAACTTTTGTACTCAAGAATGTAATTCTCATGATTATCTTGAAGTGGAAATATTGAAGCAAATGCCTCATGTAATCCAAACATCTCTCTTTCCTTAGGATTTAAATCTTCCTGAAGGAAATCATGGAACGAACCGACCTGCAGATCTAAAAGATCTGGAAATTCGGTGGTAGTTTTTATTTTTTCAAAATTATGTCTATTGTTTAACTTGCTATTTTTCAAGATAACTTGCCTCCAAAAAATTGGTTAATTGTAATTACTTCTACTATTTTAATTCTACTGTAGCTCCAGCTTCCTCAAGCTGAGACTTTAATGATTCAGCCTCATCTTTAGCGACGCCTTCTTTTACAGCTTTCGGAGCAGAATCAACCAATTCTTTAGCTTCTTTCAATCCTAAACTAGTAATCTCTCTAACAACTTTAATAACAGATATTTTTGACTGACCAGCAGCAGTAAGCATAACATCAAAACTACTTTTTTCAGCACCTTCAGCGGCTTCACCTGTTGAAGCTCCACCTGCAGCAGCTGCAACGGGTACAGCAGCAGTTACACCAAACTTATCTTCAATATCTTTTACAAGCTCTGATATTTCAATCATGTTAGCCTCTTCAAGATATTTTAATACATCTTCTCTTTTAACGCTCATTTTTAACTACCTTTCTTTGAATTTAATTGTTCAAGTGTTCCTAATAAACCTGATACAGGACTTCCTAATGTGCTGCTTAACTTCGATAGAGGAGAGTTAAGCATACCAACAAGCTTAGAAAGTAATTGCTCTTTGGAAGGAAGATTTGCAATTTTTTCAAATTCTTCTGCGGGAAAAACTTGACCATCTAAAATCATACCTTTAACAGCTGGTTTATCAAAATTTTTTAAAAATTCTTTTATAACTTTTGCAGGGTTGGTTGGATCTTCGTAACTGACTGCCATTGCAGTTGGACCCCTTAAAAAATCTTCGACTCCATCCATTCCAACATCTTTTGCTGCAAGTTTAATTAATGTATTCTTAGCAATTGTAAACTCAACATCATTGCTAACAAATTCTTTTCTTAGTTTCGTAATACTAACAACATCTAAACCTAGATAATCTGTAAAATAAACAGCTTTTGCCTTATCAAGCTTTTCAGTTATACTTTTTACTGACTCTAAATTTTTATTACTTGGCATTATTCTACCCCTATCTTTATACCAGGACCATGTGTTGACGAGATACTAATTGATTTTAAATACTTACCTTTAAACGAGTTTGGTCTTGCGGTTTTAATTGCATTGTGTAATGCCTCAAAATTTTCTTTTAACTGCTCGGATGAGAAAGATGTTTTACCGATACTTGAATGTAAAATTCCGTTCTTCTCAACCCTGGCATCTAACTTTCCTGCTTTCAATTCTTTAACAGCTTTACTAATGTCGTTAGTAACAGTTCCTGACTTAGGATTTGGCATAAGACCTTTTGGGCCGAGGACCTTACCTAACTTACCAAGCTGAGCCATGAGGTCTGGTGTTACAACAATTTTATCTACATCGCTCCACCCACCTTTAATTTTTTCTAAATAGTCATCTTTACCTACAAAATCTGCGCCTGCTTCTTTGGCTTCGTCTTCCTTATCAGCATTAACAATAGCTAAAACAGAAACATCTCTACCTACGCCATGAGGAAGATTTAAGCTTAATCTAATATTTTCTTCTGCATGTCTCGGATCCACACCCAAATTAAAAGCTACATCTACTGACTCATTAAAAGATTCTTTCTTAAAATCCATAACAAAATTTAATGCTTCGTCAACGTTGTAAAACTGATCAGTGTTAATTTTTTCAGCAACTAATTTTGAGAATTTAGTGTTTTTCATCTCTTGACCTCTATTCCCATACTGACAGCAGTGCCTGCAATCATTTCAGCAGCTTGATCAAGACTGTGAGCATTTAAATCTTTCATTTTAATTTCTGCAATTTTTTTACACTGTGATAGAGAAATGCTACCAACTTTATCTTTATTTGGCTCTTGTGAACCTTTTTTCATTTTTAATTCTTTCATAATCAGTGTAGATGCTGGTGGTGATTTTGTTTCAAAAGTAAACGAACGATCTTTGTAAACAGTAATAATTACGGGAGTCAGCATACCTTGTAATTCTTTAGTTGACTCATTAAATGCATTACAAAAATCCATAATATTTACACCATGTTGTCCAAGAGCGGGACCTACAGGAGGCGCTGGGTTCGCTTGACCAGCGGCAATTTGTAACTTAATTAAACCAGTTTTTTCTTTTTCAGCCATATTTAACTTTCACTTAAAATTTGATTCATACTTAATTCAATTGGAGTAGGTCTTCCAAAAATATTGACATTTACCTTAATTCTATTTCTATCATTAATTTCTTGAACCAAACCATTAAACTCTTTAAAAGGACCATCAATAACCTTAACAGAGTCTCCAACTTTAAATGGTATTTCTTCAATATCATCTTTTAATACATCATCTCCATCTGAAGTTGCTAAATATCTACTCATTTCAATTTCACTTACAGACTGTGGATTGCCTTTAGGTCCAACAAAACTCATTACACCGTCAATGCTTTCTATAAAAAATTTTGTCTCATTATTCATTTGCATTTTCACTAAAACATAACCTGGAAGTAAGCTTTTCTCTTTTACAGTTTTCTTACCATTTTTGATATCAACAACATTTTCAGTAGGTATTAAAATTTCCTCCACATTGGCCTTTAAGTCTTTCTCGTAGTCCAGTTCTCTGAAAATGCTATCTTTGACCTTAGCTTCCTTTCCAGACATAACTCTTAAACTATACCAATTCATATTAACACCCTCATAAACCTTTGAATAACCCAGTCAATTCCAAAAAGAAACAGTACAAATAGTAAGAAAAAAATAATAATTAAATAGGTAGATCCTCTTAACTCATTATAAGAAGGCCAAGAAACTTTATTCATTTCCATATAAACCTGATTTAAAAAATTTTTAACTCTACTAAACATACCCTATCCTTTTTCGCAGGTGAGGCAGGAATTGAACCCGCAACCCCCGGTTTTGGAGACCGATGCTCTACCAATTGAGCTACTCACCTATTTGCTATTTTATTTCTTTAAAAAGAACATGCTTGCGAGCTACAGGGTCAAACTTTTTGTATTCAAGTTTGTCGGGATGTTTACTCTTATTTTTTGTAACAGTATAACGATACCCAGTCCCTGCAGAACTCTCAAGTCTTACAATTGCTCTTTTACTATTTCCAGCCATTAGTCAGTTACAGTAGTTACTACTCCAGCTCCTACTGTATGTCCACCTTCTCTAATAGCGAATCTTAATTCCTGATCCATAGCAATTGGTGTAATTAATTCAACAGACATTTCAACATTATCTCCAGGCATAACCATTTCAGTACCTTCAGGCAATGAAACAACACCAGTCACATCAGTTGTTCTGAAGTAAAACTGTGGTCTATAGTTATTGAAAAATGGAGTATGTCTACCACCTTCTTCTTTTTTCAAAACATATACATTAGCTTTGAACTTAGTGTGTGGAGTGATTGAGCCTTTTGCAGCTAAAACCACACCTCTTTTAAGGTCTTCTTTTTCAACACCTCTTAAAAGTAAACCAGCATTATCACCAGCTTCACCTTCATCAAGTGTTTTTTGGAACATTTCAACACCTGTAACAGTAGTTGTTCCAATTTTGTTTTCTAAACCAACAACTTCAACCTCTTCACCGACCTTTATTTTACCTGATTCAATTCTTCCAGTACCAACAGTACCTCTACCAGTAATACTGAAAACATCTTCAACAGGCATCAAGAAAGGTTTATCGATGGCACGCTCAGGCTGTGGAATGAATGTATCGCATGCTTCCATTAGCTCGCCAATACATTTAACAGCTTCTTCGTCACCAGGATTTTCAAGAGCTTTAAGCGCACTACCTTTTACAATAGGTGTATTATCACCATCGAACTTGTATTCACTTAATAAATCTCTTAATTCCATTTCAACTAACTCTAATAATTCAGGATCATCAACTTGGTCAACTTTGTTCATAAATACAACAATACTAGGTACATTTACCTGTCTAGCAAGCAAAACGTGTTCTCTAGTTTGTGGCATAGGACCATCAGCTGCACTAACAACAAGAATAGCTCCATCCATTTGAGCTGCTCCTGTAATCATATTTTTAATGTAGTCAGCGTGACCTGGACAGTCAACGTGCGCATAGTGGCGGTTTGCTGTCTCGTATTCAACGTGTGAAGTTGAAATTGTAATACCTCTTTCTTTTTCCTCAGGTGCATTATCAATAGTGTCAAAATCACGTTTAGCTGCCAAACCTAAATTAGATTGGGTTTGCGTAATTGCAGCTGTCAATGTTGTTTTACCATGGTCAACGTGACCGATAGTACCAATATTACAGTGAGGCTTATTTCTAACAAATGTTTCTTTAGCCATTTTGTTATCTCCTTGTTTTTAACAATTTTTTCATTTTTTTTTGAGCCTACGACCGGGATTGAACCGGTGACCTCTTCGTTACCAACGAAGTGCTCTACCTACTGAGCTACGCAGGCAAATTTCGAGCGAGTGACGCGATTCGAACGCGCGACCCTCAGCTTGGAAGGCTGATGCTCTACCAACTGAGCTACACTCGCAAATCCTGTGGGCAAAGAAGGATTCGAACCTCCGTAGACTTACGTCGGCAGATTTACAGTCTGCTGCCTTTAACCACTCGGCCATTTGCCCGAGATCTTCTCTCATTCCTGATAGTAAGACAAAAAAAATTTTCAAATACCTTGCTTCTAACCTAAAAAACTGAGCCGGCGAGAGGATTTGAACCCCCGACCCGCTGATTACAAATCAGCTGCTCTACCAACTGAGCTACACCGGCAATGTACAGATACACGTATATACACGCACGCGTAGGCAAAAGCGACGAAATATAATGAAATTTATCAGGAAAACAAATTATTTCTTTTTGAGTAGTTTTTGTCCATCCAAGCTATCTTCGACAATCCAGCCTAAATTAAATAATTTATCTCTGATCTTATCAGACAATATCCAGTCTTTATTATCTCTGGCTTGTTGACGAGAAAGTAACAATTCATTGATTTCTTGAGGAAAAACTTTATCATCAGAATTTTGTATATCAACTACTTGAAAAATTGAATTAAATAAATTCAAAAAAATTATCGATTCTTGATTTATTTTTTTTAGATCTTTTCTTTTTGTTAAAGCTTTATTCGTGTCACTAATAAATTCGAAGAAAATTCCAAGAGCTTTTGGAGTGTTTAAATCATCATTGATTGCATCAATAAAACTTTGATGTTTATCGCTTAAATCATTTTTTGTAAAATCAAATTCATTAGTACTAAATTTTTCAGCAAATCTACTTATTCTATTGATCATCTTTTTACTTTCTTCAAGCTTTGATTTAGATAAAGAAATTTTTGATCTATAATGAGAAGATAATAGAAACATTCTTATTATATTTGAAGAATATTTCTTTAACATATCTTCGATGCTCAAGCTATTACCTAATGATTTACTCATTTTTTCATCTTCTATATTTAGATGTTCTGAATGCAACCAGTAATTTGCAAAATTTTTATTAGTTATTGATTCGATTTGTGCACATTCATTTTCATGATGAGGAAATTTCAAATCAATTCCACCGCAATGTATATCAATTTTATTACCTAGTATTTTTTGAGAAATGACTGCGCATTCAGTATGCCAAGCAGGTCTACCCTTACCCCATGCACTTTCCCAGAAAATGTTACCATCTTCACTTTTCCAAGCTTTCCATAACACAAAATCATTTTTATTTTTTTTATCTAAATCATTTTCAATATCATCGTCCAATGTTTTTAAATTGACAAACTTTCCATAATTAGTATAATTTTTAATGTCGAAATACACATTACCATTAACTACATAAGCATAATTTTTGTCAACTAATTTTTGAATGAAAGCAATCATATCTTCAACGTGGTCTGTTGCTCTTGGATAAAATTCATTTTTTAAAATTTTTAACTTTCTTGACGCATCAATAAATGATTTTTCATATTTAAGAGTGATATCCTGCATATTTTTCTTCTCAGCAATAGATCTACTAATAATTTTATCATCAATATCAGTAATATTAATAGCTGATTGAGTGTCATAATTATTTAAGTGTAAAGTCCTGATTAAAAGATCATAAAATATAAATGTTCTAAAATTTCCAATATGTGGGTGATCATAAACAGTAGGCCCGCAACCATAAATCTTGACAAGATTTGAGTCGGTCTTAAATACTTCTTTTTTATTTGATAACGTATTGAAAATTTTTAACATTTTTCTAATGATAATTTAATAATTTTACCGATTACATCTTCAAAACTATAATTATTATTTTTTGCAGACATTGGAAACAAGCTTGTTTCAGTCATACCAGGAAGAGTATTAATTTCTAAAAAGTATATTTCATTATTGAATAATTTAAAATCCACTCTGGAATAAACTTCACATCCGAGTAGTTGGTGAATTCTTAGCGCAGTGTCTTTTATTTCCGTTGTTAATTTTTCACCAATTTCACTGGGACAAACATATTCGGACATACCTTTAACATATTTTGCTGAATAATCATAAAAACCTTCCTTTGGAATTATTTCAATAACTGGAAACGCTTGACCTCCCAAAATTGGAACTGTTAGCTCGTTTCCTCCAATATACTCTTCAATTAAGACTTTATTGTCAAAATCAAGAGCAACATCAATGGCGCTATTTATGTCTTCAAAATTATCTACAACGCTGAATCCAACTGAACTTCCTTGAGAGTTTGGTTTTATCACATATTTTGATGAAGTAAAGCCAATATTATCATTGCATATATTTGATTCGACTGCATAAAAATTAGGTGTTAAAATTCCATCATTAATTGCTATTTTTTTACAGAAAGATTTATCAAAACACTTTTTTGATGCAAATTGATCAGCTCCGTTATATTTTATTTTATTATCTTCAAGTATTTTTTGAAGTGTTCCATCTTCACCAAAAGTACCATGCAAGGCAATAAATACAAAATCATGCTTCTTTAAATTATTAATTTCACTGTCAATTGAATTAATTTCTAAAAAATAATCAGTTGTGGTATACCCTAAATTCTTGCAGGCTTTACTAATAGCGATCCCAGAATTTTTTGAGACTTCACTTTCATGAGACTCTCCACCAAAAATTATTCCAATATTCATAATAATTTCTCAGAAGCTTGCATAAGATTATCACATATAAAAGAAGGTTTACACTTTTTATTAACTTCGTCAAGATAGTCATTTCCCATACCTGTCAGTAAGAAAATGGTTTTCATTTTACATCTTTCCCCTGCTTCAATATCTACAATAGAGTCTCCAATCATTAATGAATTTTCTAGATTAATCCCAAACTCATCTTTTGCTTTTTCGAACATTCCTATTCCAGGCTTTCTTAATGAATGAAAACCTTCATCGTAATTATCTGCATAATATATTTTTTTAAGGGGTAATTTTCTTTTTGCAAACTCACTTATTATAAATGAGTGAATATTTTCAAGGTTTTCAATTTTTATCTTCCCTGTCGCAAGACCTGATTGATTAGTAACAATGAAAAACCTATTTGTTAAAGTGCTTAATTTTTCTAATGCATCAAACGTAAAATCAAAAAAATGGTAGTCTTTAACGTCATTTATATATCCATAGGGATCATGACTTATTGTTCCGTCTCTATCAAGAAAAATTGCGTCAAACACTACTCAACTCTCCAATCTATAGTTTTCCAATCATTTGTTAATATTAAATTTTTTATTGGATCATTAAATTCTAAAACATCAAGAATTTTTACATCAAAAAAAATATTTTTATCTT
>CACNXV010000002.1 GCA_902624575.1 uncultured Fidelibacterota bacterium
TTCAAAAAAAGAAACGAAATATTTACAAAAAATTCAGTCAAAAAGTTAAGAATTTAAACTATTTGGTATTTGTTTAAAGAAAAACTAACTTTCTGAGCATTTTTATGGTAATAACTATTGACGGAGCAGCTGGAGTTGGTAAGACATCAACAGCAAAGGAAGTAGCAAAAAAGCTTGGCTTTCAGTACTTTGATACTGGTTCAATGTACAGAGCTGTTACTTTATATTTCCTTGAAAAAAATGTTGATTTCTCCTCAATGAGTGAAGTTGATAAGGCTTTAAATATCATGAAATTGAAAATAGATTTTTCAGAAAAAAATAACATGAAGTTATTGCTTGACGGAAATGATATTAGCTTGAAAATTCGTAATCAGAACGTAACTAAAAATGTTAGTGCTGTGAGTGCTATTAAATCTGTTAGAACTTTAATGGTAGGTATTCAAAGATCTGTAACTCAAAATGGTAATTTTGTTGTTGAGGGAAGAGATATTGGAACTGTAGTTTTTCCAGATGCCAAGCACAAATTTTTTCTAGAAGCTGATTATGATGCTCGAGCAAAAAGAAGGATGGCAGATTTTATGAAAATAAATGAGGTCATAAATATTAACGAAATTAAAGAGGATTTGATTGAAAGAGATAAGTACGACAGTGGTCGTAAACTATCTCCATTAAAAAAGCCTATGAACGCTGTAATTATTAATACTTCAAATTGTTCATTCGAAGAACAGGTAGATCAAATTCTAAAAAACATAGAGAGTTAAAATGAAAGAAAATAAAGAAAATACAAACCAACCTAATGAAGTAGATAATTTAGAAGAAAATGTTGTTGAAAATGAATCAACAGAAGTAGAGCCTAAAGATGTTGAAAAAAATGTCGTTGAAAATGAATCAAAAGAAGTAGAGACAAAAACTGTTGAAGAAACAGTTGTTACAACTAACCCAAAGATTAAAGATTATTTAAACAAAGATTTATTTGCTGATATAAAGCGAATTTCTTTTAGCGATGATACTAATTCAGAAGATTCAAATTTAGAAAGTGCTATAACGGAAGATTATCAAGGAACATTTAACGATATATCGGAAAATCAAATTATTTCCGCAAAAGTTATTGGTATTAGTGACAGTGATGTCATGGTCGATATAGGATTCAAATCAGAGGGTCTGATTAATAGGTCAGAATTCGATAATAAAAACTTACCTGAAATAGGTTCTAACATTGATATTTTTCTAGAAAAATTTGAAGACACGGATGGTAATATTACTCTCTCGAAATATAAAGCGGATTTTATTAAACGATGGGATGAGCTTAAGCATTTTTGTGATAGCGGGGAGCCTGTAAATGGTAAAATTATTAAAAGAGTTAAGGGTGGTCTTGTAGTAGATCTAGGTGTTATACAAGCTTTTCTGCCAGGGTCACAAGCAGATGTACAGCCAGTTAAAAATTTTGATGATTTGATTAACAAAGAGTTCGATTTTCAAATTGTTAAAGTAGATGAAGTCAGAAAAAATCTTGTTGTTTCAAGAAAAGCTATTTTAGAAGAATCATTAAATGAAAAAAGACAAGAGTTAATGACGCAAATTGAAATTGGAGCTCAACTTCAAGGTGTTGTTAAAAATATTACTGACTTTGGTGCCTTTGTTGATTTAGGCGGGGTTGATGGTCTAATTCATATTACAGATTTTTCATGGGGTAGAATTAATCATCCATCAGAAATTGTTTCAATAGGTGATGAAATTTCTGTTCAAGTCATCGATTTCAACAAAGAAACTTCAAGAATTTCTTTAGGATTGAAGCAGCTTGTTGAAAATCCATGGGAATCTATTCCAGATAAATACAAAGTTGGAGACGTTGTAACTGGAAACATTGTAAGCATCATGAATTACGGTATTTTTATTGAAATTGAAAAAGGTATTGAAGGCTTAATTCATATTTCAGAAATATCATGGACAAAAAATGTTCAAAACTTACAAGATACATATAAAGTAGGTGACTCCATTGATTCAAAAGTATTATTTGTCGATGCCAATGAGCAGAAAATTAGCTTAGGTATTAAGCAGCTTTCAAAAGATCCATGGGAAACAATTACTGAAGATATTAAAGTAGGTGATAAAAAATCTGGAACAGTTAATAAGCTCACAAAGTTTGGTGCATTTGTCACTTTAACTGATGAGATCGAGGGTTTTGTTCGAACAACTGAATTCCATTGGACTAAAAATTCTTCTCATCCAAAGGAATTTGTATCAGAAGGTGATTCTATAGATTATATCATTACTGATATACTTGAAAAAGAAAGAAAAGTTCTTTTAAGTGTTAAGGATTTATCTGATAGCCCTTGGCCTGAAATTGAAACAAAATTTAATTCAGGAGATAAATTAAAGGGTTCATTTGAAAAGATGCTTGATTCAGGAGTTATCATTAAATTAAATGATGATATTGAAGGTTTTATACCTATGAGCAAAATTTCTAAAGATCAAAAGAAAGATGTTATTTCAAGTTTAGAAGCTGGTGATAATATTGATTTAGTTGTTGTTGAGGTTAAAGCTGAAGAGAAAAATGTAGTTTTAATGCTTGATGAATCAGATGTTACCGATTAATACTAGACAGTTTAAGAGAATAGCATATTCTTTTTTAATAGCTTTTGTATTTTGGTTTTTTATCAAAAGTGAGGATACCTATACAGTTAACGTTGACATTCCTTTGGTTGCAAGAAATCTGCAAGAACAAAAAACATACAAGGAAGAAGTTCCAGATAATATATTTGTAACGCTAAAAGGAACTGGTAGAGCATTTATATGGTTAAAACTGTTTAGCAACTTTTATGATGATTTTAAGGCAGTTATTGACTTAAGCAGCATTACAGATGAATATAATTTTGCTTTAGATTCTTATTACAAAGAAAATCCTGAAAAAATTGTTCTTCCATCTTCTTTAAATCTAGAATTTGTAGAGGTACTCTCGCCAAGGAGTATTCAAATCAAGCTTGAAAGATATTTAGTTAAAAAAGTACCGGTAAAATCACAAGTTTCAATCAATACAGAACCTGGATATATTGCTATTGATCCTATTTTTACTCCAGATTCAATAAGTATCGGTGGACCAGAAGAAGAAGTTAACTCTATAAAGTTTGTATCAACTGAAAAAGACACACTTTTAAATCTTATTTCATCGATTAATATCGATGAAGTCCAGATTGAAAACCCAAGCAAGCTTGTGAGTTTTGACCCAAAAAAAGTGAATGGATTTTTTAATATTCAACCTATCAGTGAAACAATTATTACTGGAATTCCTGTTCAACTAATAAACAAGCCAAGCGATATTAATGTCTTTGTTAATCCTGCAACAGTTTCTTTAACTATCGTCGGTGGATTAGAACAGATAACAAATATATCACCTTCAGATATTGATGTTATAATTGATTTCGAAAAATCTTGGAACCAAGATAAACAATTTTATTCTCCAAATATAAAAATTCCAGACTATCTTCTTGAATGGAAAGATCTCTCTCCAAATAATTTAGAAATTTTAGTTATTAAAGAAATAAATTGATAGTATTAGGAATAGAAACCTCTTGCGACGAAACAGGTGTAGCACTTTGTAGCGATTTAAAAGTTATCTCAAGCTACACAAAAACCCAATCCATTCATGAAAAATATGGCGGAGTAGTTCCTGAAGTTGCTTCGAGAGAACATGAAAAATTTTTACCTGGAATTACAAAAAAGGTAATTAAAGAAGCAAATATTTCTCTAAATGATATTGATTATATTGCCGTAACAAATGGACCGGGTTTAATGGGCTCATTGTTATCAGGAATTAGTTTTGCGAAAGGGCTTTCACAAGGTCTAGGTATCCCATTAATACCTGTCAATCACTTGGAAGCTCATTTAAACTCTGTTTTCATTGAGCATCAAAATCTTAAGCCTCCATTTATAAATTTACTAGTTTCTGGAGGGCATACTCAATTATGGATTGTTAAGGGTTTATTTGATTATGAATTAATTGGAGAAACACTTGACGATGCATGTGGAGAAGCATTTGATAAGGGCGCAAAAAAACTTAAACTTAAATATCCTGGTGGTCCTGAAATTGAAAAACTTGCTATAAATGGAGATAAAAATAAAATTAATTTTCCTAGACCTTTGAAGGATGATAAAACATATAATTATAGTTTTAGTGGTTTAAAAACATCACTCATTAATTGTGTTGATAAAGATATTTATGAAAATAAAGATATTGCAGCAAGCTATCAGGAAGCTATTGTTGATTCATTAATTATCAAGTTTAATAAAGCTTTAAAAAATTATAATATTAATACTGGAATAATTTGCGGCGGCGTTGCAGCAAACAAAAGATTAAGGGATAAATTAAAAAAACTAGACTCTGAAATAATTTATCCATCAATGAAATATTGTACAGATAATGCCGACATGATTGCGTATTTAGCAGAACTAAAAGTAAAAAATAACAATATAGATGTAACCAAAAACTTTACAGCTTATTCTAGAGGAATGGTTGTATGAAAAACATAAATTATATTACTATTATTGCTACTTTACTTTTTAATTATGGATGTTCAGAAAATAAAGAAAATGATCAAGTTGTAACAAAAAATGATTCTGAAAAAATTATTTTAGAGAGCAATCAAATAACTGATGTATATATTAAAAATATAATAATCTACCCTAATCAGTTTGATAAAAATTCAATCTATATTGATACAGAAATTATCAATAATTATGGTATGGGTTTATCACAAGTAGCTCTTACAAATGCTGATCAAATTCTAGCATCGAGTGAAATAGAGTTTGATCCAAAAAAGAAAAAACATTTCCAATCATTTCTTGTATCTGAAAATCTTGATTTTGACCAGGAATTTGAAATTAGTATTTCAGCCTTAAATAATGAAACTGATATTACAAATAATAGATATAGTTTTTTTAGTAATGTAAAAATCGAAAGGCCTAAAGCTGCAATAATTTCAGGAAGTCTTAATTTTAATTCAAATCAAATTATTAGAAGTATCGATGCAGACTATGATCACTACTATCCGGAAATCAAAAATGGTGAAATGGATATAACAAATTTTTGGTTTAATAGATATGACATAATCATTCTTGATAATTTTCCAATTAACCCAGTTTCAGATAAGTGGTTAAATCTTTTTTTAAAAAAGATTTATGCTGAAAAAAGTTCAGTAATAATGATTTTGAAACAATCTCAAAATTTTGAAGACATCAGTCCATTTTTTCCCATTTTTGGTATAAATATTTCAACAAAAGATGAGCTTAAGTCTGTTGATATAATTCATAAGTTTAAAAAAAATAGCTTTAAATCTTCCTTAATCAATTCTGAAAATTTCTCAATGGCTCTACGTAATTCAGAGACAAATTTTTTTAATGAAACTATAGATTGGATACTTTCAGATAATGAAATTAAATATTCTTTTTTTAAGGCAAGATCTAGCAATAATATTAATGAACCAATTTTTTTCTATGGGTATTCGAGTTCTGTAGATGATAAGATCAAAAGTTTTTTTGCGACAATAGAAGACACTGAAAATACTTATCAAAAAACTCAAATTTTATTTAATCCAGTAAGAGGATATTATTTTGGTCAGTTTGATATAAAATATCCAGGAAATTATAAAATAAAGATTTTTGATAAAGAAGCAATTGTTGATACTATAAATGTAAACATAATGTAATAATTGAGTAAATTGTGTAATGCTTGACATAAAAAAAATCAGAGAAAACTTAAAAAATATTGAGCAGTCACTTGCTAAGAAAGATAAGGACATTACCCTTAACAAGATTGTTGAAATAGACAAAAATCTTAAGACTCTAGTAAGCAAGCTTAATAATCTCCAAGCAGAGCAAAATAATAAATCAAAAGAAATTGGAATTATGAAGTCAAAAGGAGAAGAATCTGAAGACTTATTTTCAGATCTTAAGAAACTTTCTGAAGAAGTTAAATTGCTTGAGAAAGAAGAAAAGAAAATTTCCTTATCTCTTAAAGAGGAATTGCTCCAGATTCCGAATTTACCTCATTCATCTGTTCCAATTGGTATATCAGATCAAGATAATGTAGTAAAAGTAAAGTGTGACAAAAAAAAGGATTTCAATTTTTTGCCAAAAAATCATATTGATCTTGGAAAAAATCTCGATATTTTAGATTTTGAGACCGCTGCAAAAATTTCTGGAAGCGGTTTCCCAATGTTTAAGGGTAAAGGCGCTTTACTTGAAAGAGCGCTTATTAACTTTATGATTGACTTTAGTCTTAAAAACTATGGATATACTGAATTTTTTACTCCATTTATGGTGAAACCCGATTCAGCTTTAACCACAGGTCAACTTCCTAAATTTGACGAAGATATGTACTACATTGAGAAAGATGACCTTTTTTTAATACCAACTGCTGAAGTATCATTGACCAATATTCATAAAGATGAAATTTTAAAATTTGAAGATTTACCAAAATATTATTTAGGATATTCAAGTTGTTTTAGGAGAGAAGCTGGTTCTTACGGTAAAGACACAAGGGGTTTATTGCGTGTTCATCAATTTAATAAAGTAGAATTAGTTAAGTTTGTTGAGCCATCAAGATCTTATGAAGAACTTGAAATGCTTGTTAACCAGGCAGCTGAGATTTGTAAGTTATTAGAATTAGACTACAGAATTATTGAGCTTTGCACAGGGGATTTAAGTTTTTCAGCAGCTAAATGTTATGATATAGAAGTATGGGCACCTGGAGAGTCAAAGTGGCTTGAGGTTTCTTCTTGCAGTAATTTTGAAGATTTTCAATCAAGGAGAGGTAACATAAGATTTAAAAATAATAAAGGAAAAGTTGAATTTGTTCATACATTGAATGGTTCAGGTTTAGCTACTCCACGTATATTTGCATCTTTAATTGAAACACATCAAAAAGAAGATGGAAGTATTTCAATACCAGTTGCACTTCAACCTTATTTAGGAATCTCGGAGATCAAATAATTGAGAACAATTTGGGTTTATTCTAACATAGCTCTTTGGACATTAATTTTTGGACTTGGATCCTTTTTTACTATTTTATTAACAGGTAAAAAAAAATATTTCAGATTTTTTGCTAACATTTGGGGTAAAACACTTTCTCTAATTTTTAATATTAATCTTGTTATTGAGGGGGAAGAAAATTTAGAGAAAAATAAGAATTATATTTTTGCTGCCAATCACTGCTCATTTATTGATATACCACTTTTATGTGTTGCTTGTAAAAGATACTTAGTTTTTGTTGCAAAAAGTGAATTGAAAAAAATCCCAATATTTAAATCTATTTTAGATAGAGCAGGTTTTGTTTTTGTAGATCGACAAAATAATGACAATGCAGTTAATTCTATGAATATTTTGATAAATGATATTTCAAGTGAACCAAGATCTGTTGGTATTTTTCCAGAAGGAACAAGGTCAAGAGATGGAGTTTTAAAAAAGTTTAAGAAAGGTGCAGCTGTAATGGCTATTAATACACATATTCCTGTTATTCCTGTATATATATCAGGAAGTTATGAATGGTCTAAAAAAAGTTTTTTTGATTTAACAAGAAGTACAATAAAATTTCAATTTTCAGAACCAATTGATTCAAAAAATTTTTCTTATGAACAAAGACAATCCTTCACAGATTTAATCAGAAGCAAAGTTGAAGGAATGAAAAAATGAAATATTCACTTGAAATGAATATCGAATTAATAAAAAAAATTAAAAAAGATAACCTAAAAATTGTTTTTACAAATGGATGTTTTGATATTCTGCACGTAGGTCATATTCGATATTTACAATCTGCAAAAGAACTTGGAGACTTTTTAGTTATAGGCCTTAATTCAGATAGTTCTGTTAAAATTAATAAGGGTAAAAACCGACCATTAAACATTTTCAAAGATCGTGCAAAAATGCTATCAAGTTTAAAAGCTGTAGACTTAGTTATTAATTTCGAGGAACAAACTCCTTTAAAGCTTATTAAAAATATACTACCTGATATCTTGGTTAAAGGTGGTGATTATAAAATTGAAGATATTGTTGGTTCTGAGGATGTTATAAAAAATGGTGGAAAAGTGATATCATTAGATTTTTATGAAGGTTATAGTAGTACAAAATATATTAAAAGAATAAAAAAACACTAACTTGATTATCATCAACAATTAAAATAATTTCTGCTCCTATGATATATAAATATAAAATCATCCTTTCATTACTTTTTATTAGTATTGGCTTAACTCAAGAAGCAACTGTAAAACCAAAAAAACCTTTCATGAATACTGACGATATTTCCTTTTTAGGAACATCGAACAGAATTACATCTATTCTTGACGAAGCTAAACAATTTTTATCAGATGCAATAATTGCTGACGTTAACCAGGATACTGTTGAAGTTGTTTACAATATAAAAAAAGTCTTCGATTTATTGACAGACGTAGAACAAATTGGAGTTAGGGAAGAGCTTGATAAAATTGAGTTTGAAAAATTTCAAACTGACTTCATTAAAATCTACACCACAAAGTTAAATACTATTGACAGCTCTTCACAATTTTTGACAGCAGACTTGATCAGAAGAGACATAGCCCAGATTACATCTGAGAATGAATTAATTGAAATGGGTACAACAAAATTTACTGTTATTGATGATCGTGAAGGCCATATACCGCTTGTTACAAATTCCCAGGTTGAAAGTTATATAAGATATTTTCAAGGTAAAGGAAGAAAAGGTTTTAATATTTGGCTAAGAAGATATGTACAATATAAAGAATTAATATTACCAATTCTTGATGAGTATGATCTACCTGAGGAATTAATTGTTGTTTCTATGATTGAGTCAGGTTTTGATCCAAAAGCTGTATCAAAAGCAAAAGCAGTAGGTTTGTGGCAATTTATGTATTCAACAGGAAAACAGTATGGATTAAATAGAAATTGGTATGTTGACGAAAGACAAGATCCAGTTAAATCTACACGAGCTGCAGCTAAATATTTTGTAGATTTATATGAAGAGTTTGAAGATTGGTATCTTGTGCTAGCAGCTTACAATACTGGACCTGGTAGACTAAATAGAGCTTTAAACTTGCATGAAACTTCAGATTATTGGCAACTTTATTCTCTTCCAAAAGATACAAAAAATTATATTCCATATTATTTATCATCAGCTATTATTTTGAAAAATCCTGAAAAATATGGTTTCAAAATTCCAAAAGTTTCTCCTTTGAAATTTGACGAAGTAACCATCAAAAAAAGTGCAGATTTATCTGTTATAGCTAAATCTGCGGATACCAAAGTGAGTACAATTAAAAAATTAAATCCTGAATTACGTCAACCTGCCACACCATCAAATGGTCCTTATATTTTAAATATTCCGAAAGGAAAGAAAGACTCTTTTTATGAAAAATTTAATAAAATACCGGACAACGAAAAATTTGCTGTTCAGAATGTTGAGCATCGTGTAAAAAAAGGTGAAAATTTAATTTCTATCGCCTCAAAATACAGAGTTCTTGTAGCGGATTTACAAACAATTAATAATATATCAAATAAAGACTTCTTGTCGATTGGACAAAGGCTCAAAATTCCTGTAAAGGGAGGTCTTTATTCAAATTATCCCGAGAAAATTATTTATACAGTTAAGTCTGGTGATCAATTAGGTTTTATTGCTGAAAGATTTAACACTAGAGCTAGTGAAATAAGAAAATGGAATAACATGGGATCAAGTTCATTAATTAGGCCTGGACAGAAATTATCATTATTTGTTAAAGGACAACCAGTTAAGGATACTCCGAAGAAAAATGTTTATATTGTCAAGAGCGGTGATAGCTTAGGAAAGATTGCTAGAATAAACAAAACTTCAGTAAGCAAAATTAAGAATTGGAATAATATAAAATCTGACACAATTTATCCCGGTCAAGAACTAACAATTTATTTGAATGATTTATAATGGAGAATTTTTATGATTAAACAGGATATGATAGACAATATTGCAAATTCAACAGGATTAACTAAAGTTGAGGTTGAAGCTGTAATTAATGAATCTTTCATTGAAATAATTAATGCGTTAAGTAAAAATGAAAATATTGAGCTTAGAGGATTCGGTTCTTTTGCTGTAAAGCATAGAATGCCTAAGAAAGCTAGAAATCCAAGAACAGGTGATCCAATATTCTTACCGGAAAGATATGTTCCAGTCTTTAAGCCATCAAAATTGATGAAAGATACAGTAAATAAAAAATTAATTGAATACTAAGGGAGACAATTATGCCTTGTGGTAAAAAAAGAAAAAAAAGAAAAATGAATACTCATAAGCGTAAAAAGCGTTTAAGAGCTGATAGACATAAGAAAAAAAATAAATAATTAGTATTATGCAAATAAAAAGTTTTGCCATATGGGCTAATGCAGATAAAAAGCAAGTCCCAGAACTTGTAAGCAAGACAGTTAGATGGGCTGAAAAAAATAATTTGAATGTCCACTTACCTGCCAAATTAAAAAGCATAGCTAGCTCCGAAAATGTATCATTTTATGAACCCAATGAACCTCCCTTGGTTGATTTTTTACTTTGTTTTGGTGGAGATGGTACTCTTATAGCAGGAGTAAGAATCTTTAATAACCATAATGTACCTATTCTTGGTGTACATCTAGGTGGACTTGGTTTTCTAGCTCAAATTACTTCCGATGTATTATTGGAAAAGTTAGATGCTATAAAGAATAATGACTTTAAGATTCAAGATAGACTAATACTTTCAGCTGAAGTCTCAAATGATAATCAAAAATATTATGCGATTAATGACTTTGTTGTTCAAAATGAGATATCATTCAGAGTCACTTCATTATCGTTATATGTAAATGATAAACATGTGAGTGATTACAAATCTGATGGTATTATAATTAGTAGTCCAACTGGTTCGACAGCTTATTCATTGTCATCTGGTGGCCCAATTGTTCAGCCTGATGTTTTTTCAATTGTTATCACACCAATAGCACCTCACTCTTTAACCTCAAGACCACTTGTTTTACCACCTGATGTCGAAGTTGAATTTAGATTTTCTGAAGAAAGCGAAGAAAATTTAAATTTGATTGTTGATGGTCAAAATATTATAAAATTTTCTAAAAAATCTAAGGTTATGTTGAGGCAAGCTAAACACCAATTAAAATTTATAACTTTTAAAGATTATGATTATTATAAAACGCTTAAATCTAAAATGGTTTGGGGTAGAAGAGGGAATAAATAGGAGATAGTATGTCAAAAGAAATTTCATTAAACAAAATTAGTGATTTAACGAAAAAACTTTCGAATGATAAACATATAAAAATTTTAAGAAATGCCATGATAAGGACTGATTCAAATGAATTATCGATGAACTGGGATGAATATAGAAAAATAGATCATTCATTTTCAAACGTTATCACAGGAGAAATGCCTGCAACAAATCAAAAATCTAGTGGAAGATGTTGGGGTTTTGCAGGATTAAATCTTTTCAGGGTTTATCTTGGTAGAAAACATAATCTTAAAAATTTTGAGTTTTCTCAGAGTTATTTTATGTTTTGGGATAAGCTTGAAAAAGCAAATTACTTTTTAGAATCGATAATTGATACAATCAGTGAGAAATCAGATTCAAGAATCGTCATGCACTTATTGAGTTATCCTCTAGAAGATGGTGGTCAATGGGATATGTGGGTAAACTTAATCAATAAATATGGTGTTTTACCTCAAACAGAAATGTCTGAATCATTTTCAACAAGCCAGTCTGCACAAATGAATAAAATGATTTCAAATAAATTAAGAGAATATGCTTCAGAGCTTAGAAATTTCCACAAAAATGGTGAGTCATTAGAAAAATTGAGAGAGCTAAAAGACAAAATGATCGGAGAAGTATTTAAAATGCTTTCAATGCATATTGGAACTCCTCCTCAAACTTTTGACTGGCAAGTAAGAAACAAGGATAAAAAGTTTTTGAGGTTTGAAAACCTTACACCACAGTCTTTCTTCAAGGAACATGTTGCACTGAATTTAGAAGACTATGTGTGTTTAATTAATTGTCCTATGAAAGATAAAGAATATAATAAGGTTTATACTGTTGAACATCTTGGAAATGTCATTGAGGGTAGAAATATTAGATACTTAAATGTTACAAGCAAAGAAATGAAAGATGCATCTATAAAGTCAATTAAAGATGATAATCCAGTTTGGTTTGGATGTGATGTTGGAAAATATTTTCATAGAAATCTTGGAGTAATGGATACCAATCTCTTTGATTATAATTCTTTTTATGATTCTGAATTCAAAATGAATAAGGCTCAAAGATTAGAGTATGGTCAGAGCATGATGACACATGCTATGCTATTTACTGGAGTTGACCTTGATAAAAAAGGTAATCCTGTTAAATGGAGAGTAGAAAATAGCTGGGGGAAAAAGGGTGGAAATAAAGGGTATCATATTATGACTGATGATTGGTTTGATGAGTATAATTATGAAGTAGTTGTTCATAAAGACTTTATTTCAAAAGAATTAAATGATTTATTCGACAATGAAGAAGCTATCCCATTAAAACCATGGGATCCAATGGGTGCTTTAGCAAAATAATGTATGGATACTCTAAGCCATGCTCTTTGGGGTAAAGGATTATTTGGATTTAGAGGATCATCAAAATTAGCAATTTTCTTTGGAATAATGCCTGATCTGGTATCTTTTGGTCTTCTATTCATTGTAAAATTTTTTTCTGGGGATTTAAATTATAAAGGACCATTAACACTTGATAGCTTAGAACAATTAAAACCCTACCCAGAATGGCTTTTTTTTATGGACAACCTATCTCATAGCTTCATTATATGCTTTCTTTTTATTGGTATAACATATTTTTTTAAAAAGGAAATTGTTTGGCCAATGTTAGCTTGGCCTTTTCATATAATTTTAGATTTTCCTTTTCATACAAAGGATTTTTTTCCTGTAAAAATATTTTGGCCGTTTTCAAATTATCATTATGATGGAGTTTCATGGTCTAGCCCTGAAGTTTGGATCCCTAATTGTGCTGGACTAATTTTGCTATTTATGTATAGGTATAATAAAAAATTATTTAAGTCTTAAAATTGACGTAAATAAATTTTTTATAATGTAACCAGCCATCTTTGGATTTTCTTTCAACCTTCTAACAGAATAGTCATACCAGTTTTCTCCATAAGGCAGGTAAACTCTTACCTTATTACCATCCTTTAAAAGCTGATTAAGTTTTCTTTTCATTGGAACTCCATGTAAGACCTGAAATTCATATTTATCTTTTGAAATATTTTTTTCTCTGAGCCAATGATAGATTTCATCTATAAGAAATTCATCATGTGTTGCAATACCCACATAAGAACCACTTTTAATACTTTCTTTTACTAAATCGATGAAACTTTCTCTAATTGCATTGTAATCTTTTATAGCTAACTCATCTTTTTCAACATAAATCCCTTTGCATATTCTTACATTAAAGTCATTATTTGATAATTCTTTGATATCATTCATTGATCTTTTTAAATACGACTGAATAACAACACCAATTTTAGAATATCTTTTTTTCATCATTTTATATAATCTAATTGTGTGGTCCGTGTAAGGAGTATTTTCCATATCTAGCCTAAGAAAATTATTATTTTTTTGAGCTGCATCAATAATATTTGATAAGTTTTTTATAACAAAATCTTCACCAAGGTCTTGCCCTATATGTGTAAGTTTGATTGATATATTAGCCGAAAGATTATGACTAGCAATTTCATCATAGAGTTTTGAATATCTTTGTGTTACTTCAATTGCTTCTTCTTTTGTATCTACATGTTCTCCAAGAATATCAATAGCAACATCAAAACCTTTATCATTTAAATTCTTTACATTCTTTAACATTTCTTCATCCGAAATACCTGCAATGTAAGGAGACGCTACAATCCTTACAAAAAACTTTGGTAAAAAAGGAATGATTTGAATTATTAATTTATTTATTAACTTCATGCTTTATAAATTTAATAAATAAACTAAAAAATGAAAGTAGTATTAATAATAGGTGGTGCAGTATCAGGATCTACGGCAGCGAATAAATTAATCGATGCGGGGATTCGTTCTGTTGTTATTGAGCAAAATAAAATGCCATATGGTAAAATTGAAGATGGTCTACCAAGGTGGCATGACAAGCAAAGATCTGGTGAATATGATAAAATTGATGAGATAATATCTAACGATTTAGTTGATTATGTACCATTGACAAAATTAGGGACTGACATTTCTTTTGATGAAGTTTTAAATATGGGCTGGAGTTGCGTTTATTTTGCAAATGGAGCGTGGAAAGACAGACCTTTTCCAATAACAGAAATTGAAAAGTTTGATAATTTTCATTATCAAAATCCATACGTTTATTGGTTCAACCACTATCATGAAAAAAGTTACAACGGTAAACAGGTACAAGTTGTTGATAATGCTTTAGTAATTGGTGGTGGCTTAGCTTCAATTGATGTTTGTAAGATTACTCAGATGGAACTTGTTCGACAAAAAGTAGAATCAAAAATTGATAACTTTGATATTGTGGAGATGGAGCATAAAGGAATACCTAAGTATTTATCTGAGCATAATATTGATTATGATAGCTTAGGTATTACTGGTACAACATTAATTTATAGAAGAAATATAGATAATATGCCGATTACAACAATTCCCGATGGGCTGGATAAGGAAATGGTTAATAAAAGAAAAGCGGCAAGAAGAAAAGTCCTAAGCAATATGCAAGATAAATATCTTTTTAAAGTTTCAGAGTGTACTCAACCAGTCGACATTGTTGTTGAAAATGATAAATTGACTGGAATAAAAACTATAACAAATGAGGTTGTTGATGGAAATCTTGTTCCAGTGAAAAATTCTGAAAAAATTATTAACGCTGACTTATTTATTAGTTCAATTGGCAGTCTACCAGAACCTATCAAAGGTGTCCCTATGAATGGATCAACATATGATATAGTAGATCAAGAATCCGGAAAGTTTAATGAACTTGAGAAAGTCCATGGAATGGGAAATGCAATCACTGGTCAAGGTAATATTAAAGCATCTAGAGTAAGCGCAAAAACAGTCGGTGATTTAACAATAGATTTAATCAATGATATTGATGAAGATACAGTTGCTAATATTGATGTAAAAGTCAAACAATGGCAGGCAAAATCTTCATATGATGGAGACTATTTTTCTTGGAAAGAAAAAAAATAGTTTTTTTGTAATAATTTTATAGAAACCAATAATCTTTTTTATTATTTTCACGTGTCGAAATTAATAGTTTTAAATACCTAAGAGTGAATGCATAAAATAAAAGTTAATAAAGGCCATAATATCAACATTTCTGGATTATCATCTAGAGAATATTCTGGTGCACAAAATAATAAGTTTGTTTCAATCACACCTCTGGATTTTAATTATATAAAGCCAAAGATGATTGTTAAAGAAAATGACATTGTAAAAATGGGCGACCCTATTTTTTTCGACAAGCTAAATCCTGAAATTAAATGGCCATCTATAGCATCTGGAAAGATTTCAAAAATTGAATTAGGAGAAAGAAGAGCAATACAAAAAATAATTATTGAGATCGACAAAAATGAAGAATCAAAGATAGTACCTTCTAAAGTAGACCTTTCATCTAGAGAGCAAGTCAAAGATTTTATATCAAGTAAAAATATGTGGCCTTTTATAACTCAAAGACCATTTAATAAAGTTGTCAATCCTAGTGATAATCCAAAGTCTATAATTGTAAGCCTTGTTAATTCGGCTCCATTAAGTACTGATCTTTCATTTACTTTAGATTCTCAAAGTGAATACGTTATTGCGGCATTATCAAAGCTGAAAAAATTAACTGATGGAAAATTATATGTTGCTGTAAATAAGAATGAATTTTCATATTTATCTTCCTTAGACTTTGTTGAAGTAGTTGAGGTTGAAGGTCCTCATCCTGCTGGAAATATTGGAGTTATTTTAAATAAAATCGATCCAATTAATGCAAATGAAGTAGTATGGACTGTTAAAGGATTTCATTTACCAATGTTAGGAAAACTATTTTCAAAAGGATATTTTGATCCTTCTATCTCAATTAATATTGCTGGACCAGCAGTTAAGCCAACTTATGTAAAGTCACGTTTAGGCTCTAGTTTTGCTCCTTTAAAGAATAATCTAATTATAGATAATGTAAGAGTAATATCTGGAGATGTATTAACAGGAAAGCAAGTTTCGATCGACGGTTTTTTAGGTTTTTATCATTCTATGTTTTCAATTATAGAAGAATCTTTTGAAAGACCTTTCATTGGATGGTTGCATCCAGGAGGAAAATCAAAGTATAGTGTTTTCAATGCATACTTTGGTTCTAATAAGAAATCATTTAATTTTACAACTTTACAAAATGGTAGCAATAGAGCATTTGTTCCAATTGATGCATGGGAAAAGGTTTTTCCTATGGATATTCATATCAATGCACTTGCTAGAAGCATAGAAGCAAACGATATTGATGAAATGGAGCAACTTGGGATATATGAATGCGATGAAGAGGATGTAGCTCTATGTTCTTTCGTTTGTCCAAGCAAATCAGATGTGGGTTCAATTATAAGAAGGGGTTTAGATACAATTTATTTTGACCAATAACTATGAATATATTAAGAAAAATATTTAGTGAAACAGGAAAGTTTGTTGAGAAGGGTAAGCCATTATCTTGGGCATATCCGTTGTGGGAGGCAGCTGACACTATATTCTTTTCTACAAATAAGCAAACTAGTAATGGTCCTCATATTAGAGATAATATGGATATTAAAAGAACGATGTTTTTCGTTGTAATTGCTTTAATACCATGCTATGTCTTTGGAGCATATAATATTGGATATCTTAACTCTCTTGCTTTGGGCATTGAAAAGGGTATTATTGCAAATACTATCTTTGGACTTTATTATGTTTTACCTATTCTCATAATTACTTTTATTGCTGGAGCAATATGTGAAATAACATTCGCAATTGTTAGAAAGCATGAAGTAAATGAAGGGTTTTTAGTTTCATGTGCATTAATTCCACTTACAATGCCTCCCGATGTTCCATTATGGCAAGTATTTGTTGGCACAAGTTTTGGTATAATTATTGGTAAGGAAATTTTTGGAGGAGTCGGTACAAATATTTTTAATCCTGCTTTAACTTCAAGAGCATTTATGTACTTTGCATTTCCCACAAAGATTTCTGGAGATAAGGTATGGACTGTCGGACCTGATGGATATTCAGGGGCGACAGCTTTAGCAGTACCTGCTAACCCAGCAGAGTATGATACTGCATCTAACTTATACGCCAATGTTTCACAATTTGACTATTCAAACCTGAATCTTTTCTGGGGATTAATTCCTGGATCTATCGGTGAAACAAATAAGTTGTTAATTCTTTTAGGTGCCTTTTTTCTAATTTATTGTGGTATAGCATCATGGAGAATTATGGTCTCATGTGTAATTGGTTTAGTTTTTACAGCGGTTCTTTTTAATTTATTAAGTATGTTTACAGTTGAAGGTATTTTAGCGTCTGGGGGCACTCCAAATGCAATGTTAACTCTAACCCCTTTACAGCATATATTATTAGGAAGCTTTTTATTTGGAACAGTGTTTATGGCAACAGAGCCAGTCACATCTTCTCATACCAATACTGGTAGATGGATTTATGGATTCTTGATTGGGGTTTTGACTGTAATTATTCGTTCAATTAACCCTGCATATCCAGAAGGAGTTTTCTTGGCTATTCTTATAATGAATATGTTTGCTCCACTAATAGACTATTATGTCGTTCAGTCAAATATAAAAATGAGGTTAAGTAGAAATGCATAGTAATAATTATACACTGGGATTTGTTTTTATAGTAACTATTATTTTAGGCTCAATGTTATCTTTTACCAAGGATAGCATTAAGGATTTGCAGGAAGAGAATTTAAAAGCAGATGTCCAAAAGACTATTCTTAGATCTTTAAAGTTTGATGAAAGTTTACTTCAAACTAATGAGCTTATTGAACAAACATTTAAAAGCTATATTGATGCAAAATGTGTAAATATTGAAGGCGTTATAGTTGAATGCGCTATTGAAGAAATTGATATTGAGAAAAACGTGGATGTTCTTCCAGTATATATAAGGAAAGATAATAATGAAATTAAGGGAATAGCATTACCTGTTGCTGGAAAAGGATTGTGGTCTACAATATTTGGCTATATTGCATTAAATCCAGATACAGATTCAGTTCTTGGAATACAATTTTATAAACATGGTGAGACACCTGGTTTAGGTGGTGAAGTTGAAAAGAAATGGTTTACTGATAATTTTATAAATCATCCACAGGAAGATTCAAGTGGTTCAATTACTTACGTACCAAAGAAAATAAGAGATTCTAATGGAAAGATTGTAAGCATCAAAGTTGTAAAAGGTGGTGTTGATTACTCAGATAGCAATATGGAGTCTATCCATCAAGTTGATGGAATTTCAGGAGCAACGGTAACAGCAGATGGTGTTACAGATTTTTTACTTGAAGATTTATTAAGATATGAAAAGACTTTAGATAAAATAAGAGATTATGGAACTATTTAATTCAGAATCAAAAAAAATAATTAGCGACCCGATTAATGTCAATAATCCAATATCTTTACAAGTGCTTGGTATTTGTTCTGCCTTAGCAGTTACAATTAGATTAGATCAGGCAATTATAATGACGCTAGCCGTAATTTTTGTTTTGTGTTCTTCAAATGTTATTTTATCAATTATAAGAAACTACATACCTAATCGAGTTCGAATTGTAATTATGTTATCTGTGATTGCGTCATTGGTATCAGTGGTAGATGAGCTTTTAAAAGCTTATTTATATGATATGAGTAAGCAACTATCAGTATTTGTTGGTTTGATAATTACTAATTGTATAATAATGGGTAGAGCAGAAGCTTTTGCCTTAAAAAATGGCCCTTCTAAAGCGTTTTTGGATGGGATAGGTAATGGTTTTGGATATGGTTTAATAATTATTATTGTATCTTTTTTTAGAGAATTATTTGGAGCAGGTACTATTACTTTACCAGATGGTGGTGCTGGCTACGTACTTTGGAGAATACCAGAGTCGTGGTACGCAGCAGGATATGAAAACATTGGACTTTTAGTTTTATCTCCTGGAGCTTTCATCATCTTAGGTTTAGTAATATGGGTTCAAAGAGAAATGGCTGGTGTTGAGGAGGATGCTTAAATGACTGGTTTAGAACATTATTTAAGTATATTTACAAAAGCTGTTTTCATTGAAAACATTGTTTTAGCATATTTTTTAGGATTATGCTCATTTTTAGCAATTTCAAAAAAAATTGATGCCTCTGTAGGTATCGGCATGGCAGTAATTGTTGTCTTGACAATTACAGCCCCAATTAATTGGGTACTTTGGGAATTTTTATTAGCAAAAGGTGCTCTAGTTTGGATAAGTGAAGATTTTGCGAACACAGATTTAGGATTTTTAAAACTTATTGTATTTATTTCTGTTATTGCTGCTATGGTACAACTGGTTGAAATGTTTATGGAAAGATTTTCGCAATCTTTGTATAATAGTCTGGGGATTTTCTTACCTCTGATAGCTGTAAATTGTTCAATTTTAGGTGGATCGTTATTTATGGTAGAAAGAGAGTATACAATTTCAGAAACAGTTGTATATGGATTTGGTTCAGGCGTAGGATTCTTTCTAGCAATTGTAGCTCTTGCTTCAATAAGATACAGAATAAGATATTCAAACATCCCTCCAAGATTAAGGGGTGTTGGAATGGCAATGTTGTTAACTGGTTTATTATCAATGGCCTTCATGGCCTTTTCGGGGATTGACTTATAATGAATGATATATTTTTAGGAGTATTAGTTTTTTCAACAGTGATATTATCGCTGGTAATTATTTTAAATGTTTTAGGAAATATTTTATTACCACAAGGCGAGGTAACACTATTAATTAACAATGATAGCGATAAATCAATTAAGGTTGATACTGGTGGAACAGTCCTTTCAGCTTTGGCATCTCAAAATGTTTATCTTCCATCAGCATGCGGAGGACAGGGAACATGTGCACAATGTAAATGTCAAGTTGTTGAGGGTGGAGGAGATATCCTTCCAACTGAAGAAGCTTATATTTCAAGATCAGATCAAAAAGAAAATTGGAGATTAGGTTGTCAGGTTAAAATTAGAAATGATATGAAAATTCAGGTTCCAGATGAAATTTTCAGCATAAGAAAATGGGATGCAGTTGTAAAGTCAAATGATAATGTAGCAACATTCATTAAAGAGCTTGTATTAGAATTACCTGCAGATGACCCAATTCACTTTGAATCAGGTGGATATATACAAATTGATGTTCCAGCATATAAAGACATTGAATACAAGAATTTTGAGATTCAGGATTTATATACAAGTGATTGGGACCAATTTGATGTATGGCAGTACACTGCTGAAAATACAGAGCCGGTCTTTAGAGCTTATTCTATGGCAAATCATCCTGCTGAAGGTAATATTATTATGCTAAATATCAGAATAGCCAGTCCACCACCAAATATGCCAAGCGTCCCTCCTGGTATTGCCTCATCTTATGTTTTTAACTTAAAGGCTGGGGATAATGTAACTGTTTCAGGACCTTATGGGGAGTTTCATATTAAGGACACGGAAAGAGAAATGGTTTACATTGGAGGTGGAGCAGGAATGGCACCATTAAGATCTCATATTTTTCATTTATTGAAAACTGAAAAATCAAAAAGAAAGATTTCATTTTGGTATGGAGCAAGATCAGCTAAAGAGATGTTTTATGACGAAGAATTTCAAGAGCTATCAGATGAATTTGATAATTTTACTTATCAAGTAGCACTGTCAGATCCTCTTCCTGAAGATAATTGGGAAGGTCCTACCGGTTTTATTCACCAAGTAGCATTAGATATGCATCTTGAGAATCATGAAGATCCAACAGAATGTGAGTATTATCTATGTGGTCCTCCAATGATGATTAGCGCTGTTCAAAAAATGCTTTGGGATCTAGGTGTTGAAGAAGATATGATTGCATATGATGACTTTGGCTAAGAGATTATTATTTTTTTCAATTATATTTTTGACATCTTGTTCAAGCTTAACTAAAGAAGTTAATACTTTAGATATAATCAGTTTGACAGGAAATACTATGGGCACTACTTATAGTATTAAATATTCTTCTTCAAAAAAAAATAATAGCGAAGTCCTATCAAACAAAAAGAAAATTGATGATATGTTGAAAGAGATCAATATACAAATGTCAACCTACATTCCTGAAAGTGAAATATCACAATTCAATTCATATAAAAGTACTAATTGGTTTAATATTTCAAGCGACTTTAATTATGTGGTTTTAGAATCTTTTGAATATTACAAACTTTCAAACGGTGGTTATGACATTACTGTTCAACCTCTTGTTAATTTGTGGGGATTTGGTCCCGATAAATTTTTATATCCCCCAAGCAAAACTGAAATTGATAGCGTGAAACAGTTTATTGGACAGAATTTGATTGAAGTAGAGGGCGGTAAAATAAGAAAAAAAGATCCGCGAGTTCAAATAGATTTGAGTTCCATTGCGAAAGGATTTGCTGTGGATAAGATTTTTGATTTTTTAAAAAAATATGAAGATATATTTGTAGAAATAGGCGGTGAAATCAGAACAAAGTCAACAAATAAAAGTTGGAAGATTGGTATAACCTCTCCTTCAATTGATAATATTTCAAATGACATTGAAAAAATAATTACTCTTGATAATATGTCGATGGCAACTTCTGGCAATTACAGAAATTTTTTTATTTTTGATGATAATTTTTATCATCACGAAATTGATACTAGAACAGGAAGTCCAATTCAGTCAAATATTGGTTCAATTTCAATAATTTCTACAACTTCTTGCATGGATGCTGACGCTTTGTCTACAATGTTCTATACAATGTCACCAGAAGAAATTTCAGAAATTGTTGAAGAAGATGATAATATTGAGTCTTTTATAATATTATTAAATGATGATGAAAGTTATAAAAAAGTTCTATCTAAAAACTTTCCAGATAGTTAAATATTTGTTTCGCACTTATCTGGTTCTCCACCACATATTTCACATCCGTCTGGTGAGTCACCACATGCCTTTTTTAGGGGCTTATTTTTTAATATTAGACCTAAATTCATAGCTAGCATTGATAGTGCCACAATTATTAAAACTGGTAGTAATGTTTCCATATAATAATTTAAAATAATTCGTACGATTTTAATAATTATTTCATTCCTTTTTAATTAAATTACGCCCTATGGAATTATTAAATCATCCAGTTGGCATTATTTCTATCTTGTTATTTGTAATAGCTTATGCTTTTGTAATGACGGAAGAGTTGACTCATTTAAGAAAGTCTAAGCCCGTTATGTTTGCTGCGGGAATTATTTGGGCTATGATTGCATGGGTTGGAGTTCAGACAGGAGACTCTTATGCAGTTAAAAAAGAGATTATGCATGCATTCGATGAGTTTAATCAATTAATGCTCTTTCTTTTAGTTGCTATGACTTATATAAATTCAATGTCTGAGAGAAATGTTTTTGAGAAATTAAGATCTATTTTATTATCACAAAATTTTTCTTATAAAAAACTATTTTGGATAACCGGATTTATCTCATTTTTTCTTTCACCAATCGCAGATAATCTTACTACAGCATTAACAATGTGTGCTGTTGTATTAGCTGTTGGAAAAGGAAATAAAAATTTCACGAGTATCAGTTGTGTTAATATTGTAGTTGCTGCAAATGCAGGTGGAGCCTTTAGTCCTTTTGGCGATATAACTACATTGATGGTTTGGCAGGCAGGGTATGTAGAATTCACTCAATTTTTTAAATTATTTTTACCCTCACTTGTAAACTTCATTGTACCTGCTTTTATTATGAGTTTTTATATCAAAGGCTCAGCAGAAGATGTTGAAAATCCACCAGTAATTTTGAAGCAAGGTGCAGTTATTATTAGTGTATTATTTTTGGTAACAATTACATTAGCAATTTCATTTAAAAACTTTCTAAATCTTCCTCCTGTTTTTGGCATGATGACAGGGCTAAGTTTATTGCAACTATTTGGTTATTATTTAAAGAGATCTCATTCTGCATCAAACAAGATTAACCGAGATGGCTCTGATCAACCGTTTGGTATTTTTAAACAAATTGCGCAAGCTGAGTGGGATACTCTATTCTTTTTCTATGGTGTTATAATGTGTGTTGCTGGATTATCAAAAATTGGATATTTATCCTTATTAAACACATCACTTTATGATGGTCTTGGTTTTACAGTAGCAAATTCACTTATGGGAATTATTTCAGCATTAATTGATAATATTCCTGTTATGTTTTCTGTAATCCAAATGCATGATACAACTACAATGGATTTAAACCAATGGTTATTAATAACTTTAACTGCTGGAGTTGGTGGCAGTTTGCTTTCAATTGGATCAGCACCTGGTGTTGCTTTAATGGGTCAAGCCAAAGGTGTTTATACGTTTTCGAGCCATTTAAGATGGACAGGAGTAATATTTATTGGTTATGTACTTAGTATTTTAGTTCATTTACTATTATCGGGAATTATTTAATGAGAATCACAAAAGTTACTACCCGAACTGGAGATAAAGGAAAAACTGGTCTTGCAACTGGAGAGAAGGTATTTAAAAGTGACAAGATTATATCTGCATTAGGCGATGTTGATGAGTTAAGCAGTATAATTGGGGTATGTGTAAATAGTTGCAGAGATTCTGAAACAATAAAATTTTTAAATAAAATACAAAACAATTTATTTGATATTGGTGGACAAATTTCATTGAATTCTTTCGATAATTCTATAATCAATGAGAAAATGATTACTGATCTTGACAATCAAATAGATATCTTGAATTCTGAACTAGATCCTTTAAAAGAATTCATCCTCCCTGGTGGAGACTCTTTTTCTTCAAATATTCATATTGCACGTTCAGTTACTAGAAGAGCAGAAAGAACTACAGTTGATCTTTATTCTGAATCTCTAAATGATAACCCTGTAATTATGTATTTGAATCGGTTGTCAGATTATTTTTTTGTTTTATCAAGGAACTATAATAAAAAAAATAATATATCTGAAACAACCTGGAAAAGATAAAAATGAATTTTATAGATATAAAAAATATTATAGATAAACATCACAAAATTTTCATTTCATCTCATATAAATCCAGATGGTGATAGTATGGGTTCTGCTTATGCAATGTATAAGTATTTGGATGCACTAGGAAAAGATTGCATGATTATAAATCATTCTCCAGTTCCAGAAACATATCATTTCTTAAATAAAGAAAAAATTTTTTCAGAACTTGACGGTGAATCAGCAGCTTTTATTAAAAATGCAGATCTTGGATTAGTGTTAGATATTGGTGATTTTTACAGAATGGGTGATTTAGCTTATCTTGTTGAAGAAAATGAAATTGAAACTTTAAGTATTGATCATCACATAAAGTCCTCAAATGATCTTTTTACTAATGAATATATAAACACTAATGCTTGTTCTGTTGGTGAAATTATATATTCTTTCCTATCTGAGGTGGACAGTAATTTAATAAATACAGAAATAATGCTTGGAATCTATGTTGCTGTTTTGACGGATACGGGTTCTTTTAGGCATAGTAATACTACTGATATTAGCCATCAAATTGCTGTTGACGCAATCAAGATGGGGTTAAATATTTCAAAAATTTACCAGGATATTTATGAAAACTCTTCAAGGAGCAGAATCAAATTACTGGGCAAAGTAATTAATAACTTAAATTTTGAATGTGGAGGAAAACTTGTATGGTTTTCCTTAAATCATGATATGATTAAAGAAGTCAATGGAACAAAGCATGATTTTGATGGTTTTACAGACTTTTTTAGAGGTATAAAAGGAGTAGAAGTATCAGTAATGCTTTATGATTTACAAGGTAAAGTTCGAATGAGCTTTCGTTCAAAAGGAAACTTTAAAGTTAGTGAAATTGCAAAGAAAATGGGTGGAGGTGGTCATCCTTTTGCAGCTGCTGCTTTAGTAGAAGGTGAATTTTCAGATGTAAAATCAACCGTATTAAACTTGATGTCAACTTATATAAATAAAGAAAAATGAAAATTATATTAGCAAAAGGTTCCGGTTATTGTTTTGGTGTAAGGGATGCAGTCAAAAGTGCATACGATATGAGTGAGAAATATGGAGAAGTTTATATGCTTGGAGATATTGTTCACAATGAAAGTGTTGTAAATGACCTTGAGGAAAAAGGCGTAAAGGTTGTTGAAAAACTAGAACAAATTCCAAAAGATAAGCCTGTTCTTTTTAGAGCGCATGGGACATCAAAGAGCGTCTGGAAAGAAGCAGAAGAAAGAAAGATGAATATAATTGATGCAACATGTCCATTAGTTCACGAAATACACAGAGATGTTAAAGAATTAGAAGAAGACGGAAGAAAAATAATTATTATAGGAGATCACGGACACGACGAAGTCGTTGGAATCGCAAGCCAGGTTAAAAATGCTGTAATTATATCCAATGTTGATGAGGCGAATGCTTTTAGAAAAACAAAAAAAGCTGGTATCGTAAGTCAATCAACTCAAACTATTGAGAATGTTCAGGAGATAATTAATATTTTAATGACAAAAGTTTTTGACTTAAGATTTGTGAATACAATTTGCTTCCCTACAAAAAGAAATCAAGAACAAATAAAAGAGCTTTCAAAAATAACTGACCTTATGATTATAATAGGCTCTTTTACAAGCGCAAATTCAAAAAGATTAACAGAATTGAGCCTTGAAAGAAACAAAAAAACTCATCAAGTGACAAATGCAACAGAAATTGATTCCAAATGGTTTACAAATGATTTAAATTCTGTTGGAATTTCTGCTGGAGCTTCAACTCCAGACTGGATTATCGAATCAGTAATAAAAAAAATCAGAGAAATCACAAATACATACGAAGAGGAAATTATTTATGACAAAAGACACTTTCAAAGTTAAAGTAGGACTCGCTGAAATGTTAAAAGGCGGGGTAATTATGGACGTAACAAATGTTGAGCAAGCAAAAATAGCCGAAGATGCTGGAGCTGTATCGGTTATGGCTTTAGAAAGAATTCCATCAGATATTAGAAAAGATGGTGGAGTTGCTAGAATGAGTAACCCACATATGATTAAAGAAATCCAGGATAATGTTTCAATTCCTGTCATGGCAAAATGCAGAATTGGACATTTTGCTGAAGCTCAAATTCTTGAAGCACTTGAGGTTGATTTTATAGATGAGAGTGAAGTGTTAACAATGGCAGATGAACATTTCCATGTTGATAAACATCCATTTAAAGTCCCTTTTGTTTGTGGAGCTAGAAATTTAGGAGAGGCTTTAAGAAGAGTTCATGAAGGAGCTGCGTTAATAAGAACTAAAGGAGAAGCAGGTAGTGGAAATATTGTTGAAGCAGTAAGACATATGAAAATGATTACTTCTCAAATACTTGAATTAAAATCTGCTGATTTATCAAAAAAAGCGGAAGAATTTAGAGTACCACTTGAACTTGTTGAACAAGTAGAAAAAAATCAAAAACTTCCTGTTCCAAATTTTGCTGCTGGTGGGATAGCGACTCCTGCAGACGCATCTTTAATGATGCAATTAGGTGCAGAGACCGTTTTTGTAGGTTCTGGTATCTTTAAGAGTCAAGATCCATCTGAAAGAGCTCATGCAATCGTTAAATCTGTTGCTCATTATCACAATGCAAAAGATGTTTTAGTTGCTTCTTATGACTTAAAAGATGCTATGAAGGGTATTCTAATGTCAGATATTCCTGAAGAAGAAAAATTTTCCAATAGAGGAGATTAATAATGATTGGGGTCCTTGCACTTCAAGGTAACTTTCAATCACATCTAAATATATTAGAAAAAATTAATTTAGAGTCATTGCTTGTTAAAAAAAGTGAGGATCTTAATAGAGTTAGTGGTCTAATTATTCCTGGAGGAGAATCAACTACCATGAGTAAGCTTCTTGTGAATTCAAATCTCGACAAAAAGGTTAAGGAGTTTTCAAAAAAAAATCCCATTCTAGGCACTTGCGCTGGTGCTATTATCATGAGTAAAAATTCATCAGATAAAAGAGTGCTAAATCTTGGATTGCTAGATATGGACATTGATAGAAATGCTTATGGAAGACAAGTTTTTTCATTTTCTGATCAGATAAAAATTATTGACGGCGAAAATAAAAGTAATTGCGAAGTCCTTTTCATTAGGGCCCCAAAAATCATTAATGTTGGAAATAATTGTGATGTTTTTGCTTTCAGAAATGATGAAGTTGTAGGTGTAAAACAAGGTAAGCATTTTGCTATTACTTGTCATCCTGAATTAATGGGCAATACAAAAATTCATGAAATGTGTTTTAAGAAAAATAGATGAAGTATTTAGATAAAATTAATAATCCAAAAGATTTAAAGAAAATACCGGTTGGTGAACTAGCTGAGGTATGTGATGAATTACGAAAATATATAATTGACACAATAAATCAGATAGGAGGACATTTAGCGCCAACTCTTGGGACCATTGAATTAACCACAGCAGTTCATTATGTTTTTGATGCTCCAAAAGATAAAATTGTGTGGGATACGGGTCATCAGGCTTATGCCCATAAGGTTTTAACAGGTAGATTTTCAGAATTTCCAACGATAAGAAAGTATAAAGGCTTAAGTGGTTTTTTGAAACGTTCAGAAAGTGAATACGATATTTTTGGTGCTGGTCATGCATCAACTTCAATATCTGCTGCACTTGGTATAGCATCAGCAAGAAACCTTAATAATGATGATTATAAAGTTGTAAGTATAATTGGAGATGGAGCTCTGTCTGGTGGACTTGCTTTTGAAGCATTGAATAATGCAGGTAATGTTAGGAAGCAATTACTTGTTATTGTAAACGATAATGATATGTCAATTAGCCCCAATTTAGGTGCTTTTAGAAATTATCTGGTGAAGATTGCTACTAATAAAAAATACAATCAAATAAGAAAGTGGGTTTATCGTTCTATTAAAAGATTTCCAAGCAAATTTTTCGTAAATATTTTAAGAAAAACGGAAGCCAGTGCTAAAAAGTTTTTCTTTCCAACAACAATTTTTGAAGATTTAGGATTCAGATATTTTGGACCAATTGATGGACATAATATTGAAGAACTAATAGATGTCCTTGAAAAAATCAAAGATTTAGATAAGCCAGTTGTATTACATACAATAACAAAAAAAGGTAAAGGGTTAGATTACGCAGAAGATGATCCTGTGAAATTTCATGGAGTAAAAGAGAAAAAAGATACTTCAAAGAAAAAATCTTCCATACCGATATACCAAAATGCTTTTGGAGAAATTGTTTGCGATTTAGCAGAAAATAATGAAAGTATAGTTACGATCACTGCTGCTATGAAAGAAGGAACAGGCCTAGTTGATTTTTCAAAAAAATTTCCAAATAGATTTTTTGATGTAGGAATTGCGGAAGGACATGCTGTTACATTTAGTGGTGGTTTATCAGTAAATAATAAAACTCCTATTGTTGCAATTTATTCTACATTTTTACAAAGAGCTTTTGACCATATCATTCATGATATATCTCTTCAAAAACTTCCTGTAATTTTTTGTTTAGATAGATCAGGGCTTGTTGGTGAGGATGGTGCTACGCATCATGGAGTTTTAGATATATCATATTTAAGATGTATCCAAAATATAATTGTCTCAGCTCCTAAAGATGGGAATGAGCTGAGAGATTTGATTTTTACTGCTACCAAAAATAAAAATACACCATTTACTATTCGTTATCCAAAAGAAGAATGCATCAATTTCGATAATCAAGATGCTAAAATCATTGAAATTGGATCTTGGGATGTTGAAAAAAGTGGAGATGATGTGCTGGTTTTGGCTGTTGGATCGATGGTAAAAAGAGCTTCTGAAGCAGCAAACTTACTTGTAAATCAAGGAGTTTCATGTGAGGTAGTCAATTGTAGATTCATAAAACCAATGGATAAAAACTTTTTGAAAAATGCTTTTAATAAATTTGATAGAGTTGTTACTATTGAAGAAGGAGTTGTCGATGGAGGTTTTGGTGAAGGTGTAATTGCGTGGGCTAAAAAATTTAATTTAAAAAATTCAATTATAAATATCGGAATACCAGGAGAATTTATTGATCATGGACCTAGAAATATTTTACTTAAAGAAGTTGGACTTGATAGTTCCTCATTAGCCGAAAAAATTATAAATTTTATGAGAAAACCGAATGAGTAAAAAAATAGATAATAATAGAAATTTTAAAAGTATTAGCGGAGATAGCTTAGAAGAATTTTATTCTTCTAAAAATAATGAAGAATCATACGATGTGAATCCTGGTACTTATCCATATACTCGAGGTATACACAAAAATATGTATAGAGGAAAGTTATGGACAATGAGACAATTCTCAGGATTTAGTACACCTGAAAAAACCAATGAAAGATACAAATATTTATTGAAAAATGGACAAACAGGACTATCAGTAGCGTATGATATGCCAACATTAATGGGTTATGATCCTGATCATGAGTTATCATTTGGAGAAGTTGGAGTTTGTGGTGTAAATGTTGCATCATTAGAAGATATGGAAACTCTGTTTAATGATATAGATTTGGAAAAAATTTCAGTATCTCAAACAATAAATGGCCCAGCAATCATTTTATTTGCATTCTACGTTGCTTTAGCAAAAAAAAATGGTATTGATATAGCAAATCTGAGAGGTACACTTCAAAATGATGCATTGAAGGAATACATGGCACAAAAAGAATGGATATTCCCTCCAGAGCCATCAGTCAAACTTGTTGTAGATATAATTGAGTATTGTTCTGAAAATATGCCATTATATAATCCAGTTTCTGTCAGTGGATATCACATTCGAGAAGCTGGATCAACTGCTGCTCAAGAATTAGCATTTACATTAAATAATGGTTTTGCATATGTTGATGAAACTTTAAAGAGAGGGCTAGCAATTGACAGTTTTGCTCATAGATTATCTTTCTTTTTTAACGCTCATATGGACTTTTTTGAAGAAATTGCTAAATACAGAGCTGCAAGAAGAATTTGGGCAAAAAGATTAAAAGAGAAGTACGGCGCTAAAGAAGAATCATCATTAAAATTGAAGTTTCATACGCAAACAGCTGGTTGTTCCTTGACAGCGCAGCAACCTGAAAATAATATTGTAAGAACGGCATTCGAAGCAATGTCAGCTGTTCTAGGAGGCACTAATTCTTTGCACACAAATTCTTTAGATGAAACATTGGCTCTTCCATCTGAAAAAGCTGCAAAAATAGCATTAAGAACTCAACAAATATTAGCATATGAAACAGGTGTACCAAATGTTGCAGATCCGCTTGGAGGGTCATGGTATGTTGAAGAATTGACAGATAAAATTGAAAAGCAAGCAATGAAAATTTTTGATGAAATCGAAGAAATGGGTGGTACAATCAATGCTATTGAAGATGGTTATTTCCAGAAAAAAATTGGTGAATCTGCATCTATTTTTCAAGAATCTGTTGATTCAAAAGAGAGAGTTATTGTTGGTGTAAATGACTTTGTTGATGAAAATGAAGAGATAGATATTGAAATATTGAAAATATCAAAGGATGCTCAATTAACTCAAGAAGAAAAAATTAAAAAATTGAGAAATAGTAGAGATAAAGTTCAACTAAGTACAAAAATGAAAAAATTGAGCGATGCTTGTAAAAAAGATTTAAATTTAGTCCCATTTTTAATCGAAGTTGCAGAGGCAGGTGCCACTGTAGGAGAGATTGTTGAAGTAATGAAAGAAGTATATGGAGAATGGCAAGAAACTTTTGGGATTTAGCACATGAATAAAGTAAGTACATCTATTTTTTTGGTTTTTATTCTGATTGTTGGATGGATTGTATATTTAACCAATATCAAACAAGATGATTCATTAACCATGAGATATTACTCTGTACAAGAGCTGGTGAATAAGCAGTCTGACATTTCAAACATTAAGTTAGGAGGTAATATTAAACCTAATTCAATTGAGATATCCGAAGATGATCAGCTTGAAGCATACTTTTATGTCTATCAAAATCAGGATAGTGTAAAAGTTTACTACTACGGTATTCGTCCAGACTTATTTACAGATGATGCTGAAGTTGTTGTTTCAGGGTCATTTTCAAATAATTTAATTACAGCCAAAGAGCTTCAGACAAAGTGCGCTTCAAGGTATGAAGGCGACCTAAAGAACGTTGAAAAAATATAATGATTTCTCAAATAGGTAGTATAGCAATAAGTCTAGCTGGTGGTTTAATATTTTCATCATTTATCTTCTTATGTTTCTATAAAATTAGAAATGATAAAAATTATTTAGATATCAGTGAAAGATCTATTATTGCTACTTGCTTTTGTATTTTTTTAGCATTTTTTTGCTTACTTAATGAATTGCTTATAAGCAATTTTAATCTTCAATATGTTGCACAATATACAAGCTATGAAACACCCACTTTTTATAAAGTTACTGCTTTGTGGGCAGGACAGGCTGGTTCATTACTTTTTTGGTCATTTATAACATCACTATTTACAATTATTTACATTTTTAAAACTTTAAAAGTAATGGAGAATCTAAAATTCAATTCATATTTTATACTTACATTTATTTTTTCATTTTTCATTATTTTATCAAGTTTTATTGCTAACCCTTTTGAGCCAGTTTCTTCAGATATAGTTGTACAAAACGGAAATGGGTTAAACCCTTTATTGCAAAACTTCTTTATGGCTATCCATCCGCCTATACTGTATGTAGGATTTACAGGGTCAACTATAATTTTTGTAATGGCTATGGCAGCATCAATATCAAAAAATGTTTCATTTGACTGGGTTAGATCAATAAGAAGATGGTCACTTATAGTGTGGACCTTTTTATCAGCAGGAATTATCCTTGGAGGATATTGGGCTTATAATGAACTTGGATGGGGAGGATATTGGGCATGGGATCCAGTAGAAAATTCATCACTTATGCCATGGCTTACTTTAACTGCATTTATACATTCATCAATGATTCAAGAAAAAAGAGGTATGCTTAAAAAGTGGAATATATTATTAGCTACTTCAACCTACTTGCTTGTCGTTTTAGGAACGTTTATCACAAGAAGTGGAGTTATTAGCTCTGTGCACTCATTTACCGCAGAAAATCTTGGGCCTTTATTCTTTAGCTTTTTATCGATTTTAATTTTATATACTCTTTTTTGGTTTCTGCGTAGAAAAAGTTATTTAGAAACTGATGATAAGATTGATTCTTTTACATCCAGAGAGGGTGGATTTTTGTATAATAATTTAATTCTCATTCTCATGTGCTTTACAATAATGTGGGGAACATTATTCCCGATTTTATCTGAAGCTTGGGATGGAGAAAAAATTTATGTAGGGCAATCATATTTTAATCAATTAAATGTACCAATAGGATTAGTTCTTTTATTTTTGATGGGAATTGGTCCATTGCTTTCTTGGAAGTCAACTTCATATAAAGTTCTAAGAAAAAATTTTATATTACCGATGTCAATCAGTTTTGTTGCTGGATTAGTATACTTTATTTTTTCTGTTGATTATAATATTTATGTTCTTGTTGCTATAATGGGTGTTGCTTTTACTTTGTCTTCTATACTTGGTGAATATTATAAGTCTCTTAAAAAATTTAGAAAAAGAAATAGTAATATTTTCATTTCAACATATAAAATGTTTATGAGTAACCGACACCAAAATGGTGGTTACTTAGTACACATTGGAATAGTCCTATTGTTTGTTGGTTTCATTGGAAGAGCATTTGAATCTGAAAAAGAATTTAGTCTTTCTCCAGGTGAACAGATATATTTTAATAATTATATTTTTAAGCTAAATAGCATTAAGAGTGAGGCAAGAGATAATCATTACGCATTTATGAGTGATATCGATGTAATTGATGACAAAAATGAATTATTAACAAATCTTAAACCAGAAAAAAGAATATATTTTTATTGGAATTCTGATCCAGAAAAAAGGCAGCCTCATAGTGAATTAGATATTCATAGCACTATTCAAAAAGATGTATATTCAATTTTTTCTGCATATGATGCTGAAAAGAATCTTGGTTATTTTAAAATAATGATTAATCCACTTGTTAATTGGGTTTGGATTGGTGGTATCCTAATGGTAATTGGATCATTATTTGCATTTTGGCCAAATAGATTAAGAAGATAATGGAGTGGTTCAATCAGATTTTTATTTTTTTCTTTTTATTCATCGTAATTGCCTATGTTTTTTGGCCATTAATAAATAAAATTAAATAATGCTTTTTGTAGAAAAACTCTCAAAAAAATATTCCAATAAAACAATTTTAAATGAAATAGATTTCCGTTTAGAGGATGGTGAAATTTCTTCTATCTACGGGCCCAACGGTTCTGGTAAAACTACTTTTCTAAAATGTTTAGCTAATCTTATAAACTATGATAATGGTAATGTAAAATCAGAAAAAAAATTCATTTTTTTAAGTGATAAGCCAAATATTTTCGGAGAATTAACTATTGAAGAAAATTTAAAAATAATTTTACGTCAATATAGCCAACCTTTTAATCAAGAACGCTTTAATAATTCGCTTGAACAATTGAAAATAGAAAATCTAGCACATTTACAATTAAAATTTTTTTCAAGAGGAAATATGCAAAGAAATAAATTGTTAATTGCTATGAATGTTGATTGGAATTTTTTACTAATGGATGAACCTTTTAGTAATTTAGATAAAGAAGGTATAAAGATTTTTCAAAATATATTTGAAAATTGGAAGAAAGATGGTAGATCAATTATTTTTTCGTCTCATTTAATTGCTGAAAGTAAAAAAATTTCTGATAGAAATTACGTAATTAAAAATAAGAAATTGGTTGAAGATGCTGTTTAATATGATTTATAATGAGTTTTTTCTTGAGAAAAAGTCTACAAACAACCTATTCTTTATGTTTTTCTTCTCCATAGCTTGTTTTTTACTTCTTTTATTTTCTTTTCCTCCATCAAAAATATTAGATATCACTATTTTTGCAGGATTTTTTTGGATAGTTATATCTTTTTGTGCTGTAAAACTTATCGAGAATTCATTTGCTAGGGAAAAAGAGTATGGTATTTATGATTTACTTTATTCTTCATCCGGAGATATATGGTTATTATTCTTATCAAAAATAATATCATTCAACTTAATTATGCTTGCTCTCCAGATTATTATTACTTCAGCTTACTTGGGTTTTTCTGATATTATTTTCAACCAAAAAATTTTATTCTCCTTACCACTTTTTATTATTTCTAATTTTGGTCTAATTGGTGTTGGAATTTTAATTTTTTTAATTACAAATGTTTCAAATATAAAAGGATTTCTTTTTCCACTAATATTTTTTCCATTAATAGTACCAATTTTAGTGAACGCTTCAAGTATTTTTTTGGGAATAATTTTAGGAAATGAACTAATTTTATATACTGATTCATGGATGATTTTATTAACTTTCGCCTTAATGTCATTGTTACTAGGAATAAATCTTTTTGGGAGACTAATTAAACAATAATGAACTTATCACTTTTTTTAGTTTGTATTCTTTTGATGTCAGTAAATCTTACATGGATGATATTTTTTACTCCAATGGTTCCACTTCAAGAGTGGGCACAAAAAATATTCTATCTACATGTACCGATTGCATGGTCCGGTTTTCTTGCTTACTTCATTGTAATGGTAAGTGGTATAATGTATTTAATTAAAAAAGATCTTAAATATGATAGAATAGGATTAGCAGCTGCTGAAATTGGAACTATTTTTACCATGCTTGTTCTTATAACAGGGCCAATTTGGGCTACGCCAATTTGGGGACAACCTTGGGTTTGGGAGCCTAGACTTATCACAACCTTAGTTTTATTTTTGATTTATGTTGGATATTTCATATTAAGAAATGTTGGTCTTTATAGACAAAGAGTTGCTTTGCTATGTGCGATTATTGGAATTATCGCATTCCTTGATATTCCAATAATTTTTGCATCAGTAAATTTTTGGGCTGCAGAAATACAGTCTCATCCCCAGCTTGGAATGGATAAGCAACCATCCGGTATTTTAAATCCATTTTTATTTTCATTGCTTTCATTTACAATTTTAATGTTTT
Organism: uncultured Fidelibacterota bacterium; assembly: GCA_902624575.1. Classification (GTDB taxonomy): domain Bacteria; phylum Fidelibacterota; class Marinisomatia; order Marinisomatales; family Marinisomataceae; genus Marinisoma. The sequence continues at coordinate 35,207 of CACNXV010000002.1, forward strand.
TAATGCTTTCATTGAAGACTGCAGTATTAAAAAAACAAGATATTGAAGATAGATATGTATAATTATTTATCATTTTTTTTGTCAGCACTTTTTGTTGTAATTATAACTATCTTATTGTGGTTTTTTATTAATATAAAAAAATATAAGAATTAGTTTGGGGGAAATTAATTATGGATAGAAAAGTAGTACATATTGTTGGAACCGGAACAATTGGTGAACCGCTAATTGGTATTTTGTGTGAGCAAAAAAGCAATTTAGGAATCGATGAAATTACATTTCATAAGCACTCTCCTTTAACCAAAGATGCCCCAAAAATTAAAAATTTAATATCAAAGGGTGCTAGACTATCAGTTCTTGAAGACAGAGTTGAAAGCTTTAAAGAAATTGGTTTAGATCCTGAATTTACTATGGACGAGGCTATTTCTAGAAGTTCAGTTGTTATAGATTGCACTCCAAGCGGACATGGGCATAAAAATAAGGCAGATTTTTATAACAAATATACAGATAAAGTTAAAGGTTTTCTTGCTCAAGGTAGTGAAAATGGTTTTGGAAAAAAATATGCAAGAGGAATAAATGATCATGTAATTAATTCGGAAGATCAGTTCTTACAAGTTGTTTCATGTAACACTCATAACATTGCTTGTTTAGTAAATACAATTGCTCTTAGTATTTCTCCCGATAATCTTGTAGATGGAAAGTTCGTTTGCATAAGAAGGAGTAATGATATTAGTCAGACAGGTAGTTTTGTACCTGCACCAACCGTTAATGACCATGGACATCCTCTTTATGGAACTCATCATGCTGAAGATGCAGCTGGCCTATTTAAAACGATGAACTTGGATCTTGATTTATTTTCATCAGCAATGAAAGTTAATTCTCAATACATGCATACAGTTTGGTTTAATCTTAAAGTGAAAGAACCTACATCTAAGAGTAAAGTTATAGATTTACTTACCAGTAATGATAGAATAGCTTTGACTGAGCATCATGCTACCAATGAAGTTTTTTCTTTTGGTAGAGACCAAGGTCTATATGGAAGAATTCTTAATCAAACCGTCATTGTTGAAGAATCAATAAATGTTAGAAATGATCATGAAATTTCAGGATTTTGTTTTACTCCTCAAGATGGTAATTCGATACTTTCAAGTATTGCTGCAACTGTAAGATATTTAAATCCACATTCATATCAAGACAAGATTAATACCTTAGGCCCATTCTTTTTTGATAGGGTATAATGTTAAGGTATAAGCGTATTGTTTCCGATCTCCTGGAAGAAAATATCTATATCTTATCAGATGAAAATAAAGATTCTATAATAATTGATCCCGGTCTTGGATTTCACCACATTAATGACTATATAGAAGAGAATGACCTAAAACCAATTGCCATATTGGCAACTCATGCTCATATCGACCACATAGCCTCAGCTGAAGAATGTCAAAGAAAGTATTCTATACCGATTTATATGTGTAAAGAAGACTCTTTATTGATTGAAAACTATGAAAAGCTAGCAGGATTTTGGAAAGTTGAAGCAAGAAAGCCAAAAATCACAAATTGGATTGATAAAAATGAGACTGAAATTAAAATTAATAATTTTGAGTTTAGGTGTTTTTTTAATCCCGGTCATTCACCAGGTTGTATGAGTTTTGAAATTGATAATACCATTTTTTGTGGTGATTTAATATTTAAAGGTTCAATTGGTAGAACAGATCTACCAGCATCCAGTCCATTAGATATGGAAAAATCATTAGAAAGTTTCGTAAATTCTTTTGATATTGATTCAATACTTTGCACGGGACATGGCGATGAAACATCGCTTGGGCAAGAATTGAAAACAAATCCATTTTTGATGAAGTATGCAAGATAGTTTTAATAACAAAATTAGTAAAAATATCCCTGAAGATTCGCACATCCTATTAGCTGTCTCAGGGGGTATTGATTCTGTTGTATTAATGCATTTATGTAGTAAAATCAGCACAAATTATAAAATATCTATTGCACATGTAAATCATAATTTTCACAAGGATTCAGAAAAAATGGAAAACTTTGTGCAGAAACTGTCAATAAAGTATAATTGGGATTTTTATTCTAAAAGAATTAATGATAAAATAAACTCAAATATTGAAAGCAGGCTTAGAAATGAACGTTATAAATTATTATTAAAAATCAAAAATGAAATTAACGCTGATTATGTTTTTACAGCACATCATTCTTTAGATCAAGCAGAAACAATTTTAATGAAAATTTTGAATTCGTCTAGCTTTGATGGTCTAAAAGGTATTAGGGAAAAGAAGAAGCACATTTTTAGACCTATGTTAGAATTTTCAAAGTCTGATATTATTTCTTTAGCAAAAAAACATAATCTCAAATATTTGGATGATCCAACAAACAATGATGAAAAATTTTTAAGAAATTTTTTGAGAAAAAGTATATTTCCAAAATTGAAAACTATTAAATCTAATATAGAAAAGCCGTTCTTAAGTTTTAGTGAAAGGGTAAGTGAGGTTAATAGTCTGATAGATTATAATACAGATAACTTTTTTGAATCGGATTTATATGACTTAAAAGATAATATTCATTTTTTAGATAGATATAAATTTAAAGATTACCCACTACTGCTAAAATTGAATATTATTAAAAGGATATGTTTTTCAAAAAATGAATCCTTTAACAAAAATTTGGTATCAGAGCTAAAAGAATTTTTTCATAAAGAAAAAACTGGAAGTACGAAATCTATAGGTGATTTTTTAATAACATTTGATAGAAAAGACATCACGGTTACGAAAAGAGAGTTTTTAGATTTTTCAGAAGATGTTACAGTAGATGAAGAAAAATTTTTTAAAGAGTTTACTTTTAAATGGACATTGGAAAAAATGCCCAAAAAATTTTCAAATAGTAGCAATACAGAATATATAGACGCAACTAACGTTGGAAGAGATTTAACAATAAGGAGCGTTAAATCTGATGATTATTTTTATCCATTGGGTATGAATGGAAAAAAGAAAGTTTTAAAATATTTAGTCGATAATAAGATCTCATTTTTAGATAAAAAAAATACTTTTGTTGTCTGTAATGGTGAAGACATTGTATGGGTTGCAGGTCATCAAATAAGTAATAACTATAAATTATCAAAAAATTCAAAAAAAATTGCAAAACTTAATTTTTATAGGAATTAGTTTTTTTATTAATTTTTCTTAAATTCACCTCCAATGAAAAATACGACAAATAAAAAACCTGACAAAAAAAAGAACTCTAATAGTTCCAATTCTATGCTTATATGGTTTGCAATCATTTTTTTCGTGATTGCATCTTTTGCTTTTTTGCCAGATGAATCAGCAAATGAAGTTGAAATTTCATACAATTCTTACAAAGAGCTCTTAGCAGAAAATAAAATTAAATCTGCTTCTATTGAAAATGATAATTCATTTCATGGAGAGCTATTTGAAGAAACAACTTTGATTAATAAAAATGGTGCTGAGTTTAAAGAAAGAACACTGTTTGTTGTTTTTCTTCCTTCTGATTACTCAGAACAAATTTCTGTTTGGGATGAAAAAAATATTGAATACAATTTTGAAGGTGAAAAAATTGATTGGACAGGGTGGTTGTTAGGTTTTGCACCTTGGTTGTTACTGATTGCATTTTGGTTGTTTCTTTTGAGAAGAATGCAAGGTTCTGGAAGCGGTATGAATAATGTTTTTAGTTTTGGAAAAAGCAAAGCGAAAATTTTCTCAGGCAAACAAAAAAAAGTAAAGTTTAAAGATGTAGCTGGTTGCATAGAAGCTAAAGAAGAGCTAGAAGAAGTCATTGCATATTTAAAAAGCCCAAAAAAGTTTGAAAAACTTGGAGGGAAAATTCCTAGAGGTGTTTTATTAGTTGGTCCTCCAGGAACTGGAAAAACACTATTAGCAAGAGCAGTAGCAGGTGAGTCAAACGTACCTTTCTTTAGTATTAGTGGTGCAGATTTTGTTGAAATGTTTGTAGGAGTAGGTGCTTCAAGAGTTAGAGATCTTTTTGAACAGGCAAATAATAATGCACCAGCAATTGTTTTCATTGATGAGCTAGATGCTGTTGGAAGACAAAGAGGAGCTGGTTTAGGTGGTGGTCATGATGAAAGAGAACAAACTTTAAATCAGTTGCTTGTTGAATTAGATGGTTTTGAAAATTCCAGTAGTGTAATTGTAATGGGAGCAACTAACAGACCTGATGTTTTAGATTCTGCATTATTAAGGCCGGGGAGATTTGATAGACAGGTTGTTGTAGATGTCCCTGATTTAAACGGAAGACACGATATTTTGAAAATTCATACCAAGAATATTAAAATAAAGCCAAAATCTGTTAACTTGTTAGATATTGCTAAAGGTACACCAGGGATGGTAGGAGCTGATCTTGCTAATCTTGTTAATGAAGCAGCATTACTTGCATCTAGAAGAAAGAAAGCAAGTGTTGATAATTCAGACTTTCAAGAAGCTCAAGATAAAGTTCTTATGGGTGTACAGAGAAAGAGTATGGTTTTATCTGATCATGAAAAGAAAGTCACTGCATATCATGAAGCAGGTCACGCTGTTGTAGCCCTTTTTTCTCCTGAGGCAGATCCTGTTCATAAAGTTACAATTATACCAAGAGGTAGAGCGTTAGGAGTAACAATGCAGTTACCTATTGATGAAAAACATGGTTATTCTAAAACTTATATCTTAAGCCGTTTAGCAGTTATGATGGGTGGAAGAGCAGCTGAAGAACTAATTTTAAACGAAATTACAACAGGCGCTTCGAACGATATTGAAAGAGCTACTAGTATCGCGAGAAGAATGGTGTGTGAGTGGGGTATGAGTAATGTTATGGGTCCAATGGCATTTGGTAAGAAAAACGAAGAAATATTTCTTGGTAGAGAAATACAATCTCACAGGGATTATAGCGAAGAGACCGCTCAAAAAATTGACCATGAAGTTGTTTCTATTATAAAAAATGCTCAAAAAACTGCACTTCAAATCTTAGAAAAAAATGTAGAGCTATTACATCTTATGGCTAATCAGCTGCTAGAGCATGAAACTATTGATGAATCAGACATAAAAGTAATGTTAGCTGGTAATAAGATTTCTAGAAAATAACCGTGAATATCGATCAATTTAAAAACTGGTTAATCAAGTCAGAGAAACCATACTTATTAATGGGAATATTAAATGTCACTCCTGACTCTTTTTCAGATGGGGGTCAATACTTTGGAGTCGAAAAGGCTTTTGAACATACAATTAAAATGATTGAAGAAGGCGCTGATATAATTGATATTGGCGGTGAATCAACAAAACCTTTTGCTGAGCCTGTTTCAAAAGATGAAGAGCTTTCTAGAGTTATACCAGTAATAGAAAAAATTAGAGCAGAGCATGATGTAGTGATTTCTATAGATACAACAAAATCTAAAGTTGCAGAAGAAGCCTTGAAAGCCGGTGCTAATATTATCAATGATGTTAGTGCAATGGAATTTGATAGTAATATGATTCAGGTTGCAAAAAATCATGGCTCACCAATAATTATGATGCACATGAAAGGTATTCCCAAAAATATGCAAAACAACCCATCTTACGATCACTTAATATCAGAAGTAAAAGACTATCTTTTTTCAAGAGCAAATTTTGCTTTAAATGCAGGTATAGATAAAAATAATATTATTGTAGATCCAGGTATAGGTTTTGGAAAGTCTGTTAACCATAACTTTGAAATAATAAATAATTTAGATTCTTTTGTTGAACTTGGTTTTCCTGTATTATTGGGTGCATCAAGGAAATCTTTTATTGGTTTAACGCTTAATGTGGATGAAAAAGATAGAATTGAAGGATCTATTGCGGCAAATGTAATTGGCTTACAAAAAGGTGCCAGTATATTTAGAGTACATGATGTTTTAGCAGCAAAAAAATCATTAACTATTGCTAATAAAATTTTTAACCCAATTGATTTAATTACCTAAATTATAATATGAATCTTTTTGAGATAAGTTTTTTAAAGTTTACAATAACAGATCTATTTGATTTGATTCTTGTAACTTTTATTTTTTCATACGCCTATTCATACTTTAGGGGAACACGAGGCGGTCAAATGTTAATAGGTCTCCTAATTTTATTTTTTGCAGGCTTTATTATAAATATTTTAGGTTTTAAGGCAACTTCATGGCTCGTAAACCTATTTCAAACTGTTTGGGTAGTTGTTTTTGTTATACTATTTCAGCCCGAGATTAGAAGACTATTAACATCTGTTGGTCAAAATAAAATAATTAGCAAATTATTTCAAATTGAAAAAACTGAAATTCAGGATGATATACTTTCATGTATTGATGAAATCAAGAAAAATAAGTGGGGAGCTTTATTGGTATTTGAAAGGGAGAATTCTTTAAAAAATGTTGTTTCAGACGCTGTTCCAATGAATGCAACATTTAGCCCTGAATTATTAGTTTCAATTTTTAATCCATCCTCACCATTGCATGACGGCGCTGTAGTAATTCACAATAACTTAATTGAGGCAGCTGCATGTATCTTACCATTAACTGAAAGTAAAACGCTCAATCCTGAAATGGGTACCAGACACAGAGCAGCTCTTGGTATTTCTGAAGAGAGTGATGCGATTGCTGTTGTCATTTCTGAAGAAACCGGAAAAATATCTGTTGCTGAAAATGGATTTTTTATAAGTTCAGCACTTTCAAGAGATGAGTTAGGTAAAATGCTCAAAGAAAAAATGAATGAATTAAAAGAGGAGAAATAAATGTTAAAAGAAAAAATTTTAGATTTTTTAGATAGAGCAAACTTTATGACTTTGTCAACAAGCGTTGCAGGAAATGCATCTGCAGCAAATGTTTATTATGCTAACAAAGGAACAGATATTTACTTCTTTACATTTAACCCATCAAGAAAAGCAGTTCAAATTTCTGTTAATCCTAAAGTACAATGCGTTATAAGGCCAGACGGTGAAGGTGGTATTAAAGAATTACAAATAGATGGTTATGCTTCAAAAATTACTGATAAGACTGAAGCCGATAAAGCTCGAGATGCTATTCTTGAAGTTACTGAAGCTTTTTCTGACTTCATGCATGATGAATTTTTAATACAAAATGATGTAGTTGGATATTACAAAATAAAGCCAACCGTAATTAAGTATGTAGATTTCTTTGCTGATGAAAAGTTTGAATGGATGGAATTACCAGAAAATCGTCCAAGTTTTTTCAGTGAAGTTAAATCAAATTTTGTAAATACATTGAAATATTGGGCAGCAGTTGTGAGAGCACCTTTTTTAACAGCAACAATTGCACCAATTCTTTTAGGTTCAGCAATCGCTTACAAACAATTTGGATCTTTTGATTGGGGTACATTTTGGCTAGTGATGTTTGGTGGAATATTTGCTCAAATAGGAACAAATAATATAAATGATTATTTTGATCATCGTTCAAGAAACGACGAAATGAATAAGCTTGCAAGTCCTTTTAATGGAGGTTCAAGATCAATTCAATCAGGATTAATTACTCCAACAAACATGCTTTTATTGTCTATTTACTTCTTTTCAGCAACTTTTCTTATTGGTTTGAAAATGAACAATACATTTTTTAGCGGTGATTGGAATTCTCCCCTCATGTATTTGGGTTATCTTGGCCTTTTTCTTGGAATAATGTATACAGGTTTTTTAAAGCTTGCTTACAATGGATTAGGTGATTTAGCTGTATTTATAGGTTTTGGTCCATTAATGGTATACGGTGCAGCCTTTATGCAAAATCAAGCGGTGGCACCAACTCAAACAATTGATCCCATAACAACTTTATTTTACTCAATACCTGTCGGTATTTTTATCGCATTGGTATTATTTATTAACTGTTTCCAAGACTATAATGCAGATAAGGCAGCTAATAAAAATAGTTGGGTTGTAAAGCTAGCAGGTCCATCAGAAAAAGCTAATTATAGAAAACCTTTTGTGGTGTGGAGAAATCTTATGTTAATTTCATTTCTTCTAATTGGAGGTGCATCAGTATATGCTGGTAATTACTTTACACTTATTGCACTATTACCATTGTTGATTTTTAACTTTGCGAATAAGAAAGGAATGTCTTGGCTAGTTGAATGGGAAAAAGAAGATGCAAATCTTCAGCAACTTCCTTATGAATTGTTAATAGTAAATGTATCAACAATAGGAATTCACTTCTTAACAGGTATATTGCTAACAATTGGAGTTCTTTTAAGCATATGGATATAAGAGAAAGATTTAATTCTTCTTTTGATAAATATAATCAAATAAGGAGGCATCTTTGACTTTGAGTCAAGCGATGCTGAACTTCAGAAGTTAAAAGAACAAATTTCTAATCCCGATCTATGGGAGAATAATTCACAAACAACTTCAATTATGAAGAGAATATCATTTCTTGAAAAAGATATTCATCTGAGAAAAAGTTTAATTCAAAAAGCTGAGGATGTTGAAATTCTTTTTGAATTTTTTAACAAGAAACAGATCGAAGAAAATGAGATAAATTTGGAGCTGAAAATTTTTTCTAATCTTATTAAGGATTTTGAACTCAAATTGATTCTTAACGGAAAAAATGATATTGATGATGCAATAATCACAATTCATCCTGGCGCTGGTGGTACTGAAAGTCAAGATTGGGCTGAAATGCTTTACAGAATGTATTCAATGTGGTCTGAGTCAAAAGATTTTAAATTCAATGTAATTGATTTTCAAAACGGCGATGAGGCCGGTATTAAAGATTGTACTATTGAAATAAAAGGTGACTATGCTTATGGATTGATGCAGTCAGAAGTAGGTGTTCATAGACTAGTGAGAATATCGCCATTTGATTCAAATAGCAGAAGACATACATCTTTTGCATCAGTTTCAGTATCGCCATCAATTAGCGAAGAAATTGATATTGAAATTAATCAAAAGGATTTAAGAATTGATACTTTTCGATCAAGCGGTGCAGGGGGTCAACATGTTAATAAAACGGATTCTGCAATTAGAATTACCCATTTGCCTTCAGGAATTGTAACTCAGTGTCAAACACAAAGATCTCAACATAAAAATAAAGATCAAGCCATGAAGGTTTTAAAATCAAAACTTTATCAATTGGAAACTGAAAAACAAAAACAGTCAAAAAAAGAGCTTGAGGGAGAAAAAATGGATATTGGGTGGGGAAGTCAAATTAGATCCTATGTTTTCCATCCTTATAACATGATAAAAGATCATCGTACAAAATTTGAAGTTGGTAATGTAAAGTCAGTTATGGATGGCAATTTGGATGAATTCATGTATAGTTATTTGTTAGATAAAATGGAAAAAAATAAATAAGTTTTCAGATGGAAAATAAAAGCCTTAAGCAAATAATTGATAATAGACTCGAAAAGCTAAAAAAAATTCGAGAAATGGGTATTGAGCCTTATGCTTACAGCTTCAATTGTAGTCATAGCACTTCAGATATTACTGAAGAATTGATTGATAAAAGAGTTTGTTTGGCTGGTAGAATTATGGCATTAAGAAAAATGGGAAAAGCTTCTTTTTCACATATTCAAGATCAGCACGGGAAAATACAATTTTATATTGCAAGAGATGATGTCGGAGAAGAAAATTATAATTTATTTAAACTTACAGATATTGGAGACTTTGTTGGTATTGAAGGAAAGGTTTTTAAAACAAAAACTGATGCTCTAACAATCAAAGTGTCATCTTTAACAATGCTTAGCAAAAATATCAAACCTATTCCGGACGTTAAAGAAAAAGATGGTGAAAAGTTTAATATGGTTTCTGATAAAGAGTTTAGATATCGCAAAAGATATCTCGATATGATTATCAATCCAGAAACTAAAGAAAATTATGTAAAGCGTTCAAAAATTGTTAATTCAATAAGAAATTTTTTAAATGAACACGATTATATTGAAGTTGAAACTCCAGTTTTACAACCGATTTATGGTGGGGCAAATGCTAAACCATTTAAAACATATCATAATGCATTAGACCAAGAATTTTTTCTTAGAATAGCTACTGAGCTTTACTTAAAGCAGTTAATAGTGGGTGGATTTGAAAAAGTTTATGAATTATCTAAAGATTTTAGAAATGAAGGAATTGACAGAAGTCATAACCCTGAATTTACAATGTTAGAATTTTATCAAGCGTATTCAGATTATAATTTTATGATGGAATTTGTTGAAGAAATGTTTAAAAGGGCTTTATCCGATTTAAACATGAAAGCAATTGAATGGGATGGACATAAAATAGATTTTTCAAAAAAATTTGCAAGAAAAACTATGGACCAACTTATCAAAGAACATACTGACTGTGATATAGATCTTACAAACCATAGTGAGGTTTTCGATGCTTGTAAAAAATTGAATCTTGATATAGAAGAGGATGATAGTTTGGCTTCGTTAATTGATGAGATTATGAGAAGAAAAGTAGAACCAAATTTAATCCAACCAACATATGTAATAAATCACCCTGTAGAAATTTCTCCTTTAGCAAAAGTAAAAAGAGATGGAAATAATAACTTTACTGAAAGATTCGAGCTTTTCATAGCTGGAATGGAGTTTGCAAATGGTTTTTCCGAGTTAAATGATCCAATAGACCAAAGAAAAAGATTTGAAGATCAGTCAATGAAGAAAGATAGTGGAGATGAAGAAGCATTTCCAATCGATGAAAATTTTCTTGAAGCAATTGAAATCGGAATGCCTCCAACAGCAGGCGTGGGAATAGGTATTGATAGATTAGTTATGCTATTAATTGATTCAAGATGGATCAGAGACGCCATCATTTTTCCTACATTAAAATCTCTTAAATGAAGATATCTATATTCCTTTTCAAAAAACTATTATTTTCAGCCAAAAGTAGTTTTTTATTTAAAGTAACAAATATAATTACAATTCTTTCTTTGGCATTCGGAGTTGCTTCTTTAAATATTGTATTATCATCAATCAATGGTTTTGAAAATAGTATTTATGATAAGCTTTCAAAATTGAATGGAAAGAGCCAAGTAAATTACTTGTTTGAAGATGAATTTAATCCTCAAGAAATTGACATTGAATATTCTTTTGATGGAATTGAGTACATTGAAAAGCAAAGCTTAGTTAAATATAAAAATGTAAGTCAGAATATTATAATCACTGGATTACCCAATAATGACTTTAAAAACTTTGAAATATTTAACCAAATAAATGACGTAAATATTAATAAGAATTCTGTTTTCATTGGATCAGCATTAGCAAAAAAATTAGATGTTTCAGTTGGAGATGAAATTGCATTGTTTAATAGTGACAGACTAAAAAATATTTCATTAAGCGAAAGATTTATTTTTCTTGAAGTAAAACATATTTTTTCATCAGGAATTAACGAATATGATGATAGACAAATTTTTACAACCATCGATACACTACAAGAATTTTTTAATTTAAAATCCTTTATTTCAGGTTGGATCCTATTTAAAGAAACAAACAAAGAAATTGAGTACCCACTCTATGAGATAAAAATTGATGAAAAATATTCCATTCTTTTTGAATGGATTAATGCTCAAAAATTACCAATTTTTTTTATTTTTAGTTTAATTGCAGTAGTGTCTTTTTTTGGCCTATTTAGTTCAATAAGTATACTTTACGATGAAAGAAAAAAACATTTTGCAATAATGAAATCTTACGGTACTCCAAATAAAGTATTATCAACTATTTTTGTACTACAATCGATTTTTTTGTGTTTATTGGGCTCGCTGTTAGGAATATTTTTTTCTTATCTGGTTATATTTTTACAAGAAAAATATCGCTTTATCGCAATTGACGAAAATATATACTTTGTAAACTACCTACCAATGGAATTTAGTTTTTTTAATTCATTATTAATCATTGTGCTAAGTATTCTAATATCGTTTTTAATTTCATCAATATCTCTTACAAGCTTTTTTAAAATTAATATTAATGAGGTTTTAAAAAATTAGTGAGGTTATCATTCAAAATTGCAAAAAGTTTTCTTTTTAAAAATGATTTTTCTAAAAATGGAGTCGTAAACGTTGTTTCATTTATAGGCTTATTTATAGGTTCATTATCCATTATCTTATCTATTTCTGTTTTAAATGGTTTTCAAAATATTCTTAAGGAAGAAACTATCAAAGTTAATGGAGAATATTTAATAAGTAATTATAATGAGGTCTCTGATTTATCTATAATAGATGAAATAAAGAAAAATAATATACAGTATTCAATATTTGATAATGAAGAATTTATTTTAAGTAATAACAGTTCACAAAAACTTGTAACAATTAAAAATATCCTTAATAAGAATCACTTAAAATTTTACAAATTAAACTTAATAAATAAGGAAAAAGTTTTAAAAGATAATGAAATGATTATTGGTAAATCCCTTGCAAGAAGCCTAAATATTAATGTAGGAGACAATGTTAATATTTTTTCAAAAAATATTAATCTAAATTCTTTAGCATTACCTAGGTCCACAAAATTTAAAGTTGTCAATATTTACTCAAACAGAATTCTTCGTATTGATGATTATCTTATTTTTATTTCAAACAATGATATTATTAACAAGGACAATTTATCTCTTGAACTTATTGGAGATATTGAAAATTCTAGAATTTTGGAAAAAAGATCTTTATCATGGAAAGATAGAAATAGACAAATTTTTGAAGCAACAGAAGTAGAAAAGAAAATTACATTTTTTACTTTATCACTAATAATAATTATAGCTTCGTTCAATTTATGTTCAGCTATTATTCAAATTTCCTCCAAAAAAATAAGAGAAATTGCAATTTTAATGTCTATTGGTATGTCTAAAAATTCTATACGGAATATATTTATTTTATATAGTTATTTAATTGGATTATCTGCAATCAGTTTAGGCGTACTAACCTCATTATTCTTAATATTTATGCAAAATAGATTTTCAATTATTACATTGAACCCGGACTATTATTTAGTTGAAAAGCTGCCGATGGTAATTTCAATATTTGATATTTTTTACGTTTTTTTAGCTGCTATAGTTATTATTGGTATATTTTCTATAATTCCACTAAGATTTATTAATCATATGAGCCCAAACCAAATTATCAACAAACAATCATGATCTTAGAAATAAAAAATTTAAGCAAGAGCTTTATCGATGGTAAAAAAACGCTTAATGTTTTAAAAAATATCAATCTTTCAATTGATCAAGGTTCTATCATTACTATAAAAGGACCATCAGGTTCAGGAAAATCTACATTATTAAGCTTGATTGGGACGCTTGATAAACCAAATAAAGGAGAAGTCATTTTTGATAATGAAAATATAGATTTAATAGAGGATTTGAATCGATTTAGAAATGATAAAATAGGTTATATTTTCCAGTCTCATAACTTAATAAGTGAACTGTCATTAAAAGAGAATGTTATTTTACCGAGAGAAATATCAAGAAAAAAAGTTGATCATCAAGAAATAAAAGATTTATTTCAATTTTTTGAATTAGATGACAGAATGCATTCATATCCAAATGATTTATCGGGAGGAGAAAAACAGCGTGTATCTGTTATGAGAGCTATTATTAATCAACCTTCAATAGTTATCGCTGATGAACCAACAGGTAATCTTGATCAAATGAATGTTTTTAAAATGATCGATTTATTCAAGAAGCTTAACAATGAACATAATCTGACTTTTATAATTGCAACGCATGATAATGAAGTATTTAGTATTGGAGATATAAAATTGCAATTAAAAGAAGGATATCTCAAAAATATATAGCAAGTATGCCATATAGGCATATTTATTGACATATATGACATATATAAATCTTTGGCATAATCTTTGCATCTATAAGTTTAAAAAAACATATAGGAGTTTTATAAAATGGGAAAAATAATTGGAATAGATTTAGGAACAACAAATTCATGTGTTGCTGTTATGGAAGGTGGAGAGCCTACTGTTATTACCAGTCCAGAAGGTGGAAGAACAACACCTTCAGTAATTGGTTTCACGAAAGAAGGTGAAAGATTAGTTGGAGATCCAGCCAAAAGGCAAGCAGTTACCAATCCTAAAAATACAATTTATTCAATCAAAAGATTTATGGGAAGAACCCCTGCAGAAATAAAAAAAGATATTGACGAAGTAGCTTACCAAGTTGTTGTTGATGGAAAAAAAGTTAACGTTGAAGCAAATGAAAAAAAATATCAGCCACAAGAAATCAGTGCAATGGTTCTGCAAAAAATGAAACAAATGGCAGAGCAATATTTAGGTACTACAGTAACTGACGCTGTAATTACTGTACCAGCATATTTTAACGACTCTCAGAGAAAAGCAACCAAGGATGCAGGAAAAATTGCAGGGTTGAATGTTAAAAGAATTATTAATGAACCTACAGCTGCTTCTTTGGCGTATGGTTTTGATAAAAAGAAAGATGAAAAAGTTGCTGTTTTTGATTTAGGTGGAGGAACATTCGATATATCAATCCTTGACATACTTAATGATGAAGGCCAAAGTATCGAAGTAAATGCGAGTAACGGAGATGGCAGGCTTGGTGGTGATGATTTTGACCAAAAAATCGTTGACTGGCTTGCAGACGAATTCAAGAAAAATGAAGGAATTGATTTGAGAAAAGATCCAATGGCTCTTCAAAGATTAAAAGAATCAGCTGAAAATGCTAAAAAGGAACTTTCTTCTTCAAAGCAAACGGAAATAAATTTACCGTTTATTACTGCTGATTCTTCTGGACCTAAACATCTTAACATGACTTTAACAAGAGCTAACTTTGAAAAATTAGTTTCTGATTTAATCGAGCGTGTCGTTGCGCCTTGTAAACAAGCTCTTAAAGATTCTAAATTAAATCCAAATGATATCAATGAGGTAATACTTGTCGGTGGTTCAACAAGAATTCCAGCTATTCAAGAAAAAGTGAAGGAAATTTTTGGTAAAGACCCTAATCAAAGTGTAAATCCTGATGAAGTAGTAGCGCTTGGAGCAGCAATTCAAGGAGGAGTATTAGCAGGAGATGTTGATGACGTTCTGCTTCTTGATGTAACACCTTTAACGCTTGGTATCGAAACAATGGGCGGAGTAGCAACTCCTTTAATTGAAAAGAATACAACTATTCCTACTCAAAAGTCGCAGATTTTTTCTACAGCAGCAGATAATCAACCAATGGTTGAAATACATGTTGTTCAAGGAGAAAGATCAATAGCAAAAGATAATAAAAGTCTTGGAAGATTTCATTTAGATGGAATTCCTCCAGCACCAAGAGGAACGCCGCAGATCGAAGTATCTTTTGATATGGACGCTGATGGTATTTTGAATGTCAAAGCTGTTGATAAAGCAACCTCAAAAGAACAAAGTATTAGAATTGAGGCACAGAGCGGTTTATCTGATCAAGAAATTGAAAAAATGGTCAATGATGCTAAAAAGCATGAAGCTGAAGACAAAGCTAAAAAAGAAGAAATTGACACGAAAAATCAGTCTGAACAGTTAATTTTCCAAACTGAAAAACAAATGAAAGACCTAGACGATAAATTATCGGAAGATGATAAGAAGGATTTAAATGAAGCTTTGGATAAGTTAAAAAAAGCGAATGAATCATCTGTCATCGAAGATATAAAATCTGAAATGGAAAACTTAAGTAATGTCTGGCAATCAAAGGCTTCATCAATGTATGATGCATCAAATGCTCAAGCACAAACAGAAGCTGAACCAGTAGATAATAATACTGCAAAAAAAGAAGATGGCAAAAAAATTAAAGATGCTGACTTTGAAGTAGTCGAAGAAGAATAGTTTTAGATTTTTTATTAATCTTTTAATTATTAGCTTTTTGGAATAATGAATATCACTATTCCCAAACTGCTTAGAACAGCATTAAGTTTTTTTATAAGCTTTATATTATTTTTATCTGTGACAATAATAGCTTTCTACTTTCTACTGCAAGATGGAGTTGAATTTGATCTTGATCGTTCAAATAAAACCTTAAACGATTTATCAAAAAGATTTGAAATAGAATTTGATAATGATTCATCTATTTCATTTAAGGCCAATAATAAAGAAATCAATACATATTTAGTTTTGAATAGTGCTATCATTCGAAGATTTGGAAATAAATTAATTGATTCTAAAAACATATCTTTAACTACTTCATTAGACTTTAAAAATACCTTATTATTTACTTCTCAACTTATCTTAAATAATAAAACAGAATTAAATCTTTTTAGCCCTGTAAAAATCAATGTAAAAGAAGCTGATTTATATGTTAATAATATTCAAAATGAAGATGAGATATTGTCAGAAGTAGAAAAGGACTATTTTCCAGTAGTAATAAATTTTGAAGATGGAAAGTTATTCGACGACTCAATTTTTCTTGGTTCATTTAATTTAAATCTGAATATCAATCAATATCAGAAAAGATCTGATATTGAAAGCTATAAAATTAGGTTAAAATCAAGTGAAGCATTTCCAGCTAGTTACATAGCCCAATTCTTTAATGATGTCGAAAGAATTGGTGATGATAAAGAAAGTGTATCTTTTGATATTACCTTGGAAGATAAAAGTTTTTTATCAGGAAGTAATAGTAGTGTTCTCAATGGCATAATTCAAATAAGGAATACAACAATGAGACTAAAGAAGTTTCCTGTTGAATTAAAGCCTGAACCAATAAGAAGATTGAATTTTGATTTAAATATTATTGATAATGTTGCTCAAGCTAGTCTTATTGGCACTGTTTATAATCCAAAAAAGAACTTAGGACTTCAAACTAAGCCAAATCTTCAAATTGGTGGTACCATCAATTTTGAAGAAATTTTGAAACCAAATCTTAATTTAATAGTTAATGGTTATGACATATATTTTGCTAAACTTGAGAATTTAAATTTAAATGGGGTGACAGACTTAACAGTCTCAATCATTGGAAAAAATGTATTAGATTTAAGTGGATCTTTAAAAATAAAAAAAAGTAGTGGTTTTTTAGTTCCTTTAAAAGATACAGAGTTTGAAACCAAACATAGAATTAGAGAATAAAAATGAAGAAAAATGAATTAAATAGATTAAACGAAAAAATCTTGCAGAAATCAAAATTTATTGAAGATTTAAGGTCAGAAATTTCAAATACAATTGTTGGTCAATCTGATTTGATTGATAAAATTTTAATATCTGTTATCTCAAATGGACACATCCTCTTGGAAGGTGTACCCGGTCTAGCAAAAACTTTAACTATCAATACAGTTGCAAGTTTGATTAATGCAAAATTCAAAAGAATTCAGTTTACTCCTGATATGTTGCCAGCAGATTTGATTGGGACTCTTATTTTCAACCAAAAAAATGGAGAATTTGTTACAAAGAAAGGTCCAATTTTTTCAAATATTATTTTAGCAGATGAGATTAATAGAGCACCATCAAAAGTTCAAAGCGCCTTACTTGAATCAATGCAAGAAAGACAAGTAACGCTTGGAGATGATACATATTTATTACCAAACCCTTTTTTAGTTCTTGCTACTCAGAATCCAATTGAACAAGAAGGTACTTATCCGCTACCTGAAGCCCAAGTAGACAGGTTTATGATGAAAGTCATTGTTGATTATCCAACAATTGAAGAAGAAAAAGTTATCTTAGAAAGAGCTAAAACAATTGATAAGAAAAATATTAAATCTGTAATTAAAACTAAAACTATTTTGGAGGCACAAAGCCTTGTAAATGATATATATATTGATCCAAAAATCCACGATTATATATTAAATATTGTTTTTGCTACAAGAAATCCAGAAAAATATAATTTAGAAAATTTAAAAGATTTGATAACATTTGGAGCTTCTCCTAGAGCATCAATAAATCTTGTTCTTGCTTCTAAATCTAAAGCTTTTATTGATGGCAGAGGATATGTAATTCCTGAGGATGTTAAATATGTGGCTGAGGATATACTAAGACATAGAATTTTACTATCTTATGAAGCTGAAGCTGAAGAGATTTCAACGGAAGATATAATTTCACAACTTCTCAAAGAAGTTCCAGTTCCATAAAGTTTAGCATGTCAAAAGATCTACTAAAAAAAGTTCGACAAATTGAAATTAGAACGAAGAATTTAGTAAATGACTTTTTTGGTGGAGATTATCATTCAAATTTCAAAGGGAAGGGAATGACTTTTTCTGAAGTAAGAGAATATTCACCTGGTGATGATGTTCGATCAATTGATTGGAATGTAACTGCTAAAACTGGAAAGCCTCATATTAAGATATTTGAGGAGGAAAGAGAGCTGTCTGTTTTATTGCTTGTAGATGTAAGTAGTTCAGGTATTTTTGGTTCTCAAAATAATTTAAAAATTGATATTGGAATTGAAATAGCAGCTATGCTTGGTTTTTCTGCAATCAAAAATAATGATAAAGTTGGATTAGCTTTATTTTCAGATAAAATTGAAAAGTTCATTCCACCTAAAAAAGGCAAAAGCCATGTTTTAAGATTAATAACAGATCTTTTAAATCATAATTATGATGATAAAAGAAAAAAAACTTCTATAAAAACAGCAATCGATTTTGCAAATAATATTTCAAAAAGAAAAAGTGTTATTTTTTTAATCTCTGACTTTATAGATGACAATTTTTGGAACGAGCTAAAATTTTTAAACTTTAAACATGATGTTGTAGGGATACAGATTTACGATTTTTTTGAAAAAAATTTTCCTAACATAGGTTTAGTAAATATGCTTGACCCAGAAAGTGGTCAAACATATTGGATAGATACTTCTGATAGAAAATCTAGATTAAATTTTGAAAGAAATTCGGAAAAGAAACTTGAGACATTTTCTAAAAAATGTAAAAATATAGGTTTTGATTTATTACAAATAAGCACGAAAGAAGACTACGTTAAACTGCTTATGCAATTTTTCAAAAAAAGAGCAAAAAGAAGTTAAAAAATGAGAAAAACTTTTCTGATTGCAATTTTTTTTTGTTTATCCTGTGTTGATGAAAAAAATAATCCTAACATATCTTTAAACCAAGACAAAGAAATTAGTGAAATTGGACTACCTGTTAATATTTCTGTAGAAGTTAGTGATCTAGGAAAAATTTTTACTTTAAATGAAGTTATGTGGTCTGATAATGGTAAATGGTTAAAAGATTCATCAACTGTTATTTTAAGAAGCTCTTCTATTGATACGCTTACAGATAAAATTAAGATGAATTATGAAATTACTTTTTGGGACACAGGCAGATTTGCTATACCTCCATTAAATGTTCAAATAAATTTTCCTGACTCAACTGAAGTCACAAAGTTTAATACTGATAGTTCTACTGTTTTTATTGGTACAATATTAGATAGTACGACTACGTCAATTGTTGAAGATAAGCCTTTTAAGAAAATAGATTTTCCTTTTCAAAAGCTAAGAGTTTTTGCATTATTTTTGCTATTTGGTTTGATTATCTATGCTTTAAATATTTTAGGTAAAAGAAGTTCTAAAAAATTAAATAATAGAAATTTTTTTAATATTAATCCTAAAAAGAATGCTTTAAAAAAGTCTAACGAAATTGAATATAATAATTTATCGTCTGAAAAATTATCAATCGAGGTATCAAAAATTTTAAAAGATTATTTTCAAAATAATTATTATATCATTTCATTTGAAATGACTTCAAATGAGTTAAAAGAATATTTTAAGGATGAAGAATTGAATGAATTACTTAATAAATTAGATTTAGTAAAATTTAGCAAGCAAGAACTTTCAAAATTTGAAAAAAAGGAGATAATGGATTTATTAAAAAAAGTTATAAGAAAACTTCTTTAAACTAATTAATTAATTTAATTTAAACCCATGAGTACAACAGCAGATATTAAAAATGGCTCAATTATAAGTTTTAAAAATGCAAGAATGAAAATTGTCGAGTTCCAGCATGTTAAGCCCGGTAAAGGCCCAGCTTTTGTTAGAACCAAATTAAAAAATATTGAAACTGGAAAAATTATTGATCATACTTTTAATTCAGGTGCTAAAATAGAATTTATAAGAGTTACTTCAAAAAAATATCAATATCTATACCAAGATGGTGATAGTTATGTTTTTATGGATAACATAACTTTTGAACAAGTTAATGTTTCCTCTGAACTAATGGGTTCTGATCATTTTTATATAAAAGAAGGTGATAACATAGAATTACTCTTCGATAACGAAGAAATCATCAACTTAAGTATTGCGCCCAAAGCTATTCTTAAAGTCATTCAGACTGACCCTGGTCACAAAGGTAATACAGCAACTAACGCGCAAAAGCCTGCAAAATTAGAAACCGGACTAGAAATTAATGTTCCTCTTTTCATAAACGAAGGAGACTTAATTAAAATTGATACAAAAACTGGGAGCTATACTGAAAGAGTGAAGCAGTAAAAATGTGGAAAGATAAAATTAAAGAAATAATCTATATGCTTGAAAATAGCGATATCAATGAAATTGAAGTTAGATTTTGGTTTAAAAAAATTAAAGTTACTAAAAAACCACCAATTTTGAATGTTGAGTCAAGCGAAAGTTCAAATATAATTCCGATTAAAAAAACTGAAACTACATCCGATTTAAATATCAATAAAGACAGTAAACCTGAAATAGAAGAAAGTTCAATTGATAGCAGTATTGAAGTCAAATCACCAATGCCTGGAACATTTTACTCATCTCCTGATCCCGAGTCTCCAAGCTTTGTTTCTGTTGGTGATAGTGTAAATATTGGCGATACGCTTTGTATTGTTGAAGCAATGAAAATAATGAATGAAATTCAAGCTGAAAATTCAGGTATTATTTCCGAGGTTTTAATTGAAAATGGTAAACCGGTTGAATTTGATCAACCTCTTTTCAAATTGAAACAATCTTAAAATATGTTTAAAAAAATTCTTATTGCAAACAGAGGTGAAATTGCCATCAGAATCATTAGAGCATGCAATGAAATGGGAATCAAAACTGTAGCTGTATATTCCAAAGCTGATAAGGATTCACTACATGTTAAATTTGCCGACGAGGCAATCTGTATTGGAGAAGGGCCAGCTATTGAAAGCTATTTAAATATTCCTAGAATAATTGCTGCAGGAGAAATTACTAATGCTGATGCAATACATCCTGGATATGGTTTTCTAGCAGAAAATGCAAAATTTAGTAAAATTTGCAAGGACAATGATTTTACTTTTATTGGACCAGATGCTGAAACTATTGATTTGATGGGAGATAAGGTTAATGCAAGAAAGGCTGCAAATGAGGCAGGTGTACCTATTATTCCAGGAAGTGATACGTTATCATCTGCAGAAGAGTTTATGGAAATTGCAGAAAGAATTGGATATCCTGTTATGTTAAAAGCCGTAGCAGGTGGTGGGGGAAAAGGAATGAGAGTAATTAAAGACCCTACCGAAGCTGAAAAAGGATTTAATATTATTCAGGCTGAAGCTGGAATGGCTTTTAATAATTCAGAAATTTATGTTGAAAAATTTGTTGAAGGTGGTAGGCATATTGAAGTTCAGATACTTTCAGATCAATATGGAAATCATCTCCATTTAGGAGAAAGAGAGTGTTCAATTCAAAGAAGTAATCAAAAATTAATTGAAGAATGTCCATCTAGTTTTGTTGATAATGATTTAAGAAAAGATTTAACTGATAAAGCTTTACAGCTTGCTGAAAAAGTAAATTATGTTGGAGCTGGTACTATTGAATATCTAGTAGATAAGGAAAAAAACTTTTATTTCATTGAGATGAATACAAGAATTCAAGTTGAACATACTGTAACAGAAATGGTATGCATGATAGATTTAGTAAAAGAACAAATTCGTACTTATGCAGGAGAAAAAATAAATATTAATCAAGAAGATATTAAAATGAATGGCCATGCAATTGAATGTAGAATTAACGCGGAAGATCCTTTCAATGATTTCATTCCATCACCAAAAAAAATCGAATCTTTAAACTTTCCAGGGGGTATTGGAGTAAGAACAGACTCTTTCATTTATGCTGGCTATCAAATACCAACATTTTATGATTCAATGCTTGGAAAATTGATTGTCCATTCATCAAATAGGGAAAAAGCAATTATAAGGATGAAAAGGGCATTACAAGAAACATTTATTGAAGGCCCAGAAACAACATTGTTATTGCTTGAAAAGATTTTTGAAAATAAAGAATTCAAAAAAGGAAATTTTGATATAAATTTTTTAGGTAAATTTTTAAAAAATATTAAAGGGGATAAAAATGAATCATCCGAACAGCTTGATGTATACATCTGAACATGAATGGGTTAAAATTGAAGATAATATTGCTACTATTGGTATAACTGATTTTGCACAAAGCGAGTTAGGAGATATTATTTTTTTAGAATTTCCTGAAATAGATGAATCTTTTGATGAAGGTGATGTTTTTGGAACCATTGAAGCTGTAAAAACAGTTTCTGATTTATTTATGCCAATATCAGGAAAGATTCTTGAAGTAAATGAAGATTTAAATGATGTACCTGAAAATGTTAATGAAAGTCCTTATGAAAATGGTTGGATGGTTAAAGTTCAATTAGATGATGATTCATCCACTGATTCTCTCCTTAACTCAGAATCATACTTAAAACTAATATCATAGGAATGCTTGAACGTTTAGAGCACTTTATTCAAAAATTAAAGGTAGAAAAAAACTATTCTGAAAATACCATTAATTCTTATCTATATGATTTAAGGTCTTTTGAAGATTATTTGAAAAAAAGAAAGTTTTCATTCAAGAAATCTTTTAAAGATCAGTCAATCTTTAAAAATTATTTTAGACTATTATCGAGAAAAAAATTATCTCCTAAAACTATCAAAAGAAAATATTCTTCTTTATCTACTTATATCAACTTTCTTATTGATATAAAAATAATAAAAATCAATCCTTTAAATGGTGTTTATACACCAAAACTTTCAAAAAAACTACCATCAGTATTAACTCTTGATGAAATTAAAAAAATATTTAAAGAGGCAGAAAATACAGATAATGAATTATTAGGTTTAAGAGATCGTTGTATTATTGAACTTCTTTATTCTTGCGGTCTTAGAGTCACTGAATTGTGTGAATTAAAAGTAAGTAATATTCAATTTGATTTAAATGTTATAAGATTTTTTGGTAAAGGAAATAAAGAGAGAATAATTCCTCTAACATTTTATGCAAAGGAATGGCTTGAAAAATACTTGTATCAATCTAGAGAAATTCTTTCATCAAGAAAATCTGCAAGTCAAAGATATATTTTTCTAAGTAATAACGGAAAAAAAATTACGAGAGCAGCAATATGGCAATCGATTAAAAAATATGTTAATCTAGCTGGAATAAATAAATCAGTTTCTCCTCATACATTTAGACATTCTTTTGCAACTCATCTAATTGATGGGGGAGCAAATTTAATTGAGGTGCAAAAATTGTTAGGACATTCTGATATTTCAACAACTGAAATTTATACTCATCTTTCAAGAGATTTTATTGATAGTGAATACATGAAAGCTTTTGAAAAAAATAATAATTAATTATCTTTTAATATGGGAATTGCAAGTCTATCAATCGAATTACAATTAATTTTAATACCAACAATATTATTTGCATTAACATTTCATGAATATGCTCATGCTAGAGTAGCATATATCTTAGGAGATTATACTTCATATTATCAAAATAGAATGAACTTGAACCCATTCAACCATCTTGATCCATTTGGAACTTTTGCACTTTATTTTTTAGGCTTTGGTTGGGCCAAACCTGTTCCTGTTAATATCCAAAATTTGTCAAACCCCAGAAAAGATATGATGATGATTGCAATGGCTGGGCCCGCATCTAATATGTTTTTAGCATTTGCCGCATCAATCATTTACAGGCTTAATTTCTTTTTACAGATCAATGAAAGTTTTATTTTTCCTCTGGAAATTTTTATTCAAATCAATATTGTATTAGCTATTTTTAATTTAATTCCGTTAAATCCATTGGACGGATCGCGTATCCTTCCTTTATTAGTCAAAAATCCAAATACATTGTATAAAATTGAATTATATGGTCCAAGATTATTGATTGGTCTTGTTATTTTGAATTTAATCGGTATACCTATTCTTTCGACACTTATATTAACACCCGTCTCAATAATATTTTATTTTTTAACAGGAGCTTAATTGAAAAAAATTATATCAATTTTTGGTCCAACCGGAATTGGTAAAACAGATATTGCAATAGAATTAGCAAAAAAAGATAATGGTGAAATAATAGGTGTTGATTCTAGGCAAATTTATAAGGGTATTCCCGTAGGGACAGCTCAACCTTCGAAAAAACAATTATGTGAAGCAAAGCACCACTTAATTGGATTTAAGGACTTAAATGAAAAAGTCTCGGCAGGCGAATACCTTAATTTAATTGATAATAAGATTGACGATATTTTATCAAGAAATAAAAATCCTATTTTATGTGGTGGTACGGGAATGTATTTCAATACTCTCATTGAAGGTATTTTTGAAGGTAGTCATACAAATGAAGCAATAAGATTTAGGCTTGAAAATGAATATGAAAGAAATAAAAAAAATCTTTATGAGAAGCTTCAAAAAGTAGATCCAGAATACTCAAAAAAAGTTCATCCAAATAATAAGAAAAGACTTTTAAGGGCTTTAGAAATATATGAAACTACAGGAAAGCCAATATCCAAAAATTTTAATTTGAAAAATAACAAGAGTAAGTATTTTGAGAATTACCATTACGTTTATTTAAAATTAAACAAAGAATTATTAGACGCTAGGTTAAAGATCAGAATAGAGAAAATGCTTCAAGAGGGAATGATCTCTGAAGTTGAAAAAATTTGTATTAAAAATATTGATATTTCCCATATCAATTATATTGGCTTTAGAGAAGTGTCTCAATTTTTAGACAAAAAAATATCAATGGAAGAATGTATAGAAAATATTCACATAAGAACTCGTCAATATGCCAAAAGACAAAACAAATGGTTTAAATCACATTTTTATAATGATAGTGTTGAAGTGCAATATAATTCAATAAATGATATTGTTGATAAATTGAAACAAATAAACTAATTTTCGCAAACAATTGGAGAAAAAAAATGCTTAAGAGCAAACATCTTATAGGTCTTGAAAATTTTCCAATTTCTGATTTGAATAAAATAATTGATACATCTTTTAAATTTAAAGACATCTTGCAAACCGAAGAAAGAAAAGCAATTCTTCTTAAAGGTAAAACAATTGTAAATATGTTTTTTGAGAACTCAACAAGGACCAAAATTAGTTTTTCATTGGCAGAAAAAAGATTAGGTGCTGATAGTATTAATTTTTCTGCATCAACAAGTAGTGTTAAAAAAGGAGAAACCTTAAAAGATACTGTTCAAAATATTGAATCAATGAAAATTGATGGTGCTGTTATTAGACATAGCCACCCTGGATCATCTCTTGAGCTGACAAAGTATATCGACGGTTCAGTCATTAATGCTGGTGACGGCTCACATGAGCATCCAACCCAAGCAATACTTGATATGGTAACTCTGAAAGAAAAATTTGGAAAAATTAAAGGTTTAAAAGTTGGAATAGTTGGCGATATTTTAAACAGCCGAGTTGCTAGAAGCGATATTTTTGCTTTAAAAAAACTTGGAGCAGAAGTGGTAGTATGTGGTCCGAGTACACTATTACCAAGCGACGCAAAAAAACTTGGAATCAATATTACATATAATTTAGATGAAGTTTTAAGCTGGTGTGACGCAGTAATAGCTTTACGAATTCAACTTGAAAGAATGCATTTGGGAAGAATTCCTTCTAAAAGAGAATATCATAGTGAATTTGGTCTAACTTTTGAGAGAATAAGTAAATTAAAAAAAGACATTGTCATTATGCACCCCGGTCCGATGAATAGAGGGGTTGAAATTGATAGTAAAGTCGCAGACTCTGAAAATGCAGTAATTCTTGATCAAGTTTTAAATGGTGTTGCATCTAGAATGTCAATTTTATATTTACTTTTAAATGATGGAAAAAATAATTTATGATGAAAAGTAAAAATCTCAGAAAGGTGCTTCTAAAGTCAGGCAGAATAATTGATCCTTTTTCTAAAAAAACTTTTAAGGGTGATATACTTATTGAAAACGGAAAAATTTCGAAAATTGGATCATCCATCCCATTTAGAGGTAAAGGATATGACATAATTGATTGTAAAGGTTTAGTAGTAACACATGGCTTTTGTGATATTCATGTTCATTTTCGTGAGCCTGGTAGAGAAGATAAAGAAACTTTAGAAACCGGAGCTAATGCTGCAATTGCTGGTGGTTTTACGCAAGTTTGTACTATGGCAAATACCAACCCAGTAATTGACTCTCCAGAACACATACATTATATCGTTAGTAAAAGCGAAAAGCTTCCAGTAGACATTTTTCCAATAGGTGCTGTATCAAAAAATCAAGAAGGTAAAGATTTAACTGAGATGCTTTTAATGCAAAAAAATGGAGCTGTTGCATTTAGTGATGATGGTCTTCCAATTCAAAATGCTCAATTCATGAAATTAGCGTTAACGTATTCTAAAATGTTAAATGTTCCAATAATGAATCATGCAGAAGATATTTTTTTAAGAAATGATGGAGTTATGAATGCTTCAACAACTTCAAATAATTTAGGCTTGAAAGGTAATTCAAGTTTAGCAGAAGCAGTAATGGTTTATAGAGATTTAATTTTAGCTACCTCAATGAATTGCAAGCTTCATTTATTACATTTGTCAACAAAAGAATCTGTTGATTTACTTAAACAATTTAAATCTAAGAAAAACCTAATTTCGTCTGAAGTATCTCCACATCATTTATATTTTGTTGATGAAGATATTGAAAATTTTAATACTAATCTAAAAGTAGGTCCACCAATCAGAGGAAAGGCAGATAGGAAAGCTTTAATAGAAGCAATTAAATCTGGACTAATTGATTGTATTGCAACAGATCATGCACCTCACACTATTGAGGACAAAGAAACTACTTTTAATGATGCTGAATTTGGTATGATAGGTTTGGAATCATGTTTTGGTGTTGTTAATAAGGTTTTAGTAAAAGAGAATGGAATGAGCTTAAAATCCTTAATTGAAAAGTTGACTGTTAATCCAAGAAAAGTTATGAATTTAGACGCAAATCTTTTTGTTGAAGGAAAGCATGCTCAAATAACAATTTTTGATCCAAATAAAAAATGGGTTTTTGAAGATAAGCACATACAATCTAAATCTTCTAATTCTCCTTTCCTCGGAAAAGAATTGACTGGAAAGATAAAATATATCCTTTCAAAAAATCAAATTTTCTCAATATAAAATCAAAGTTTTTATCATTGACTAATGGAATCACATCAGTTAAGTTCTGAGGCATTTTTACTATAATATGAAAAAAGTAACTAAAACAATATCTGCAAAAGATGTCAACCAACAATGGTGGTTGCTTGATGCGAAAGATCAAGTATTAGGACGATTTGCGTCCGAAGTTGCACAGGTTTTACGTGGTAAACATAGAACTGACTATTCTCCTAATATTTACATGGGCGATGCAGTTATAGTTATTAATGCTGAAAAAATCAGAGTAACTGGCAGTAAATCTGACACCAAAAAGTATTTTAGACATTCTGGTTATCCAGGTGGTGTAAAATATGCAAGTTTTAGCGAGTTAATGAAAAATGATTGTGACAAAGTTATTTTAAATGCTGTAAAGGGGATGCTTCCTAAAAACAAATTAGGAAGAGAAATTTCAAAGCATATTAGAGTTTACAAGGATGATAATCATAATCAGTCAGCTCAACAGCCAAAAAAATGGGGTTCTAATTAATGAAAAAAGATCTTTTTAATGGTATCGGCAGAAGAAAAAACTCAACTGCGAGAGTTTATTTGTCAGATGGAAAAGGAGATTTCAACATTAATAATTCATTCAATAGTATTGATTCATACTTAAAAAGGGAGTCATTAGTAATTCACGCAGTTAAACCTTTAGAAATTTTAAATTTAAAAGGTAAGTATGATATAAAAATTAATGTTCAGGGTGGAGGACTTACAGGTCAAGCTGGAGCTATTCAGCTAGGAATTGCAAGAGCTCTTTTAAAGATTGATGATGAGTTTCGTCCTCAATTAAAATCACATGGTTTATTAACAAGAGATGCAAGAGAGGTTGAAAGAAAGAAATATGGTCAGCCTGGCGCACGTAAGAAATTCCAATTCTCAAAGAGATAAATATGCAAAAAATTACAAAAGAAGATTTATTAAATTCAGGTGCCCATTTTGGTCACGTAAGTAGTAAGACAGACCCTAATTTCAAAGACTTCGTTGTTTCTTCAAAAAATGGTATTGATATCATCAACCTGGATGATA
The DNA here is from genome assembly GCA_902624575.1 of uncultured Fidelibacterota bacterium. Taxonomy (GTDB): domain Bacteria; phylum Fidelibacterota; class Marinisomatia; order Marinisomatales; family Marinisomataceae; genus Marinisoma. The sequence continues at coordinate 63,482 of CACNXV010000002.1, forward strand.
CATTAAATGGCCTTGAAAAAGCTCTTAACTTTGTTTCTAACGTTGTACAACGTAATGGAGAAGTTTTATTTGTTGGTACAAAAAAACACGCAAAGGACGTTATCCAGCAAGAGGCGGATAGATGTGGTATGTTCTATGTAGTTGAGAGATGGCTTGGTGGTACATTAACAAATTTCTCTACTGTTAAGAAAAGTATTAAAAGATTACATGCTTTAGAAAAGGAAGGTTCTTCTATATTTGAAGACTTAACCAAAAAAGAACTTTTAAAATTAAATAGAGAAAAAATAAAATTATCTGATCAGCATCGCGGCATTAAAGATATGAAGAAATTACCTAACGTAATTGTTATTGTCGATGGTAAGACAGAATCAATTGCAATTCAAGAGGCAAAAAAGCTAGAAATACCAATAATTTGCATTGTTGATTCAAATACAGACCCTACATTATGTGAATTTCCAATACCTGCCAACGATGATTCAATTCGTACAATTCAACTTCTAATTAATGAGATTGCCAATACTATTGTCTCACTTAACAAAAAAGATGAATCTACTGAAGATGTCTCAAATGAAAAAAAAGAGAATATTGACAAAAAGGATAAATCATGAGCGTTGATGCAAAACTTGTTAAAGATTTAAGAGATAGAACAGGTGCTGGAATGATGGATTGTAAAAAAGCACTAGTAGATGCTAAAGGAGATGTAGATTTAGCTATAGATCTTCTTAGAAAATCTGGTATTGCAAAAGCTGAAAAAAAATCGACTAGAGCAGCAAATGAAGGCATCATTTTTTCTTATATCCATCATGGTAGTAAGCTTGGTGTTCTTGTAGAACTAGGGTGCGAAACCGATTTTGTTGCAAAAACAGAAGGATTTAATGATTTAGCTGCTAATATTGCAATGCAGGTTGCGGCATCTAATCCTTTAGCTGTAGATGAGTCAGGAATTAATAAAGAAACTCTTGATAAAGAGAAAGAAATCTTTGTTGATCAAGCGAAATCATCTGGAAAGCCAGATAATGTCATAGAAAAAATTGTTGAAGGTAAATTAAATAAATTTATCGAAGATAATTGTCTGCTTCATCAGTCATTTGTCAAAAATCCAGATATGACTATCGCTCAGCTTATTCAAGAAGCTGTAGCAAAGCTTGGAGAAAATATAACAATTAATAGATTTGTTAGATTTGCTCTCGGTGAAAATTCAAGCAATTAATGTCAGAAAAAAATAAAAGAGTACTTTTAAAATTAAGTGGGGAGATACTTGCGGGCGAAAAAAGTCTAGGTGTTGATCCTAAGATTGCCCAACAACTCGCAAAAGAGATTTCTTCTTTAAAAAAATTAGATCTTGATATTGGAATTGTGTTGGGAGCTGGTAATATTTTTAGAGGAAGGGACGCTTCTCAAAAGGGTATGGATAGAGTGACAGCGGATTATATTGGTATGGTAGGTACAATAATAAATTCTGTTACTTTACAAGATGCACTCGAACAAATTGGCTGCGAAACAAGGACTTTATCTGGGATAGATGTTCCTAAGATAGCTGAGCCATATATAAGAAGAAGAGCACTTAGACATCTTGAAAAGGGAAGAATTGTAATTATAGCTGGAGGTACCGGTAACCCATATTTTAGTACAGATAGTGCAGCAGCTTTAAGAGCCGCAGAACTAGATTGCGATTTACTAGTAAAAGGTACAAAAGTTGATGGAGTTTTTGATTCAGACCCCTTTAAAAATAGTGAAGCAAAAAAATTTACATCAATCTCATTCAGTGAAGTTCTGGAAAAAGAATTAGCAATTATGGATATGACAGCTATAACTTTATGTAAAGAAAATAATTTACCAATTTTAGTTCTCGATATAACAAAGGAAGAGAATTTATTTAATGCACTTGATGGTAATAAAGGTATCGGAACAAAGATAGGAAACTAACTTAAATGCTTAATCAAAATATCGAACTAGCTAAGTCAAAAATGGAACAAACATTAGTTTTTGTTGCTAGTGAACTAAATAAAATAAGAACAGGACGTGCTAATCCTGATATGTTTAATAAAATTTCTGTTAATTATTATGATAATGAAACACCGCTTAATCAAATCGCAAACATAGCGGTTTTAGATGCAATTACACTTAGTATTCAGCCATTTGATAAAACGTCAATTGATGATATTGAAAGAGCGATTCTCGAGTCAGATTTAGGTATTAATCCTTCAAATAATGGAAATAGTATCATGATTACATTTCCCCCATTGTCTGTTGAAAGAAGGCAAGAATTAGTTAAAGTTGCATCAAAAATAATCGAAGATGGAAGAATTTCAATTAGAAATATTCGAAGAGAAACAATCCAAACAGTTAAAAAGACGGAGGAAGATCAAAAAATTCCAGAAGATGTAATGAAGGATTTCCTTGATGATATTCAGGTCGTTACTGACGATTTTATTACCAGACTAAATTCTTCTCAAAAAAATAAAGAAGCAGAAATACTAGATAATTAAATTTTATCTACTCGCATTTAGACCAGCCGCAATCTTTACAAACTAGACAACCACCCTCGTCAACAATACCATGAGTATCACATTCTTTGCAATACATGCCATCAGCTTTTATTTTTGTCGGGGACGGATTGTCATCAGCTATTTCAAATTGTGACTTATTGTCTTTTTGTGGTGCATCGCCGTTTACGAAAGTTTCAAGAGCTCTTCCAATCGCGTCCGGTGTAGATAAGATCAACTGTCCATCTTCCCAAGTAGGATTTGGACCGCTAATACCTTTTAGTTGATTAATTATACTATTTGGATCTACTCCAGAGCGAAGAGATAATGAAATTAACCTACTTATTGCTTCTGTTTGAGCTGCTACGGTTCCACCTGCTTTTCCGATTGTTGTGAAAACTTCACATAAACCATTTTCGTCTTCATTAACAGTTATGTAGAGTGTACCATCACCAGTTCTCATTCTTCTGGTTTGACCAGCTGTAGTTGTAGGTCTCATTCTGGCTGACTTTTTCTCTTCCGTTGCAGTTTCAGATTCGTTTTCAGAAGATTTCTCGTTTGTTATCAATATTCCTTCTCTTGAACCTTCTCGGTAAACAGTAATACCCTTAAGATTTGCTTTGTACGCAGTCATGTAAATATCTGCTACAGTGTCAACAGTTGTTTCTTCAGCTAAGTTGACGGTAGATGAAATTGAGCTATCAATATATTTCTGTACTTCACCTTGCATTTTTACTCTGAAGTATGGGTCAACATTGTGCGCTGTAACAACATAATCAGGTAGATTTTCATCTGTTCCAAACATTTCTTTTACAACTGGATGATATACGGTGAAAGTATCAAACTCTTTTCCGAGACTATCATTTTTCTTCACTTTTCTTTGGTATGATGTTGCAAAGATTGGTTCGATACCTGAAGTAACTCTTGCCACGATTGCTCCACTACCTGTAGGAGCAACGGTTGTAAGAGTACAATTTCTCACACCATGATTTTTGATCTTTTCCTGAAGCTCTTTGGGTAAATCTTGGACGAATAAGCTTTCAGAATAACCGTCCCAATCAAAATTTGGAAATTGACCTTTTTCTTTAGCTAGCTCAGCACTGGTTTCATATGCCGTATCTCGGTGGATTTCCATAATCTTGTTGATTGTATCTAATGCTTCATCAGAATCATATTTGATACCCATTTTGACAAGCATATCCCCAAGCCCTAGAATACCAAGACCGACTCTTCGATCGTTCATGGCGTTTTGCTTTTGTTCTTCGAGTGCGTGTCTTTCTAGGTTATAGTCAATGACATTATCTAAAAACCTAGCACCAACTGCTGTGGTTTCTTTGAAACCATCAAAATCAAAATTTCCATTACTATCAACAAATCGCTCAAGATTAAGCGCTCCTAAATTACAACACCCACCATCAGGCAAAGGTTGTTCAGCGCAAGGATTTGTTGATACTAGAGGACTACAATATTCTGCATTGTGATACTTTGTCATTGTGTCCCAGAAGAGAAGACCAGGTTCTGCACTAGAATGTGCATGTTCAATAATTTTCATCCATAGATCTTTAGCCTTAACAGTTGTATAGACTTTTCCGCCCCATTGTAAGTCAAAGTCTGTATCATCTTGAACTGCTTTCATAAATTCGTCAGTAAGGAATACAGATATATTAGAGTACTTAACCATATCGACATCACCAGTTTTAATTTCAATAAACTTTTCAATATCAGGATGATCTACTCTCAAAGTTTGCATGTTCGCCCCGCGACGTCCATGTTGTGCTATTGTGTTTGTATTTTCACTGAATAAGTTCATAAAGCCAACTGGACCGCAAGAATTACCGCCTGTTCCAAGAATTTCATCTCCACCAGGTCTTAAAATTGATAAGTCATGACCGCAGCCTCCACCGTATTTGTAGGTCATAGCTTCCTGAATAACACAGTCGTATATTGACTTAATTGAATCAGTTTTGATACCAACAACATAACAATTATTTAGTGTTGTTGTGATATCCTCTCTGCCTGCTCCATGCATAATTCGGCCACCAGGTACAAACTTAAAGTTTTCTAGGGCGTCAAAAAATAATGCTTCCCATTTTTCCTGTAATTTTTTTGTTTTTTCTACACTTGAAAGGGCTTTTGCTTGCCTTTTCCATAAATGCCATGGATGTTTTTCCCCCGGAGCTAAATATTTCATCTCCAACACACTTCTTCCTAGGTCATCTTCTTTATAATAATTTTCTACTTTATATTCTTCCGGACATTCACTTTTAGATCCATCTTTTTCTAATGACTCTTTGATGTTAAAACCAAGAATTTGTTTCTTTGTTTCAGGATCAATTTTTGAGCTATTTTCTTTTTCGTTCGGAAAATTTATTTCTATTGCTTCCGCCATGATTCTTATTCTTACCTCTATTTAATATGTTTATTTCTCTTTGTCCGGAGATAAATATCCCTAGGACACACCTCTAATTAAGAGATTATTTTGCAAATACTAGCTTTCGAAAAGCTATCGGTTGGCTATGCAACTTATTTATTTTTTCTCATTTTAGTCAAGATTAAAAATGGAATTTTATATATTTTTTTTAAAAAAAAGGGTAATTTGTAAAAAATGACAAATAATGTATTGAAGTAATTAATTTTAGTATTAATATTTGGCTCAATTAATTACCCTGACAGAAAGACATTGAAACACAACTTTACATTAGAAGACAAATACACATTGCTTGAAGGCAGGATTGTACTATCTGGAATTCAAGCACTAGTCCGACTCTTATTAGATCAAAATAGGGCTGATCTTTTTAAAGGACTGAATACAGGTACGCTTGTATCTGGATATAGAGGTTCGCCAGTAGGTGTTCTAGACCTCAATCTTGTAAGGAATAAAAAACTCCTAGATCAGCATAATGTTAAATTTATTCCAGGAGTTAATGAAGATCTTGGTGCCACACTTGTGTACGGAAGTCAGATGGCTGGTATGGTTTCCAGCGTTAAATATGATGGTGTATTAGGTATGTGGTATGGTAAGGCTCCAGGCGTTGACAGAACAGGAGATATTTTCAGACATGCTAATTTTATGGGAGTAGGGAAAAATGGCGGTGTTCTTGCAATCGCTGGAGATGACCCTTCATGCAAGTCTTCAACTTTACCGTCCCAATCGGAACCAGCATTATTTGATGTTATGATGCCAATTTTTTATCCTGGTAATGTTCAAGAAATATTAGATTTAGGAAGGTTTGCTTATGAAATGTCAAGGTTTTCTGGACTATGGTCTGGGTTTAAAATTGTAACAGATATTGCAGATGGATTTGGCAGTGCAATTGTTCATCCTGAAAGAGTTCAAATTAATATTCCAGATTTTCAATATAATGGAATGCCATGGAAGCACACACAAAATGCTAAACTTGTTGGTCATCATAGTTTGCCAACAGAAAAAGAGATACATTTAGGAAGGATAGAAGCAGCAAAACTGTTTCTTGCAGCAAATAAAATCAATAAAATTACTGTTTCCTCTGAAAATGATAAGTTTGGAATTATTACTTCTGGTAAAACATATTATGATGTTGTTGAAGCATTTAATTCACTTGGATGGACAGATGATTTCTTGAATGAAAAAGGTATCAGAATATTAAAGTTAGGAGCAACATTCCCTGTTGATAGTAAGGTAATAGAGGAGTTTTCAAACGGTCTTGATGAAATACTTGTTGTTGAAGAAAAAAGATCATTCATTGAAATGCTTATTAAGGAAGAGATTTATAACAAGCCTAACAGGCCTATAATCATTGGTAAAAAGGATGAACTAAATCAACCTTTAATCCCTGGTTATGGTGAATTAACTGCTGATGATTTATCAAAAATATTTTTTCAAAGATACGCCGAAAGACTAGGTGTTGAAAATCCAAATAAAAAGATTGAAATAATCAGTGAAATTGATAAAAGGATTTATGGTCAGTCATTAAAAAACAGATCTATGTACTTTTGTTCAGGTTGTCCTCATAATACATCAACAGTAAAGCTGCCTGAAGGAGATAAAGCATTCGGCGGTATAGGTTGTCACTTAATGGCAATGTTTGTTGATGATGGTAAAGCTTTTGGAACTACTCATATGGGGGGAGAGGGTGCTCAATGGTCAGGTATGGAGCCATTTGTTGAAAAGGAACATATGTTCCAGAATATTGGTGATGGTACATTTTTCCATTCAGGATCCCTTGCTTTGAGGCAAACTATCGCAGCAAAATCTCACATAACATATAAAATTTTATACAATAGAGCTGTAGCTATGACTGGAGCACAAAATCCTGATGGAGGTTTAGATCTACCCGAATTAACTAAATGGTTAAAATCAGAAGGAGTTGAGAAGGTAATTATTACAACCGATGATCCTAGTGCTTATGATTCAATTGAAAAGTCTAGATGGGATAAAGATATCACAATCATGCATAGAGATAAGATTGTAGAAGCTCAAAATACATTAAAAGCTGTAAAGGGTGTCACAGTCCTTATCCATGATCAATCTTGCGCAGCTAATCTTAGAAGGTTAAGAAAAAGAGGTTTGGTTCACGAGCCTAAGAAAAGAATATTTATTAATGAGGCAGTTTGTGAAGGTTGTGGAGATTGCGGTGTTAAATCAAATTGCTTAAGCGTTCAGCCAATTAAAACTGAATATGGTCGTAAAACTCAAATTGACCAGCCTTCATGTAATAAGGATTATTCATGTGTTGAAGGTAATTGTCCATCTTTTATTCAGGTTATTCCATCTGAAAAAAATGATAAAAGAATTTTACCAAAGATCAACTTTGATCCATCTATGATTCCAAATCCTAAAAAACTGCAGAAAGAAGTCGCAAACATATTTATGTTAGGAATTGGTGGTACAGGAGTTGTTACTGTAAATCAAATAATCTCAACAGCAGCATTTATTGAAAATAAAAAAGTTATTGCCTTAGATCAGACTGGACTGAGTCAAAAGGGTGGATCTGTTGTATCGCATTTAAAAATTATTGATAGCAATCAAGAATATTCAAGTAGAGTTGCAAGCGGTGAAGCTGATGCTTATTTAGTTTTTGATTTACTAACTGGCGTAAATCAAAAAAATATGTCAAAACTAAATGAAAAGACCACAATATCTGTGATTTCTGCATCTGAAATACCAACTGGGGATATGGTTAGAAATACTGCTGAAGAATATCCTGAAGCATCCTTTATGGTTGACTTGATAAGAGAGTATTCAAAAGATAGTACATTACTCAATGCAACTGAATTATCTGAACATTTCTTTGGAAGTAATATGCAGGCTAATTTCATTGTTATAGGTGCAGCTTTTCAATCTGGATGCATGCCGATTTCTGCTGAAGCCATTGAAGAGGCAATAAAAATTAATGGTGTAGCAGTTGTTCAAAATACCACTGCATTTAATATTGGAAGAAAAGTTGTTTCTGATCCGCATTGGATAGATACTATTGATTTATATCGTTCAGGTAACCTAGAGGTAAGTCCTGAAGTTTCACCGGAAGCTAAAAAGCTAATAGAGTCTATCGAACCAGATGCAGAACTTAGAAAGATTCTCGAATTTAGAATTCCTGAGCTTATTGAATATCAGAATTTGAAATACGCAAAAGAGTATCTAAACTTTGTAAAAGTTGTATTTTCCAGAGAAAAAGAATTAAGAATGTCATCTGAGCTTTCTCAAAATGTTGCAAAATTCTTGTTTAAACTTATGGCAACGAAAGATGAGTATGAAGTTGCAAGGTTATCATTAAAAGCGGAGTTAGATACAGCTATTGAAATGGAGTTTGGTAGATCTGCTAAGTTTAATTATATGTTGCACCCGCCTTTCTTAAAAGCTCTTGAAAACATACCGCTTATTAACAGGTTGCCAGGTGTAAAGTCAAAACTTTCTCTAGGTCCATGGTTTAAGATTTTTTATGTAATGTTAAAAAATATGAAGTTTATTAGAGGAACTTATCTAGACTTCATGGCAATCTTTAGTAGGGATGTTAGAGTTGCCGATAGAAAAGCATTAAAACATTACAAGGAGACTATCTTAGAAAACCTTAATAATATTAATAATGGTGGTTATGACAAATTAATAAAGTTCTCAAAATTGCCTGATATTATTCGAGGGTATGAAGAAGTTAGATTGGAAACAATGGAAACTTACTATAAAAAAGCAAATGACTTATTTAAGTCATAAATATATTCCTATTTATTTTTAATCCAGCTATATTTATAAAATTTAAATTTTAATTAGGAAAACTATGTACAAAAAAACACTATCATTCATTATTCTTTTTGGAACTTTATTCTCTCAACACATTCATGATCACAATGACTATATTAGATGTGCTGCTGATGAGTTGGAACAAGAACTACAATTAATTAATCCTGAATTTATCCTTAAAAGAGATGCTGAAATCTTAAAAGCACAAGAATTGATTAGAGAAAATCCTCAATGGAAAATAGATAATCGTTCTCAAAATACAATTTATATTCCTGTTATTTTTCATGTTCTGTATGCTACATCATCTGGAAATTTATCTGCTTCACAGATTGGAGCTAATTTTGACCAAATAAATTTAGATTTTTCAAATACCAATCCTGATGGAGATGAAATACCATCAGCACCAAATCCTTCTAATGCACCAAATGACCCAGGGATAGATTATAGTCATCAAAGCTTTAGAGGAACACATAACGTTCAATTCGTCGGTGCTCAAGGGGAATTAACAGGAAATACTCTTGTTGAAGGTGTTACTATCCGAAGATACCAAATTAGTCAATCAACTGTAAGTGGTGTTGGTGAAGCAAGTACTTTAGCTAGTTCAACACCAACTGATAGTGGTGCAGCTGGGGGATATCAAGATGGCTATTTAAATATTTATATTGCCCCTCTGACTGGCGGTTTATTAGGACAAGCCTATTTAGGTTTTCCAGAATCTGTTGTTTTAACTGGATCTGTTGGCTCAGTACAAAGCCCTGGAACAGCAGGTAACTATAGTAGAGGAAGAACTCTAACTCATGAATTAGGACACAATTTTACTTTTAACCATACATTCAATTCTGGCAACTGTAATCAAGCACTTTGGAGTGACATTCCTGCTCAAACACAAAATAATAGAACAGCTAACATTTATGAGTGGCCTGCAGGAAGTGGTAATTTCTATGGTCAAGGTGGTGTTAATAGTTGTATTGGTACCACTGGAAAAGGCGATCAGTTCATGAATTATATGGATTATGTATATGATAATCAAATGAGAATGTTTTCAGAAGAACAAGCTCTTGATGGGTATGCCTGGGCTGCTTCAAGAAATTGGGCTGAAGTAGTTAACGGAGTAAGTACAGTAGTTTCATCACCAACTACATATGCAACTTCAGATGATGGATTTACTGTTAATTTATCTTTTAGTGAAGTTGTTACTGGCTTCACTCAAGACGATATTATTTTGACAAATGCAACAGTTTCAAGCTTCAATGGTGGCGACGGTCAAAGTTATAGTTTTGATGTTGAAGCTATTAATGACGGAAATGTAACCGTACAAATTGCATCAAATTGTTGTGTAGGTACTACAACTGGTTATGATAATTTTGCATCGAATGAACTATCTGTACTTGTCGATAGAACAAAACCAATAACTGGAACAGTTACAATAGGTAATATAAGAGATTCTCAATACATAACAAAATCACCTAATGTAAATCTTGTTTTAAGTGAATTTTCAGACGAAACTAGTGGTTTGTCTTTATATTTTGTTTCAGTAGGTCAATCACCAGGTGGAGATCAAATTTTATCTTATCAACCATATCAAAGCGAATATATTGGATTATCAAATTTAGGTCTTAATAATTATCAACAATATTTCGTGAATGTTTATGCTCAAGATCTTGTTGGCCTAAATTCTAATGTTGTCTCAATTCCATTCTATTATTTCGGTTCTTTAATTGGTGACTCAAATAATGATTGGGTGATTGATTTTGAAGATTATGTAGCATTTATGGCTAATTATCCGGGTATAGATATAGCTCCAGTTACTGGAAGCGCCCCTTACTTCTTTCCAAACTACGATGGAATATCAGACGCACAAGATATAGCTATGTTTGAATCAATGTGGAACTGGTCTCTTGCTGAAAACGGAAGAACTGAACCAAATTATACACAAATTGGACTAACACCATATTTAAGAATAATGAATAAAGAGTTAATGATTAGATTTCCTGCAGGAACTGCAACATCTCAAATTTATTTTGAGTATGATCCTGATGGTTATAATATCGATTACAAATCAAGCAATCTCTTTACTAGTTCTATATTAAATGCTAACGATCCAGATGATGGAATTATTCAAATTGAGGTTGCTGATTACAATTCAGAAAGTTCAGATGGAATATCACTAACATTTGATTTTGAGAATAATACAAATTCCTATGAGTTCATGAGAGTTAGTTACGCTGCGTACAGCAAAGATAATGTTGCAATTGCTGAAGGTTACAATTTAATTCAAACTGCACCTTCAACGTACAGGCTTGCACAAAGTTATCCGAACCCATTTTCGACAGGTGGTACAACAATAGAGTTTGATATGCCTCAGTCTGATAGAATAACTATGGTTATTCTTGATATAAGAGGTAGAGTAGTAAGAACTCTTATTGATAATGAGGCCAGATTTGGATATCAATCCGTTACTTGGGATGCCAAAAATGATGATGGAGACGAGGTAAGTAGCGGTGTATATTTTTACCAAGTAAGATCTGGTAATTTTAATGATGTAGGCAAACTTGTTTTTGTAAAGTAGTTATAAATGCTTAACAACAAACCTACCTTAGATGATATTAAAAGTGCGCGCGCTCTAACTGATAGTTTAGTTCGAAAAACACCCGTATTAACTTCAAATTATTTCAACGATCTTCTGGGAATGGAATTATTTTTTAAATGTGAGAATTTTCAAAAAACCGGCTCATTTAAAATTAGAGGTGCATCTAATGCTATCTTTTCTCTTAATGAATCTGAGTCTAAGCAAGGAGTTGCTTGTCAATCATCAGGGAACCATGGTGGTGCAATTGCATGTGCTGCTCACTTAAAAGGTATTCATGCTGATATTGTCATGGCTAAAAGTGTATCAAAAGCAAAAATCCATAATGTTAAAACCTATAAAGGTAATATGATATTTTGCGATTCAATGGCAGAAAGAGATGAGTTGTTTAAAAAAACTGTTGAAGATAATAACAGAATTTCAATCCATCCTTATGATAATTACTCAGTAATGGCAGGACAGGGTACCATAGCTTTGGAAATAGTCGAACAAGTACCAAATTTTGATTCAGTAGTTGTTCCCATTGGTGGAGGTGGATTAATCAGCGGAATTTCAATCGGATTAAAAGGTTTAAATCATTCTGCAAAAATCATTGGATGTGAACCTGAAAGCGTTGACGATACTTATCAGATGTATAATGCAAATGAACGCATTGAAATGGCTCATAGAGAGTCTGTAGCAGATGGTTTGATGGCTATTGTTGGTCATTTAACCTTACCTATAATTCAAGAAAACGTCGATGATATTGTACTAGCCTCTGAACAGGAAATTATTGATACTACTAAACTAATTTGGGAAAGAATGAAAATTGTCATTGAGCCATCTTGCGCTTTAGCCTTAGCTGCAGTTATTAAAAATAAAGAAAAGTTTAAGGGACAAAAAGTTGTGCTTGTTATTACTGGTGGTAATGTAGACCTTGTTGATCTTCCTTGGTCAAAAGTCGGTAAAGATTGATATCTAAAATATTTTGTATTTGGAAATAAAAAAGCCCTCAATTTTGAGGGCTTTTTTATTACTTAATAAACTAAGTTTCTTTACAGATCGTAACCTACTTGAATAGTTGAGAAACGTCCCATTTCAGGTCCTAAGAACATTTCTTTATGTTTAACATCTGTAATGTTTTGAACTGATAGTCCAACTGACATACCATCTACCGCATCAATATCCCATTTAGCATTTAAGTCTAAAGTATAGAAAGATTCAACTCTACCAGTAGCGAAACCAGTATTTGAATCAAATGCGTCTTGGTATCTTAGAGACAAACCGTATGATCTTCCAGCTTCACTAAACTGAAGTCCACCACCCATTTTAAATTCAGGAGTGTTCATTTCAACTTGTGTTTCTGCGCCTTCAAAATCAGCTTTTAAGATTTGGTCACTAAGTAATGACATATTTAGGTAGAAATTCCAGTTACTGTTAGGGAAATAGTTAAGTGTAGCTTCCATACCATGTAATTGAATATCTTCACTTAATTGTTTATACCCAACAATTAAATTACCACCATATTGTGATGATACAGGTGAAATTGCACCCATTGGAGTTTGTGCTAAATTACCTAGAATTAATGCAGCATATTCATCTGCACCAGTTCCGTTTGCATTACCACCAGCTGCTGGATTATCCCATCCACTTACAAGTGCTGTAAGCTCTGTGTTTCCAGCCATTCCAGTCATAATAGCAGCTACGTAACTAGCAGCGTCACCCATTGATGTTACAATACCTGAAACAGGTTGAAGATTTGTTACATATCCTTCAACATCTAATTGGTATACATCAACAGCTAATGTCATATTATCAGTAATTTGTCCTTTATAACCCATTTCTGTTTGAGTCCAAGTTGTTTGTTTAACAATTGGAGAATCAGGTAAGTCAGTTAATGGATTGATTAGGTTTTGACCGAAATCAATTACAAAATTACTGAAACTTCCAGGCGTAGCAGTTGCAGCTAATGTCATAAGATCTTGAGCACCAACACCTGCAGCAGCTTGTGCAGCAGCACCAACAGCAGCAGTTACATCGCCAGTAGCACCAAGAGTAGCATTAAATGCACCTTGAACAGTCGCACCGAAGCCCATTTGAGCTAGAGTAAGACCAGCACCTAGACCAGCAGCCATTTGTTGTCCAATTCCAGCACCAACAGCTGCTAAGTATGCAGCACCTTGAGCACTTTGTAAGAATTGACCAGTAAATAATGGAGCAAATACTCCATGAGCTGCAGCATTAATTGTACTATTATTCATAGCAAAATTAGTATTAATGTCTGCACCTAACGCTGGTGACCAGTTTGAACGGAAAGTATGTAATCCGTTCGCGTCTCTATCATAAGTATATCCAACTGTTGATGAACCCATTGCTTTAACCTGAAAATCAGGGTTAAATGGTAATCCACCAAATGCTGGATCTTGGAAATTAATTCCTAGTCCACCGTAAACAAAGTCTCTTGCAACACCAATATCAAGATTCTTTGTAAAGTTACCAGGTAAATCGATGTTTTGACCGTAAGTAAGACGGAAATTACCTCTTACGTTCTCAGGGGACCATACAAGAGCTAATTTAGGAGCAAATAATGTATCTTCTCCGATATCTCTAGTAAAGTTACTTGAGTCCATTCTTCCGGTACCAACAAATTTTAGTTTATCACCCCATTTTTTCTCATATGAGTAATAAGCACCAATATTTTGGAAATCATCGATGTCTTCATGTTGACCGTTAATAGTTCCATCAGTTTCAGGAGTTCTATCAAGTACATCAACACCCCAAACAAGTGACTGACCATTTTTCAATGGAATATTATGTTGCATCTGGAAAGCAATATTTGATGATGTATCATATACAACTAAACCAGTTTGAACATTATAAGTAGTTTCTTGTTTGTTTCTGTTTGTAAATAAATTTAAAAATAAATCACCGCCAAGAAAATCTTGTCTAGCATATGAAACTTGGAATTGATTTAAGTCCGCGTCATCAGCAAACTGTCTACCAACACCTGTCATTTCAATAGCTGAAATATTAGCATGTCTAGCATTAATTTTTAAGGTAGATTTAAGATCTAAACGCAATTCAGTTTGCATATCAACAATCATTGCTTCAGGTTTAAATCCGTCTCTAGCAGTGTTTACAACTCCACCAACAGGATCGTTGTATGAAGTGTTAAAATCAACAAATGGATAAGTTGTAGTTTGAAGACCTCTTCTAATTGTTGAAGGCTCAAAATACGTATGCCCTTGAGCTGTCGCTTCGTTGACAGTTAATGGCATATTGCTTTCCCAATCTGTGAATGTAGTGTGTTTTACACTAACACGTGTAGCCGCTCTTGGACCCCACTGATGTGCATAACGCGCATATAACTTCATATAATCTCTGTCACCAGCTGTAATAGCTATTCTTGAACCTTGATTAAATGGAGATTTAGTGTAAACCGCAATAACTCCTTGCTGTGTATCAGGACCATACATTGGTGTAGCAGGACCTCTTACAAGCTCAAGTCTTTCTATTTCTGAGTCATCTGGCGCGAAGAATTGTAGTAATTGAGCATTAACAACAGGAGCTCTTGTCCAACGGTTATCTACAACAGCATGAATTGCTCCTGAGAAAACACTATTGAAACCACGAACTGTCATGTTAGATGATTCAATACCCATCTTCATTGTTTCAACACCAGCTTTGTTTGCTAATACGTCTACTACGGAAGCAGCACCACGAGCTTGTAGCTCGTCACCACTGAAAACCTCCACACTAGCAGGCGAATCAACAACTAACTCTTTTTTAAAAGATGCAGATACAACTACTTGATCAAGTAATAAATTACTTTTTTCAAGAGTCAAATTTGCACTTGCTGCTTGTCCACCACTAATAGTAACTACTGCGCTTGCATCATTGTAACCAATGTATGAAGCAGTAACAGTATATGTACCATCATTTAGTCCTGAAATAGAAAATGATCCATCATTATTTGATGAAGCACCCGTATCAGTACCTTCTACTGAAACATTAGCACCAGCAAGAGCATTACCATCGTCACCGTTAACGGTACCAGTAATGTTCTGTGCTACTAGCGTTGCAACAGAAAAAAGTAGGACTACAACAAATTGAAAACTTTGTCTATTAAGTTTCATTATTTATACCTCTTTTTATTATTATCAGTTAGTTAAGTTATGTCGTACAGACCATAACACTATCAATTTTTTTAAGGTATAACCTTAAATGAAAAAAACCAAACAAAAAATCCTTTGTTATTATTAACTTAGTTTTCATGAAAAAAGCAAAAATAATAACAACCTTAATCTTAATGTTAACCATTAGTTTTTCACAAACAACGGAAGAAGATATGGAAAAGAAAAAATCAGAACTAACTGACATGCAGTATTATGTCACTCAAGAGTGTGGAACAGAACCTGCTTTTGATAATGAATTTTGGAACCACAAAGAACCAGGTATTTATGTAGACGTTGTATCAGGGGAAGCCTTATTTGCATCAGTTCATAAATACGATTCAAATTCAGGCTGGCCATCATTTTATCAGCCAATAAAAAGTGAAAATTTACAATTTGAACAAGACTACACGCTTTTAATGCCTAGAACAGAGGTAAAAAGTAAAGAAGGTGATTCTCACTTAGGTCACGTTTTCAATGACGGACCTAATCCTACAGGACTAAGATATTGCATAAATTCTGCATCTCTTAAATTTGTACCCTTAAAAGAAATGGAAGAAAAAGGATATAAAGAATTTTTGTATCTATTTGATACTTAATGGAAAACTCCTCTCGACTTAATAGTTTTTTAGCTAATCCTCCAAAGGCACTTTGGACAATGTCTTTACCAATAATAGCTGGAATGATGGTTCAAACATTATTCAATGTTGTCGATATTATGTTTATAGGATGGCTTGGTGCTGACGAAGTGACAGCTGTTGCTTTTGTTAGTCCACTTTTCTTCATAATAATTGGTTTAACTGTTGGTATTGGTTCAGGTGTAACAGCAACTATTGCACAATCCATTGGAAGAAAAGACAAGGAAGATGCTGATAATTGTGCTGATCATACTATACTAATTGGATTAACTATCACAATATTATTATCCATTCTTGGTATAGTCTATGGACGAGAACTACTTAATTTACTAGGTGCTTCTGGGCATATTCTTGATATTGCATATGAATATTTAAGAGTTCTTACATTTGGAATTGGTTTAGTTGTATTTTCTTTATTTTTTAGAGCAATAATGGCTGGAGAGGGTGAAACAAAAATACCTATGGTTATAGGACTTATTGGTACTTTTTTAAATCTTATTTTAGACCCGATTTTTATTTTTTACTTGGAATACGGCGTTAGAGGAGCGGCTTTAGCAACTGTCATAAGTCAATTAGTAATGCTGATAGCTTACTTATTTATAATATTTATTAAAAAATCTACCTATATAACCTTTAACATTAGCAATTTTAAGTATAGTAGCAGTATTATTTCAAAAATTCTAAATATTGGTGTCCCTTCTTCATTATCAATGCTAATAATTTCTTTTGGGCAGGTAGTTATGAATAGAATTCTTATTAATTATTCTACTGAAGCAGTTGCTGCTTATCAAATAGTATCAAGAATAGATATGTTGCTTTTTATGCCTATTCTAGGAATTGCGATTGCTTTAACTACCATAGTAGGAATGTTTTATGGAGCAAAAGAGAATGATAAGCTACTATCTGTTGTCAATTATGGTTTGAATCGCGCATTTTTGATCACTCTTATCAGTGTTTTAATATTATTTATTTCAGCGGATATGATATTACCAATTTTTACCTCAAGCAGTGAGGTTATAAATGTTGGCGTAACATATTTAAAAATAATAGTCCTAGTTTATCCTATAGTTGGTATTAGTGTTATTTGCTCAAGAGTATGCCAGGCACTTGGAAAAGGCATACCTTTACTTGTAACAACCATTACCAGAGTATTGATTTTAACTGGTCCATTATCATATTATTTTTATATCATTGGCAAACCAATTGAATGGGTATGGTATTCACAAGTATTTGCTATAGTCATAGCAGCAATAATATCTTTTACCTGGATGAGATATTACTTCAAAAAGTTCGCTATTGTTTGACTTATTAGAAGTAATTTAAATCATGACAATTTTTAAAAATCTAAAGGAAGTCGAAAGTTTTGTTGGTAAAGAGTTGGGGAAAAGTGAATGGCAGAAAATTACCCAAGATCAAATAACTAAATTTGGAAAAATCACAGGAGATGAACAGTGGATTCATATGAAGCCAATAAAATCAAAAATGTTTTCTCCTTTCAAAAACACTATAGCCCACGGCTTTCTTGTCTTATCTTTGCTTCCTACATTTCTTGAAAAAACATATTCTATAAAATCAGCTAAAATGGGAGTTAATTATGGATTGAATAAAGTCAGATTTACTGCTCCTGTTGTGGTGAATAGTTTAGTACGAGGAAAGGTTATATTAAAAGAATTTTTGAAAATTAAAAATGGAGCGAAACTTACTGTAAAAGTTGAAGTTGAGTTAAAAGATAGTAGCAAACCAGCATGCGTCGCAGAACAAATCTTCTTAATTTACGAATAATGGATCATAAAAATTCAAAACTATATCTAGTAAGACACGGTCAAGCATCTTTTGGAGAAAAGAATTACGACAACTTAAGCTCAAAAGGTATTAAGCAATCAATAAGTTTGGGTAAAAGGCTCAAAAAAGAAAACTTCGATTTTAAAAATATTGTTATTGGTCCTTTAAAAAGACATAGGCAAACATATGATGGAATTAAAAAGGGTTTTAAAGGTGCGATAAACGAACCAATAGTTATTGACGAATTTGCTGAAAATCAACTAATGGAAATTGCACAATATTACATCCCTAAAATGCTCGACACTAACAAGAGTATGAAAGAAATTTTCAGTGAAGTTCCCGTTTGGAAAAGAAGAAAAGCATTCTTCAAATACTTTAATATTATTGCAAGAAAATGGATCATGGGAGAATATGATTTTTCAAAAAATAAATTTGAAACATATAAAGATTTTCGTAAAAGGATTAAAGTTGCAAAAAATAAAGTATATGATTTAATGAATGAAAATGAAAGTACAATGGTTGTATCATCTGGTGGAGCAATAACAGGTATGTACTCAGAATGTGAACCTTTAACTGTTGACGAAGTAATGCAAAATAGTTTTGAGATAAAAAATGCATCAGTTTCTACTTTCATAAAACTAAATCAGGGTTTTACATTAGAATCATTTAATCGTAGTTTTATACCTAAATACTTAGAAACATATATTTAAAATGTCTGTATCAGAAAAAGATTTTAATAGAATAAAAAATGAAATTCAGCAGTTTGTTGATAAAGAAATGATTCCCCATGAATCGTTGATGGATCATAATCATACTTTTCAAGATAGCCTTCCTATGTTGGAACAAAAAAGGGATTTGGTAAAGAAAATGGGATTCTTTTCCCCTCAAATTCCTAAAAATTATGGTGGTTTAGGTCTTAGTCTTCATCAGCTTGGTCAAATTTATGAAATTTTGGGAAAAACCTTTTATGGCTTGTATGTTTTCAATTGCCAAGCACCAGATGCAGGCAATATGGAAATATTAATTGAACATGGTACAGATTATCATAAGGAAAAATTTCTATTTCCACTCATAAATGGTGAATCTAGAAGTTGTTTTTCTATGACTGAGCCAGATTTTGCGGGCTCTAACCCAATTTTAATGGGTACCACTGCAGTAGAAGATGGAGATAATTATATAATTAATGGACATAAATGGTTTACATCTTCTGCGGATGGCGCAGATTTTGCTATTGTTATGGTGATAACAGATGCTGAAAATCCCAATCCATATATGAAAGCCTCTCAAATTATTGTTCCAACAGACACCCCAGGATTTAATTTTATAAGAAATATACCAGTTATGGGAGACGAGGGTGATGGGTGGAATTCTCATGCTGAAATAAAATATGAAAACTGCATTGTACCTAAAAAAAATGTACTTGGTCCAGTTGGTTCCGGTTTTAAGATTGCTCAAGAAAGACTTGGTCCAGGAAGAATACATCATTGTATGAGATGGATTGGTCAATGTGAAAAAGCTTTTGATATGATGTGTGAAAGAGCAGCTAACAGAGAATTAATGCCAGGAAAACCTTTATCTTCAAAGCAAACTATTCAAAATTGGATAGCTGAATCTAGAGCAGAAATAAATGCTTCAAGATTATTAGTTCTTGATGCAGCAAAAAAAATTGATGAACAAGGTGCTTACAAGGCCAAGGTTGAAATATCAACAATAAAATTTTACGTTGCACAAGTTATGCAGAATGTTTTAGATAGAGCTTTACAAGTGCATGGTGCACTAGGAATGACAGATGATACTCCAATAGCAGCTCTATTTAGACATGAAAGATCTGCAAGAATTTATGATGGTGCAGATGAAGTTCATAAATCAAGAGTTGCAAAAGAAATAATCAAAAAATATTTAAAATAAAAATGTTTTTTCAAAAGCTTAGAGTACCAATTAGGCTTAAGATATTCTATCAGATTTCAAAATTATTTAACCTCAGAAAAAATTCATCTTTTAAAGAAGATATTCCAAAGGATGTTAGGGAAGGTGAGGAAATAGACTTAGAAAAACTGAAAAAATACCTTTCTGAAATTAATTTTACAGAAAACGATTTAAGTATTAGTCAATTTCCTAGCGGTTATTCCAATTTAACATATCTTTTAAAAGCAGGTGAAAAAGATTTCATTTTGAGGCGACCTCCATTTGGTGCAAAAAGCTTAAAAGGTGGGCATGATATGTTACGTGAGTATACTGTTCAAAAAAACCTTAAATCACAATTTAGTCTAGTCCCAGATGTTTATCACTATTGTGATAATGAAGGTATTATTGGAGCTCCTTTTTATTTAATGGAAAGAATGCAGGGTCATATTATAAGGCCAAATTTAACAGAAGAAAATTCTCCAGGAAAAGAGGAGATAAAGAAAATTTCGGAGCAAATGATAAAGACCTTAACGTTACTTCACAATGTCGATATTAATGATGCAGGTCTTTCAGAATTAGGAAAAATTAATGGATATAATCAAAGACAGGTCGAAGGATGGATAAAGCGTTATCAACATTCAAAAACAAGTGAAATTAAGAATATGGAGTTTGTTGCTAAATGGTTACATAATAATATTCCCATTGAATCGAAAGCTTCAATTATTCATAATGATTATAAATATGATAATATTATTCTAGATAAAAATAATTTTTCAAATATAAAAGCTATCTTAGATTGGGAAATGGCTACAGTAGGTGATCCACTGCTGGATCTTGGAACATCGCTTGGATATTGGATTGATAAAAACGATTTACCTGAACTCAAATTATTTCAACTAAGCGCAACCACCTTAGATGGTAATCCAAATAGGGAAGAGTTTTTACATAAGTATTTATTAGAGTCAGGTTCTAAAATTAATAATCCAGTATTTTATTATGTTTTTGGTTTATTTAAGATCGCAGTAATTGCTCAACAAATTTATTTCAGATATAAGAAAGGTTTTACAAAAGACAGAAGATTTAAATTACTTGGGCTAGTAGTTATCTCTTTATCAGTGATGGCAAGACAATCAATTGAAAAAAATAGGCTAAGTAATTTATTTTGAATAAAAAAAAGGCCTTCAAAAGAAGGCCTTTTTTTTATGATTTTGAATAGATTATTTTGTATCCATTCTAGCAGCTGCCCAAATAATGACACCTGGTAGAATTTTATTAACAAAATCAGCTAAATTGTAAACTTGGTTTACTACATCCATGTTTACGCCGCCACCGAAGTAACCTAAAGCGTAACCAGCAGGATAAATAATCCAACCAAATGTTACAATTTTTTTCAAACAATCGTATGCATATTGACCTGCAGCATTCTTTGAACCAGCATTGGCCTCAGCAGCTTCCCCTGACCATAGTTCTCTTAGGCAAAGACCCCAGAAAACCATACCCCCAGCAAAACCTATTGTTGTGGAAACTGGACCAATTTGGTTACCAGCTCCAGCAGCTTCTCCTAAATACCCGAAAACAAGCATTAGTGTTGAAAAGCCAAGAAGTCTATGAAAAACTCCTGCACTTACATTAGTTACTGCAAGAAGAACAATATATAGCTCAACCATTAGCAACGGTACAGTAATTAACCAGTCAATGTATCTAATTGCAACAACTTCAGTACCACCTGCATTTCTCATGTAGATGTAATGAATAGCAGCAATAAAACATACTAAAAATGATACAGTTAATGATGTTTTCCATTTTGGATTTACATTGTCGCGCTCCATCCAAAAGAATAAAGCAGCAGCAATTAAAGCCATATTAACTACGAAGAATGTAAATCCAGTAAGTGTACTTGGATCCATTCCAATTAAGTTTATAAACATGTTTTATACCTCATTTTTGTTAAATTCGAGTAAATATATAATGAAAAATATTTAACACACAACATTTTAATGAAAAAAGAATTTCAGGAAAAATTAGATTACTTAACAAAATTGATGTCAGATGCATTAAAAAATTCTAAACATTCATTCAGAATTTTTTCTTTTGGTACATCTCATAATTCAAGACCAAATGTAAGGACTGTTGTCTTAAGAGATTTTAATTTTAAAAATCAAACTTTCGATTGTCACTCTGACATCCGCAGTCCAAAGATTAAAGAACTAAGCGATAATAACCTTATAGAAGCTATGTTCTACTGTCCAGATAATAAAGTACAGGCAAGAATTTCGGGTAAGGCAAAAGTATTGCATGAAAATCAAGAAACCATGAGTCGTTGGAATACTTTAACTGAATCTTCAAAGAGATGTTACATGGGACCGTACAGCCCATCAGACAAGCTAGAAAGTTATCATCCAAATATTCCAGAAGATTTTCAATTCAAGAATCCAACAAAAAAAGAATCAGAAATTGGATTTAAAAATTTTGTGGTCATTAGAATAAACTTCGACAAAATTGATTATCTTGAATTAAAGTATAGTGGACATAAAAGAATACAATTTAATTTTGCTAATAAAGAAGTTTCATCAAACTGGATAGCACCATAATATGAAAAGCACTATAATATTAATGGCACTCTTCGTAATTCTTGGAACAGTTTTTAACTTTTTAACAATAAAGAGATATATAAGGAAAAAACAAAATGAAGAAAAATAAATTTTTAATTATTTTTTTTATATTAACTTTTTCATTGATGATGTGTTCTAAAAATAAAGATGTAATTATGATGGAAGATTTTCAATCAAGTATTCTTGACGAAAAAACCATAGTTCTGGATGTTAGAACAGAAGAAGAATATTATGGTCCGTTAGGACATATTGATGGTGCAATATTAATTCCTATCCAAGAGTTACAATCAAGACTTGAAGAGTTAAAATCATTTCAAGATGAAACTATTTACGTAGTTTGTCGTAGCGGCCAAAGATCTAATGTTGGCAAAGATATTTTAATTGCAAATAATTTTAAAGCTGTAAATGTTAATGGTGGAATGATATCATGGAGACCAGAAGATAGTGAGAGATAAAAAAGATTTAATCACTTTTTATAAGAAATCATTTTTTACAATTTTAGTTGTTATGATTATTTTACTAATTCCATTCTTTTGTTATGCGAATTAAACAAAAATACATAATAGATTTTGCAAAGGGAGTAACATGGGCTCTGGTATTATTTCTCATATATTTTTTTAATCAGCAAAACAATATTACAGCTTGGATATATTTTTGTATCCATGGATCATATGGTATTATGTGGGTATTAAAAAGTTATATTTTTCCTGATAAAACTTGGGAATCTAAAGTTGGAATTCCATATGCCACGCTTATTTTTATTGGTTTAATATTATATTGGGCTCCAGCATTCATTATTACTTCAAGTGGACACGAAGCTTCAAATTTGGTTACTGTTGCTTCAATAATTATATTTTCAATTGGAGTCTTTTATCATTTTGTATCTGATATGCAAAAATTTATTTTTTTAAAAAATAATTCTGGACTAATTAAAGACGGATTTTGGAATCAGTGTAGACATCCAAACTATTTTGGAGAATTTTTAATTTATTCAAGTTTTTTACTTCTTGTGATTGAATCTCCTCAGTGGTGGATTCCTTCAGCAATTTTGCTACTTTTTATTGTAGCTGTTTGGATACCAAATATGCTTAAAATTGAAAAATCTTTATCAAGATTTGATGATCACCACGACTATAAAAAGAAAACAGCATTTTTTATACCCTATTTATTCTAATGGATTCAAAAACTGTTATATACTATGATGGGATTTGCATTTTGTGCTCTAATGCAATCAATATTCTAATTAAAATGGATAAGAAAAATATATTATTTTTTAGCCCGCTACAATCAAATTACGCTTTTAATACTGTTGAAAATAAATATGTTGAGAAGATGGATACAATAATTGTGAAAAGAAATAATGAATTTTATACAAAATCTCTTGCTGCTTTTGTTGTACTAGAAGAACTTAAAAATCCATTAAGATATTTTTTTTATTTTATACCCAGATTTTTAGCTGATATTATTTACGACTTTGTCGCAAAGAGAAGATATAGCTGGTTTGGAAAAAAAGAAGAATGTATTTTTCCAAATAATAATCCAAAATTTTTAATTGACTGATGAGAAAAGAAAATTTTAAACATTTTTATGACATTGAAACTAGATGGTACGATGAAGACATGCTTGGTCACATTAATCATGGTACTGCAGTGACTTATTTTGAGGATGCGAGAGTCCGTCATGCTGCTGAAATTGGCTTGAAGCCACATGATACTAGCCAATTCCCCTTTATTGTTGCTTCGATGAGCTTTGAATTTCTTAAGCAAATAAAACATCCAAAAAAAATGACCATAGGCTTGTCCATTTCAAGAGTAGGTGGAAAAAGTTTTGATTACGAATACGGTCTATATGTTGAAGATGACAATGAATGTTCGCTTTCTTGTAAAATGACGATGGTTTGCTTTGATTTTGTAAATCAAAAAAGTGTAGAAGTGTTTAAAGAAATTAAAAAAGATTTTCAGGAGAAAATAAATGATAATTAATGTTGAGAATGGCATCAAAACAATTAATCTTGGAACAAAAGGTCCCAATGTTTTAAGCGTTGAGCGTGCGAAAGAAATTATTAGTGAATTAAACTATGATGACTGTAAGGCTGTTATCATAATGGGTAATGAAAAAGTTTTTAGTGCAGGGTTAAATTTGAAGGATTTACTTGCAGCGAAAGAAGCTAGTGAAGTATCAGTTATTTTTAAAACTTTAAGAGAATTGTTAGTAGCTTGCAAAGATTTTCCTGGTCCAGTTATAAGTATTGTTAGTGGCCACGCAATCGCTGGTGGATGTTTACTTGCCTTAGCGTCAGACTACAGATATGGAATGCATGGGATGCATAGAATGGGGCTTAATGAAATGGCCATTGGCATAGATCTGCCACCTGACATGCTTTCAATTATTTCTCAAACAATTAGCAAAGATAACCTTTTTGAAGTTGCAACCCAATGCAGAATGTATACTCCTACACAAGCGTTGAATAAAGGCTTAATTAATGAGATTGTAGGTAATCGATTTACTGGAAAAAAAAGAGCAACAGATAAAGCCTTAGCCAAAGCAAAAAAACTAGCAAAATTTTATATTGATGCTGGTAAACCCTTTGTAAGGTTAAAAAAATCTTTGAACCAAGAAACAAGTTTTGACTACCAAATATTAATTGATAATTGGTTTAGCTCTGAAACACAAGACAAGATCAAAAAAGTAGTTTCCTCTTTAAGTAAAAAATGAATATTCTAATTGCTGGTGGTACAGGTTTCATTGGTAGATACCTTTCTAATATTTTAATAAAAAATGGACATAAAGTATTTGTTCTTACAAGAAATATTAGTCAAAAAAATATTAACAAAAATATTTCTTTAGTTGATTGGCAAACAATAAATCCAGAATTATTAAAATCTGTTAAGGTTGTAATAAAATTAAGCGGTGAAAATGTTGCTCAGCTTTGGACAAAATCTGCAAAAGAAAGAATTTTAAATAGTAGGGTTGAGCTCACTTCAGAATTACTCAAGTTTTGTAAAAATAATGAAATTGTACCAGATCAGCTTATAAATGCTTCCGCTGTTGGTTTTTATGGTAGGAAGGACGCTTTATACAATCAAACCGTTGATGAGAATTCTGAAAAAGGTGATAGTTTCTTAGCTGAGATATGTAGTAAAAATGAACAATCATGTGAAGCATTTCATGTTTTTGATAATATTAAAGTTGTTCAGCTTAGGATTGGCGTTGTTTTAACAAAAAAATTTACTTTTCTTTTAGCACTTCCGACAATTTTCTCATTACCAAATCCTGGAAATAAAAATTATTATTTTCCTTGGATTCATTTAGATGACGTAATCGGATTTATCAATTTTTCAATTGAAAATAAATTAGATGGAATATTTAATATTGTTGGAAAAGATTTGACAAGTCACAGCGTTTTTTATCATACTTTAGCAAAAAACTACTTCGGATTTATTCCCTGGACTTTATTTTTACCAATTTTTTTTATTAGATGCTTGGGAGATATGAGTGAAATGTTATTATATGGCCCTAAAACTTCTTCTAGAAAAATATCCAACACTGGTTATACCTTCAAGCACGAAAATCTTAAATCAGCATTAAAAAATTTACCATAATTAAAGAATTTGGAAATCTACTAAATTTTGGTAAATTTTGGGCTGTGAAAACAATTATTTTCTATCAAGAGGATTAATCAATTGGCAAAAAAATTATCGAAGAAACAATTACAAAAAGAACTTCAGAATATAGAAGAAACTAACCCTGATGAACTAGCTGCTGAAATTGAGCAGCTTGAGGCTGATGCAGAGAAGAGAAAGCAGGCATTAGGAAGAGCTGACGAAAGAATCAAACGTTCGAAGGTCGCAAGCGGTACAATCAGTATGTACCTTTCTGAAATTTCCCAATACGAACCACTATCTCCAGATAGGGAGGTAGAGTTGGCAGTGAAAATAGAAAAAGGCGATAAACACGCCATGAAAGAGTTAGTTGAAGCAAACTTGAGATTTGTTGTTTCTGTTGCAAAGAAATACCAAGGTAATGGGCTATCCCTATCAGACATTATTAATGAAGGAAACCTCGGATTGATTAAGGCAGCTAAAAGATTTGATCCATCAAGAGGATTTAAATTCATTTCATACGCTGTATGGTGGATTAGACAGGCAATCCTTCAGGCTCTAGCAGAGCAAGGAAGATTAATCAGGCTTCCATTAAATCGAGTTGGTACTATTACGAAAATCACTAAGGCGGCTGAAAAATTAGAAGCTGAAATGGGACGTCCTCCTAAAGTGGAAGAGATAAGTCATCAATTAGATGTTAAATCAGAAGAAGTATTTAATGCTTTACAATATTCTCGAAGACACAGTTCTTTAGATGCGCCTTTTGCAGAAGGCGAGGATAGTTCATTAATCAACGTAATCGAAGATGAACAGGAGAAAGATCCAGATAATAAAGTTATGGATACGTCAATGAAAGAAGAAATAGCTTCTGCATTAAGTACTTTAACGGAAAGAGAAAGATCTGTAATTGAAATGTATTTTGGCATTAATAGAGATCGTTCATTTACGTTAAATGAGATTGGAGAACAATTTAGTCTTACAAGAGAAAGAGTTAGACAAATAAAAGAAAAAGCTATTCGAAGACTTGCACACAAAACTAGAAGTGAACCTCTAAGGGTCTATTTAGGACAGTAGTCTTGAATTCTTTTCAAATTTTACTTCCAGTATTTGCTTTAGTTTTTTTAACCTATTTTCACATTGCACTGAATGCTTTTCTTATAAAAAAATCTATACAAAATAACGAGTTAGATTACAAATGGATGAAATTTATGCCTTCATGGCAAGAAATTCCCAACGATGTTCATAGTTCAAGAGAGTTGTATAAAAATTTGTTTGAAACACCATTAATTTTTTATTTTTACTGTCTACTAGCTTACAATTTAGATCATGTAACAATTTTGAATCTTACGCTTTCTTGGATATTTGTTTTATTAAGAATCTGGCATTATTATGTAAGAATACAGAATCCAAAACTATCAAATCGAAGACCTCCATTTCAGTATTCAGTTGTTGTGTCTTTCTTTCTATGGGTAGAGCTCTTAATAACTTCTCTGAAATAATTTATAGCACAACTTAATTCATAGTTGTATAATCCTCATATATGGCTAAAAAACCAAAAATTGCAATTATTGGAAGACCTAATGTTGGCAAATCCACTCTTTTTAATAGATTGGCAGGTAAAAGAACATCAATTGTTGATCAGCTTGAGGGTGTTACAAGAGATCGGATTTATTCTTCAGCAGAATGGCTTTCAAATGAATTTGATATAATTGATACAGGTGGGTTCGTGAGCTCAGATGAAGATATTTTTAATCAAAAAATAAAAGAACAAATATCACAAGCGCTTGGAGAGTGCGATGG
>CACNXV010000003.1 GCA_902624575.1 uncultured Fidelibacterota bacterium
AGAATATCTATGTTGTACCAATACAAGATGTCATTGACCTAGGTATTCCAGGATTAGTAAATAGATCTATTAGTTTAGCTGAGGAAAACAATGCCGACCTAATTGTATTCGATATTGATACTTTTGGAGGAAGAGTAGACGCTGCTACCCAAATTAAAGATGCAATATCAGGAACAGAAATTTCCACAGTAGGATTTATAAATCGTAGAGCAATTTCAGCAGGATCACTCATTGCATTATCATGTGATAAAATTTTTATGACAGAAGGAGCTACTATTGGTGCTACTAGCGTTGTGGATATGTCCGGTACTAAACAATCTGAAAAATCACAAAGTTACATGAGAGAAGAAATGGCTGCTACGGCTGAAAAGTCGGGTAAAAACCCCGATATTGCCAGAGGTATGGTCGATGAAGAGCTAAGTTTTGATTATTTAATAGTAGATGGAGACTCTTTAAAAGTTGAAGATATTGAAGGCAGAAAAGAAGGTAAGTTAATAACATTAACAACAGAGCTCGCATTAAAATACGGTATTTCGGATGGAAAGAGTGAAAACCTCGAGGAACTGTTGTCTCAATTAGGGATTGAGAATTACAATATTATCACAGTTAATGAAAATTGGTCTGAAAATCTTGTAAGAGTTTTGACCAATCCTACAGTTTCTTCATTGCTTACTACATTTGGCACAATTGGTATTATATCTGAACTCTACAGCGCCGGGTGGGGTATCGGAGGAACGATTGGGATAATTTGTCTTACTCTTGCTTTGGGAGCGGGGTATATTACTCAACTAGCTTCTTCAACAGATCTTCTAGTAATTATATGTGGATTATTTTTACTAGTTATTGAATTTGTTGCAATTCCAGGATTTGGTTTTTTTGGCCTAGCAGGAATAGCTATTTTATTTTATGGTCTTTATCTTTTGCTCATACCAGACATTCCAGTTGGGCCTGATGTTTACTCTGAAGCATTAGATGGATTCTCATGGGCCGTTGTTGTTGGTATTTTTGGTATTATATTTTTATTACGTCTCGTTGGACAATCAAAATTTTTTCAAAGATTAGTTAGCACAGATTCTAACAAAACGACATTAAAAAAGAATTATAAGAACAGAAGTAAAGTTGAGTAATTATAAAATTTTATTTTATAATATCTTAAATTTAATTTGTAACAAAAGGAGGAGTAATGGGACTATATGTTGCCATACCGTTAGTATTATTTATTTTATTACTTTTATGGATTGTACCTGTAGGTCTTTGGCTACAAGCAATTTTTAGTATTGGTGGAGGACACGTTACGATATTAAATCTTGTAGGTATGAGGTTTAGAAGAGTACCACCAGGAGTAATTGTTAGTGGCTTAATCGCTGCAAGAAAAGCTGGATTAGACGCAATTTCAAGTGGAGACCTTGAGGTTCATTTCATGGCAGGAGGAAATGTTGATAAAGTTGTTGATGCTTTAATTGCTGCTTCAAAAGCAGGAATCGAATTGACATTTGCCATAGCCACAGCAATAGACTTGGCTGGAAGAGATGTTTTATCAGCTGTCCAAACAAGTGTATATCCAAAAGTTATTGATGCTCCAGTGGATGGCAAGCTATCAGCTGTTGCAAAAGACGGAATTGAAGTTAGAGCAAGAGCAAGAGTTACAGTGCGAACTGATATTCCAAATCTTGTAGGTGGTGCTACGGAAGACACTATCATTGCGAGAGTTGGAGAGGGTATTGTCAGTGCTATTGGATCAAGAGAAACATATGAAGCTGTTTTAGAAAATCCAGATTCAATTTCAAGAACAGTACTCGAAAAAGGTTTAAATAGTGGAACTGCGTTTGAAATTTTATCGATTGATATTGCCGATATTGATGTTGGGAAAAATATTGGAGCTCAGCTACAAGCAGATCAGGCTGAAGCAGATTTGAGAGTTGCTCAAGCTAAAGCAGAGACTCGAAGAGCTATGGCGGTAGCATTAGAACAGGAAATGAAGGCAAAAGTTGTTGAAGCTGAATCAGAAGTTCCTCTTGCTATGGCACAAGCATTTAAGCAAGGAAACCTTGGCGTTCTTGATTATTATAAATTAGACAATATTGCTTCAGACACAAGCATGAGACAGTCCATTGCAGGTGTAACAGACGATAATAAAGAAGAATCTGAGGATTAATTCTTGGAAGAGTTAATATATTGGGGGATAATCTTTGTATTTTATCTTTTTTCTGCCTACAGGAGTAGGCAGAAAAAAAGAGGAGCATCTAATCAAGAACAAGAAATACAAGAATTCCAAATTCCTTCCGAAAATACTGATCCGTCGCAGCCACAGTTCAATATTTTTGAGTATTTGAATGAAGCTATGGAAAAGTCTGCAATAGATTTAGATAATGCAACTGCATCTAAAGAATCTCCAGCTTCATTTAAAGATGATAATAAGCCATTAGCTGTTAAAGAAAATGAACCTGAAATTATTTCTAACCAGAATTTTGATATAAAGAATCAACATTTAGATCAACTTGAAAGTAGAATTACCACAGGTTCTAGTAGGCTTGATACATCTTCAAAAAGACTAAAGCTTATTCAGCAAAAATTAAGAAATAAGCCCACGAAATTGGGTATTGTTATGCAAGCAATTTTTGAACCTCCCAAGTCTCAAGGAGTTTAGCTTTGAAATTTTTAATTATGGGCCCTCCTGGTGCAGGTAAAGGAACGCAGGCAAAAATCCTTGCAACAAAATTTAATCTGAGACATCTATCAACAGGAGATATTTTACGCGAAGAAATAAGAAATCAATCAGAAATTGGTCTTGATGCGCAGAAATTTATGGATGCTGGAAATCTTGTACCTGATGACATTTTACTAACAATGATGGAAAATAAATTGACTGAGCTTAATAAGCATGGAATTATCTTAGATGGGTTTCCTAGAACAATTCCGCAAGCCGAAGGATTATCTATAATTTTCAAAAATCTTAATTCGAAAATTGATTATGTTATAAACATTGATGTCGAAGAAAATGCTTTAATTAGTAGATTAATAGAACGTGCCAAAAACTCTGGCAGAGCTGATGACACAAAAGAGGTAATTATAAAAAGACAGCAAGTTTATAGACAATTAACTGAGCCACTTATCAAATATTATAGTAATGAAATTATTCAAGTTGATGGAGATGGAACTATCGAAGAAGTAACAAGACGAATTCTTCAAAGAATTAACTGATGCATGTTATTGCTATCACAGGCGGAATTGCTTCAGGAAAGTCACTCGTTGCAAAGTATTTAAGTGATCAGTACGGAGCATATATTTTTGATGCGGACAAAGAAGCAAAAGATATTTTAATTAAACCAGAAGTATCCAAAAAAATATTAGATTCATTTCCTTCGTTAAAATCTTTCACATTCAAAGATATTTCAAAAGTAGTTTTCAAAAGTCGTTCAAATCAAAAAAAAATAAACGATATAATACATCCATTGGTGAAAAAAGAAATTGAAGAAAGAATCAATGAAAAAAGAGATAAGGAAAATATTTTTGTAATAGATGCGCCTTTGATAATAGAGTCTGGAATGTTCAATGATTTTAAGAATCATGGGCTAACTTTAGTGTTAGTTATCGCGGAAGAGAAACATAGAATAAAAAGAGCTTTATCTAGAAATAATCTCAATCAAGATTCTATTTTGGAAAGAATAAAGCTCCAAATGCAAGATGAGGAAAAAATAAAATATGCAGATTTTGTTATCGAAAATAATTCCAGTAAAGAGTCATTATTTGTGAAGGTTGATAAATTTTATCAGGATACCTTAGAGTGAAAGATTTTAATAAATTAATTTTACTCGCAATTTTTTTTCTAATTATGTCATGTGAATCTGATATCGGATCTGAAACAATAACTGATAACGACAATAATCAATCCGGTGGAACATTTATCGGAGGAGGAAGTAGCAGTCCATCAGAACTTTCTGTAGAGCTTATAACAAAAATAAATGAACAAACTGCTTCGTTTTCTGCTCCATTTGGAGGTTATAACAGAAGTTTTATCGTTCATGTACCTCCAAATTTTGATCCAAATCTTTCATCATTACCATTAGTATTTATTTTGCATGGATATACAAGTACAGCGCCTACAATCAGAAGTTATTCCAATTTTGATAATATTGCAGATCAAGAGAATTTTATTGTTGTTTATGTTCAGGGAACCACTGACAATTTTTCTAACACAGGTTGGAATGTTGACCTTTTACCTTCTTTTAGCACTGTTGATGATGTAGGATTTTTTAGATCTTTAATTTCATATTTTAAATCAAATTATAATGTAGCAAATGATAAAATATTTTCAGCAGGTATGTCATTAGGTGGATTTATGAGCTATAGATTGGCTTGTGAATTGGAAGAAATTAATAGCATAGGTTCAGTCACGGGATCTATGTCAGGATATTATTCTTGTTCACCTCCAAATAAGAAAAACATTATTCATTTTCATGGCACTGCTGATACTGTTGTTCCATACAATGGCAGTGATTGGACAAGATCGGCTACAAATGCTCACAATTTTTGGAGTGATTTCAACAATTGTAATAATACTTCTGAAATTAATTTACCAGATTTAAATAATGATGGAACCACATCATCATTAAAAATATCTAATGATTGCGAAGATGGTACCATAGTACAGCTATATACATTACCAGGCGAAGGTCATACTTGGTTTAAAAGAGAGTGGGGACATGACATTTCGAGCTCAATAACGATTTGGAATTTTTTTAAAAATCAGATCGAATGATAATTAAAAAAAAATATTTAGAATATTTATCCAAAAGAGATAACACGCTTGGAAAAATTATAAAAAATTTTCAAAAACCATCAATAACAACATCAGATGATTATTTATTAGACTTAGTAAAGTATATTATCTTTCAACAGATATCTACCAAAGCGGGTATAACAATCTATAAAAGGTTCATGACTTATTATAAAAATGGGAACTTTCAAATGAAAAAGTTTCATCTCACTGAAAAGGTCCAAAAGGAAATTGGGTTATCAGGACAAAAGAAACTATATATTGAGAATATTTTTTTAAATAAAGACGAGATAATTGGTTTAAAAGAAATAGATGATGAAAAAATAATTAGAGAGAAGCTCATTAAAATAAAAGGGATAGGTAACTGGACAATTGATATGTTTTTGATTTTCTCAAAAGGTCACCTTGATATTTTCCCATTAGGCGATTTGGCGGTAGTTAATGTTATTAAAAAAGAGTATAAAGTCGAGTCAATGAACCAAATTCTTGAAATCGCTAATAAATGGTCTCCTTATAAAACTATAGGTACCTTGTATTTGTGGGAATCTTTGGGAGACGATTTTCCTAATTGAAATCTGATAATTTATATTTTAGAAAAAAATCAACCAATTCTTTACTAGAATTTATTTCATGATTATTCTTTCCAAATAATAATTTTTGAGAAAACAAATCAAAAATAGAAGAGCCAATCCATACATGCCCACCATTCACCACCTTTAAATGAATCACTTTTGTATTGGACTTATCTTTGAAGAAAGTATATTTTTCTACACTTGTACCATCTTTTTTATAAATATCTTCAATATTTTCAACTATCATTTTATCTAATTGATTGTGTTTAGCCCAGAATTCGACTGATCCTATTGTACTCAAATAATATCCATCATATCCATTATATTTTTCCAATCTATCTTTTGTACCATGAATATGAATTAAAGGAATTTCTCTATTTACATTACATGACCTATTTTCATTAATAATAAAATTACCTCCAACAGATCCAAATGCGGCTATCTTGTTTGACAGTTCACACATAAGTTCGTATGAAAATTCCCCACCATTTGAAAAACCACAAACATAGATACGATCAGAATCAATATTATATTTCGATGTCACAGAGTCAATAAGCGCATTTACAAAACCAATATCGTTTTCATCATTCATCATACCTTTGCCTATATTCCACGATTTTTTAATTCCTTCTGGATAAATTACTCCAACCCCATTTTGATGGGCATAATTATCCATTTCTGAAAACTTTTGTTGCTCAATTGCATGACTAGAAAAACCATGAAAATTGATAATTAAAGGAAAAGGTTTTGAGGTATTTTTAGGAAATGAAAAATAGTACTCTCTTTTCTTTCCATCAAAATTAATTATATCTTTTTTAGTTGCTATTATATTTTCTGTTATACCCAATAGAAAAAAAGAAATAAAAACTAAAAAAACTTTACGCATTATTAAAATAGTTCATTTGTTAAACAATGAACTGAACCTCCGCTTAAATTAAATTGAGATACTTCTGTTGAATCAAAAGTTATGCCATTAGATAAAGCAAATTCTGATATTGGTTTTTGATTTAATTTTTTACTTCCTATGAAAAGACCTGGAAGCGTAAGGGCATTCATTGCTGTTCGAAAGCTCAATGACGAACTGATATCTTGATGCTCAATTTCTATAAGCTCCCATTGATTTGAAATACAAATACTTCTCAAATTATTTATTTCGTTATTATTGAACACTTCTCTAGCACATATAATACCAATACAATCATGATTATTATCAAAAATAGGAGAGATTGAGGTATCCAAATGATATCCACTAGAAGAGATTATAAAGAGGTTAGATACTTTTAATTTTTCAGCCATTTGCTCTGCACCCTTTAAATTGTTTCTTCCTTGTCCTGCTAACAACATATTTTCATTTGGTAAATAAAAAAATTCTCCACCTTCCGCTATACAACCATTGTCCAAAAATGATATATTATATTTTAATTTTTCTAGTTCACTAATTACAAATTCACCCTCATTCATTCTCTCATTGAGCTTCATATTACATATAACTATATCTTTTTTGTTGTTGCATAAAAAATGGTCGCGCATAAAAACAAAATCATAATTTTTTTTTAATTCTAAATCTTTTTTGAAAGGTATTTCAATTAATTCAAATCCAAATTTCTTTATCGTAGATATTAATTGCTTATGTTCATATCTGATTAATTCTTGATTAGGTTTTGCCCCATCAATCATCATATCATTATCTTTATAAGCAGATATACCATTCGGCCACCATCCTAATGATGGAAGAGAGCTTACGGCTATTTTAATTTTTGAAGTCATGGTCGGTATTACAAACTTACAATTTTTATATTAACTTAATGAAGTTAAATTCACATCATGCAAAAAGATATTATTACAGTTAAAGATTTAAATAAATATTTACCCGCAATTAAGACCATATCAGATATCAATTTCACAGATAAAATTAATGAAGGTCTATTTTTATCAGAAGGAATTGAGGCGATGAAAAAAATACCTAGTGAATCAATAGATTTGATTGTCACTGAACCTCTTTTGCAATCTCAAGGTAATTTAAAATATAAGGAATACCTAAATTTTGTAGAAAATTGGGTTAAAGAATCAAGAAGAGTCTTAACAGCTAGTGGATCAATTTATATAATTTGTCCATGGGAATCATCATCTCTATATCATTCAGTTCTATCAAAAGAATTCATTATCCAATCAAGAATTACTGCTGAAAGACAAATTGAAGAACCTGAATTGTCTCAATGGAGAAATAAAATTTCAGATATTTGGTTTGCTACAAAAACAAATGATTACATTTTTAATCAAAATTATATCGTTAATGGTAAAAATATCAATAATCCTAAGCCGGATGAGATTAAAGATAATCTTTGGTTTCATTTAGATTATGAAGAAATAATCCATAGAATTATAAAAGCTAGTAGCTTCAAACTTAATTGGATATTAGATCCATTCATGAATGTTGGCGCTGTAGGAGTCGTAGCAAAAAAAAGAGGAAGAAGATTTATTGGTTTTGAATCAAATCAAGATCAAATGCTTTTAGCAATGAAAACAATTAATGAAAGAGAAAACTGATGCTTAAAAAAATTGAACAAGACATGATGGCTGCTCTAAAAAATAAAGAAAAAGAGAAAGCAGGTTCTTTAAGATTAATAATTTCCAAATGTAAAAATAAATCCATAGAGCTCGGAAGAGATCTATCAGATACTGAAGTCATAAAGGTTTTACAAACTGCAGCTAAACAACATAAAGAATCTATTAAAATGTATAAAGAGGGTAATAGAAAAGACCTCGTTGACCAGGAAACTGTCGAGTTAGGATTTGTTGAAGATTATCTTCCTTCAATGATGAGTGATGAAGAGGTAAGAAATTTAGTAGTACAAATTATTGAAGAGGTTGGAGCCACTAGCATGTCTGACTTCGGGAAAGTGATGCCAAATGTTATGAAAAAAGGTGCTGGTAAGGTTGATGGCAGCATAGCCCAATCATTTGTAAAAGAATTACTATCATAATATGATAATTGATATTCTTTTTTCAATCATAATTTTAATCACAGCTGTTTTTGGTATGAGAAAAGGTTTTATAGAATCTTTCACTGATTTTTTAAATTTAATCGTTAGTATTTGTATTGCACTATTATTTTATGTCGAACTATCATACATCATTTCTAAATATATAAGTATTAACGGTACTGTAATTATAACATTTTCAATTCTTTTGATTTTCATAGCAACCATTATCATTTTAAGATTAATCACAAGTTTTCTTTTATTTCTATTTGATAATAGTTTTTCAACATTTAAACCATTGAATAGTACCTTAGGCTTTATTTTAGGTGCTTTTAAAGGAATTATTAGCTTAACTCTTTTTGCAGGAATTTTTGAAAAATATATATCATCAAAAATATATGAAGTTTTGTATGCCCAATCAAAAATTCTTGTTTTTCTGGAACCATTCAAGGACTATATTTTTAAATAATGAGAAGAATAGCACAAGAAACAATAAATCGAGTACTTGAAGAAGTCGACATTTTTGATGTGATATCTCAGTATGTTGATTTGAAAAAGAGAGGTAGAAATTATTTTGGTTTAAGCCCATTTCGAGCAGAAACCAAACCTTCATTCAGTGTAGCTCCAGAAAAAAATATGTGGTACGATTTTGGATCTGGTCAGGGAGGTAACGCTGTCCAATTTTTAATTGAATATGAGAAGATTAGTTTTTCCGAGGCAATTAGGTCGCTTGCAGAAAAGTATAATATTGAAATAATTGAGGTTGGAGATAAAGAGCAAAGCAATCTTTACGATAAACTATATGAAATACATAATCTAGCTTTTGTTTTTTTTAAAAATAATCTATCAAGCAGTTCAGGAAAGAAAGCAAAGAAATATTTAACCTCTAGAAAATTTGATGATACGATAATTGATAAATTTGGTATTGGACATGCTAAAGATTCTTGGGATAATTTATATCAAGAGCTAAATAAAAAATTTGATGAGAGCGTTATTGAAAAATCAGGGCTTTTTTCAAATAGCAAAAAAGGTAGAATTGATAGATTTAGAAATAGAATTATGTTTCCATTTTATAGTTTATCTGGGAAAGTAATTGCATTTAGTGGTAGAAGTTTATCTGATTCTGATGATGTTAAATATCTTAATTCTCCAGAAACCTTATTATTCCAAAAAAGTAAAACATTCTTTGGTTCTTACCAAACACTACCAGAAATAAGAAAACAGAACTATGTATTACTTGTAGAAGGTCAAACAGACTTTCTTCGTTTATATGAAAAAGGTTTCAAAAACGTACTTGCTACATCTGGAACAGCATTTTCTTCCAAACATGCTGTAGCATTAAATAAATATACAAATAGAGTAATATTATGCTATGATTCTGATAATGCAGGAATTAATGCCGCAATACGTACAGGATATATTTTAATGCAAAATGGATTTGAGGTTAGAATTATTGATTTAGGAAACGATTTAGATCCAGATGATTATTTTAAGCTTAAAGAAAATGATAATAATTCATTTAAATCTTTAATCAAAGGAGCAGTACATCCTATTAATTTTATTATAAATAAAAAAAATATTTCTGATAAGGGAGCTTCAGATCAATCAAAATTTGTAAATGAGTGTATAGAAGAGATTAAGCTTGTAAAGGATGTAATGATAAGAAATGACTTAATAAAAAGGCTATCTAATGAAATGGGAGTAGTTGAAACCGAAGTATTAAATCGTTTTGAATCATTAAAAGCAAAGCGTGTTTTTAAGAACGATAAAAAGGAAGAGGATAAAAAATCTACAAATCACTATAATTCAAAAGCAGATAGAGCCCAAATAGAAATTATTAAACTTTTAATTCATAATCATTCACATGCTGCTAGCCTTGATATAGCCCTTTTTGATAATAAGCTTTGCTATAATATTGTAAAAACAATCAAAGATAACATTGGTAAATATAATAACGTTGCCCAATTAATTGAGTTAATAGGGGATAGCCCAGAGGAAAGAAATCTTATCGCCTCATTAGCTGTTGATATTCCAGAAAAAACTAATGAAGAAACAATACTGAATGATTGTGTTAAAACTTTACAAGATATTTCTCTAAAAAAAGAAATATCCCTAATTAGAAATCAAATTCGTATCCTTGAAGAGAATGATAAAGAAATGGATAACGACCTTTTACGTAAATTAGAATCACTTCAAAAAAAAGTTATGTAAAATAAAAACCCTCTTCTTTCAAAGAGGGTTTTTATTAGTAATTATATGTTAGCTTAACTTAGTAGTTAATAGTAATTCCAACATTGTACTGTTTTGGAGCACCCATACGAACTCTAAGGTTTGCAACGTCTCCTGATCCATCATAAGCATCAACAAAGTCACCGATATATAATTCATCAGTTACATTGAATATAGATGCATTAAGTGTTACATCTCTACCCATAAGTTCTGTTGTATAACTCATTTGAAGATTCATGATAGTTTTTCTTTCAGTTTCATAAGCATCATCAGCAAAAGTATTACCTTCACCAAGTAAGAATGCTAAGTCCTGAATAGCGCCATCATAACCCCATCTAGGATATTGTCTAGCAAAAGATTCAGCTTCGACAGATGCTTTTAATCTGTTAAAGAAACCAGTTACCATTAAAACAGTTTGTGACTGTGGAGCACCTGAAACCATAACATCTTTTACATATAGATCAAAAGTTTCTGCACTAGTGTCATCACCTTCGATTTCATTGTATGTGTATGTTAAGTCATCAGTAAATCTCCAATCACTTTCGTGACCTCTAACATCAATTCTCAACACTGGAATTGGCTGATATGCGATAGAGTACTCAAGGCCTGTGTGTAGTTCATTCAATCCAGTAATACTGAAGAATGATTCAACACCATTTAAATCTTCTGAAGTTCCACTTTGGTTTCTGTCAGCCCATAAAGCATAATAGTAGTTCATACTACCAGCCCATTGACCATTAGCAGATTTGAATCTTGCTCCAACATCAAACCATGTAGCTTTTTCATTTTCAAACTCTGAGTTCTTTATCATATTCACATCATCAATCAGTTTATCAAGTGATGGTGTCATTGCTGAGTAACTAAAGTTACCGAACAACTGCCATGTGTCATTTAACGCACGACTACCACCAACTTTCATCTGATATCCAAGTTCAGCGTCTGCTTCAATCTTTAGATTATCAAGCGTAAAATGATCTTGTGCAGTATAGCTCGCTGTTGTAGCACCGAACATACCAAAAACATTTGTTCCGTCTCCAAGATCTTTTGATGCTTGAACATAAGCGCCTAACCAGTCAATAGTATTAGTATTGTCATAGTAAAGCTTATCACCTAATGTTCTATGTCTTTGTTCTTCTGTCCAATTTGGGTTTGAAGAATTGTAGAAGAAGTCACCACCTAGCAAGTCATATACTTGACGGTAGTGTTCAACTTTTGCAGTTCTTAAGTCAAGACCATAAGTAACATTTAGTCCGTTACCCATATCTTGCTCAAGTTTAGACATGATACCAAAAGTAGACTGGTTGTTTCTGCTACCTCTTAACACACCTCTAGACTCATATCCATATCCGTCTTTGAATTGTGCTTCAGACATATTACGTGCAATTGTTGCATCATAATCTCTAGTACCATTATCTCCCCAAAGGATTGAACCAGCTGAACCAGAACCACCACCTTCACCACCTGAGTAGTAGAAAGAAGTAGCCATTGTCATTGAATCATTAAGGTTTGAATACCAATTCATTTGAACAATTGGTTTGTGGAAATAATTATTTCTTTCATTAATCATTACTGTTGATCTTTGATCTCTAGTTCTATAATTCCAACCATCAAATGGTCGCCAACTTGCAACAGCTCTCTTACCTGTGTAAGGAGTTTGTAAATCATCGGCTCTAGGATTATAGTCAAGACCATACTCTGTTCTAAGATCTTCTTCAGCAACACCCATTTCACGGGCTAATTCATGACTGTAATTTGAAATACGATTGTTCCAAAAGTTTTGTCCATGAAACTGAGGAGAACCTAAAGCAATAAACTCAAGACGATTGTCATTGTTTACTGAGTATGATGCATTGAAGTAATAAGACCAAGCATCTGAATAAGTTCCTTTAGCAAAAAGTTTATCAGCAGTTCTTCTTGAAGCTGAAGCCATAATTGCTAATTTATCATCCATTAGTAAACCAGTGTTAACTGTAACAGCGGTTTTTGAATACTGGTGTTCACCAGCTTCTTGTTTTACAACAACTCCTGGTTCAGTTGATGCTGGTGCACTCATAAAGTTCACCACACCACCTAAACTTGGTGTTGCAAGATTAACGGATCCCGCTCCTCTTTGAACCTGAACAACAGAAGAAACATCAGCAAGTACACTCCAGTTAGAGAAGTATAAATTACCGTTTTCCATATCATTCATAGGAACACCGTTAATTAAATATGATGTGTAACGATCGTCAAAACCACGAACGTAAACATTTTCATCATCCCAACCACCACCATTTTCAACGTAAACGTTTGGTAGAGTTGATAGAGCTTTTGGCAATCCACGACCACCCAATCTGAAATCAATGTCAGCTTTGGTCATTTCGTTAAAAGGGATTGCATCGGTATTATCTACACGTTCAGCAAGTACTTCAACACCACCTAACGCGACGGATGCTGATTCTAATGTAAAGTTTGCAGATGCGTTAGAACCTGAAACTCTTACACTAGCACTTGAAGATTTATAACCAACTACACTAGCGGTTATTGTGTATGTACCATCAGGAACATTAACTGTGTAACTACCACTTAAAGTAGCAGCAGCACCTAATGTAGTTCCTTCAACCACAACATTTGCCCCTGGCAAAGCATTACCATCTGCATCTGAAACAGACCCAGAGATAGTACCTTGACCAAAGAGAGCGCCAGAAATCATAATGATTCCAAATAGCGCACCAAGAATCGAACGATTCATAGTTAACTCCTTTTTCTCGGTTATCTTCATATATTAATATATTAACTAAGGATACACGCGAGTATCCTTAGCAAAATATCCCCCAATTATTTCAGAATTCCAAACTATAAATAATGTTGAAAATTAAAATATTGTTCTAACAATACTCAAATGAAAATAATAAATTGATATATTAATGAAATATGTAGTTACAGGAGGAGCAGGTTTTATTGGAAGCAATTTAGTTGATGAACTACTTTCTGATGGACATGAAGTACATATTATTGATGATTTATCTACGGGTCAAAAGAGAAATATCAACCCGTTGGCAACTTTTCATAAAATTGATATTTCAAGAATCTCAAATAATTTAAATTTAAATGAAATCTTTAAAGGGGTTGACACTGTTTTTCATTGCGCAGCTAGAGCAAGAGTTCAAGCTTCAATACAAGATCCAGTTAATTATGAAAAAAATAACAATTTATCTTTGATAAATGTACTTAAGAAATGTGTTGATGTGAACGTCAGAAGGTTTATTTATAGCGCTTCATCATCTGTTTATGGACCAACAAACAAGCTACCTTCTAAAGAAGATGATGTTATTAATCCAATTTCGCCTTATGCAGTACAAAAATATTATGGAGAGGTCGCATGTAAAATGTTTTCTGAAGTTTATAATATCGAAACAGTTTCTTTAAGGTACTTTAATGTTTATGGAGAAAACCAAAATTTGGATGGTGCTTATGCTACTGTCATTGGAATTTTTTTAAACCAATTTAATAATAAACAACCATTAACAATTAATGGTAACGGTAAACAAAGAAGAGACTTTACATATGTCGGGGATGTCGTTAAAGCCAACATTCTTGCTTCAAATTCTTTAAAAGTAGGAAAAGGAGAGGTAATTAATATTGGAAGTGGCGTTAATATATCAATAAATGATGTTGCAAATATGATTGGAAATGTTTTTGAGTATAAAGAAGCATTAAAAGAA
The DNA here is from genome assembly GCA_902624575.1 of uncultured Fidelibacterota bacterium. Lineage (GTDB taxonomy): Bacteria > Fidelibacterota > Marinisomatia > Marinisomatales > Marinisomataceae > Marinisoma. The sequence goes on from CACNXV010000003.1 coordinate 14,264, forward strand.
CCTTATGCAAATTTAGCATCTATTGAAAAAGCAAAAAAATTGTTAGATTGGGAACCTCAAGTGGATTTAAATAGTTGGATAAAAAAATATAAAAATGAGTAAAAAAATCTTAATAACCGGAGGAGCTGGTTTTATAGCTCACCATGTAATTGATAAAATCTTGTCAACCACAGATTGGGAAATTATTACCCTTGATAGGTTAGACTTTAGTGGAAATTTAAATAGACTAAAAGAAGTTGTATCATCATACCCTAAAATCGAACAAAAAAGAGTTAGAATTGTACATCATGATCTAAAAGCAGAACTTAACCCTGAAATTTCAGCATCAATTGGTAAAATAGATTATATTAGCCATCTGGCAGCTGGTTCACATGTTGACAGATCTATTACTTATCCTTTAGAATTTGTAATGGATAATGTGGTTGGTACAGCAAACATACTAGATTATGCTAGAAAATTGGATAACCTAGAAAGATTTGCCTATTTCAGTACAGATGAAATTTTTGGTCCAGCACCAAAGGGTGTAAACTATAAAGAAAACGATAGGTATAATTCAACTAACCCATATTCTGCTACCAAAGCAGGAGCTGAAGAGTTAGTGGTGGCTTTTGAAAATACATATGGTCTTCCGTCGTTAATTACTCATACAATGAATGTATTTGGTGAAAGACAAAATCCTGAAAAATATATTCCAATGGTCATTAAAAAAGTACGAGATAATGATAAAGTAATGGTTCATTCAAATTCAGAAAAAACAATTGCAGGCTCTAGGCATTACATTCATGCTGAAGATGTAGCAGATGCCCTACTCTTTTTGTATAAATATGATATCTCAACCATAAAGCCTGACAAGACAGGTGCAAAATGTCAAAAATTTAATATTGTAGGTAAAGATGAAATCGATAATTTAGAGTTAGCTAAGTTCATTGCTAAAACACAAGACAAAGATTTAAACTATGAAATGTTAGATTTTCACTCGCAAAGACCAGGGCATGATTTACGCTACGCTTTAGATGGATCTAAAATGGAAAAAATGGGCTGGGTCCCTAAATCAGCTTACGACCAATTAGAAACAACTATAAACTGGACATTAGAAAATGATAGATGGCTATCCATATAATATATTTGTAAACATACTATTTAAAACTAAATTAAAAACATGAAGAACATTAATGTAATTTTTATACTTTTTTTAAGCACAATCTTTGCTCAAGTATCAGTTAGCGATTTAAATAGACTTAGTAATCAGCAGCTAGATGCTATTAGAGCAGAGTTGCAAAGCAATACTCAGCAAGTAAATGACATATCAGAAGTAGAAAATACATCTGCTCCAGTATTAATTACTCCTATGGACAATATAATTTCTGAAGAATATTTTGGATATAACTATTTAAAAAAAGACATCTCTTTTTTTGATAATGTACCTACTCCAGCAGATTACAAGTTGGGGCCAGGAGATGAAATAATTATATCTTTATGGGGGGAGAACAATTCTAGGGAAAGTTTTACACTTAACAAAGATGGAATGATATATTACAATAATATTGGATTTATAAACCTATCTAACAATACTCTCGAATCAGCAGAAATTCTATTGACGGAAGAGCTTTCTAGAATTTACTCAACTTTAAAAGATATAAATAATCCTACAACGCTTATGCTAGAGCTTGGACAATTAAAATCCATAAATATTTATTTTTCTGGACATATTGAAAATCCCGGAATCAATCTTGTACACCCTTTTTCTGATATTTTCTCAGCCATTGTACAAGCAGGGGGTATAGATAATAATGGCTCTTTGAGAACGGTTCAATTGATACGAAATAATCAAATAATTACTACAGTAGATTTTTATTCTTTCTTTATGAACGGTACAAATACTTTTTCTAATATTAAGCTGATCGATGGAGATACAATACATATACCAAGTTTTAAAAATCGCATATCAATATCAGGAGAAGTGAATAGACCTTCTTCTTATGAATTATTGTCAAATGAATCTATATTAGATTTAATTGGATATGCTTCTGGATTTAGTAGTGATGCATCATCAACTCTTATTCTAAATCAAATTATTCCAGTTGAAAAGAGATTTTCAGATGATAATGCAAGAACTAGCATTGCACTAGATTTTAAAAATTCCAAATCAACATCTTTAAATAATGGCGATAATGTTAAAGTTTTACCAATATCAGATGTAGATGTAAATGTAGAAGTTTTTGGCAGGATAAAGTCGCCAGGAGTTTACCCAGCTTCTTCAAATAGATCTTTAAAGTATGTTCTTGATATTGCAGGAGGTTTTGACGACCCAATCTTTAGAAAAACTATTCGCGAAAATGAGATTACTATACTAAGAAAAGATGAAAATCAATTTTATAGTTTAGAAATACTAACCTCTTATAAAGATGCTGATAAACTTCAACTAATGCCAAACGATAAAATATTTATTTATGAAGATATAAATTATAGAAACAACTTTACTTATCGTGTTGAAGGTGAAGTAAATAAGCCTGGGACCTTCCCTCTTACAGCTGGAACAACTGTTTCTCAAGCTTTAGAAAAAGCTCAGGGTCTTACAGAGTTATCCACTTTAGATAATATTATTGTATATCAAGAATTTACTGAAATTCAAGATGATGGCACTGAAGTTACGCAAATAAAAGATGTAGCCAGTGTAAGTTTAGATTTTGTATTAGGGTCTCGCTCTGTTATAAAAGCTCTACCTTTTGAAAATGTAATTAATGTTGAAGGCAATGTTTACAATCCTGGGTTAGTTGCATATGATAGAGGGATAACCATGTCCCAGGCAATCATTCAAGCTGGAGGCTATAAACCGTACAGTATGAAAAAAAGAGCATATGTCAGAAAAGCTAATGGAGAAATAGATAAAGCAAATCTATTCCGAGGTAGAACTAAGAGATTATCTCCAGGAGATACAGTGGTGGTTCCAGTTAATCCAGACCCATCTGATTTTGATATCACAGCTTTTGTAGCAGACCTATCAACAACATTAGCTAATATAGCAGCTATACTTCTTATAGTTGATAATCAAACTGATTAAGTTAACGTGAAGTTAATTCTTCTCCGTCACGGCGAAAGTCAATGGAATCTTGAAAATAGATTTACAGGTTGGAAAGACGTTTCATTAACAAAAGCAGGAATAGCAGAAGCCACTTTTTCAGGCCAACAATTACTTAAAGCCAATATCAAAATAAAAAGTGTGTATACGTCGCTGCTTAAAAGAGCATTAGAAACTACAGACATTGTTACTGATATAATAAATTTTCCCAGAGAGCATATTAAGTATGATTGGCGTTTAAATGAAAGACATTATGGAGCACTTCAAGGGCTAAATAAATCAGAAACTGCCTCAAAATTTGGAGAAGAGCAGGTAAAAATTTGGAGAAGAAGTTATGATACTCCACCCCCACTATTATCAGAAGATGATGAAAGGCATCCAAAATTTAACCCAAAATTTGCACAAATTGACGGCAACTTACCATCTGGAGAAAGTTTAAAAAATGTGATTGAAAGATTAAAACCATTTTGGAAAAACTATTTAAGCTTTATAAAAGAAAACCCAGGAAACCATCTGATTGTAGCACATAGCAATTCTTTAAGAGCAATTGTGAAAGTGTTAGATGAATTATCAAATAAAGACATTATATCGGTAAATATTCCAACAGGCGTTCCCTTAGTGTACAAGCTTGATAATAATTTTCATGTTATTGATAAGAAATACTTGATTGATGAGGACAGGTTAAAAGAAAAACAAGAAATAGTTGCAAATCAAGGTAAAGCAAAATGAATTTAGATTTTTCAGATATTAAAGTTTTAGTAGTTGGTGATTTTATGATAGACCATTATATCATAGGAGAATCAAATAGGATGTCTCCTGAGGCGCCTGTACCTGTTGTTGTTCCAAAAGAGGAATACTCAATTCCAGGAGGAGCAGGAAATGTAGCAATGAATATAAGTACTATGGGATCACAAGTATCATGTTTAGGAGCTATTGGAAATGATATTTTTGGGGAAAAACTAATTAAAATTTTTAATGAAAATAATGTTAGTTCAAAACATATTGAAATTATTGACAATTATTCAACTACACTAAAACAGAGGATTTATTGCAATGGTATTCAAGTGGCAAGAGTTGATAAAGAAGAATTACTTAATTGGAACCCAAATCAAACAGAAAGTTCATTAGATTACTCAGATTATGATGTAATAATCTTGTCAGATTATGACAAAGGAGCACTTATTAGACCATGGTTTTTCAAACCAAAAAAAACTAATGTAATATTGGACCCCAAAAATAAAAGGCATGAACATTTATTTATGCATTCCAATATTATTACGCCAAATTTAAACGAATTAAAAAAATTATCTGGAATGAATATTAATAATAACGATTCTATTATAAATGCTTGCAATAAATTAATTGAAGAAAACAATTTTGAGTATATTATTGCAAAAAAAGGAGATAAAGGCATGACCATTGTTGGTGAGCAGAATTTTATAAAGCATATAGAGTCTCATAGAGTTGATAATCCAGATGTAACAGGAGCTGGAGATACAGTTATTGCTGCTTTGTCAATTGCTTATGCAAAAACTAATGATATAGAATATTCTGCAAAATTTGCTAATGCTGCAGCTGCAATCGCTGTCAGTAAAGCTGGTACTGCAAGTGTTACTATTGATGAGATTAATAATTATATTGAAATGAGTAATGAAAAATCTAATAAATAGCTCATTAAAATCACATGCTGAAGCTTTGAATCTGATAGATGAAAAAAAAATTCATCATGCTAGTGATTTAATTCTACAATCTTTGTCTGGAAATAATACAATCTTTTGGTGTGGAAATGGAGGAAGCGCATCTCAAGCAAATCACCTATCAGCTGAATTAATTGGAGGAATGTATAAAGATAAAAAATCACCTTTTAAATCTGTTTGTCTTAATGTTGATACGGCTTTTATTACAGCATGGTCTAATGATGATTCTTTCAATAATATTTTTACAAGACAACTAGAAGGATTAGCTCAAAGTGACGACATATTAATTGCATTATCAACTAGTGGAAATTCAAAAAATATTATTAATGCAGCTAAATACTGTAATGATAATAACATCAAAATTATTTCTTTAACTGGTTTCGATGGTGGGATATTAAAAAATCTTTCAGATATAAATATTAATATCGCAACCAATAGTACTCAAAGAGTTCAAGAGATGCACATTCTTGTTGGACATATTCTTTGTGATGTAGTTGAACATTCATTTTAATTTCCAAGAAGTTTTAAGTCCAATACCTACATTACCGCTTTCTGAGAAAAGCAAAATACCTGCTGATAGATTATCATTAAATTTTCTAGATAGGTTAATTAAAAAATTTAAATCATCCTGTTTATTTATTTTTCGTGATAAAAGAAATTTACCAGATAATATTTGATTAATGTTTACGATGGATCCTAAATGTACTACACTGACAGGAACTACATTTAAAGAATTTATATGAGGATTACCTATTACATTTCCTTTAAAAGACCATCCATATGGGTAATCCCAGTGATTGTAATATGATTCTTCTACATATGGCGGATCTATATTTTGATTAGTTGTTTCTAGATATTCTAAGAGAAATATATTCTTTGATTCTGAATTCACTATTTTCAGTCCCCATAGTCCATCATATTTATTAGCAAATCTTATACCACTTGTATCTTCAAAAATATGTTGGTAATAAAAAGTAAGATTATTTTTCAACAAATTTTTTTTGTAAACAAATTCCCATACTCCTATGTGATTTCCTATGGCATTTGCATGAGGCTGACCTTCACGAATAGGTTCATCTGCAGCTATAAGTACTTTTAAAAAATTTTGAAATCCTAAAGGAAAAGCTTTCAAATTATTAATTTTTCCAGCCCACATTGCTTCATGAATAAATCCAATACCAATAAAGTCGTGTTGTCTAGATATTCCCATAAAAATATATTTTTCATGAAGATAAGGAGCTTTTTGATATAAACTATTTTTGTCAAAAAAACCATGAGAGATACCAAAATCAAATTTAAAATTCTTTACCAAATACGAGTGATTTAAGCCAATTTTTTTCATTGGCATTGCATTATTACTAATTAACATATGCCCAGAACTCAATTCATTATTTAAATATCCACTATAATCTTTATAATATTTCCCCAACTTGATATTTGTTTTTTTTGAAAAACTATATTTAAAGTAAGATTCTAGAAATTGATTTTGGGTTATAATTGAGTTTATTTTTAATTCAAAATCTTTATAATTCATTAAAAAAAATAATCTTCCATCAAATTTTTCATTTTCAATCCCAAAATTATTTGTATTTAAAAACCATGAATTATTTTTTGGAATAGATTTCAAATCAACTTTTAAATCATAGTTTTGGCAAATAGCTGTGGAGATTAAAATGAAAAATATAAGAAATTTATTTTGAAGTAATTTCTTTTGGTTGCACATAAAATTTCCAATCCATTACTTCAATTTGAGAATATTTTGCAATATCAATGGATTGATATTTTTTTGTTGGAATAACTCTTTTTTCCGCTCCATTGACTAGTAAATCTAAAGGCATTTTAAAATTATCATTCACGTCATCCCATCTATAAAAAAATTTATTATCTGTTTGATAGTATTCTAGTATAGGTTGTTGTGGACTATAAAAGTACTGTTCGGCAAAGTACCAATAATCAATACCAGTTTTTGCTTTAACCTTTTGAAAAAAATCCTTTGTATTTGCAAATCCTTTTGCATTTTCTACCATAAATTCTTTTAATATTTCAAACCATATTTTATCATTGTTGATTACACTTCTTAATGTGTGCATTACCCATGCACCTTTCATATACGTATCACCATGTAAAGCCCAATGATTCTCATTTTCTCTGCCAACAATAGGTATTTCATTAGCAATTCTATTTCTAATAGTATTTAAATAATGAACACCAACTTCATAGCTATCAAACTTATCTTCAAAATAAATAGACTCAGAATAAACTTGTAATCCCTCATGAATCCATATGTGTGTTGGGTCAGAAGCTGTAACACTATTCCCAAACCACTCATGACCAGTTTCATGCATTATTAAAGGATCTATAACACCATACATTGGCCAGCTTTTGCTTCTAACACCATTGTACATACTAAACCCATTACCGTATGTAACTGCTGATTGGTGTTCCATACCTAAGTATGGTACTTCAACTAACTTGTAACCATCTTCATACCATTGATAATCGCCAAAGTATTCTTCATAAAATCTTATTACTTCTTTTGATTGCGGGAAAAAATTCGAAGCTAATTCCTGATTATAATCTAAAACGTAATGGTTCATGAAATGTGTTTCACTATTTTTCACAAAAGTGTCTTGAACTGCCACATAGTTTCCAATTTGAACTGATACGTTATAATTGTTAATAGGATTACTTACAAACCATTCATATGTAGTCTTATCACCTAAATCTTTGACGCTTCGTAATTTTCCATTTCCAACTGCGACTAAATTTGAAGGAACTGTATAAGCCATTCTAACACTATCACCTTCAGCTGTAATATGATCTTTATTAGGCCACCAAATTCTTGCTCCTTCACCTTCACAAGAAACAGCAACCCAGTCTCGTCCATCTTTATCTTTTGACCAAGTAAATCCTCCAGCCCAAGGGGGATTGTCAGCACTTTGTGGAACCCCCTCATAGAAAACAGTAAACTCAAAAATACTACCCTTTCTTATTGTTGATTTAAAATCAACCATTACAGCATCCAGTTCTCTTGAAAAAGACATATCCTGATTTTTATAAGTTATTTTTTTAATATTTAAATTTTCTGCTAAATCAATTTGTAATTTATTTAGGTCACTAATACTTTCAGCTTTAACTGTGACAAAACCATTTAGTGATTTCTCAGAAATATCAAAATCAATATTTATATCATAAAACGATACTCTATATGATGAACGATTGTCATTTAAATTACCAATTAAAAAATTATTTTGGGTTAATTCTGGTAGATTATATTGATCGCCATGAGGCCTATTTTCTTGGCAGAATAATAAATGACATATCAATACACTAAAAATTATTTTTTTCATAATAAGTTCTGGTTTTAAATATATTATTAGCAAAAATGATATAGTATAAAATCATGCAAAACAGAAACCATAATAATATCGCGAATGCTTCCTTTATTAAGAAGAGAACATATATAAGTGTTAAATATATTATCCATTTAATCCAGCCTGGCTGATTCCAAATCTTTATCATAAATTTCATCATAGTATTTTATATCATTAAGTTTTATAATTTAGCAATTAATAACAATCCTTTTTGATGAAAAAAAATAATGTATATGTAGTCATTGGTGCAAGGCCTCAATTTATAAAGTATGCGCCGCTATCACGCGAATTAAAAAATATAGTTAATGCAAATATTATTGTTGTTCATACTGGCCAACATTATGACAAAAATATGTCAAAAGTTTTTTTTGACAATCTTAATATAGATCCACCTACAATTAATTTAAATATTAATAATCTTTCAAGAGGGAAAATGATTGGCGAAATGATTAAAAAAATAGATGATGAATTCAGCAAGTGTAAGCCAGATATAGTTATACTTTTTGGTGATACAAATTCAACATTATCTGGCGCTGTTGCTGCATCATCATATCAATGTGAAATTATCCATGTGGAGTCAGGACTACGTTCTTTTAATAAGCAAATGCCGGAAGAGCATAATAGAATTGTAGCAGATCATTTATCCACCATGCTTTTTGTTTCGAGCGAAGTTTCAAAAATTAATTTAATAAACGAAGGTATTAGTGAAGAAAAAATTGTTTTCTCAGGCGATATAATGCTTGATACTTTTTTAAGTAATAAACAAAAAATAATCAATGAAAAAGCATATGAAAAAATGGATTTATTGAAAAATAGGTATATAATTACAACTATTCATAGATTAGAAAATACATCTGATAGTAGTAGACTCCGTAATATATTAAAGTCTTTGAACATTATTTCGAAACAGTTATTTCCAGTAGTATTTCCAATACATCCTGCTACAAAAAAAGCGATTAGTTCATTAAATGTGGATACTGAAAATATTTTAATGATTGATCCTTGTGATTATATTACTTTCTTATCTTTGGTTGATGGATCAAATTTTATTATAACAGATTCTGGTGGTCTTCAGAAAGATGCTTATTACCTTGGAAAAAAGACTTTAGTTTTTAGGAATGAATCAGAGTGGCCAGAACTAAAGAATGATAATGCCTCAATTTTAGTTAACCCATTAGAATCAAAAGATATTATTGACAGTGCTAATAAATTGATGAATAATAAAATAAATTATAAAAATTTTTACGGTGATGGGAATGCTTCTTCAATAATAAATAATAAAATAAAGGAAATTTTAAAAAAATGATCAATGTATTAACTTATAATTATCCACATAAAAAAACACAAGACCTTTTATTTAGATTAATTGCAAACGACCATAGAAATGTAGCTGTCTTTTCAACTCCATGGGTCGAAAGAAAAAATTTCATTCCTCTAGTTCCACATAGACCATTTGAATTTCATGAAAATGCTACTTTAAATATATATCCTGATAAGTTGTCAAAAAAATTAGGATATGAATATCACGAATTAAAAAGTCTAGATGAACTTCCTAAAATAAAAAATGAAGATTTTGTGTTAATTGGTGGAGCTGGGATAATTAAAAAAGATTTGGCTGACTCAAAAAGAATAATCAATTCTCACCCAGCATATTTACCTTACGTCAGAGGTTTAGATTCAATGAAGTGGTCAATTTTAAATGATAAACCACTTGGCGTAACAAGTCATATTATTTCCGAAGAAGCTGACCAAGGATGGTTAATAAAGCGTTTGTATGTACCTCTTTTTGAGTGGGATACATTTCACAGCGTTGCAGTTAGACAGTATGAAATGGAAATGGATTTATTAGCAAGTTCAGTAGAAGATATTTCTACAGCTTCCTTGGAATCTTTAAAAGTTGACGAAACACCAGTCTTTAGAAGAATGCCAAATAAATTGCAGAAAGAAATGATTGAATATTTTCCAACTTATCTGAAAAAACAATTATTAAAGACTTAACGATATCATCCTTTTATAATATTTTTGGCATTCAAAGTATATATTTTTGTGCATTTCATTAATAACCTTTTTGTTTTTATCATTTGATTTGATAAATCTATTTGTTTGAACAACAGAGTCGTACCAATGTTTAGCCCATATTCCATCTGTTGAATAAATTTTATTATCCCAGCTTAGCATATTATTATCAAACTCTATGCCAATTTTCAAACACCATTTTCTAAGGATCTTTTCAGGATTTTCAATTAATTTCTTTGAATCAATTACAACAAAATCTATATCCTTATTTTGTAAGTAAGTAATTATCTTATACTGTTGCAAAAAACCAAGTTCTAAAATATGATCAAGTTTGTTTTTAACTGTGTATGAACTGATAACAGATTTAGGGTCACGAAGCAGTATACAATTATGAAAATTTTCAATCCAATTTAATTTTTCCAGATCAAATAAATGGTGCGCCATATGTTTCTGATACCAAATGTTTTTAGACTGTGGGATTGTTGTACTTATTGAATTTAAAACATCTATAAATGAATTTGGATAGGATCTTATAATTTCCCTATACATAGGATGTTTTTTTCTGCTTTTTTTCAAATAATAGGCATAAAACGGTTCATCTGAAACGAAAGTATCTTGTCTAGAAGACCATGATCTCATTAATGCTGTAGATATATTTCTTGGTCCAGACCAACAAGCTATTTTCATTTTACTTTGATATAATCAATTATTTTTTCTTGATAAAGCTTGTTAATTTTGTAAACTAATGAGTTATTCAAAGTTGACTTCAGCTCTCTATTTTCAAGTTTTGAAACAGGTATAACTCCTGCAAAAGTACCAGTAACAAATGCTTCATCACAATTTTCAATTTCTTGAAATTTAAAGTTTTTTTGAAAACAAGGAATTTGATTTTTTTTACATATTTGAATTACCTTTTCTCTTGTAATGCCATTTAAACAATAGTCTCCTCTTGAAGTATACACAGCTTTATCTTTTATAAAGAAAAGATTTGTTGAATTGCAAGTACTTACATATCCATGAATATCATTCATTATTCCTTCATCATAATTAAGATTGTTTGCTTCAATGCTTGCTAAAATACAATTGAGCTTACTTAAAGTGTTATATTTGGGATTTTGTATAAGAGAATCTGGTCTTACGTTAGGCACTCTCCCTATCCTTAACCCTTTTATATATACCTCGGGATTAGTTTTTTTGTGTTCTGGTATAATAACAAAGTTTATAGGCCCAATATTAGCGTTGGGGTTTTGATAAGGTGTTATTTTATTTCCTCTAGAAATAATGAGTCTTATATGAATATCATTTATCATGTTATTCGCAGTAAGTGTTCTATTAATTTCAGAAATTATCTCTTCTTTAGTTAAAGATATATTTAATGAAATACCTTTAGCACTTGCAAAAAGGCGCTCTAAATGATTTTCTATAAAGAGTAATCTTGATTTATGAAACCTTATTCCTTCCCAAATTCCGTCGCCAAGCAAGAAGCCGCTGTCAAAAACTGATATTTTTGCTTGACTACGTTTGATTAACTCTCCATTGATATTTATAAATATTTTATTATTTCTAGGGTCCTGTATGTAAGAATGACTGCTCATTTGTGGGCCCACAGGGACTTGAACCCCGAACCTGCGGATTATGAGTCCGTTGCTCTAACCAATTGAGCTATGGGCCCTAGCTAAATATTTCAAATTTTTTATTAAAAAAACTAATACTATAAATTATATTTACTTACTATTATATTGTATAAAATCTTTTTATGAAAACTGGTAAAAACACTATAGTTATTGATTCAAAAATTGGAGATGGAACTCAAATTTGGCACTTTTGTAACATTTACGGATCTAAAATAGGTAGAAATGTAAAAATCGGATCTTATGTTGAAATTCAGAACAAAACTAATATTGGTGATGATTCTATAATTAGCTCCCATTCTTTCATTTGTTCTTTAGTTGATATTGGAAAAAATGTGTTTATTGGTCATTCTGTTATGACAGTAAATGATATTAATCCTCCTTCATTCAAAAGAACAGGTTCAAAATCAGAATGGAAAGAAACAAAGATATGTGATAATGCTGTCATTGGAAGTGGCTGTGTTGTTTTTCCAGTTAGGATTGGAATTAATTCTGTCGTTGGCGCTGGTTCAGTAGTAACTGAAGATGTGCCTGATAATACAAAAGTTGCTGGTTCGCCTGCAAAGATAATTGGGAAAGTATAATTTTATGAACATACCATTTGCAGATATTAAACGTCAGTATAATTCTATCAAAACTGAGGTGCATCAAGCAATAGATGAAGTTTTAAATGACACAGCTTTTATTAGAGGTAAATATGTTGCTCGTTTTGAAGAAAATTTCTCAAAAATGTATGGTGTTAAAAATGTCATTGGTGTTGGCAATGGGACTGATGCTATTTATTTGGCTTTGAGAGCTCTAGATATCGGTCCAGGAGATGAAGTCATTACTGTTTGTAATTCGTGGATTTCAACATCAGAAGTAATAGGACAAGTTGGAGCGAATGTAAAATTTATTGACATAGAACCTGATAATTACAATATAGACGTAAATTTAATTGAAAAAGAAATATCAAAAAAAACAAAGGCTATTATTCCAGTACATCTTTATGGCCAACCCGTTAAGAATTTTGAAAAATTAGTTCAGATTGCAAAAAAACATTCACTTTATATAATTGAAGATTGTGCCCAAGCAGTTTTTTCCCAGTACAAAGGCAAGAATGTTGGAACAATAGGTGATTTAGCTACTATTAGTTTTTATCCAGGTAAGAATTTGGGGGCCTATGGAGATGCAGGTGTAGTTATTTCTAACAACGATGAATTATCAAAAAAAGTAAGAATGCTGGCAAATCATGGACAAGAAAAAAAACATACACACATTTATGAGGGTATTAACTCGAGAATGGATGGTATACAAGGTAATATAATAAACTTAAAATTAAATTATATTATGGAGTGGACAACAAGGAGACAAGAAATAGCAAAAATTTATGATCATAATTTATCAGATATCGAAGATATTACTATCCCAAAAATTGATCAAAATTCTACTCATGTTTACCACCTTTATGTGATTTGTGCTAAAAAAAGAAACGATTTACAATCCTATTTAAAGAACCAAGGTATTGGTACAGCTCTTCATTATCCAAACATTTTACCTTTGCTAGATTGTTACAAACATTTAAATTTATCAGTTGACGATTTTTCTGTTGGTAGCAGGCTTTCATCAGAAATTCTTTCTTTACCCATGTTTCCTGAAATGACCCAAAATGAAATTGAATATGTATGTGATAAAATTAGAGAGTTTTATAAGTAATGCAATTTATTGATTTAAAGAAGCAGCAAGATAAAATTAGAGATTCATTAGATTCCCGAATTAAGGATGTCCTTGATAATGGACAGTACATTTTAGGTAAAGAGGTTAATTCACTTGAAGAAAAATTATCCAAATTTGCTGATGTTAAGTATTCTATTGGTTGTTCTAATGGTACAGATGCTTTAATTCTGGCTTTAATGGCATTGGATATTGGTCCAGGAGATGGAGTCATTACTGTACCATTTACTTATATCGCAACATTAGAGGCCATTGTTTCAATTGGCGCAACACCTGTTTTAGTTGATGTTTATGACTCAACTTTCAATATAAATCCAGAAGAAGTTGAGAAGACTATTAGAAACTCAAATGTAAAAATTAAGGCAATTATGCCTGTTGATTTATTTGGTTTACCAGCAAGATACAGAATGATTAATGAAATTGCGAAAAAATATGATATTAAAGTTATTGGTGATGCAGCACAATCTTTTGGAGCATCAATTAATAATCAGTGTGTAGGTAGTTTTGCAGATATTACAACAACATCATTTTTCCCAGCAAAGCCATTGGGGTGTTATGGAGATGGCGGGGCTGTATTTACTAATAGTAAAAATTTATCAAATAAATTAAAATCATTAAGAGTGCATGGAAAAGGAATTGATAAATATGATAATATTAATGTAGGACTTAATTCAAGATTAGATACTCTTCAAGCAGCTATTCTTTTAGAAAAGTTAAAAATTTTTCCTAATGAAATTGATGTAAGGAACGAAATAGCAAATTACTATAGAGAAAAGCTTTCTAAACTTCCTCTTAAATTTCAAGTAATACCAAAAAAATATAAATCAGTTTATGCTCAATTTTCAATTCTTTTTGAAACAGGAGATAAACGCGATACAGTACAAAATAAATTGAGTGAAAATGGAATACCATCAGTTATATACTATAGAATACCGTGCCATTTACAATCTGGATATTCTTTTTTAGGATATAAAGAAAATGACTTTCCGATTTCAGAAAAATTATCTGAAAGAATTTTAAGTTTGCCAATGCATCCATACTTAAAAAAGAATGAAATAGATAAGATATGTCATTCAATAGAAAAATGTTTATTATGAGATAAATTTAGGAGGATTAAAAGTGAGTAATTATAAAACAAGAATTGGAATTATTGGTAAAGGATTTGTAGGAACAGCCGTAGCACATGGTTTTTCTTCCCAAACTGGTTTTGGTGCATCTATAAAAATTTATGACAAAGATCCTGTGAAGAGTATGCATAGTTTAAATGAAACAGTAAATGAATCAGACTTTATATTTCTATCAGTACCAACACCTTCAAAAAAAGACGGATCTATTGATTTAAGCATTTTAAAAGATGCTATAAAATCAATTGATACTGTTAATAAATCTGACAATATCATTCTTGTTAGATCAACAGTTGTCCCGGGAACAACAAGAGAGATACAAAATGAATTTTCAAACTTAAACATAGTATTCAATCCAGAATTTCTAACAGAAAGGTCAGCAGCATTTGATTTTATTAACCAGTCAAGAGTTATTTTAGGCGGAGATTCTAAAAATACTTCAAGAGTGGCAGAGCTTTATAAAAGTAGGTTTGGAGAATACCTGCCAGTTTTAGAATCAAATTATGAAACAGCAGAATTAATAAAATATATGAACAACTTATTTTTTGCTACAAAAGTTTCTTTTTTAAATGAAATGAAATTATTAGCTGACAAAGTTGGTGTTAATTGGTCAGATGCTATAGAAGGATTCATATTAGACGGCAGAATTGGTCACTCACATCTTCAAGTTCCAGGACCTGATGGTAAATTCGGATTTGGAGGTAGTTGTTTTCCTAAAGATATTCAAGCTTTGATAAGTTTTGGAGATAAAAACGGTATTGAGATGAATGTCTTAAAAGGTGCATGGGAAACTAATTTATTAGTTAGACCAGAAAGAGACTGGGAAAAGCTTAAAGGTAGGGCTATTTCGATTGAAGAAGAATAAGATAATTTGGCTTACTGGTCAACCAGGAAGCGGTAAAACAACTATTGCTAAAGCTTTAAAAAAGAGAATATTAAGTAAAAGCAATAAAAGTAATGTTATTTTAGTTGATGGTGATGATTTAAGAGATATTACAACTAATAAAGATTATTCAAGGCAAGGTCGCGAGAAAAATATTATCACTGCACAAAAAATTGCACATTTCCTTTCAAATAAAGATTTTATTGTGATAGTAGCTCTAGTTGCTCCTTACTTAGATATAAGAGAAAAATTTAAGTTAATAACACCTGTTTTTGAGATTTATTTGCATACAGAAGAAATTAGGGGTCGCGAGCATTTTTTTGCTGAAGACTATGAAAAACCAAAAAAAGATTACCTAGATATTGATACAACAGAAAAGACAGTAGAGGATTGTGTAGATGAAATACTCACTATTTATTGGTAGATGGCAGCCCTGGCATGAAGGGCATAGATGGTTAATTGATCAAAGATTAAATGAGGGATTTAATGTTTGTATTGCAATTCGTGATGTAGAAAAAAGCGATTCAAATCCTTTTTCACCAACTGAAATAAAAAAAAATCTTGAACGTGAACTTCATGATCTAGTTAGTTTAAAAAAAGTCAAAGTTATTATTATGCCAGATATTGAATCAATAAATTATGGCAGGGGTGTTGGATACGATATTATTGAACATTTTCCTCCAGAAAAAGTGAAGAAAATATCAGCAACTGAAATCAGAAAAAAAATATTTAATAAATAATCAATAATATTATAGAGCACTATCATGCTCATAAGCAGCATTGTAAATAAGTAAGAAATAAATTGAATAAAGAATGTATTCATGTATTACTAGCAGAGTTAGAAAAGTATAAAAATCTATTTCAAAAAAATATGCGCAAAAATATAGCGCAATAGATGATATTAAGTATATATATTTCCATAAAGCTCCTTTAAGCACAAACTTTTTTATAGATAATAATTGACTTACACTAGATACTATAAATTGTATTAAAAATATAAATCCTAAATACTGAGCAATATAACCTGATTCTCTCCACTCATCTCCTAAAAATAAAGGAAAAAATTTTGGACTTAAAAAAAATATGGCAATAAAAATAGGAAATGCTAGAAAAAATAATTTTTTTATTGAATCCTTTAAAAAGGGCAGAATCTTATTATTTTCATTTATTTTTCTTGAAATATCTCTATAAAATACTTGGCTAAAAGATTCTCCAATTAATGTTGTTGGAATAGAAATTAATCTTGCAGCTAAAAAGTATAGTCCATTAATTGCTTCACCCCCAATAAATAATATGAAAATAAAAGGTAAATTATGAGTTATTTTATTGGCAATTGAAGATGGAGCATTAAAGAGGGGGAATACTTTATACTTATTTACATTTAATAAAATTGTTTTTTTAGAAATACCTGATAAGATTTTTTTATCCAAAAATTCTTTTTTAATTAGTGTAATGTAAGTGGCTATAAAACCGCCTAAATAACCAATAAGTATATTTAAAGTATGAATTGTGAAAAATGATAAAATTATTGGAATTATATTTTGAAAGATTGCTCTTAAAATTTTTGCAATAGAAATTGATTTATAATTCTCAAATCTAGTATTTAGGATGTTTAGAATATTAAAAATTCCAATTAAAAGCGACATTAATGGTATAAATAAGAAAATTGTTTTATCTAAATTATTTCTTGAAAAAATATCTCCATCAATAAGATAAAAAATTAATGTAAGAAATATTGTTGATAGGAACATTAAAGCAGAACTTATTGAAACTAAACTCATTGCTTCATTATCGTTTTTAGGTTGAACAATTGCTACTTCATATCTCCCACCAATCATTATTGATATGATACCTGTTATGCTAAAAAAAATTGCAAAGATTCCAAAATCTTCTGGTTTATAAATCCTTGATAATACAGGTGTTAAAAAAATTGTAATTAGCTGAGCAGTGAAAGTTCCTCCAACAAGGATAGCAATATTTTTATTTAAGTTATTTGCTTTATCTAGCATTATAAAATTATATATTTTTTTTCATCAAATTATAACTTTATATTAATATTATGTCTTATAAAATAATATTTAATTTAAAATCTTTATTTGACTTAAGAAAAAATCCTAAGATTTTATTCAAATTTATTTTTTTAAGTCTAATTTTATCTACATTAATATATTTTGTCACACCCAAAGAGTTCGTTTCTAGTGCATCAGTTTTACCTTCTCAATCTGACTCAAATAGTTTAGGTGCAATGGCTTCATTAGCGAGTCAGCTTGGTTATAATATGAATCAGAGTAATAACCCATTAACAGATCCTAATGTAATAAAGGAGATAGCTAGAAATGACAATGTATCTTCAAAAATACTAAATCATACTTTCACATCTAAGTCTGGAGAGTCAAAAGAAATATTTTATTATCTCTATCCAGAAAAAGATTTAAATGATCCTTTAGATTTTGAATTAAGTAAAAAACATTTAAATAAAAAAGTAATTAATGTTTATCAGGACATTGAAAGCTCTATCATACACTTTAAGGTTACAACTACAAGCCCAAATCTTTCTTATGAAATTTGTAAGTTAGTTTTTCAAGATACAATTTCTAAGATAAACAGCCTAACTTCGTTAAATAATAGCAAAAAATTATCTTTTCTAACAGAAAGAAATGAGCTACTTAAAATTGATTTATCCAAAAAACAAAATGCATTAAAAGAATTTCAAGAAAAAAATATTTCTTCCAAATCTCCTGGTTTACAACTCGAGATAAGTAAGCTTATAACAGAAATAGAAATAATTAAAAATATTTATATGGTTTTAAGGGGCGAAGAAGAAACATTAGCAGTTGAAGTTAATAATAATAATAATGGCATTTTTTTAATTAATGAACCTTACTTGCCTGTAGAGCGTTCATTTCCTAAAACAAAATACTTAGTCTTTCTTTTTTTATTTTTAAATTTATCTTTTGCGGGACTGTACATTCTTAAAAATTCAAAAATTACAGAACTAATTGACAATTAACTTTAGAACGGTCTTTTTTCTACTCATTTGTAGATTTATAATTGATATTTTATACTACCTAATAAGTTTTCAGATATATTCATACCAAGGATATACTGCTAACTTAGAATTATATTTAATTAATTTACCTTTCTCTCTTTTTTTTATTTTTCCATTTATTTTAAACGATGAGAAAAATAACATTTCAAATTATTTAATATTTATTTTACTGATTGGAATACTGTTACCTCTTAGTTCTTTATTCGCTTTTGGAGCATCCCCTGCAAGTTGGTATTTCATAAATTTGACATCTTTTTCTTTCATTGTTATTGTAAATAATTTTATGTCTAATATTCATTTTGATGTTCCGCATTTAAATAATTTTGCTCTTTTTAAAATTGTTTTTTATTCTTTTTACGCAATTGCAACTTTAGTATTTATCTCAAAATATGGAATCAATATTAACATTAGCAGCTTTTCTCTAACTAGTGAATTAATTTATAGTCAAAGAGGTGTTTTTAAAGATTCAAACCCTGGATATTTAATTTTGAATTTTTTTACTTTAGGCCCACCTCTTCTTTTTGCGTATTCTATTGTTTTTAAAAATTTTTTTTTAATGGTGGGATCATCAATTCTTACAATTATAATTTTTTCTACTTCATCTGAAAAATCACTTCTTTTTTCAATGGCACTTTATTTGGGGGTTTTTTTGATACACAAATTTTTTAAAAAAGTTAATCAGAAAAATTTACTTAAAAGCTACATATTCATGATCTTGTCTGCCTCATCCATATACTTTATTAATCCTATTCTATCTGCACTTTTCATAAATAGATTAATTTTTACCCCTCAATTAGTTTCTACATTTTATTATGAATATTTCCAAAAGTATGACTTTTCTTATTTTTTAGATACTTCCATCTTTAGCCTATTTTTTGGAAAGTCATATCACACAAGCATATCACGAGAACTAGGAAGATCTTTATTTGGCGATGAAACTAATTTAAATGCAGGATTAATCGCTGATGGCTATTCTAAGCTGGGAATGTCTGGTATTATAATTGTTTGTATTGTTTTTGTTTTGATCTTAAAAATCATAGACGCTTTTTCAAATAAGAAGAATAATTTATTTGTTAAACTTTTAATGACATTTTCTTTTTTTGCGATGATAAATAGCTCAATCTTTACTGTTTTTTTTACATCTGGCCTTTTTTTATCAATTATTTTTCTTATTTTACTACCACCAAATAAAAAAATTATTAGTGAAAAATAACGTCCACATTTATCCAACAATAATGACCCATGAGTCTAGAATTTATAAGATTGCTGAAACAATCAGTAACTTAAATTATTTTGACAATATTTTTTTATTAGGAATCAATAATGGTAAACTTGAGAGACAAGAGCTTTTTAAAAAAAATATATCAATCTATCGATTAGATATGCATGAAACACAATGGCTAAAAACTGGTATTTATATAAAAACACTTAATGTTATAAGGCTGACTTTAAATACTTTTAAATTTTTAAAAAAAATAAAACCTGAAATTGTACACGCCCATAATCTTGCATCTTTACCAGTTTGTGTTCTTTATAAACTCGTCAACCAAAAAACGAAAATTGTTTATGATACACACGAGATTGAAGCTAGGAGAAATGGATGGTCTTCAACAATCCAGTTTCTTGCCAAGAATGTAGAAGCGTTATTAATAAAATTTTGCGAAGTAACAGTTGTAGTCAATGATAAATTTCAAGAAATATATAAAAAATGGTACAATGTCGAAGCAGTTAGAATCTTTAACACACCATTCTATAATAAGCTTGAAAAAAATAATTATTTAAGGGAAAAATTTTCTATCGATAATAAAACCCCAATATTTGCATATGTAGGCGTTTTAGATGATAGTAGAGGGGTAGATCATTATTTGGATTTTGCTCTCAAGACAAATTTAGATATATGCTTTGTTTTTATTGGACGAATATTAAAAAATGAAAAAAAAATAAAATCTGCGGCAGATAAGTCTAATAAGATACATTTACATGATGCAGTGAGTGTTGATGAATTATACTATATTTTAAGATCTGCAGATTATTCTTTACAAGCATTACATCTTAGAAAGGCTATTGCAATGAATAATTTATTAGGTTTAGGTAATAAATTCTTTGAAAGCGCAATGGCTGGATTGCCAATGATTGGTGGAGGTTTTGAGGTACAGAGTAAGTTTATATCAAAGTACGATTTAGGTGTAGTAATAGATTCAGGAAATGAGTATAAATCAATTTCAACTGCAGTAGAAAAAATTATAAACCTAAACTATTCTCGATTACAAGAAAATTGCTTTAATTTTTTCGCTAAATATAATTGGGATAACGAGTCAAAAAAAATCAAAGAATATTACTATAATTCGCTAATATAATCTTTATTAAAAATGAATATAAAAATAATAGACTCAAAATTATCAAATGTAAGCTCAGTAAAAAATATGATTAATTGGGTTGGTCATGAAGCGACTATTATTGAGAATTTAAATAAAGTTGAAGATGGAGATCGTATTATATTACCTGGTATTGGTAACTTTGGTAAAGCTATGAATTATCTTAATGAACATGGCTTGGTGGAGAAAATACATGAAATTGCAAACAAAAAGAAAAATCCAATATTAGGTATTTGTTTAGGTATGCAACTTCTTATGAATGAAAGTGAAGAATCCCCTGGAATTAATGGTTTGGGATTAATTGATGGAAGCGTAAAAAAATTTAATTTTGAAGATAAACAGTTAAAGATACCGCATGTTGGATGGAATACTTTAAAATTATCAAATGAACATCCCATTTTTAATAATTTTAACAAAAATAAATCAAGATATTACTTTGTTCATAGCTATTTTGTTAATTGTAAAAATTCTGAAAATGTATTATCTAGAACAAATTACGGCCAAACATTTCATTCTGCTATTTTCAAAGAAAATATATTTGGATTCCAATTTCATCCAGAAAAAAGCTTAAAACATGGAGCTAATTTAATTAAAAATTTTTGTGAGATTAAATTTTGAAAAGAATAATACCTATACTTCTTATTAAAGATAGATTATTATATAAAACTATTAATTTCCAAAGTGAAACTTATATTGGTGACCCCTTCGTTGCTCTTAAAATATTTAATGAAAAAGAGGTAGACGAGCTTATAGTTTTAGATATCAACAAATCAATAATTGAACCCGATTTTGAATTTTTAAATCAGCTTGCAAGTGAAGCTTTTATGCCTCTATCTTATGGTGGAGGAATAAATTGTACTAATACAGCGGAAAAAATTTTTAGAATTGGTTTTGAAAAAGTTGTTATAAATAGTGCAAACATTAATGATTTTAGTTTAATAGAATCTATTTCATCTAGGTTTGGTAATCAGGCAGTTGTTTGTTGTATCGATTATAAAATTAATTTCTTTGGGAAAAGAACTTGTACTTTTAATAATGGCAGAAAAAGTATAAATACTAAAATCGCAGATTTTATCAAAAAAGCAATTGACGCTGGATCTGGTGAAATTTTGCTCCAGTGCATTAATTTTGAAGGAAAAATGGAGAAAATGGATTTAGAATTTATTAAAGAAGTTGTTAATAGTTGTTCAGTTCCAGTAATTGGTACTGGTGGTGCCAACTCATATCAATGCATTAGTGATTTTTTTAAAAAAACAAATGCATCCGCAATTGCTGCAGGAAGTATTTTTGTTTACCATGGACCTCACAATGCTGTTTTAATTAACTACCCATCATTTGAAAAAAAGAATACATTACTATCATTATGAGCCCTAATAAAAATAGTTTATGTTCTTTTTGTGTTATGGACTCTTCTGTTCCAGACATTATTTTTGATAAAAACCACCAGTGTCAATATTGTAAGGCTCATCTACAAAGAATTATTTTTGAAAAAGATAACTATTCAGACTATTTGAATAACTTAATTGAAAAAATTAAGAAAAATAAAAATGAAACGAAGTATGATTGTATCATTGGAGTTAGTGGAGGTGTGGATAGTACCTACGTAGCCTATTATTTAAAGAAGATTCTCAAGTTAAATCCGTTAGCAGTACATCTTGATAATGGCTGGAACTCTGAATTGGCCGTTCAAAATATCAAAAGCTGTTTGGATATACTCGAAATTGACCTTGTTACCCATGTAATTGATTGGAACGAATTTAAACATATCCAAAAAGCTTTATTAAAATCATCAATTAATAATTTAGAAATTGCAACAGATCATGCTATAAATGCTTTATTGATAAAAACAGCTTCAAAGCACAAAATAAAATATATAATTAATGGAAGTAATACTGCAACTGAAGGTATAATGCCTACTAGCTGGATGGAAGACAATAAAAACAAATATATAATCAAAGCAATTGTCCAAAAATTTTTTCCAAAAGTCAAAATTAAATCACTCCCAACAATTTCAATGACTGAATATTTTTATTATTTTCTGATTAAGAAAATTAAGTTTATACCTATTCTAAATTTTATAGATTTCGATAAAAGCAAAGCGATAAGTATTTTAGAAAAAGAAGTTGGATACAAACCATATAGATATAAACATTACGAATCAATAATAACAAGATTTTTTCAAGGATACATTTTACCTGAAAAGTTTAATATTGATAAAAGAAAAGCACATTTCTCTTCTCTAATCATATCTAAACAAATGACAAGAGAAGAAGCCATAAATAAATTAAAAATTGATAATACCTATGGTGATGCTAACATTATGAAGAGAGACATGATTTTTTTCTTAAAGAAGTTGGAAATGAATGATGAAGATTTTAAAAAAATTATGGCTGATAAACCAAAATCTGCATCTCTTTATTCTCCATTAAGTATAAAGCTATTTAAATTTTTAGAAAAATTTCATCATATTATTAGGCGATTAACAAGGTAATTAATTTTTATGGAAATAATTTGAAAATATTAATTGTAAATCATTTTGCTGGTATTCCAAAATACGCTGATTTTTCTTTGAGGCATTATTATTTTGCTAAATATTTCAGTGAAAAAAATTTTGACTGTTCCATAATAACTTCAAAACAAAATTATCAAAGTACAAAGAAAATTGATAGTGACTCTAAGATAATCAATAATATCGAATATTTTTTCGTCGATGAACCTGTTATAAAATCAAAAAGTCTTTTATCAAAATCTTTAAGAATGTTTGGTTTTGCTTTCAACCTTTTTAGATTTTTGTTTTTTAAAAAAAAACTTCCTAATGCTGATTATATTTTAGCTAGCAGCCCAGATTTATTTACATGTTTTATTTCTTATATCTATTCCGTTAAAACGTCATCAAAATTTATCCTAGAGATAAGGGATATTTGGCCATTAACACAAGTTACTGTTCATAATTTATCTAGGTTAAATGTTTTAGCAATAATATTAAGAGCAATAGAGCTATTCCTTCATAAAAAATCTGACTTAGTAATAAGTAATTTGCCAAACTACGAAAGATATTTAGCTGATCACAAAATTAAATTCAAAAGATATGAATATATTCCTCAGGTAATAGATATAAACTACTATGATAAAAATTACAACACAGTAAAATTAGATGAATCTCATCTTAATATCTTTAAATCATTTAAAAAAGTCGGAATTTATGCAGGAACAATAGGCCATTATTATGGCTTAGATAACATCATTAGATCTTTAAAATTTGTTAAAAAAGATACAGCTGTAATTTTAATGGGTGAGGGAGATTTTAAAGAAAAAGCTATTCAACTTAAAAATGATTATGGATTGCAAAATCTATTTTTTATCGATGTTAAAAATAAATCATACTTGTTTAGCATTCTCAAAAAGTGCTCTTTCGGAATTGTTAGTTTTCCTGAAAAAGATTTTTATAAGTATGGAATTGCTTCCTTAAAAATGTTTGATTATTTGTATGCACAAATTCCACTTCTAATTTTGGGACCTTTTGATAAGTTTTCGATACTTAAAAACCTGAAAAATAAATATACAGCAAATCTTAATGATGATAAATCCATTTTTAAAACAATAAATTCTTTAGCTAGTCTTAATTTTAATGAAATAAACGATTGTAAGTTGGAAAGTAATAAGCTTATCAATGATTATGCTAGTATTGGATTAATGAAAAACCATTTAGATCGAATCTTTTAATATAAAGGCTTTTTTATTTCTGTCAATAATTTGTATAATATTTTATGAAAATAATACTATTTGGTATTGGATATTGGGGGAAAAATCATTTAAGAGAGCTATCAAATTATGATAAAGTTTCTGAAGTGATTGTTGTAGATCCTTTTTTCGAAAGTTATGCTGATTTAATGAAGAAGTATTCTGATGTTAAGTTTTACCATTCTTTCTCTGATGCGTTAATTGATAATAAAAACATAGATGGAGCTATAATAGCAACTCCTCCATCAACACATTTTGAAATTGCAAAAATATGTCTAGAAAATAACATACATGTTTTAGTTGAAAAGCCAATGGTTGAATCTCTAGATGAACTAAAGCAATTGAATGTAATTGCACAAAATGATTTAGTTCTAATGTCTGGGCACACATACTTGTACAATCCAGCTATTAGAAAAATAAAAGATATTATTGATGATGGAAAAATCGGTAAAATTATGTTTATTCATAGTCAAAGGCTTAACTTTGGAATAATGAGAAAAGATATTGATGTTTTTTTAAGTCTCGCACCACACGATATTAGTCTTATTCAGTTTTTTCTTAATGACCAACAACATATTACAATGACTAAAAATCAATCAAATTACACATTTAGTCCTAATGATGACTATTCTTCAACTCACCTTGAATATAAAAATAATGTTTATGCTCAAATTGATGTTAGTTGGTACTATCCGAAGAAAATTAGATCATTAACTATTATTGGAGAAAAGAAGACAATTATCTTCGATGATGTATCAAAAAAAATATTATTACATGACATCAATATTGATTCAAACTATAATCATATTAATAACGAATTTGTAGAAGTGGAATTTGATAAAAATATATCACCTTTAACAAACGAAATTAAACATTTCATTAAATATATTAGAGAGCCATCTGAATGTATTACAGGATTTAATCATACATATAACGTTATTAATGTAATTGAAGAATATTATAAATGAATGATAACTCAATATTCTTTAGATATTTTAGTAAAAAATGAGAATATTAATTATCACTCAAAATGAACCCTTCTTTTTAGCAGAAAATTTAAGATATTTAATTAAAATTTTACCAAAGCATTCACAAATTATCGGGGCAGTTGTCACTAGTCCATCACCTTTTGGAAAAAAAGAATCTTTTATAGAAAAAGCCAGAAGGACATACAATATTTTTGGGTTTCAATTTTTTCTTTTCTATAGCCTTAAATATTTAATAAATATTTTTGATAAAAATTCTAAAGTCAAAAATGTTTTAAAAAAAAATAGAATTGTAAAAGTAAATTTAAATAAAAATATAAATCATCCTGAATCAATTAGTACAATTAAAGAATTTAAACCTGATTTATTGGTATCTATCTTGGGAAATGAAATATTTAAAAAACCTATCATTAATTTAGCAAAAAAAGGCTGTATAAATCTTCACACAGCATTACTGCCAAAGTATAGAGGGCTAATGCCCTCTTTTTGGGTATTAAAAAATAATGAAGAATTCACTGGTGTAAGTGTTTTTTTTGTTGATGAAGGTATTGATAGTGGACCTATAATTGTACAAAAGAAAGTTAAAATTAATGATTTAACACAGCAGGAATTAATCAAAACAACGAAAAAAATAGGTATGGATGCCATTGCAAAAGCAATTGATTTAATTGAAAATGACGATTTTGATTTAATTGAAAATGACGATTCAAAAAAAACCTATTATTCTTTTCCAAAACGTTCTGATGTAAAAGATTTTTATAATAAAGGTAAAAGATTCTTCTGATGAATATCCTTACTTTTGATATAGAGGAGTGGTTTCATATTTTAGATCATGATTCGACAGAAAATGAAAAAAACTGGAGCAATTATGAATATAGATTGGAAGCAAACATGGATAAAGTATTTTCCCTTCTTAATGATAAAAACCAAAATGCCACATTCTTTTGTTTAGGTTGGGTCGCAAAAAAATTTCCCAATATTATTAAGAAAATTGATTCAATGGGTTATGAAATTGGTACACATTCTAATATGCATCAGCTTGCTTATAAGCAGTCAAAAGATGAATTTTCTAATGACTTAAAAAAATCAATTGATTTATTAGAAGATAAAACCGGTAAAAAAGTTAAAATATATAGAGCTCCAGGTTTTTCTATAAAGAAACAAAATTTATGGGTATTTGATGAATTAATAAAAAATGGTATTGAAATCGATTGTAGTATTTTCCCTGCTAAAAGATCACATGGTGGTTTTTCAAATTATGGATATGCTGAGCCTAGTGTTGTTAGTCTTGATATTGGAAATATCAAAGAATTTCCTATCAATACATTTAATTTTCTAGGTAGACAAATTATTTTTTCTGGAGGAGGATACTTCAGATTACTACCTCTATTTATTATTAAGAACTTAATGAGTCGAAGTAAGTACAATATGACTTACTTT
This sequence comes from uncultured Fidelibacterota bacterium, assembly GCA_902624575.1. Lineage (GTDB taxonomy): Bacteria > Fidelibacterota > Marinisomatia > Marinisomatales > Marinisomataceae > Marinisoma. The sequence continues at coordinate 41,372 of CACNXV010000003.1, forward strand.
CATCCCAGAGATTTTGATCCAGCACAACCTATGATTAATGATTTATCTTTATTGCGAAAATTTAAGTCTTATTATGGGTTAAAAAATTCAATGATGAAATTAGAAAAACTTTTAGCAGATTTTGAATTTATTGATTTAAAAACAGCAAATGAGTCAATAGACTGGAACAATGTAAAGCAAATTAAACTTTAATTTTAATGTTTAATATTTCGTTGGACTAATACTACGAAAAAAGTTTTAAAAATAATTTTAAAATCTAACCAAAAACTTTTATTTAATAAATAATAGTTATCAAGTTCTACTTTATTTTTAAATGAATTTAAGTCTCTTCCATTTACTTGGGCCCACCCTGTAATACCAGGCTTAATTTTATGAATTCCGTTTTCTTCTCTAAGAGTTTTAACAATTTCTTCATTTGTTGCCATACATGGTCTTGGTCCTACAAAATTCATGTCACCTTTCAATACATTCCAAAATTGAGGTAATTCATCTAAACTGAACTTTCTTAAAAAAAGACCAAATTTTATTATATATTTCGATGAATCATTCATTTCCTCAGTTGGAACTTCAGGAGTATTTTTTTTCATAGTTCTAAATTTATAGAGATTAAATTCTTTGTGATTCAAACCAAGTTTTTTCTGCACATAAAAAACTGGTAAACCATCTGAAATATAAACTATAAATGCAATCAAGCAGTATAAAGGTAGTATTAAAAATATTAAAAAAATTGCAACTATTCGTGACATATTTTATAAATCCTAATTTTTAATATCTGTATTCATCTTTTTTAAATGGACCATTAACACTAACACCAATATAATTTGCTTGTTGTTTTGTGAGCTTTGTTAAATCTGCATCAAGATGTTTTAAATGAATTCTAGCAACTTCTTCATCTAGCTTTCTGGGTAAGTCATAAATGCCAGTTGCAGGTTTATTTTTTGCCAAAAATATCTGAGCTAAAACTTGATTTGAAAATGAGGTTGACATTACAAAACTGGCATGACCAGTTGCACAACCCAAGTTAACGAGCCTACCTTCTGCCAAAATAAATATTTGCTTACCGTTTTTAAAAGTATATCTATCAAGTTGAGGTTTTATTTGATCTCTTTTTGCGTTTGACTTATTTAATGCGTCTACTTGAATTTCATTATCAAAGTGTCCTATGTTACAAACAATAGCTTGATCTTTCATTTTTTTCATATGTTTTAATGTAATAATATCTTTATTGCCTGTTGTAGTAACAAAGATATTACCTCTATCCAAAACATCCTCTAATCTTCTAACTTCAAATCCTTCCATAGCTGCTTGAAGAGCGCAAATTGGATCAATTTCAGTTACAATCACTTTGCAACCGTAAGATTTCATTGATTGTGCTGAGCCTTTACCAACATCTCCATAACCACAAACAACCACGGTTTTACCTGCAAGCATTATTTCAGTTGATCGTTTAATTCCATCTGCTAAAGATTCTCTGCAGCCATAGAGGTTATCAAATTTTGATTTAGTTGCTGCATCATTTACATTGAATGCTGGAAATAGTAAAGATGCATCTTCAATCATTTGTTCTAAACGTGCAACACCAGTTGTTGTCTCTTCTGACACACCAATAATATCTGGTACAATACTATGCCAATGATTTGGATTAATTTTATGAACTTTCCTTAAAAGTCTTTCAATTACAATTTCTTCTTCAACCTGAGTAGTGATTTTTGGAAGTTTTTTATGACTATTAAAATAGTTTTCTAATTCATATCCTTTATGAATAAGAAGTGTTGCGTCACCTCCGTCGTCTACAATAAGATTTGGACCTAAATTATTTTTAAAAGTCAATGCTTGTAGTGTACAGTCCCAATATTCTTCGAGAGTTTCGCCTTTCCAAGCAAAAACGGGAGTTTTTGTTTTAGCAATCGCAGCTGCAGCCTCATCTTGTGTTGAAAAAATATTGCAGCTTGCCCATCTAATATTAGCCCCAAGATCTTTAAGAGTTTCAATAAGGATTGCTGTTTCAATTGTCATATGCAATGAGCCAGTAAGCCTAAAACCTTTTAAGGGCTTTGACTTAGAATATTTTTTACGTAGTTCCATTAAACCAGGCATCTCTCTTTCTGAAATATCTATTTTATCTCTACCTAATTTTGCAAGCTTTATATCTTTTATTTTAAATGGCAATGCTTCAACTATCTTACTGTTTTTATTTTGTATTTTTTTTGTACGTGTAGTTTTTATATTATTTTCTATGTTTTGTAGTCTCATATTTATCCTCTAAAAGTTTAATTCTTTAGCAATATCTGTTTTTTCCCATGGTAAGTGATTTTTACCAAAGTGCCCGTAATTTGTTGTATCCGCCAGATTTAATTTAAACAAATCAAATTTCTTAATTATTCCTAGTGGAGTTAAGTCAATATTATTAGCAACCCAATTTGAAATATCATTTCTAACTTTTCCATCGCAGTAGATGTATAAAGAAACTGGTTCTTTAATACCTATAGCGTAGCTTAATTGGACAGTGGCGTTTAAAGAAATACCTGATGCAACAATGTTTTTTGCTATATAGCGTGCCATATAGGCTCCACTTCTATCTACCTTCGTACAATCTTTACCGCTAAAAGCACCTCCGCCGTGCGGAGCATAGCCTCCATATGTATCAACAATAATTTTTCTACCAGTAACTCCTGTATCTCCATCAGGTCCACCTGTTACGAAATTACCTGTTGGATTTATCTTGAATTTGGTTTTATCATCAGACATATCATTTAAAAAAGGTTTAATAATTTTTTCAACTCTTGCTTGAACTTCAGGAGAATTATCTTCTAAATCTTTACTGTGTTGAGTACTACAAATAACATCAGATATTCTTATTGGTTCATTAATATTCTTATATTCAATGGTAACTTGCGCTTTACCATCCGGACCTATCCAATTTTCACCATTGTGTCTCGCTTCGGATAGCGCTTTAGTTATTTTATGGCTATAGTAAATTGCGCTAGGCATAAAAGATTTATTTTCATTACATGCATAACCAAACATCATGCCCTGATCACCTGCGCCAAAATCGTCAGTACCTCTTGCTATATCTACACTTTGACCATGAATAATATTTTTAAAATTAAATGTATTCCAATGGAAATTTTCTTGTTCATATCCGATCTGTTTAACAGTATCTCTAACTAATTGCTCAATTGCCTCTTTTTCATTTTCTAAATTAGTTTTAACTTCGCCTGCTATTGTTACCATATTCGATGAAACCATTGTTTCAATAGCTGCTCTGTGATTTTCATTTTCATTTATTAAAAAATTAGCAACATTATCAGATATTAAATCTGCAACTTTATCCGGGTGACCTTCTGTTACAGATTCAGATGTAAAATAGTAATTATTCATTATTTTCTTTAATCCAGTCATGTTTTGTATAATCGACTGTAAGCTCTTCATCAAAATTTACAATATTAATAGTTATTAACTTAATATAATCTCCATCGTAAATCGCTTCGCAATTAGGTTTTTCTGAATGATTAAAAAAACCACCCAGCGGTGTTCTAATATATCCATGTGAGAATCTATCATCTTTGATATGAGTTATTCCAAGCTCTGTTTGAGAAGGTATCTTTTCTTTTGCAAAAAGACCTAACCCATGAATACTTGACTCTTTGACTGTAACACTTGATGGTAGCGGTTCAAAAGTCTTTAATTTTTCAAATTGTGACACGGTGAATAATATAATTTTTTAAAGATATAATAAATGTTTTTTTTGTAATGTATTTAGAATATATTCATCTCGAAATGCATGCAAATCGAGAAACCTCAATTCTATGAGTATAATTAATCAAATAATCTTATTACAAGATGTAGATAATAAATTATTTGAAATTGAAAAACTTCTCGGTGATTTACCCTCAAAAGTTAGTGACCTCACAAAAGAAGAAGACGAAGTAAAATCATCTTTAGAATCCAAAGAGGTAGATTTAAAAAATACAAGTGTTTCAATTAATTCAAATGAAACTCTTGTCCAAACTACATCTCAAAAAATCAGTGCGTTAAAAGACAAATTAGTAGATGGCTCTATCAATACAAATAAAGAATATGATGCCATGATGGAAACAATAGACTTTGAAAAAAATCTTTTAAATGATAAAGAAAATGAATTAATTGATTTGATGTCAAAAAAAGAGGTTTTATCAAAAGAAATTGAAGAAGATAAAGCATCACTTGATGGAATAATCGATGAACTTAAATCCAAAAAAGAAGATTTAAATAAAAAGATGGAAGAAGTATCTGAAGAACAAAATGCATTACAATCTGAAAGATCAGATATAGTTAAAGATATTGCTGAAGATACTTTAGAAAAATATACACAAATTTATAAAGCCAGAAAGGGCGTTGCTTGCTCTGAAATTCTTGACAACAATTGTGAAGGATGTGGCGCTTATATACCTCCACAGATTGTTAACGAGGCCCTAGCAAAAGACATAGTAAACTGTGGTACATGTAGTCGTTTTTTGTTCAAAACAGAAAATTAATTTTTTTCTTCTAAATTTAATATCTATCCCTTATTATACTTTTAAGAGCTGATTGGATGATTACTCGATTTTCGAGAGGAAAGTCCGGGCACCGTAGAGCATAGTGCCACCTAACGGGTGGGATTCGTGAGAATATGGATAGTGCAGCAGAAAATAAACCGCCATTATTGGTAAGGGTGAAACGGTGGTGTAAGAGACCACCAGTAATGATGGTAACATCATTAGCTGGTAAACCCCACTAGGTGCAAGATCACGTAGACCCAAGATACTGCTCGTATCGTTTGAGGGAAGGGTAGATTGCTAGAGTTTTATAGAAATATAAAATAGAGAGGAATGATCATCGCATCATAGATGTACAGAACCCGGCTTATAGATCAGCTCAAAAATTTTTATGAAAAAAGCAAAAATAGCAGGTATTGGTTTTAATGTTCCAGATAATGTTGTGTCAAATCATGACTTAGAAGAAATGATGGATACAACGGACGAGTGGATAAGAACAAGATCTGGAATTGAAGAAAGAAGATGGGTAGAACCAGGTACAGCAAATTCAGATCTTGCTATACCAGCTTGTATTAAAGCAATTAAAAATGCAAATATATCTGTTGATGATATAGATGCAATTGTAGTTGGTACTGTAAGTTCAGATTATAATTTTCCTGGAATGGCACCAATAATCCAGCAAAAATTAGGAATCTCAAAGCATGTTCCTGCTTATGATATTAGCGCAGCATGCTCAGCTTTTATTTATTTATTAGAGATTGGTGATCAATATATTAAATCAGGCAAATATAAAAATATTCTTCTTGTTGGCTCAGATGTGATGTCTACAATAATTGAAAGAACTCCTGAAGGTAGAGCAACGGGTGTATTATTTGGTGATGGAGCTGGAGCAGTTATTTTACAAGAATCAAATGATGACAGTTGTATTCTATCAACTCACCTATTCGCAGACGGTAGTGGAGTTGAACATTTAGGAGCAAAAGCACCTGGCTCTTTTTTTAATCCTTTAAGAATTGATGAACAAATAGTCGCAGAAAGACACCACTTACCAACGCAGAATGGTAGAGAAGTTTTTAAAAATGCTGTAAAAAGAATGCCAGAGGCAATCAATTTTGCATTAGAGAAAAATAATTTATCAATTGATGATATTAAACTTGTAGTTGCTCATCAAGCAAACAAAAGAATTCTTGAAGCATGTGCGCAAAGAATGAACTTACCTTCTGAAAAAATGTTTGTTAACATTCAAAAATATGGCAATACTACTGCGGCTACAATACCAATAGCAATGTGCGAAGCATTGGAACAGGGTAAGTTTTCTAAAGGTGATATTATAATGCTTACTGCTTTTGGAGCTGGTTATACCTGGGCTTCTGCTGCTATAAGGTGGTAAAATGAACAATTTGAAAAAAATTCAAAATTTTTTTATAAAAAACAAATTCCCTGTTTTGATTTTCTTTGGACTTTCTTTTGCGATATCCCTGACTTTTCCAACTGGCTTTTCTATTAGATATTCATATCAACTTAACGATATAGCTAATGAACCTATTATTGCTCCTTTTGATTTTGGAATTCTTAAAACAGAGCAAAAATTGACAAAAGATTTAGAGGAAGCAAAACAATCAGTACCATTCAGTTTTAAAAGAGACCAAGATTTTGTCGATAAACAAGTTTTAAATATTGATAGCTTTTTTAACTATTTAAATAATATTAGCTCTGCACATGAGCTATATATTTCATCGCAAGATTCTCTTTATAAATATAGATATGAACCTGAATTTGAAAGTTTTCAAACAAGTTTTATTGCAGACAGTACAACATATGTTACTCTTTATAGTGAATTTCTAGAACAATATCAGTTTCAGATTGAAAAAGCACAATGGGATCAGTTGCTTGGAATTGAAGAAAATCTTTCTGAACCCATAAATCTTGATATTTTTAAAAATCAAATTAAGCAAATATGTTTAAATAGATGGGCTGAAGGAATTATAGATGAACCTTTAGATAATATTTTAAGTAACGACATAAGTATTATTCAAGGTGGAGAATTAATCTTAGCTCCCACCAAAAATTATAATGATATAGAAACAGCATGGAAGAAAAATAAGGAGGAAGTCAATCTTATCTATGAAGATGAATTAGATTTCAAATCTATACTTTCATATGAGTTGATTAATGAATTTACAAAACCAAATATTTTGATTGATAAAGATTTAACTGTAAAAAGACAAAATGAGAGATTAGATAAAGTATCAAGGTTCCAAGGTACTGTTTTAGCAAATGAATTAATTGTTGATACCAATAATAGAATAACTGAATCTGTTCTTTTAAAAATTAAATCACTTCAATTTGAATCTGAAAGAAGATTAGGGTATGAAAAAGCTGCAGATAAATTCAGAGAGTATTTGGGAGCATTTTTTGTAGTATCTATTTTACTCTTTATTTTATTTTCATTTTTATACATTTACAGAAATAAATACTACGAAGATTATAGGCTATTATTTTTAATTAGTATTTTGATTTATACAATCATTTTCTTTTCTTGGATAATTATTAATTATCAGTTGCCTGTTTATATTATTCCAATATCAATGATTTCAATTTTACTTACTGTTTTACTTGATACAACTATTGCATTAATTACATCTACAATTTTAATTTTATTAGTATCATTACTTATAGGGAATGACTTAGATTTTGCGATTGTACAATTCTTTACTGCCTTTGTTGCTATCTTAAGCGTAAGAAAATTAAGAAAAAGAAGGCAAATCATCGCTACAATGATTTCACTAGTTCTATGTAGTATGTTTGTTTTCTTTTCTGTAATGCTCTTTAAAGGTATTGACTTTCTTGACTATAATTATTCAGTTGTTGGATACCTAGCTTTAGCTAGTTTTTTAAGCCCGATTTTGTCATTTGGTTTAGTCCAATTATTTGAATCTTCTTTTGGGATAACAACTGATTTAAGCTTAATTGAATTGCTTGACTACGATCAACCATTACTAAAAAAATTAATGGAAGATGCTCCTGGAACACATACTCATAGCGTAAAAGTTGGTACTCTTTCAGAATCTTGTGCCAATGCTATTGGCGCTAGAGCACTATTATGTAGAGTTGGATCTTATTACCATGATATAGGAAAAATCAAAAAGCCAGAATACTATGCTGAAAATCAGACCGGAGAAAATAAACATGATTCAATAAGCGCCCATATGAGTGCCAAGATACTAAAACAGCATGTTACAGATGGATTATCTTTAGCAAATGAATACGGATTACCAAAAATTATTAAAGATTTCATTGAAACACACCATGCAAAAAATAGAATGGAATTTTTCTATAAAAAGGCAATTGACAATTCAGATAACCCTGAAAGCGTAGATGAAAATGAATTTAGATATCCTGGACCAAAGCCAAATACTAAAGAGACAGGGATAGTTATGATTGCTGAAGCGATAGAAGCGCAAGCAAATTCTATAAAGAATCCAACAATGGAAAAATTTGAAAAGATGATTGATGAGGCAATTAAAAGTAGATTAAAAGATGGACAACTTGATGAATGTCCTTTAACAATGGAAGATCTCCAGAAAATTAAAGGAAGAAGAGACGGAAAGCATGGGCTGTTACCAGTACTATCAGGCCTTTATCATTCAAGGCCAGAATACCCTGATAAAGATGATTGACGTAAAAGTTTTTAATAAGTTAAATAAAATAGATATAAATAATGCTAATGTTGAAAAATTGGTCAAAAAAATTCTATTAGAAAAATCTTCATTAAATAAAGCGATTATTTCAATTATATTTTGCAACAATAAGGTTCTCAATGATTTTAAGGTTCAATACTTTAAAGAAGACGTATTAACAGATATTATAACATTTAAAATTCAAGAAAATCCACATTTAGAAGCTGAGTTATATATCAGCACTGAAATGGCAAAAGAAAATGCTAATGATTTTTATGTAACATTAAACAACGAAATTATAAGACTGATTTCTCATGGTATCCTACATTTACTGGGATTTGATGACAAAGATAAAGCTTCATCAGAAAAGATGTTTTTAGCTCAAGAAGAAATAGTCAAAAAATTTAAATTTAAATTACTAGATGAGTAAAGAGTTAGAAAACTTAATTAATATTGTCCAAAGACTTAGATCCGAAGACGGTTGTGAATGGGATAAAAAGCAAACTTCAGAATCCTTAACCCCACATTTACTGGAAGAAGCAAATGAGGTTGTAGATGCTATATTGGAAAATAATCCTGAAAATTTAAAAGAGGAATTAGGAGATTTGCTTTTACATATTGTTTTTCAAGCTACAATTGCTTCTGAAAAAAAATTATTTAATTTCGATGAGTTGGCAAAAAAAATAAATGAGAAACTTGTCGATAGACATCCACATATTTTCGATGAAAATTTTAATGGAGAGGATCAATCTAAAGCTAAAAATTGGGAGCTTAATAAAAAAATTGAAAAAAATAGACAATCTATACTTGATGGTATGCCAAAATCCCTTTCATCATTAATAGTTTCTCAGAGGTATCAAGATAAAACCGCCGCAGTAGGTTTTGAATGGGATAACTATGAACAAGCAATGTATAAGGTTGAAGAAGAGCTTAATGAGCTTAAAATTGCTATTAAAAATGATGATAAAAAAAATATTGAAGAAGAGATTGGAGATTTGTTGATAACTATTGTGAACTTATCAAGATTTTTTAGTATTTCAGCAGAGCTGGCTCTTAAAAAATCAAATCAAAAATTCTATAAAAGATTTAATTATATAGAAAAGATTGCTGAAAAAAATAATCAAAAAATGGAAGACATTTCGTTAAAAGAGCTTTTAAATTATTGGAACGATGCAAAAAATAAAGAAAAGTAAAATAGTTGGAATAACTTTTGGTTCTTTCGACCTCTGCCATTACGGACACGCACTTATGTTTGAAGAATGTAAGGAGTATTGTGACTATCTCATTGTAGGAGTTCAATCTGATCCAAGCATTGATCGTCCAGAAAAAAATAAACCTATTCAATCACATGAAGAAAGAATAGGAATAGTAAGTTCTTTAAAATTTATTGATGAAGTTATATCATATGAAACAGAAGCAGATTTGATAGAAGTTTTAAAAAAAGTTAAACCTGATGTAAGAATTTTGGGAGCTGATCATAAAGGAAAACCTTTTACAGGTCATGAGCTTCCAATAAAATGTATTTTTAATACCAGAGATCATGGATTTTCAACATCTGAATTAAGAAAAAGAGTTTTTTTAGCAGAAAAGAAAAAAAATTAATTACCAAGTAAAAAGTTTAAAATTATTGAAGACAAAAATTTAACATAATCCATTTCTAAACTTTCTGTTTCTTTTAAAATACTACGATCTTTAATTGCTAGAATCCTTAATTGTTGATTGATAAATATTTGTTTTGTTTTAAAGTCTATTTTTTCGAAGTCTAATTCATAATAATTTTTAAAAATTTGATTATTGGGTAAAGTAGATAAAGGATAATCTGGAAGAATTTTTTTTAAGAAAATTAAAAAAGTGTAATCAGATTTATAATTGTCTATAAGCAAAAGATTTCCAAGAATAAGATGATTCTTTATAATATCAATTTGTTCATCCGAAAGTTTTAAATAATTTTCTTCACAAATGATAATAATTGGATTTTCAATTACATTTTTTGAATTAATACCTTCCGAAATAGAGTTGACATAGATTTTTGAATTTAATTCAAGATAAGTGCTAACATTCTTTAAATTAATATCTCCACAATTTTTATCAATAAGTATAGTATCGCTTTGCGAGTATATAAAGCAATTGAAAGTCAGAACAATCAAAAAGTTTACATAATTTAGTTTTTTAAACATTATTAATAATTTAGGTTTTAATTTTATTTAAATGAATACAGTAAAATACTTCGCATCAATTATTTTTTTTATCTCAATAATATTTCCTCAAGAAAATAATTTTGATAAATCTATTAAAGATACTGAAAAACAAATTAATGAACTTAAAAATTCAATTCAGATTGGGAATGAAGAAGTTAAAAAGCTTCAAAGTCAATCAGCAAAAGCAAAGAAAATCATTCAGATTACTAATACGAATATTAAAAACTCAGAATCTCTTATAAGAGCTTATGATAAAAAAATAAATTTGTATAATAAGCAGCTGGAAAATTTAGAGTTAGCTGTTGAGAGAAATAGCATTAAAATTGAAGATATAAAAGAGTCTTACAGAAAAAGATCAATAAGTCTTTATAAAAATAAAAACCTAAAGTTCTCAAATTATATTTTTAACTCTAATAGTTTTTCTCAAATGATTTATAGAATGAAATACTTTAATATAATATCTGAAATAAATAAAGATTCGGTTGAGAAAATTAAAACAACTCAGGATTTTAATAGAAAGAAGACAACAGAAATTACTTCGCTGTTAAAAAATGTAGGTAAGAGCAAAAAAAATAGAGGAGATGAAATTTATAATCTAAGAATTAAGAGAAATTTTCAAGAAAGGCTTTTAAAAGAGATAAAAAAGGAAGAAAAAGATATTAAAAATGAGATTGATAAAAAAATACAGCAAGTAAATGCGTTAGAAAAACTAAGAAAAAAAATCATCGAAGATAGAAAGAGATTCAATGAAGAGCAGCTTGCCAGTCTTAAATCAATAACAAGAGATATTAGACAATTCAAAGGAAAATTAGATTGGCCAGTTGATGGAAAGATTATAAAATCTTTTGGTCCCCAATGGAATCCTAAATTGAATACAACGCTTGATAATCCTGGAATAGATATTAGTGCAAGATCAACATTACCAGTGAAAAGCGTTTTCGATGGATATGTGTCAACTATTACATTTATTCTTGGTTATGGAACAACAGTTATTATTGATCATAATAATAATTACTTCACAGTTTTTACACATTTAGATAACTTATTAATATCAGAAGGTACGCTCGTAAGAGAAGGTCAAAATATTGGTTATGTTTCAAATGAAAATATTATTCATTTTGAAATTTGGGGTAATAATCAAAAGCTAGACCCTCAAAAATGGCTAAAAAATGGATATTAATATTATACAAACAAAGGTTTTGAAGAAAATTGAGAAATCTCTTCAAAGTGGTAACATTGCAAATGCTTATATTTTTCATGGCAAGCCAGGTTCAGGTAAAGAGGCTATAGTTTTTGAATTTGTTAAAAAAATTACATCTCTAGAAAAAGAAGAATTTCTAAGAAATGGTAATATTTTTTTTCTATCTCCTGGTAAAAAAGAATTTTTCCAAAAACTATTTAAAAGTAAATCGCTTGATTCAAATGAATATCATACTTGGACTAATTTTTTAAGGGGGAAAATTTACAATAATTTTGAAATCCAATTCTTAGACGAAAGTAAAAATATACCAGTTGAAGCGATTAAAAATTTAAAAGACAATTTATATTTTAAATCATCAAAGAGGAAGGTCGTAATAATTTTTAATGCAGAATATTTATCTTTTGGAAGTGCTGAGTCTGCTAATATGTTATTAAAAGTCATTGAAGAACCACCAGCTAATACAACATTTATATTGATAGCTGACTCATTAAATAAGGTTAAAGATACAATTCAGTCTAGATGTCAAAAAATTAGCATTCCTATAATTGATGATGATGCATTTTTAGATATAGCTAAGACTAATAAAAATTTTAGTAGCAATTTTTTAAATTTTATTACAGGTAAAAATCTCCATGACTTAAAAAAATTCGATTTATATAATGAAGACCATGTATTAAATGTCATCAAAGATTTTTTTAACGCTATCAGGTATAAAAATGCTGATTCTATATCAAATTTCTCTGATGGGATTATCAAAATTTATTCAACCTCTAAAAGTGATTTTTTTCTCAATTTTTTAATTATTAAAAATTTTATCAAATATTTAATTATTTTAGAATCAGATACTTCTTATGATGTAGATTTTTTAGAATTTGATGATCTTGCAAAAATAATTAACAAAAAATATGTCAATCTAGACCATATGAAGCTCATAAATGAAATTGATAACTTCATTTCCTCTTTTGATAGAAATGCTAGTCCTAATATTTCAGTAATGAACATGATTATTAATTCAAATAAGGCATTAAATTAAGCAATGCAGAAATATTTTCTTACTACGCCAATATACTATGTTAATGATAAGCCACATATTGGTCATGCGTATACAACTATTCTAGCTGATACGATATCAAGGTATAGAAAGCTTGTTGGTGATACTTCATTTTTTTTAACCGGACTTGATGAGCATGGTTTAAAAGTTCAGCAAGCAGCTGAAAAAAATAGTAAAAGTCCTCAAGACCACTGTGATGGTATGACCCCAGCTTTTTTAAATCTCTGGAAAGAGCTTAATATTGATTATGACGACTTTATTAGAACTACTGAGCAACGACACATCGAGGTTGTTCAACACATACTATCGGAGGTAAATAATTCTGGAGATATATATATTGATGAATATGAAGGTTGGTATTCAGTGTCAGAAGAAAGATTTATTACGGAGAAAGAGGTTGATTCAGGCCAATTTGGAGATGTTAAAAAATTAAAAGAGAAAAATTATTTCTTTAAAATGAGTAAATATCAAGAAGAACTCATTAATAAAATTCAAAATGATGAGCTCAAAATACAGCCTGAGTCAAGGAAAAATGAAGTATTAAGTTTTTTAAAAAATAATTTATCTGATCTATGTATTTCAAGACCAAAGTCGAGGCTTGAATGGGGGATTGAATTACCTTTCGATAAAGATTATGTTACTTATGTTTGGTTCGATGCGTTAATAAACTATATTTCATCTATAGGTTTTTCAAAAGACTCGGATAAGTTCAAAGAATGTTGGCCAGCAGATGTACATCTAATTGGAAAAGATATTTTAACCACTCACGCAGTCTATTGGCCTACAATGCTAATGTCAATTGGGTTACCTCTTCCAAAGAGAATTTTTGCTCATGGTTGGTGGTTAACAGACAGTAAAAAAATGAGCAAATCTTTGGGTAATGTTGTTAGTCCTTTGGCACTTATTGATGACTTTGGTGTCGATGCTGTTAGATATTATTTAATGTCTGATATGGTTCTTGGTATGGATGCTACCTTTTCATCCCAATCTTTTGAAAAAAAATATAATAGTGATTTAGCTAATGATTTTGGTAATCTTGTAAGCAGAATATCAAAGTTAATCGAAAACAATTTTGATTCTAAGATTCCAAATTTTTCTTCAAATGAAAGTGATTTATCTGAAAATTATGAGCATATCAAATTGAGTAATAATTTAGAAGAGTTGAAAATCGATAAAATTATAAATGACATCATGAATTTTATTAGAAGTATAAATATTTACATGGAAAAAAATGAACCATGGAAATTAGTTAAAGTAGACAAGGAAAAAGCTGGTAATGTGCTTTATCATTGTGCTGAATCTTTAAGATTAGCTGCTATCTTACTTTCTCCAATAATGCCCAAAAAAACAGAGAAAATATTAGAAAATCTTGGCTGTTCAGATAAATCTTTAAAGTGGGGTAAATTACTACCAAACTCATCATTAAAAACCTCTGAACCTATTTTTCCGAGAATTAATTAATGTTGTTAATCGATACGCACGCACATCTGTATTATGACGACATGTACAATAATTTAGAGGAAGTGTTGTCCGATGCTAAATTGAATCATGTAAAGAAAATTATTTGCATAGGTACTGATCTAGATACATCATTGAAGTCAGTAAAAATTGCAGAAAAAAATGAGAATGTTTTTGCCACTGTAGGTATTCATCCACATGATTCAAAAGATGTTCCAAATGATTATCTCATGCAGCTTGAAAAATTAAGTTCTAGTAAAAAAGTAGTTGCAGTAGGAGAAATTGGAATTGATAATTTTAGAAATCATTCTCCCATAGATGTTCAAAAAAAAGTAATGGTTGAACAAATGGAATTAGCATACAAATTAAATCTGCCCATTGTATTTCATAATAGAGACGCAGATAATGAAATTTTTGATATTTTAAGTAATCATCCATTCCATAAGGCCTTATCCCACTGTTTTTCCAGTAATTTAGATTTTGCCAAAAAGTTGATTTCACAAAGAATTAAAATTTCATTTTCAGGAAATGTTACATTTAAAAATGCAACAAATACAAAAACAGTTGAGAGTATTTCGCTTGAAGACTTTATGCTTGAAACTGACTGTCCATTTCTAGCTCCTCATCCTTATCGAGGTAGTAAAAATGAACCAAAATATGTTTTAACAATAGCAGAAAAGGTTGCTGAAATCAGAGGAGAAACATTAGAAAAAATTGCACTTTCTTCAACGAAGAATGCAAAAGAATTTTTTAATATTTAAATGGTTTTTGCTAAAAAAAAATGGGGACAAAATTTTCTGGTTGATAACAATCTACTAGAAAAAATAATTAAAACAATTGATATAACAGCAGAAGATGAAGTCTTAGAAATTGGTCCAGGTCATGGCGCTTTATCAGAAAAAATTATCAATAAGACTGAAAAATTAAAAATGGTAGAAATTGATCCGGAATTAATTCAAATAATTGGCCAAAATGAATTACTTTCGCCATTTGAAATTTTTAACCAAGATATTTTAAAAACAAATCTAAAGGAATTGGGTTTGAATAAACCAAAAGTCATTGGGAATATTCCATATAACATTACATCACCAATTATTTTTTGGCTAATCGATCATTTACCTTACTGGAGTGAATCATATTTGATGGTTCAAAAAGAGGTAGCTCAAAGATTGATAGCAAATATTGGAACAAAAGATTATAGTCGAATCACGGTTATGACTGGACTGTATTTTAACATAAAAATATGCTTTTATATTTCTCCGAACGTATTTAAACCAAGGCCAAAAGTTGAATCAGCATTTATTTCAATTAAAAAGAATAATAAATATGATTTAAGCAATATTGACTCA
This sequence comes from uncultured Fidelibacterota bacterium, assembly GCA_902624575.1. Classification (GTDB taxonomy): domain Bacteria; phylum Fidelibacterota; class Marinisomatia; order Marinisomatales; family Marinisomataceae; genus Marinisoma. Next base: position 56,826 of record CACNXV010000003.1, read on the forward strand.
AAACGATATAGTCAAGTAGTTCGCATGGCTTTTAATCAAAGAAGGAAAATGTTAAGAAATTCACTTTCTTCTTTAGAAATTAATAGAGATAAATGTAAGGTTGATTTTAAAAGAAGACCAGAACAGCTTAGTATAGATGAGTTTTTAGACATTTCTAATAATATTATATCCTAATTGGCATTTTTGAATTTTATCACTAAGTTTCCGCACGATGATTGAAGTAAACATAAAAGACAATGAATCTTTAGAGAGAGCATTAAGACGTTTCAAAAAGAAATGGGAACGTTCTGGTGTACTCAAAGACGTCAAAAGAAAAGCTTTCTACGAAAAGCCTAGCGTTACAAAGAGAATTGCAAAAAAACAAACCATTAGAAGAGCAGTACGACTAGCAAAGTTTAATAACTAGTAGTCTATAACTCCTCTTTCAATTCTAATAAAAAAGTTCTAATCTACAACTATGTTAATTAGAAGTGCATCCGGTCTTAGAGGTATAGCGGAAGAACATTTTACCCCTGAATTAATTGATAAGTATATTTCAGCGTTTATTTCTACTCAAAATGTCAAGTCATGTGTTATTGGTAGAGATGGTAGGCATTCAGGAAAACAAATTACCCAATGGGTTACCAATGCATTAAAGAAAAATGGAGTAAATGTTGATAATTGTGATCTTGCTACCACACCAACTATGCAAATTATGACTGAAAAAGATAATTATGATGGTGGAATTGTAATTACAGCTAGTCATAATCCTTCTGAATATAACGGATTAAAGTTCCTTCAAAATGATGGAACATTTTTAAGTCCTGAGCAATGCGAAGATTTATTTAAAGCAGTTGATCAAAATATTTTATTAGATAGTGCAGATTTATTAGGGGTCGTAGAAGAATATAAATCAGCTAACGATGAACATATTCATAGGGTTTTAGCAGCAAAATGTATAGACGTTGAAAATATCCGTAAAAAGAAGTTTAAAGTTGTGATTGATGCTGTAAATGGAGCAGGATCGTTTATTTTACCAATGCTTTGCAAAGGTTTGGGTTGTGATGTAATTACAATAAATTGCGATGGAAATGGAAATTTTAATAGAGTACCGGAACCTCTTGCTGAAAACTTAGGTTCACTTGAGCAAAAAGTTTTGGAAGTTGGAGCAGATGTTGGATTTGCTACAGATCCAGATGGAGACAGGTTATCAGTTGTTTCTAATAAAGGTCAAGCAATAGGAGAAGAGTATTCTTTAGTTTTGGCTGTTAAAAATTTTATTAATTATCAAAAAAGTAACGTTGTCACAAATCTATCTACTTCTATGATGCTAAACAATATTGTAGCAGAAACCATAAGAACAAAGATTGGTGAAGCACATGTTGTACAACAAATGAACAAATTAAATATCCCAATTGGTGGTGAAGGAAATGGTGGAGTAATTCTTAAAGAAGTGCATTTAGGAAGAGATTCGTTAGTTGCAGTTTCTATGATATTAAGTCTTTTGTCGTCATCGAATAAATCAATAAGTGAAGAAATAAAGGAAATACCAAAATATATAATGATTAAAGATATGATTCGTGTTGATAGCAAAGTCGATTTTGATAGTCTTGAAAGTGTATTTGATTGTAACGAAATTAATAAGCTTGATGGAATAAAATTTATTTGGCCAGATAAGTGGATTCATATTAGAAAATCTAATACAGAGCCAATAATAAGAATTTTTGCTGAAGCCTCAACATTAGAAGAAGTTGAAGATTTAATTAATACATTAAAGAATTATTTGAAATGAAGTTATTAGAAAAAAAACATAGCCCTTTAGATATTGAAAACAAATGGTATAGCCATTGGCTTGAAAAAAAATACTTTTCAAGTAAAGAGTCTGATAATCATTATACTATTGTAATTCCACCACCTAACGTTACAGGAAAGCTTCATATGGGGCACGTATTGAACAATACCATTCAAGATATTTTAATAAGAAAAGCTAGAATGGAAGGAAAAAATGCATGCTGGATTCCTGGAACAGATCATGCTTCAATTGCTACTGAATCAAAAGTAACCAAGATGCTTGAAGAGCAAGGAATTAATAAAAAAGACTTAAGTAGAGAAGAATTTTTAAAGCATGCTTGGGAATGGAAAGAAGAATATGGTGGAACCATCATAAACCAACTACAAAAATTAGGATGTTCATGTGATTGGGATAAAACTAGCTTTACCATGGATGAGGACTATTCTAAAGCTGTTTTAGAATCTTTTGTTAAACTATATAACAAGGGATTGATTTATAAGGGAAGCAAGCTCGTAAACTGGTGTCCAAAATCGCAGACGGCTTTAAGTGATGAAGAAGTTATGTTTAAAGAAGTAAACGGAAATCTATGGTACATAAAATATGCTGTCAATGATTCTGATAAATTTATAGAGATTGCAACAACCAGACCCGAAACCATGTTAGGTGATACAGCAATAGCAGTAAATCCTAATGATTCAAGATATAAAGAATTGATTGGTAAGACAGCATTATTACCACTAGTTGGAAGGAGCATTCCTATTATTGCTGATGATATGGTTGATCCAGAATTCGGAACAGGATGTGTAAAAATTACACCTGCACATGATTTAAATGATTATGAAGTGGGAATAAAACATAATCTTGAAATGATTAATATTATGAATGCAGATAGTTCTATTAGTGAAAAAGCTCCAGAAAAGTATAGGGGTATGTCAAGAGAGGTGGCTAGAAAACAAATAGTTTCTGATTTAAAAGAAATTAATCATCTTGTAAAGGAAGAGAATTACCTCCATAAGGTTGGATATTCCGAAAGGGGTAATGTACCAATTGAATACTATTTATCTGAACAGTGGTTTTTAAAGATGGAAGATTTAGCTAAGCCAGCAATCAGTGCAGTTCAAAATAACGAAATTAATTTTTATCCAAATCATTGGGTAAAAACTTATAATCATTGGATGGACAATATTCAAGATTGGTGTATAAGTAGACAACTATATTGGGGACACCAAATCCCAGTTTGGTATAAAAAAGATTCTGATAGATCTAACTCTGATAACTGGCACGTTTCTATTCAACCTCCGAAAGATATAGATAATTGGGAGCAGGATAATGATGTTTTAGATACTTGGTTTAGTTCTTGGCTTTGGCCTTTTGCGGTTCATGGATGGCCGAATATAAAGACCACAAAATATTTTCCAACAAATGCACTTGTAACTGGTCCAGATATAATTTTTTTCTGGGTAGCAAGAATGATTATGTCTGGTTATGAATTTATGGGAGATTTACCATTTAGAGATGTTTATTTCACTAGCATACTTAGAGATAACAAAGGCAGAAAACTAAGTAAGTCATTAGGAAATTCTCCAGACCCAATTACACTTTTTGAAAAATACGGAACAGATGCCACTAGATTTTCTATTATGTTAATGTCTCCACAGGGATCTGATGTATACTTTTCAGAGTCAGGAATTGAAGTTGGAAGAAATTTTATGACAAAGATTTGGAATGCAAGTAGATTTATAATGCTAAATCATGATGAAGATTTTGCAGATGAGATTGATTCAGATAAACTAGATAATTTTGATAAATGGATTTTAAGCTCATTAGAAAATACCATTATTGATGTAAACAAATCTTTCGAAAAATATCAATTTAATGAGGCAATAAAAAAAATATATGATTTCACATGGAATGAATTTTGTAATTGGTATGTGGAGATAGTAAAAAAACGATTTAGAGATGATGAACTTCAAACTCGAAGTAATGCTTTTAATATTTCAAAGCATGTTATTAAAAAAGTTTTATTGTTACTTCATCCTATTGCACCTTTTATTTCGGAAGAGATTTGGAATCATTTAAAAAGTGAGGATGAGAAAGATATAATAATTTCTCCATGGCCAAACCAAGTAGAAAATAGTTTTGAATACAATAGAGATGAAGTATCTGACTTAAAAGAAATAGTAACGTCAATTAGAACTATTCGTTCAGAATTAAATGTACCTCCTTCAAAAAAAATTAATGTTATTGCTTCAGCAAAAATTGAATCAACCAAAGCAGAATTAAACCCAATAATCGATATCATTAAATCTTTATCAAATACTGAAAATTTTCATCTTGATGTTAAGCAGGAAAAACCAGAAGACGCTGCTGTTAGTGTTTGCAGAACAGTAGAGCTATATATTCCGTTAGGTGAATTAGTAGATAAATCAGAAGAACTGACTAAGCTTAATAAGAGATTAGAAGAATTGAATAAAATTATCTCTTCAATTGAAAATAAATTATCAAATAAGAATTTTATGAGTAAAGCACCTAAAAATATAGTTGATGGTGAAAAAAACAAACTAAATGATTTTGTTATTGAAAGAACAAAAATTATTTCTAATATTGAGGTATTAAAATGAAAAAAATAATTTTACTACTTTTTGCTGTCAGTATTGTCTTTACACAAACAAGCAAACAATCAAGATCTATAACTATTTATAAGGATAGTTTTGCAATAGTAAATGAACCAATCCTTTGGAATCTTAAAGCTGGGAAAAATGTAGCTACATTTACTAATTTATCACAAAATCTTCTTTTTGATTCTCCAAAATTAAATATTGATGGAGTTTCTATTTTATCTCAAACATTGAACAAAAATTTTAAATCTTCTGATAGTTTTTTAAAAAATAACATTGGAATGCCTATTGAAGTTAAACCTAATGAAGGCTCACTAATTCAAGGAATTTTGATGGATGTTAATGGTAATTCAATTTCAGTCAAGACTAATAAAGGTCTAACAGTTATACATAGATCTCAAGCCAGTTTTTTTACTTTAAAATCTTCGTCAGTCCAAGACAAATTTTCTCCCGAACTTGTTTGGGAGTTAGATTCAGAAATTGAAAAATCAGTTGAAGCAGATTTGACATACATTACTTCTGGATTTTTATGGAAGCCAGTATACACACTTATAGTTGATGATTCAGATACAACAGCAACAATTTCTGTTAATGCTGAAGTAACAAATAACTCAAACGTTAATTTAGTCAATATAGATTTGAGTGTTGTTGAAGGAAATGTTCCTTTAACATCTTCATCAACTTCGAATTCAATGCGTAATACCTCTATGGTAAGAGATATGTCAGCAATGAATAACGCAAGTAGCTTAGGTGACTTTTATATTTTCAATCTTGGTTCAAATTTGAACCTTGAAGCAATGCAAACGGTTCAATTACCTCTAATGCTTGAAAGAGAAATTATCTACGATAAAAAATATATTTTTGAAAACTCAGAAAGAGACCAAGGTGATGAGCCATTAGAGATAGAAATATCATTTGAAAATACAAAGCAAAATAACCTTGAATTGCCATTACCATCTGGTACCATTTATTTGTACGAAAGCAATGATCAAAGCAATATGAGTTTTATTGGTAGAAATAATCTATCACAGATGTATAAAGGTGGTATAGCTACATTGGATGGCGGAAAAGCATTTGATATAATAGGTAAAAGAAGAATTTTAAATTTTGATAGACAAAATAAAAGTGAAGAATCAACAATATCCTTACAAATTTTAAATACTTCTGATAAATCTATTAAAGTAAAAGCTATCGAAAAAATAATTGGAGATTGGGTCATTAAAGAGTCATCATCAATGTATATTAAAGAAGATGCATCAACTATTTATTTCCCTTTAGAAATTGAAGCTGGATCTTCAGAGCTTATCACATATACTTACAGAAAAGAATGGAAGTAATGTCATTTGAGCAACCTTTCTTCTCAATCTAATTCGTTAGAAACTGAAATTCAGTTTATTAAAGGTGTCGGACCAAAAAGAGCGCACGCATTAGAGTCATTAAATATATTCACTATAAAGGATTTAGTTTATTATTTCCCTCGAAAATATTTAGATAGAACATCGTTATCATTAATTGGTGATATAACAGAAAATCAAGAAGTAAACCTGGTTGGAAGAGTAAAATCTGTAAGTCTTAAAAGAATGAAAAAAGGTAATTTTGTTACATCAACTCTAGCTGATCATACAGGATCTGTAAGATTGATGTGGTTTAACGCAGCTGATTATATTCATCAGTCATTAAAAGTAGGAGATTTGCTAACTGTACATGGTAAAGTTGCAGCGTATAAAGGCAATCCACAAATTGTCCATCCAGAATATGATAAATTAAATGCGAACGAAATATCATTAACAACGGGCTTTATTATACCGGTATATCCATTAACAGACGAACTAAAAAAATCTGGTCTTGATAATCGTAACCTTAGAAAAATAATTTATCTAGCTCTAGAATCTTTAAATAAAGTAAAAGATCACTTTAGCGATAGTCAAAGAAAAGATTATGAAATTGAAAGCTTAAATTATTCGTTAAGAAATATTCATTACCCAAAAAATTTCAAGTCATTAGAAGAATCAATCCACAGATTGAAATTTGATGAACATTTTTTCTTACAAATGCTTTTAGCTAAAAGAAAACAACAGATTAAAGAAAACAAGTGTGAGCCTATAGAGTTTAAAACAAGCTCTTATAATAAAATAATTGATAATCTAAATTTTGAATTAACGGGTAGCCAAAAATTAACTATGAGAGAAATTGTAGATGATTTCTTATCACAAAATCCAATGAATAGAATGATTCAGGGCGATGTGGGTTGTGGAAAGACAATCGTTTCAATTTTGTCCGCTGCAATTGTAGTAGACAATAATTATCAGGTCGCAATTATGGCTCCTACCGATTTATTAGCGAAACAATTATATAAAAATTTTAAAACACATTTTGATAAAATAAAAATTCAATGCTCACTTTTAACTGGCAGTATAAAAAGTCAAGAAAGAAAAACTGTTTTAGAGTCTATTAGTTCGGGCAAAACTAAAATTATAATTGGAACACACGCCTTGTTTCAAAAGGAAGTCCAATATAAAAATCTTGGATTTATTGTTATTGATGAGCAACATAGATTTGGTGTAAAGCAAAGGCAAAAATTGTTATCAAAATCGGTTAATCCAAATTTAATGGCTATGACCGCAACTCCAATTCCACGAACATTAGCAATTACATATAATGGAGATATGGATATATCAATAATTGACGAACTTCCTAAAAATAGACCAGAAATTCACACCTCCTTTATTGAAAAAGATAATCTATCCACAGCTTACAATTTTATCCGAGATCAGATCAAAGAAGGAGGACAAACTATCATTGTTTATCCTGTAATTTCGGAAAGTGAAAAGCATGATTTATCGGCTGCTGAAGAATCATACAATTATTTAAGAGAAACTATTTTCCCAGATCAAAATATTGGATTAGTACATGGAAAGCTTGATGATGAAGATAAAAATGATGCTATGAAAGAATTTATGAATGGTAAGACTAATATTTTAGTTTCAACAACCGTAGTAGAAGTTGGTATTGATAATCCAAGCGCAAATGTGATTTTAATAAACAATTGTGAAAGATTTGGATTAAGTCAAATGCATCAACTTCGTGGAAGAGTTGGAAGGGGAACCTTAGAAAGCTATTGTTTATTACACAGTGATAGCGATTCAACAAATACCAAAGATAGATTGAATATACTTGTTAATTCAAGAAATGGTTTTGAAATAGCTGATGAAGACCTAAAGATTAGAGGGCCAGGAGAATTTTTTGGCGAAAGGCAAAGTGGTTTTATAAGATTTAAAATTGCAGACCTAATAACAGATGGACCAATAATAAGACTTGCTCGTACTAAAGCTTTTGAAATTATTAATATTGATGCGAATTTAAGCCTTGATAAAAATATTTTAATTAAAGAAAAATTTGATAATGAATATTTGAATCTTTTTTTAAAAACAACAGTTAATTAAGGAAAAAAAATGAAAGAAAAACCAACTGAAAAGCAATTATTTGATGCTTTGATTTCTCAAACCGCTTATGGTATTTGGGTTTCTTTAGGAAAACTTCAAAATCCGGTAAATGGCGAAACTTCCGTTGATCTTCAACAAGCATCAATTCAAATTGATATGTTAGATATGATAAATAATAAGATGCATGCAAGCTTATCAGATGAAGAAAGAGAATACATTGATAAAGTTTTATCAGAAGCAAAAATGAATTATCTCGAAGTAGAAAAAAATGAAGCTACAAAAGATGATAAGAAAGAAGTTGAAGAAAAATTAGAAGAGTAAATTGAAATTCTTTAAAAACTTAAATCTATCTGTTGAAAAATTAATTAGCACTTTACTATTTATTATAACTTTTGCTATTTATTTCTCAACTATGGCACCAACTGTATCTTTTTGGGATACTGGAGAGTTCATTGCCACTTCACATATTTTAGGAATTCCTCATCCTCCTGGAAGCCCTTTATATTTACTAGTTGGAAAATTTTTTAGTTTAATTCCAATCAGTTCTGATATTGCATACAGAGTTAACATATTTTCCCCATTAATAAGTGCAGCTACAATCAGTTTACTATTCTTAATTTGCAATCAATTTTTAGATAGAGTTGATACAGAAAGTAAAAATAAAGTATTTAAAATGTATGCATCATCAATTGCTTCCTTGACTTTTGCTTTCACTCATAGTCACTGGTTTAATGCAGTAGAAACAGAAGTTTATGCTTTCAGTGGTTTTTTAACTGCCCTCGTTGTTTACTTAACGATGAAATGGTCTAAAGAGCATAAAAATAGCTACCATTTAATTTATTTGATTTTCATTTCATATCTTATTGGTTTAGCAACAGGTTTACATCTCTTAAATCTTTTAACTATTCCTTTTATTGGTTTAGTCATTTACTTCACATTTAAAAAGCTAAATACTAAAAACTTTCTAATAACTGTAATATTGTCTCTTGCTACTTTTTTCGGTGTTCAAAACTTAATTATTAAAGGTATTCCACTGATAGCTCAAAATATTGGGATTTTTGGTTTACTTTTTTTCATTTCAGTAGTAATTGCGTTTAATATTTATTTTATTAGAAGAAAAAATATCCTTTTAACTGCCATAATGAGCTCTATTATTTTAATTATGATTGGCTACTCTACGTATTTTTCAATCTTTATTAGATCAGGTCAAAATCCAAATATAGATGAAAATAATCCTGAAACTGTCGAAGAAGCTATTTCATATTTAAATAGAGATCAGTATGGCAAGATGACATTATTACCTAGAAAATTTGATAACATTCCCTCAAAAATGACAATTGTTGGTAAGCCTGAAATAGATAATAGGACGTTTTCATCGAAACAAGATTTCGAATATATGTTACATGATATTCCTAAACAACTCACGTTCTTTTGGAATTATCAGATAAAAAAAATGTATGTTAGATATTTTCTATGGCAGTTTGCAGGAAAAGGAGATAGTAGTGACCCATTCGTCGCATCCGTTGGTGCAAATGATTATCAAGACGGCGTCGACTGGAGACAATTTGGTTTACCTATAGCATTGATAATTGGATTTATCGGTTTCTTTTATCATTTTAGAAAAAATAAATATGATGCTTTTTCATTATTAGTTTTATTTCTAATGACAGGTTTGGCAATTATATTTTATTTAAATCAAGACTCTCCTCAACCTAGAGAAAGAGATTATTCTTACGTAGCCAGTTTTATGACCTTCTCCATTTGGATTTCTTTAGGTATTTACGGATCTATTAATTTCATCTGCGATAAGTTTTTAGAAAAATCTATCAAGATAAAAGCTACAAATTTTATGCTAATTTTATTTCTACTATTTATGCCTACTAGAATGTTATTAGCAAACTACGATACACATGATAGAACAGGAAATTATATCGCATGGGACATGGCCTATAATATGCTTCAAACATGTGAACCAAATGCAATATTATTTACAAATGGAGATAATGATACTTTTCCTTTATGGTATTTACAAGAGGTTGAAAAAATTCGTACTGATGTTGTTGTTGCAAATCTTAGTCTTTTAAATACCCCATGGTATATTGAGCAATTAAAATCAAGATATAAAGATAAACCATTCATTAAAATGAATGAAAATGAAATAACAAATCTTGATTTTAAACGATGGGAAACAAAAGAAGTATCTATCAATGCCCCAAGAGATGAGAATAATCAAAGTGGTAAAATTGAATGGAGCTTAAAACCAACTTACATGGATATTGCGCTTAGAATACAGGACCTAATGGTTCTAAAAATAATTAACGATAATAATTGGGATAGGCCTATTTATTTTGCAGTAACTGTTTCCCCAGTAAGTATGTTAAGTCTAGATGAGTATCTTAGAATGGATGGACTAGCTTACAAGTTAGTTAATAACAAGAACGAAATAGTTAATAAAAAAATAATTTCAAAAAATTTACTAGAGTTTATTGGTAAACCTTCATGGTTCACAGATTATGATTCAAATAAAAATATAATCGTAGAAAAAGATATTTCAAAAGAATACCAAAGTGGATATCTCTACAGAAATTTATCTAATAAAGAAGTATATATAGAGCCGCAAATTGGGAGATTGATCCAAAATTATAGAACAGGATTTGCAAGACTCTCAATCTCGTATTATTTAGATGAAGATCTAGAAAATTCTGAAAAAGTATTACTCGAAATGGAAAATATAATGCCAAGTAGCATTATTCCATTTCCATCAAAAGATTTACAATATCAAATAGCTCAAGTTTATAATGGCGTTGGAAACAAAGAAAAAATGAAATATCACATGAAAGAATTAATTGAAAGAAAAGACCTCAAGCTTGATGATTATATTTTATATGGAAAAACATTCATTCAGAGTTTAGAAGAATATGAGGAATCAGAATTGATTTTTGAGACTATTTATAATAATTACAATATCATCGAAAACTCTATTAAAAGAAGAGGATATACATCTACTAAAATATCTCCTTCTGAGTGGAATAACTGGCAAGAAAGTTTAGCAGAAATAGTTTTTTTGCTTTACATAAGCTATAAAGAACAAAAAAAGTATGAAAAAGCTGAAGCTTTATTAAGTGATTGGATTGAAAAAAATCCCAAAGATGAAAATGCTTTAAAAATGCTTGAAGAAATAATCGAATTAAAAAATAAATGACGCCGGTTTCAATAGTTATCCCTCATTTAAATGGGAAAGAGATGTTGCATAACTGCATTCAATCCTTACTTGATAGTATTTCAAATATTCAATTTGAAGTAATTGTCGTTGACAATGGATCAACTGATAACTCAATTGAAAATATCAAAAAAAATTTTAATGAAGTAAAAATCGTTCATTCCCAAAAAAACCTTGGTTACAGCGGTGGTTGTAACTTGGGAGCAACAAAAGCTATTTATGACTATATAATTTTCCTTAATAATGATACACTACATTCAAAAGGATGGATAGAGGAACTAGTAAGTTTTTTAGATAGTAATCCACATATTGGTGCAGCACAACCTAAAATTTTGAATGCCATCAATAGAAATAAATTTGATTATGCAGGAGCTGCAGGAGGTTTTATTGACAAGTATTGTTTTCCTTATGCTCAAGGAAGATTGTTTAGTACAATTGAAGAAGATGAGGGTCAATTCAACGAGCCCAAGAAAATTTTTTGGGCGTCAGGTGCAGCTTTTATTGTTAGAAAAGATGTCTTTATATCACTTGGTAAGTTTGACGATATATATTTTGCATACATGGAAGAAATAGATTTTTGTTGGCAAATGCATTTAGATGGATGGGGTGTTTGGTATGTACCATCCTCATCTGTTTATCATTTTGGTAAACAGACAATAAAAGAATATTCCTTTAAGTCTCATTACTTTAATCATCGTAACTCTTGGATTCTATTTTTAAAAAACTCTTATTCATTTGATAAAGGATTATTGATTTTAAAGAGATTATTTTTGGATTATATGGCATGCATTTACTCAATTATAAGTTTTGATTTTAATAGACTAATTGCAATTATCTCTTCGCATCTATGGTTAATATTTAATTTTTATAAGTTTCCTGCTATTCGAAAAAATAAGACAGTAAAAAATGCGAAAATTGATACATTATTTAATGGTAGTATCGCAATAGAGTATTTTTTTAAAAGAAATAAGTATTTCTCAGATATTAATCAATAAATCTTCGTAAAGATCTTTTCTTTGAGGGTCAACAAATTGCATTTCTTTAAGCATATTCTTTTGACCTAATTTATGCATTATACTTCCAATTTTTGGTGCATGGTATTTCAAAAACATACCTGTATAATTTTCTTGAGAATAATTATCAAAAACTTCATTTAAATTTTTTATAATTTCTTTTAAAGCTGATTCACATTCATCAATTTCACCATTTTCAAAAAGCTCATAAGATAAATATGTAGAAAATCTTAATTTTCTTAAACCGCTGTTCTCTGTTAAAATATTTATTAGTAATAATCTTTGCTCCCATCCTCTTGAAAAATTTGATGCACTCGATCTTACTGCGATACTCCTTGCTTTTTCATAATGCATTGTTCCTCCAAGCGGACTCCATGTATCTATTTCTGCACCAAGAATTATATTTCCATAGAATCCTAGTAGACTTGATAATGGATCATAGTAAATGCTATCATAATACAATGATGTATTTTGACTTAAAGAAAATTGAGAACCTTTATCAAAAAAATGTAAGTCTTTATTATTGCTAAAAAGCGATTGAATTAAAAAAGCTTCTGAACTCCCAATATTTGCATTTCCTTCAAATATTATTTGAACATCTAAATTGAGTTCCAGGTCGCTATACTCATCATTCCAGACTGAATTTTCATAAAATTTTTTAATATTATTATTTAGGCTAAGAAGAGTTGTTTTTTCGTCTGCTCGAAGCAATCTATCGTCAAAACTAACTGACACCTCTTTGAATTGTGCAAAAAGCATTGAGAACAGCATTATACAGCAAAGATATTTGTTCAGTTTTTGTAGCATAAAAGACATATATATTTTTTAATTTACGAAATGGCAATAATTAAAGATATAATTAAGCAGAATAAACGATTACATGAAATTTCAAAAATAATTTCACATTTAGCTGACATGGAAGACATAAAATGCTACCTTGTTGGTGGCTGTGTAAGAGATTTAATATTAAATCCTGAAAAAGATTCAATCGATATTGATATTATGGTAGAAGGTGATGGTATTAATTTTGCACAAAAGATTGCTAAAGAGCTAAGAGTATCAAAGATTGTTCCATTCAAGAAATTTGCAACTGCAAAAATTCCATATAAAAAATTTGAGATTGAAGTTGCATCTGCAAGAGCAGAGTTATATTCGCAGGAATCTAGAAGTCCTTCAACAGTCAAAATGACAAATGTAGAGGAAGATTTAAAAAGACGTGACTTTACTGTTAATGCCATGGCAATATGTATTAATAATAGAAATTTTGGAGAATTCTTAGATCCTTTCAATGGAATGGACGATTTAAGAAGAAAAGTTTTACAAACTCCGATGGATGCAAATATCACATTTTCTGATGATCCTTTGAGAATGATGAGAGCAACATATTTTGCTTCAAAATTGAACTTTACAATTGAAAAAAATAGTTTTGAAGCTATTAAAAAGAACTGTGAAAGAATTGAGATAGTTTCCCAGGAAAGAATTACTAATGAATTATTTAAAATTTTAGCGACAGAAAAACCATCAATTGGTCTTGAGCTTCTTCAGACTAGCGGTTTAATGAAATATATTTTTCCTGAAATATCTAATATGTTTGGATTAGACCAATCAAATGAATATCACCATAAAGATATTTTTTATCATACACTTGAAGTTGTTGACAATGCTGCATCCATGTCAGTAAATACCAATTTAAGATTAGCAGCTCTTGTCCATGATATAGCAAAGCCTCAAACAAGAAGGCTTTCAAAAACCAAAGGTTATACTTTTTATGGCCATGATGACGTTGGTGCAAGATTATTAATAGATATTTCTAAAAAAATGAAGTTTTCGAATGACACAAGAAATTATATATCAAAATTAACTGCATTACATCTAAGGCCCATAGGTTTAGCTAAAGATGGGGTGACAGATTCAGCAATTAGGAGATTAATTGTTGATGCAGGTGAAGAGATTGTTGATTTAATGAAATTATGTCGTGCCGATATAACTACTAAAAACCCAAAAAATATTAAAAAATATTTATCAAATTTTGATAGAGTTGAAAAGAGAATGAATGAAGTCATTGAAATTGATGAATTAAGATCTTTCCAATCACCAGTTCGAGGAGCCGAAATAATGAAAATGTTCAAATTATCGCCTGGTAAAGAGGTTGGTAAAATTAAAAGCCTCGTAGAAGAAGCTATCATAAATGGAGATATAAAAAATTCATATTCTGAGGCAATTGCTTTTTTAGATAGAATGAAGCAAGAAAAGTGAATTTTTATATATATTTAACTGTTATTAATCAATATTGTTAAACGAGAATAAATTATATAAATTGCAATCCTTTATATGAGAGTATATATTGAAACAATTTGTGTTAAATTAAGTATTAATTAAGGCAGTATAATGAAGACAATCTTATTACTAGTTATTATATCTATGACTTATGCTCAAACTTTGAGTGTTGATGAAGCGGTACGAGTTGCTTTAGTGAATAAGGCATCCATAACAAATGCACAAAAAGATATAGATATTGCTAGACTAAACAGAAATTCTTCAGCTTCACTACTTTTTCCTTCAATTAATGCCAGTAACTCATTTAGAGAAACAACATATGGAAGTTCTTTTTTAAGCGGCGGAGAATCATTTTCAGGAGGAGTAACTTTATCACAAAACTTATTTAACTTTGGAGGTAAAGTAAACACAGTAAGACAAAGTAATAATACTTATTCAATTTCTAAAATACAGAAGAGGGAAACATCTGCAAGAGTTATTCTCAATGTCTATACATTTTATTATCAGTTTTTAAAAGATTCTGAATTATTCGAAATTGCTCAAGAGGACTTAGCTTTATCTCAAAAGCAACTTGACCTTGTAAAACAACAATTTGATTTAGGCGCTGTTAGTAGAACTGATTATTTAAAAGCATCGGTAAGATTTGGAACCGCTAAATCAACACTTTTAAACAGAGAATTAAGTAAAAACAATTCTTTAAAAAATTTAAGAAATAGCATGGGTTTAATCGGAAAAGATGTTGTTATAAAGTTGCCAAAAGATGTTGAGATTAATTTAATAATACCCTCATTTGATGAGGCATATCAAATAATGCTTAAAAATAGCCCAAGTTTAAATATCCTAGATAGAAGAGTCACTTCAGCCAAAATAAACGTAAAGCAAAACTGGGCTTCTTCATTACCTAGTTTAAATATGAGTATAGGATATAATGCTTCTTCAAGTGAACAACTCACTAAACAATATTTTGAAGATAATTACATAAAAAGTGCAAACTTAACACTTAGCATCCCAATCTTTAATGGATTTAGAAATAGAAATGACATTAAAATTTCTAAGCTTCAGCTATCTCAAAGAGAGTCTTCATATAGTTCTGCTATTAAAGATTCTCAAGTAGAATTGTCTACACTTATTAACAGACTTAAAAATTACGAGGAATTAATACCAATTCTTGAGGAAGTTCTGCTTTCTGCAGAGGAAGATCTTAAGCTTGCTTTGCAAAAATATGAGCTTGGTTCGGCTGACATACTAGAGTTATTAAATGCTCAATTAGCTGTAATTCAGGCTAGCTCATCTTTAGTTAATACAAAATATGATGCCGCTATTCAGCTAGCTTCATTAGATAATTTAATTGGTACTCTTGATAAAAAATATGAATAGGAGATAATGTGAAAAATTTGATTAATATAATTATGGAAAATAAGATTAAGGTTGCTGGTGTTATAGTTGTACTTCTCGGTATTTCCTTTTTTGGAAAATCTGATGACAGTGAATCCCTTGAAGTTTCTATTAAAAAAGTCAGTAGAAAAAACTTACAAAGTAAAGTCGTTGCAGACGGTGTATTGACTCCAGAAACAGAGGTCAAATTAAGTGCAAACAATACAACTTATATAACTGATATTGCTGTTAAAGAGGGTGACTTCGTAAACAAAGGTGATTTTTTGATGTCTCTCGATGATAGGCAACAAAAAGCAGCTACTGAGGCTTCAAGAGCAAGTCTTAAAGCAGCTAAGGTTCAACTTGAACAAAGAAAAGCTCAACAAGAAAGACAGACACAATTATATAATCAAGGTTTGATTTCAGACCAAGAAATGGAAACTACCAATTCTTCTTTTGCTTCAGCATTGAGTACATATAATGGAGCTCAGTCAAGACTGATTCAAGATGAAGATGCTTTATCAAAATTAAGATTAATTGCTCCTCAAGATGGAACAATTACCTTTATTGATGGAGAAGTAGGAGATTTAGCCCAAGGTGGTATGTTCAATCCAAGTGTTTTGTTAAAACTTTCAGATCTGTCAAAAATGGAAGTATATGTTAATGTTAATGAAAACGATATAGCTGACATTTCTATTGACGATCCTGTTTCAATTGAGGTTGATGCATATGACGGAAAAAAATTCATGGGTAAAGTTAAAGAAGTTGCTTACGCATCTTCTGTATCTAGTGGCGGTTCGCAGCAACAAGTAACAAATTTTCAGGTAAAAATTCAAATGCTTGAGGTTGTTGAAGGTATGAGACCTGGAATGAGTGCTACTGTAGATATCATAACTGCAGAAAGCTTGAATGCTCTTAGCATACCTATTCAATCTCTAACTTCATCTAGATCAATGAAAAAAGGAACCAATGTAGTATTTGTTTATAATAATAATATTGTTAATGAAAGAGTTGTCGAGACAGGTATTGTTGGTGATAGAGACTATGAAATTCTTTCAGGCTTAGAAGAAGGTGAGCAAATCGTAACGGGAAGCTTCATTGCAATTAGTAGAGAATTAACGGACGGAATGAAGGTTAAAGTTAGAGAATTTCAGAAGAATAAAAAAAGACGTGACTAAGTCAAAGAAAGAAATTATTGGAATAAAATCTGTATCCAAAATTTATAATTTAGGTGATACAGTTGTTAAAGCTTTAGATAATGTTTCTTTGAGTATTAACGAAAATGATTACATTTCAATAATGGGACCATCAGGTTCTGGAAAATCAACATTAATGAATATTATTGGATGCTTAGATGTGCCAACAAAAGGAACATACAAATTCAATAATGAAAAGATTTCTGAAATGAATGACAATCAATTAGCAAATATAAGAAATGAAAAAATTGGTTTTGTTTTTCAAACCTTTAACCTTCTTCCGAAGTTAAATTCTATTCAAAATGTTGAAGTTCCTTTAGTTTATTCATCTTTTGCAAGAGCTGAAAGAAGCCTCAAAGCAAAAGAAGCCCTTAAGATTGTTGGTCTTGAAGATAGGATGTCTCATAAACCTAATGAACTTTCAGGGGGACAAAGACAGAGGGTAGCAATAGCTAGAGCGCTTGTAAATAAACCATCAATAATTTTAGCTGATGAACCTACTGGTAATTTAGATTCAAAAAGCGGCTCCGAAATATTGAATTTCTTTGACAGCTTACATAAAGCAGGTAACACTTTAATTATCGTCACGCATGAAGATTCTGTAGCGAAAAGAGCAAAAAGAAGAATTGAAATATTTGACGGAAAAATTACTCTAGATGAATAAAATATTAAAAAATATTTTAATTGGCTTTAGCGCAATTAGATCGAGTTTTACCAGAGTTTTTCTTACATCAATTGGTCTTACTATAGGAATTTTTACAGTTAGTATTGTTACAGCTGCAGTTTCATCAGTTGATCGAGAATTTGCAAAATCTATTGAGAGTATTGGAAATGATAAAATATATGTTGGAAGAATGCCTTGGTCATTTGAATTTGATTGGTGGAATTATCGAAATAGACCTGAGATAAAAGAAGAGCAATTAGATTATATTAATCAGTATAGTGAATATGTAACTCAATCAAGTATGAAGCAAAATTATTGGACTAAAGCAACATACGAAAATAAAGCTTCATGGCTTCAAATGAATGGAGTTTACCCAAATTATAATGATATGATGACAGGAACAAAAGTTGTTAATGGAAGGTTTTTTTCTGAAAATGAATGGAAACTTCAAAGAAGAGTTGCAATTATTGGAGGCAGTGTTGGAGAAGGATTTTTCGAAGGCGAAGATCCAATTGGAAAAAAAATTAGGTTAGGTGGAGTTAGTTTTGAAGTTATTGGAGAGCTTGAGAAAACTGGAAGTTTTACTCCAACGGGGAGTTTAGATCAAGTCATAATCATGCCAACAACAACTTTCCAAAGGATTTTAACTAGATGGACTTGGAACGAGTTTGTACTTCAAATAGATCCAAATAATCGAGAAAAAGCAAAAGACGAAGTTAGGATGATTATGCGTGTAGCAAGAAAGTTAAAGCCTGATGAAGAAGACAATTTTGCGGTAAATAGTGCTGATGCTTTTACAAAGCAATTTAATCAAATGAAAATTGCTATTGCAGGTATGGGTTTATTGGTTACTAGCATTTCTTTAATAGTTTCTGGAATTGGAATTATGAATGTTATGTTTGTTTCAGTCAGAGAAAGAACCAAAGAAATTGGTCTTAGAAAAGCGATGGGTGCTACAAATACTGATATCTTAATACAATTTTTGAGTGAAGCTATAGCAATTGCTATTATTGGTGGAACCATGGGTATTTTATTAATTAGAACAACATTATATTTTATTGGTTCTGCAATTGCAAACATAGACATAAACGGTATGGGTTCTGCAATTGATTTACAAATGGATTTATTGCTTACTTTCTATACTTTTATGGTTTGTGTTTTTCTAGGGTTGATTGCTGGAATGATTCCTGCAAGAACAGCTGCAAATTTAAATCCAATTGACGCACTAAGACATGAATAGAATAATAAATTATTTATTTGATGTAATACGAGGTGTTTTATTTTACTTCAGTCAAACTAAGCTTAGAACTGCTTTAACGCTTCTTGGAATTACAGTTGGTGTATCATCAATCATTGCAATTATGACTGTTTTAGCTACCTTTGAAAAAACAACTGATCAAATTGTTTCAGATGTTAGAACAAATGTATTTTATATAACTAGAGAAAATCCTATTGAAGTAAGTTTTGGTAATAATAATAAATGGGCTCGAAATAAACCAAAAATAACATGGACGGAATATGAGCAGTTAAAAAGAAGCTTAAAACTCATTAAAAATATGTCAGCAGTTGTTTCGGAAGAACCAAGTGATAGAACTTTTAGCGTAGGTAAAAAAGAATTCAAGAGTCGCATTCAAAGTTTTTGGGCTGCAGACGGAGATATACTATCTCTTTATAAATATGATATTGTTGAAGGAAGAAACATTCAAGATGTTGATATTAATAACAGAAGTAGAGTGGCCATTGTTGGTTCTGATATTAAAAAAGAACTTTTTCCATTTAAGAATCCAGTAGGAGAAACAATCAAAATAGATAATATACCTTTTGAAATAATAGCGCTAACAGAAGAAAAAGGTGAGCTAGCTGGACAAAGTATGGATAGCATGGTCGGTATACCAATTTCAACCTACTTAAAATATTTTGGTGGAAACTGGAGACGTGCAGATTTACAACTTGTTTTAGAATCGGAATCTGTTGAAGGAATTGATGATGCAACAGACGAAGCAATTGGTGTTTTTAGAGCTATCAGAAAGATTCCACCAGGAGATCCTAATAATTTTTATATAGCTACCAATGACCAACTAATGGATACTTTTGGTGAATTCACAGGTTATTTAAAAACTTTTGTAGGGCTAATTACTGGCATATCGTTACTAGTTGCTGGTATTGGTATAGCTAATATAATGCTAGTTTCACTTAATGAAAGAATAAAAGAAATTGGAATAAGAAAAGCTTTAGGTGCTAGACGAAGTGATATATTTATGCAATTTTTAATTGAAGCTATATTAATATCCCTTCTTGGAGGAGTTATTGGAATTTTTTTAGGCCTTTCATTTGGAAATGTTGTAGCATTATTTTTAGAGCAAAGTCCAGTAATTCCATTCGACTGGGTTTTTTACAGTCTACAAATTTGTGCATCAATGGGAATTATTTTTGGACTGTACCCTGCTATAAAAGCTTCAAAATTGAATCCAATTGATTCAATGCGATTTGAATAAGCCTTTTCCTTGATGAATCATCTGTTATAATCTAAATTGTTTTGGGTTGCTTATGACTAAAAAAAACAAAGTTTCAAAAAAAGAAGTTGAGAAAATTGCTTCTCTTGCAAGATTATCTCTTTCTAAAAAAGAGCTAGAATCTAGAACAGATGATATGAACAATATTCTCAATTATATGGATACTCTAAATGAAATTGATACTGAAGGAGTCGAAGAGCTATTGAATGTTCATGACATGAAGAACTCATTAAGAAAAGACGAATTTTCTAAATCAATATCAAAAGATGATGTTCTTAGAAATAGTCCTTCTGATGATCAAAATTATATTGAAGTCCCACTTACTGTAAAAAAGGAAAGAAAGTGATTCTGGGTGTTATCCCTGCAAGACTAAATTCAACTCGCTTCCCTAAAAAAGTCACCTACAATTTGAATAATAAATCAATTATTCAGCACGTATATGATAAAACATGTAAATCAAAATTTTTAGATAAGGTTATTGTTGCTGTTGATTCTGAAGAAGTCATTGATTGTCTAGATAATCCTGGGGTAGCAATGATGACTTTAAATTCTCATAAATCTGGCACTGATAGAGTCGCTGAGGTAGCAAATAAATTTGATTGTGATATAGTTGTAAATATTCAGGGTGATGAACCTGGAATTGATCCATTACTCATTGATGATTTAATTAAACTATTTGACGATCCTAATGTAGAAATGGCCTCAGTTGCCTCAACAGCATTGAGAAAAGAAGATATTATAAATCCAAATGTTGTAAAGGTAGACTTAGATGAAAATAATTTTGCTAAATCATTTTTAAGAAAAAATTTATTAAAATCATCTAAATATTATCGACATGTAGGTATTTATGCTTTTCGTAAGAAAACATTAGATCATTTTACAAAAATGAAACCTTCAAAAGGTGAGTTAAGTTTAAGTTTAGAGCAACTAAGAGCACTTGATAATAACATTGCAATTAAACTATTAATTTGTGATTTTAAACACAGAAGCATTGATACTTTTGAAGATTTGAATAATTATGAAGAATAACACAAAATATATATTTGTTTTAGGTGGTGTAATGTCCGGTTTGGGGAAAGGTATCTCAGCCTCGTCCATTGGTTATCTTCTTAAAAGCGCTGGATTAAAAGTAAATATATTAAAACTAGATCCTTATTTAAACGTAGATCCTGGAACGATGAATCCTTATCAACATGGGGAAGTTTTTGTTTTAGATGATGGTTCGGAAACAGATTTAGACCTTGGTCATTATGAAAGATTCATTGATGAAAACATGTCAAAGAAGAATAATGCTACTTCAGGGCAAATTTATAGCACAGTTTTAGACAAAGAAAGATCTGGTAGTTATCTTGGAGAAACAGTACAGGTTATTCCACACGTTACAGATGAAATTAAAAATCGAATAAATATTTTAGCAGATTCTAAAAAATATGATGTTATTATTTGCGAAGTAGGCGGTACCGTAGGAGACATTGAAAGCCTTCCTTTCTTAGAGGCCATCAGACAACTTTCACTAGATGTTGGATATTATAATTCATTAATAATTCACTTAACTCTTTTGCCATTTATTGATGCAAGCGGTGAATTAAAAACAAAACCTACACAGCACTCTGTAATGAAATTACGTGAAATTGGATTATCTCCTGACTTTATTTTCTGCAGAACTAAAAATGAAATTGGTAAGGAAATAAGAGAAAAACTTGCACTTTTTTGCAATGTTAAACCAAGTCATGTAATTGAAAATAAAGATGTATCAAGTATTTACGAGGTTCCATTATTACTTGAAGATCAGAATATTACTAAGATGATATGTGAGAGATTAGACTTAAAAAATAAACCATCAATTAAAAAATTGAGAAATTTTATCAAAACCTACAAAAATCCTGGAAGTTTAATAAAGATTGCAATGTGTGGAAAGTATACAGAGCTTCATGACGCATACAAAAGTATAATAGAATCATTTATACATTCTGGAGTTGAAAATAATACTGCGGTAGAAGTTTTATGGATAAATACTGAAAAAATCAAAAGCGATGAAGATGCAATTAAAATTTTTGAGGATATTGATGGAATTTTGATACCTGGTGGATTTGGCTCAAGAGGAGCTGAGGGAAAAATCTTAACATCAAAATATGCAAGAGAAAATAATATTCCATTTTTAGGCATATGTTTAGGCCTTCAATGTGCGGTTATTGACTTTGCAAGAAACGTATGTAATATTTCTGACGCAAATAGTTCTGAATTTAAACCTAGATGCAAAAATAAAGTCATTGATTTAATGGAATCGCAGAAAGCTATTAAATTAAAGGGTGGAACAATGAGATTAGGCTCTTATGATTGTGAGATTGAGGTTGGTACAAAAGCCTTTTCAGTTTACCGTAAAAAAAATATTTCTGAAAGACATAGACATCGTTACGAGGTTAATAATAAATTTGTAAAAAATATGAAAAAAAATGGTTTAACCTTTTCGGGTTTTAATAAGAAGTTGGGCGTAGTAGAGATTATTGAACTTAAGAATCACCCATGGTTCGTAGGATGTCAATTCCATCCTGAATTGAAAAGCAGAGTCGATAAAGCCCACCCACTTTTTAGGGAATTTATTAAAGCCTCTTTAAAAGAAAGTTTAAAAAAATGAAAATAAATGAAGTAAAGTTAAATAATATAGTTTTTGGAGGTAGGGATTTACCTATGATCTTAGGTCCATGCGTAATTGAAAGTAGAGATCATTGTTTTGGTATGGCTGAAAAAATTGTAAAAATAGCTGATAAGAATTCAGTCAATTTTATTTTCAAAAGCTCTTTTGATAAAGCAAATCGTACTTCTATATCATCTTTTAGGGGTAATGGTATTGATAAGGGCTTAAAAATTTTAGAAGAAATTAAAAGTAATTTTGGGATACCAATTACTACTGATATACATTTACCTGAACAGGCAAAACAAATTTCTGACGTAGTCGATATTATCCAAATCCCCGCATTTTTATGTCGTCAAACTGATATATTGCAGGCTGCTGCTAAAACAGGTAAAATTATTAATATTAAAAAAGGTCAATTTCTCTCACCTTATAAAGTTGGAAATATTATTAAGAAGATTGAAGATTCTGGTAACAAAAATATTTTACTTACGGAAAGAGGAACTACCTTTGGCTATGATAATCTCATGACAGATATGAGATCAATTTCTATAATGAAAAAATTTGGATATCCTGTAATTTTTGATGCAACTCATAGTGCACAAGTTCCAGGTAATCATGAAAAAACAACGGACGGAAATAGAGAATTCATTCCATCTCAAAGTTTTTCATCTGTAGCATCAGGAGTTGATGGAATTTTTATGGAAGTTCATGACGATATTGAAAATGCATTTAGCGATGCTAGCACACAGTGGCCAATTGATAAGCTTGAAGCTCTAATATTATCAATAAAAGCTTTTAGAAAAACATATCTAGAACATGGAAAACTTTAAAAAATTAAAAAATATTAAATTACTTATCTGTGATATTGATGGAGTATTGACAGATGGACAATTTATTAAAAGTAGCAGTGGAGATGAACTTAGATCATTTAATGCGCTAGATGGTGTGGGCTTTGTAATGCTAAGACTTTTGAATTTAAATATCAAAACAGCTTGGATTACTGGAAGAGAATCTATTACAACAACTCAAAGAGCTGAAGAGCTTAAAATTGACGATGTTTATAATGGAGTGATTAGAAAAATTGATGCTTACGATGAGTTAAAAGAAAAGTATAGTCTAGAAGATAAAGATATCTGTTTTATTGGCGATGATATCATAGATATTCCTTTGCTTGAAAAAGTAGGTTTCGCAGTTACTGTTCCTAATGCTCCTTCTTACATGAAAAAATATAGCCATTATACTACCAAACTTTCAGGAGGGCATGGAGCAGTAAGAGAAGTAATTGATATGATAATTGAATCCAGAGATAATTTTGATTCAAAATTAGAAGAATTACTAAAAGAATTAAGATGAACCCTTTTATACTTGTTTTATTCATAACACAAATATTTTTTGGTTGTGCTAAGGAAAATCAAAATATTGATACTTATGAAAGCGTACATGATCAACAATCTTCAGATGTAGTAATTACCTTAACAAAGAAAGGAAATATTACAGCCAAAATTGAAGCCAAATTAATGAAAAAAAATAATCAAAACTTAAAACTTGAGTTAAAAGAAAATGTTAAAATTGATTTGTATGACGAAAATTTTAAGCATAAATCAATAATTAGATCTGGACATGCAATTGTTGATGAAAAAGAGAATAAAATAAACGCTTATGATAATGTTCAAGTAGTTTCTAATGATGGTAAGTTATTAAAAGCTGACTCTTTACTTTGGGACAACAGTGAGGACAAAATTTTTACTGAATCAAATTTGCAGTTTATCACAAGTAATACTGACACCCTTTATGGCAGAGGTTTTGAATCAAATATTGATTTAACAGATTGGATTATTTACAAACCTAAAGGATCAATTAGTAATGAGTAAAATTTTAAAAGCAAAAAATCTAATTAAAATGTATAAAGATTTTTATGCAGTTAATAACATAGATATTGAACTTAGTAAAGGTGAAGTCGTAGGCCTACTTGGTCCGAACGGAGCAGGAAAAACAACGACGTTTTATATGATTACTGGTATGATAAGACCAACCTCAGGAAGTATACATCTTGGTGAAGATGATATTACTTTTTTACCTATGTATAAGAGAGCTAGAATGGGGATTGGTTATTTAGCTCAGGAACCGTCAATTTTTGCAAAACTAACGGTGGAAGACAACTTAAAAATTGTTTTGGAAACAATTATACCTGATAAAGAGCAACAGAATATTTTAATAGATAAGCTTTTAGACCAATTTAATATATCTCATATAAAAAATAATTTTGGTGCAGGTTTGTCAGGAGGTGAAAGAAGAAGAGTTGAAATATGTAGAACTCTAGCATTAAAACCAGATTTTGTTTTATTAGATGAACCATTTGCAGGCGTTGATCCAATTGCAGTTGAGGATATACAACAAATGATTATTGCTTTGAAGAAAAAAAACATAGGAGTTCTTATTACAGATCATAATGTGAGAGAAACACTATCAATAACAGATAGATCTTATCTTCTGTATGGTGGAAAGATTTTAAAGTCAGGAGATGCACAAACACTTGCTAATGATGAAGAAGTGAGAAGAATTTATCTCGGAAAAAATTTCAAACTAAATCAATGAATAAAATTTCAACAAAGATTAGACAAAAGCAGTCTTTAATTCCTCAACAAATACTTAAATCTAAACTTCTTGAGTTACCTGTAGACGAATTAGAAAAAGATTTAAGCAATGAAATCCAGAAAAACCCTGTTTTAGAAGAAAAAAATATTGAGAGCTCAAGTAGTGTATCAGAAATCTCTGATTCATTTTCAACTAATGATAATTATGAATTTTTTATGGCCAATATCCCTGAAACATTAAATATAATCGATGAATTAATAAGTCAAATTGAAACGGAAAATTTTAGCAAAGAACTAAAAGAGGTAGCAAAGGAAATAATTTTTAATCTTGATAAAAATGGATTTCTTGATACTGAGCTAGAGCTCATTGCAGATAAATTTGACATAAATATTAGTGAAATTGATGAAGTCAGAAAGCAAATTATGTGTCTATCTCCAAAAGGAGTTGCAGCTAAAAACCTTAAAGAATATTTAATCTTCCAAATTGGCGATGAAAATAAAATTTCTACGGAAATTCTTCAAAATCACTTTGATGATTTTATTAGTCAAAATATTGCATCAATAGAAAAAAAACTCATTTATGGTAAAGACGAAGTTAAAGCTGCACTAAGCCAAATATCGGAGAAGAATTTCTCTCCAATTTTTGATAATGATACAAATAGCATAAGCCTATATCCTGATGCAGTTGTTAAAAATAAGAATGAAAAATGGTTAATTTTGATCAATGATAAGTTTTTAAATAGATATCAAATATCTAATGATTATATGGAAGCTGCAATGAGTAGTAAATCATCAAAGGAGGAAAAATCTTTTTTAAAAAATCACA
>CACNXV010000004.1 GCA_902624575.1 uncultured Fidelibacterota bacterium
CCTTTATCTGAGAAAGTTTCAACTTCAAAACAAATGATAAAATATCATAATACTCTCGAAGAAAATCGTGAAAAAATTGATTATGAAATTGATGGTACTGTTATAAAGGTTGATGATTATGCATTAAGAAAAATTCTAGGATTAAGATCTCGATCACCAAGATGGGCTGTTGCAGCAAAGTTCAAGTCAAAAAAAGCTGAGACGCAGATATTGGATATTGAAATTCAGGTAGGTAGAACAGGTGTTATAACACCTGTAGCAAAAGTTAAAGAAGTTGATTTATCTGGAGCCTTGATTACAAGTGCAACATTACATAATCAGGATGAAATAGATAAAAAGGATATTAGGATAAAAGATTTCGTATTTATTGAAAGATCAGGTGATGTTATACCAAAAATTTCAACAGTTATTCTTAGTAAGAGACCTTCCAATACAAGTAAATATAATATATCAGATAATAATTGTCCTTCATGTAAAGGTGTCATTAGAAGAATCGAAGATGAAGCTGCTTATAGATGTCTAAATAATGATTGCAGTTCAAGGAAAAAGGGTGTTCTCCAACATTTCTGCTCAAAAAATGCAATGAACATAGAAGGATTAGGCCCACAAATTATCCAACAGCTAATTGATGAGTCACTTTTGGATAAAATTGATGATATTTTCAAATTAAATTATCCTCAAGTCGTTGATTTAGATAGATTTCAAGATAAATCCGCAAATAACCTTATAGACTCAATTGAAAAGTCTAAAAAAACTACATTTTCTAGGTTTATATTTGGATTAGGTATCCCCCATGTAGGACAACACATTGCAACGATTCTCGACCGAGAGTGCAATTCATCTTTTGACAATCTCAGAAAACTAAGTCAGGATGAACTAGAAAATATTGATGGTATTGGTAAAATAGTAGCCAAAGCTATAATAGAATATTTTGAAGACGATAAAAAATTGGCCATAATTAAAAATTGTTTTTCATTGGGCGTTACAATTGAATTAACCAACAATAAAGAAAGAACTGATTCATTAAAGAATTTAACTTTTGTCATTACTGGAAGTTTTAAAGGGTTAACTAGGCAGGAATTAAAAGAAATTATTGAAAATAATGGCGGAAAAGTCACTAATGCCATATCAAAGAAAACGTCATATCTGATTGCAGGTGAAAATCCAGGCTCAAAATTAACTAAAGCAAATGATAGCAAAGTTAGAATAATAGACCAAAAAAGCTTAATGGAAATGATTAAGTGAAGTATAAAGCACTATTACTTTGTTTTATCTCGTTAATATTTGCAAATAATAATCTTGGTATTTCTTTAAAAGAAGTTGCTAAAGATTTTGATCGTCCAATCCTAGTTACATTCCAACCTGATAACAATTCGATGTATGTTGTAGAGCAAAAAGGAAAAATTAAAATCGTTAAATCAAATTCTATTGAAACGTTTCTCGATATTTCTGATAAAGTTAAATCAGGACCAGTGCCAGATGAAAGAGGCTTGCTTGGCATGGCATTTGATAAGGAATTTTCATCGAACGGAATTTTTTATATTTCATACATTGATTTAGATAATTTTTCAGTTGTATCAAGGTTTATATATGACCATAAAAAAAAATTGGTTCAACTTAGTTCGGAGGAGC
Source organism: uncultured Fidelibacterota bacterium (assembly GCA_902624575.1). Lineage (GTDB taxonomy): Bacteria > Fidelibacterota > Marinisomatia > Marinisomatales > Marinisomataceae > Marinisoma. The sequence continues at coordinate 1,633 of CACNXV010000004.1, forward strand.
GAATTATTTATTTCAAACAACCATATAATAATCATAATGGAGGGCATTTAGGTTTTAGCCCAGTTGATAATTACCTATATGTTGCTTTTGGGGATGGGGGATCGGCTGGCGATCCACAAAATAATGCACAAAATTTATCTAACTTCATGGGTAAAATCTTAAGATTAGATGTTTCAAAAAGTAAGGGGTATACAATTCCTTTTGACAATCCATTCTATAACAGTAATGATGCTAAAAAAGAAATTTGGGCATACGGATTAAGAAATCCTTGGAGATTTTCATTTGACAGAGAAAATGGTGATTTATTTGTAGGTGATGTTGGTCAGTATCTTTGGGAAGAAATAAATAAAATATCATTTAATCAGTCCGGTGTTAATTTTGGTTGGAAAATAATGGAGGGCAATCACTGTTACGATTCAGAAGAATGCGATAAAAAAGGACTTACTAATCCTATTTTTAATTATCCTAGTGATGCATCATATGCATTTTCACTTATGGGTATAAAGCAGAAAGATGTTTATGGATGTTCTGTTACGGGCGGTTACCTTTACCGAGGAGATAAAATAAATAGATTAAAAAATTTATATTTATTTTCAGACTTTTGTTCTGGAAAGGTTTGGGCTCTCAACCAAGATAATCTAAATGTTTTGGACGTTACCGAAGAATTGTTTTTTGACACAAAAAATATGATATCATCTTTTGGACAAGATATAAATGGAGAATTATATATAGTGGAATTTTCAGGAACTATTTATAAAATCATAACTTCAAATGAATAAAAAATTAGCAATTGAAATAACCAATCTTAACAAATCATATGATGATGTTGAAGCTGTTAGGGGTATTGACCTAAAAATTAACAAAGGTGAGTTTTATGGTCTGCTTGGACCTAACGGAGCAGGAAAGTCTACGACTATTAATTCTATTACCAGTCTTGTAAAGCCATCAAAAGGAAATATTAAAATTTTTGAAAAAGATATTGAAGAAAACTTTAGATTTGCTCGCTCTAAAGTAGGTATTGCACAACAAGAGGTTAGTCAAGACTGGTTTTTTCCTTTAGAGCAGCTGCTATATTTTCAAGCTGGTTTTTATGGCGTAACAAGGCCAAATGCTAAAGAAAGAATTGATTATATCTTAGATAAATTAGGTTTAAGTGCACATAAAAATAAAAAAATGAGAGAACTTTCAGGCGGCATGAAAAGAAGGTTGCAAATAGCAAAGGCATTAGTACATGATCCTGAAATAATTATTCTTGATGAGCCAACAGCAGGTGTAGACGTTGAATTAAGACATGATCTTTGGACTTATCTTCAGGAGCTACACAGAGATGGAAAAACTATTCTTTTGACAACTCACTACATTGATGAAGCTGAATTATTGTGTGAGAGAGTAGGAATAATTGATAATGGAAAATTGATTGTTGAAGACTCAGTAGATAATCTTAAAAAACTTGTCAATAAGTCATCAATAGTCATTCATTTAAAAAATGATATTTATGATATAAATTTTTTGGGAGGCTTCGACTATCATATATCAGAAAAGAAAGTCTATATACAAACAGAATCACCAAATCTAGATTTGCCAAAAATAATTCTAAAATTTTCAGAAGCCTCAATTAACATTGAAGATGTGCATATACCTCAAACATCTTTAGAAGATGTATTCTTGGATCTTACAGGGAGAAAAATTAATGATTAAGAATTGGGTAGGTTTTTATACACTTTCGTCGAGAGAAATCATGCGTTTTTTTTCGGTGTGGAGGCAAACAATCATTCCAGGTATTATCACTACTCTTCTTTATATTTTTGTATTTGGTGTGGCCTTAGAAAATAGGATTTCTGAAATTAATGGGGTATCATATAAAATTTATATCCTTCCTGGTTTGTTGATGATGAATGTAATAACAAATGCAACTGCCAATTCAGCCTCATCAATGCTTCAAATGAAATTATTACAAACTCTTCCCGAACTTTTAATAACTCCATTATCAAGCTTAGAGCTTTCATTATCTTTTATAATAGGAGGAACAATAAGAGGTTTTGTTAATGGAGCTTTAATTTTATTAATTTGCTGGATGGCTGGAATGCCTATAGTCAATTTACCGTTAACTTTGCTATTTATATTTTTAGTCTCATGGTCGTTTTCTAGTTTAGGTTTGTTTGTTGGTCAGCTTTCTGACTCATGGGACCAGTTGGCATTAATACAAAATTTTGTTATCACACCATTTAGTTTTTTAGGAGGAATTTTTTATTCAATTAAAATGTTACCAGCTTGGGCTATGACTTTGAGCCAGGTTAATCCAATTTACTACGCAATATGTGCACTTAGGGAATCCACACTAGGCGTTTCAGATACATCGCTAATAATTTCTTCGACGTTTTTAGTATTCTTTACAATATCTACAACAATATTAGCTGTACAGTTAATGGCAACTGGCAGAAAAATTAGGTTTTAATTTTCTTTTTATGGAGCTAAAATAGGCCATGCAAAAAACAAAAAAAGCTATCCTATATTTAGAGGATGGCTTTTTTTTTATCGGTAAAAGTTTAGGTTTATCTGGAGAAACATTTGGTGAGGTCTGTTTTAATACCGGTATGACAGGTTACCAAGAAATTCTTACAGACCCATCTTATGCAAAACAAATGATTGTAATGAGTAGTCCACACATTGGTAATTATGGTACAAATAATGAGGATATTGAATCAAATGAGATCCATGCAACTGGATTTATAATTAAAAGTGAATCAATTGCACCGTCAAACTGGAGATCTCAAGATTCATTAAGTTCATTTTTAATTCAAAATAAAATAGTTGGTATACAAGATATTGATACTCGGGCTTTAACTATTCATTTACGAAACAATGGAGCTATGAGGGGCATTATTTCTACTGAAGATTTTTCAAAAGAAAGTTTATCAAAAAAAATGAAAGATGTTCCTAAGATGGAAGGGCAAGACCTTTCAATTGAGGTAACAAGAAGTAAAAAAACAACTTTATGTAAAAGAGAAAAACCACAGTTCAAAATCGCTGCAATTGACTTTGGTATGAAGAGTAATATTTATGATATCATGTTAAACAACGGAGCAGAAGTTACAATATACCCTGCTATTGTAGAGGCAAATGAAGTTCTTTCAAATAATCCTGATGGAATATTTCTTTCGAATGGCCCAGGTGATCCAGCAGCTATTGATTACGCAATCGAAACAGTTAAAAAACTTATTGGTAAAAAACCAATTTTTGGAATTTGTCTTGGACATCAGATACTTGCTTTGGCAATGGGTGCTAAAACTTTTAAAATGAAATTTGGACATAGAGGTATAAATCAGCCTGTCAAAAATCTAAAAACTTCTAAAATAGAAATTACATCTCAAAATCATGGATTTGCTGTTGAAGAAGATTCTTTACCTAGAGATGTAGTTGTGACACACAAGCACTTAAATGATGATACAGTAGCTGGAATTGAGTGTAAAAATTACATGGCTTATTCAGTTCAATATCATCCAGAGTCTAGTCCGGGTCCACATGATTCACGATATGTCTTTAAACGATTTTTTCAAATGATGGAAGAAAATGCCTAGAAGAGATGATTTAGAAACAATTTTAGTTATTGGTGCAGGACCAATTGTAATTGGCCAAGGATGTGAATTTGATTATTCTGGTACACAGGCCATTAAAGCTTTAAAAGAGGAAGGCTACAGAGTGGTTTTGATAAACTCTAATCCTGCTACAATAATGACAGATCCACAATTTTCTGACAAAACTTATATTGAACCTATATCTACAGATTATGTTGAAGAAATTATTATAAAAGAAAAGCCTGATGCTATTTTACCAACTGTTGGAGGACAAACTGCCCTTAATGTAGCTATGGATTTGGACGAAAAAGGTATTTTAAAAAAGCATGGTGTAGAACTCATTGGTGCAAACCGATCTGCAATAGAAACGGCAGAGAGCAGAGAAATGTTTAAAGAGGCAATGATAGATATTGGCTTAGACTTACCATATGGCTATACAGTTCAGTCTTTAGAGGAAGCAAAAGAACTTCTTGAAAAAATTTCTTTACCTGCTATTATTAGGCCATCATTCACTCTAGGTGGATCAGGTGGTTCAGTAGCTTTTAATGAAAGTGAGTTCGAATCTTCTGTAAATAAAGGTCTTAAAGAAAGTCCAACAGGCCAGGTTCTTGTAGAAGAATACCTGAACGGCTGGAAGGAATATGAGCTTGAATTAATCAGGGATATGAATGATAACGTAATTATTATTTGCTCTATAGAAAATATTGATCCAATGGGAATTCATACAGGAGATTCAATTACAATTGCACCAGCAATGACATTAACAGATAAAGAATTCCAAAATATGAGAAATTCAGCTATAAAATGTATTCGAAAAATTGGAGTTGATACTGGTGGGTCCAATGTACAATTTGCAGTTAACCCTAATGATGGAAGAATGGTCATTATTGAAATGAATCCAAGAGTTAGTCGTTCTTCAGCACTTGCATCAAAGGCAACTGGATTTCCTATAGCCAAGATTGCAGCAAAATTAGCGGTGGGTTACTCATTGGATGAGCTAAAAAATGATATAACTAATCAAACATTAGCAGCATTTGAGCCAACAATAGACTATATCGTAACTAAGCTCCCTAGGTTTGATTTTGAAAAGTTTTCTTCAGCATCTGGTAAGCTTGGTGTTCAAATGCAATCCGTTGGTGAAGCAATGGCAATAGGCAGAACTTTCCGTGAATCATTTCAAAAAGCTTTTAGATCTTTAGAATTAAACCTCCCAGGATTTGAAACTAAAGATCCTAGGGACGAAGATGAAGATATTAAGCGTTTTAGAGAGCTTGATATCAAATCATTAAATGATGGAAGCGCTTTTAGAATGTTAAAAGTTAAAGAAGCAATAAAACAGAAATTTTCTATTGATGAAATAAATAAAAACACCGGAATTGATCCATGGTTTTTAAGAGAAATTGAAGAGATAGTTAATATTGAAAAATCATTTAAAGAAAGTAATAGTTTATTAGAGCTTAAAAAAAATGGCTTTTCTGATTTACAAATTTCACAATTAGAAGGTTCAACAGAAAAAGAAGTTAGAAAAAAAAGAATCTCAAATAATATCACACCTGTTTATAAAGTCGTTGATACTTGTGCAGGAGAATTTAGAGCTGAAACACCTTATTCATATTCAACATATGAAACATCACATGATATTAAACCACTTGAGGGTAAAAAAATTATGATACTTGGAGGTGGTCCTAATAGAATCGGACAGGGTATTGAATTTGACTATTGCTGTGTTCAGGCAGTTTTTGGCTTAAGAGAGGCAGGGTTTAAATCAATTATGGTCAATTGTAACCCTGAAACTGTGTCAACTGACTTTGACTTAGCTGACAGATTATATTTTGAACCAATTACATTCGAAGATATAATGAACATTGTTGATTTTGAAAAACCGGACGGTGTATTGGTACAATTTGGTGGCCAAACGCCTTTAAAGATCGCAAACCAGCTTACTGAGGCAGGCGTAAAAATTTACGGTACATCAGCACATAGTATTAATTTAGCAGAAAACAGGGAAGAATTTGCTAAGATTATAAATCGTTTAAAAATTAGGACTCCAGATTATTGCATTGCTAAAAATTATGACGATATATATAATTTTTCTGAAAAAGCACAATTCCCAGTACTTGTTAGGCCTAGTTTTGTTTTAGGAGGTAGAGCAATGCAAATTGTTTATTCAAAAGAGCAGTTAGTAGATTACGTATTCCGTTCAGCTGAAGCGACTAATGATCATCCAATATTAATAGATCAATTTATTGAAAGTGCATATGAATTTGATGTTGATGCACTTTGTGACGGTGAGGAAGTTTTTATTGGCGGCATTATGCAGCATATTGAAGAAGCAGGAGTTCATTCTGGTGACTCTTCATGCGTGATTCCTCCGTATGAAATGAATGATTCAGTAAAAAAAGATATAGAAGAAACCACTAAAAAACTTGCACTAGAATTAAAGGTAATTGGACTAATAAACTTACAATTTGCTGTCAAAGATAATAAAGTTTATGTATTAGAAGTTAATCCAAGATCAAGTAGAACAGTACCTTTTGTAAGTAAATATAGTAATATACCACTGGCTAATATAGCTGCACAACTATCTGCAGGGTTAAAGCTACGAGATTTTAATCTTATTAATAATAGCTTTGGTCACGTTGCAGTAAAAAAAGCAGTACTACCATTTAAAAAGTTTAAAGACGAAAAAGTATTCTTGGGTCCAGAGATGAAATCAACTGGAGAAGTGATGGGAATAGATAATATGCCAGGTAATGCTTTTTTAAAAGCAATGAGATCGGACGGTTATACAGTACCAAAAAATGGAACTGCTTTTTTATCAGTCAATGATTCAGACAAGAAGCGTATGGTAGAAATAGCAAGAGATCTTAGTGAGTTAGGATTTAAGCTAATTGCAACACAAGGAACGTGTGACTTTCTTTTGAAAAATAATATACCTTGTGAAGTAATATTCAAAGTTGGAGAAGGAAGACCCAATATTGTTGATGAAATTTTAAATGATAATATACAGATAGTTATCAATTCTCCTGAAGGACCGCAGTCTAGATTCGATGAAGAAGCTATTGGTAAAACATCTGTTATGAAAAATATATTAACAATTACAACTATTGCAGGTGCAAAAGCAGCTATAGATTCAATGAAGTTTCTTAATCAAGTAAACGTAAAGGCTCTTCAAGAATATTTTGAATGATTAATCTTTGTAGCTGTCGATATCAGGACAAACACAGAAGAAATTTCTATCGCCAAAAGCATTATCAATTCTAGAAACATAAGGCCAAAATTTATTTTCCTTTACCCAGCTTGTTGGGAAAACAGCTTGTTCTTTTGAATATGGATGAGACCAATCTTCGCAGAGATCTTTAACTGTGTGAGGTGAGTTAACAAGAACATTGTCCTCTTTAGATACCTTCTCAATTTCTATATCTTTTATTTCATTTCTTATAGATATCATTGCATCACAAAATTTATCTAATTCTGATTTTGATTCACTTTCAGTTGGTTCAATCATCAAAGTACCTGGTATGGGCCATGACATTGTGGGGGCATGAAAACCGTAGTCTACTAATCTTTTAGCAATATCCTCATTTGTGATATTAGCCGAGTTTTTAAACTCTCTACAATCAACTATAAATTCATGAGCATTCAAACCGCTATTACCTTTGTATAAAATTGAGTAATCATTTTCAAGTCTCTTGGCCATATAATTTGCACTCAATATTGCAACCTGAGATGCTTTTAAAAGTCCTTTTGCAGCCATTAATTTCATATAAATGTAGGATATTAGTAGGATGCTTGCACTTCCAAATGGAGATGAGGAAACGGAATAAGTATAGTCTTTATCTATAAATTTATGTTTTGGAAGGTGAGGTTTCAATTTTTCATTTACACATATGGGACCCATTCCTGGACCACCTCCACCATGTGGAATACAAAATGTTTTATGTAAATTTATGTGCATTACATCAGCACCAAATTTACCAGGCTTGCAAACTCCAACCATCGCATTAAGATTTGCACCATCCATGTAAACTAATCCACCGTTGTCGTGAATTAATTCACATATTTCATCAATATTATGTTCAAAAACTCCATGAGTAGACGGATAAGTAACCATTAGTGAAGATAGTTTTTCACCAGCTTCTAATACTTTATTGTTTAAATCGTTAAAATCAATGTTACCTTTGTCATCACATTTAACTATAACGACCTTCAATCCCGCCATTATAGCGCTGGCAGGATTAGTACCATGAGCAGATTCAGGTATTAAGCAAATATTTCTATTTGAATCATTAGCTTTATGATATTCTCTAATACTTAATAAGCCTGCATACTCTCCTTGGGCTCCAGAATTTGGTTGAAATGAAACAGCATCAAAACCTGTTACCTTATATAACATTTCTTCAAGTTCATTAATTATTTTTATATACCCGTCGGCTTGCTCAATCGGAGCAAATGGATGAATTGAATTGAATTCTGGCCAACTAATAGGAATCATTTCAACTGTTGCATTAAGTTTCATAGTACAAGACCCTAAAGGAATCATGCTATAATTAAGTGATAGATCTCTTTTCTCAAGCTTATTAATATATCTTAACATCTCAGTTTCAGAATTAATGCTATTAAAAATTGGATGTTTTAAAACCGAACCAAGTCGATTTGGTGGAAAAATATTATTTCTAAAATCATTTTGATGATTTGTTTTAAAAATTTCCGCAATTTCATTTATCTCATTTGAATCAGTTTTCTCATCAAGAGATATACCAATCATTTCATTTTCGTGGTACATAAAATTATATTTTTTATCGACTGCACGTTTTTTTAGTTCCTCAACATTAATATTTTTAGTTTTTATGAAAAGTGTATCAAAGAAAGAGTTATTATCATTCCTAACTTCATGTCCATATTTTCCAATCTTTTCTGCTAAATCTTTTGTTTGATGATGGATTCTATCTGCAATTGTTTTGAGTCCCTTAGGACCATGGAATAAAGCATACATTCCCGATATTATTGCTAATAGAACTTGGGCCGTACAAATATTTGAAGTTGCTTTTTCTCTTCTGATGTGCTGTTCCCTTGTCTGCAATGTTAATCTATATGCTTGATCACCTTTGCGATCCTGTGATACACCTACAATTCTACCTGGTATATCGCGCTTAAATTCTTCACTTGTACACATAAATGCTGCATGAGGACCACCATAACCCAATGGTACTCCAAAGCGTTGACTATTTCCAACAGCGATATCCCCCCCAAATGATCCAGGTGTACTAAAAAGTTGTAAACACATTAAATCGGTTGCAAAAATAACCTTACAACCTTCTTTGTGAGCTCTGTCTGTAATTTTTTTATATTCTTCTGGTTGTGCAATATGACCAAATCTGTTTGGATATTGAACAATACATCCAAACGCATTTTTATAATCAAAATTTTTGAAGGATGTTATTTCAATCTCAATATTTAATGGTTCAGCTCTTGAAACTATAACATCAATTGTTTGTTTGAAGCAGGATTCGTCAACTAAAAACTTATTTGAGTCTGTTTTATTTTTCCTGTAAAGCATAAGCATTGCTTCGCTTGCTGCAGTACCTTCATCTAAAAGAGAAGCGTTTGCAATAGGAAGATCACAAATTTCAGTTATCATTGTTTGATAATTAAGCAATGCTTCTAATCTGCCCTGGGAAATTTCAGGTTGATATGGCGTATATTGAGTATACCACCCTGGATTCTCAAGAATATTTCTTAATATTACATTCGGGGTTATCGTGTCGTAATAGCCTTGACCAATGAGAGATCTAAAAATAGAGTTTTTTGCACCTACTTTTTTTACATGATCTAATATTTCTTTTTCAGAAAAAATTTCGTTTCCTATAGAAGTTTCATCTATATCTAAAATATTTTTTGGTACGATTTTTGTAAGCAAATCATTGAGATCTTTACAGTCAAGGAATTTGAGCATTTGCTCAATTTCTTTTGAGGAAGGTCCTATATGTTTATTATGAAATTCTGACATTTTATGAACTATTTTTAAAAATATTGTACCCCCGGAAGGACTCGAACCTACAACCAAGGGCTTAAAAGGCCCCTGCTCTACCATTGAGCTACGGAGGCAAAACTAGGCACAAATATAACTCACGAAAATTTAATTTAATACTCTAAAAAAAGCATTTTTAAAATTTTTTTTTTAAAAAAAGCATAAAAATATTGACCAATTATAAAAATTTATATTACTTTGGATGAGTCTAAAATTAGATTATTGTAAGCAAATACAAGCAAATCGAAAAGGCTCTGGGGTTGGCGCTGCAGAGCCTTTTTTGTTTATAGAATTTGTTGTATCTTCTCTAATATTTGAAAATTGGGGGCGACCGGTTTCGACATTTTAGAATGAAATCTTAGGTTGCATGTAGAGCTTAGTAACTCTTTAAACTTCTTACCTGTATTAAGTGCCGATAATGGCCAAATGGCTTTCGCTTAATTGCTAAAGTCCATCACCAGTAGACGTTTCTCATCGTTCGCTGATTGATGTCATAAAAATGAGATAGCTTATTTTTCTGCTTCGGTTAAATGAGCGAAATTTAGAAGATTGCTATGTATCTGTTTGTTCTTGTACAGCTGCTTAGTGAAACTCGATCAAGATACTAAACATGTAGATATCTATTATTCCACTATTTTGGACGGGAGTTCGAATCTCCCCGCCTCCACTTAATATCAAATTTGATCAGGGTAATCTGAAATAACTCCATCTACATTTAACTTTCGCATAAAATTAATATCATCTTTGTTGTTAACAGTCCAAGTATAAATTTTAAATCCATTTTTTTTAATTTTTTCAACCGTCCCTTCATTTAACATTCTATAATCAGGGTGTATAGACTGTGCTTTAATAGTTTTACCAAATTGAATAGCTTCGTTAATGTTTCTAAATCTATCTAAAAGAATTCCAACCGCAATATTGGTATTAATTAATCTAAATTTTTTTAATTCATCCCAATTAAAACTTGAAACAATAAAATTTTCTTTTTTCCATAAAGTTCTTCCAGAAAAATCTTCAATAATTTTTGATGTAGATTCTGCTGCACCTGAACCTTTAAGTTCTATATTTATCAAAAGTGGATTTTTAATTTTTTCTAAAACATCCTTTAAAGTTGGGATTTTATATTTTCCTAAAACCAGATATTTTTCAAGATCATTGATCGTTAAATCTTCTATTTTACCAGATCTTCCTGTTAGTTTTTTAAGATTTTTATCGTGAAATAATACTAACTCACCACTTAAACATTTAAAAACATCGATTTCAACTCCATCAACATTTAATTCTACTGCCATATTTATAGATTCAAGTGTATTCTCAGCAATATATCCTTTTGCTCCTCGATGGCCAATACTTAAGATTTTACGTTCTGAAAATGAAGTCATAATTATTAAAGATAAAAAAATTGATAAGAATAAAGAAATTTTTAAATAACACTGGGTTAATTTTTATTTTTTATTTCAGATGCTGCACGCAATCCAGAAAATAAGGCGCCCTGCATCCAACCTCGATCATTGGATGAATGTTCTCCAGCAAAATGGATTCGACCTTCGACCTGCGAGATACTTTCATTTAAATTTTCATTTTGAGAGCTTGTAGGGGACGCCCATGCACCTTTTGACCATTCATCAGTAGACCAAGATTTTGATATTCCTTTATCAAAGTTATTTGATGATCCTTCAAAAATGTTTTCCCATCTACTAAGAACTGCATTATTACGCTGACTGTCATTTAAGATATCCATGTCTTCAGCAGCAGTCCATCTCAAATAAGACATCAAAATACCTGTATCACCTGACATATCCCATGATGGTTGCCAAATTTCTTCAGGGTGATCAGTGTTACCCCACCCATTTAGAGACTCATTCTCCCAAAATCTATTTTTAAATTGAAGATATATTCTTGTTGCTGGAGCATATCTAAATCCACCATTCATTGCAGTTTGTTTTCCAGCTGATAATGATGGAGAAAAGTTTATTTTATTTAAAACAGGTAGGGGAACAGTACACAGAACTCTATCAGCTTGAAATTGACTTGAACCTGTGTCAACAGTTACATTTTCATCATTTTGAGTTATTGATGTAACAGGGCTATTTAAAAATATTTTATTAGAAAGTTCGTTTGAGCTAGCAAAAGCATTTGTAAGCTGATCTGAACCACCACGAATTTTAAGATAATCTTTTCTTAAGGCAGAACCGTAAGATGTGTTGAGATAAGTATTATTGTCAATTACCGTTCTATTTCCATTAGTAAAATTTACGTAGCCTCCACTTGTAGCATAAAAAGGATCTAGTATTAAATTAAAGTGATTTGCATAAGCAATAGTTAGATCGTGGTCAGGCTTTATTCTTGCAGCCCCTCCTTCAACATAATGATTATTAGAAAAGGGCGATCTTATTGTTAAAACGCGACCTCCAATTCTATTTCTTGCTTCCAGAATTTTTACGTCATAACCTGCAATTGATAAATCATATCCTGCTACTAATCCTGATATTCCTGCTCCAATAATAATAACTCTATTATTTTCGTTATTGCCTGCTTCACCATCTGGATCCGTTGAATTTGTACTATCTAACATATCGTTATCTTCGCATGATATGATATAGGATGCACCTAAGGATAGTAAAATACTTTTTTTAATAAATTTTCGTCTGGAAAAATCAGACATTTTTACATTCTTTCAGGGGCACTTATTCCGAGAATTGATAAACCATTTTTTAAAATGATTTTTGTGGCTTCGCATAATTTTTTTCTAGCAAAAGATAAATTGAGATCTTCCAAATTTATAACTTTGTGATTACCATAAAATTTATGATATGCTCCAGCAACATCTTCTAAATAAGTTGCTATTTTTCTAGGTTCAAGAGAATGTGAAACTTCTTCCATTTTATTTGGAAATTCTGATAATAGTTTGATTAAGGCAATCTCGTCTTTTTCTTTTAAAAGTGTATAATCAATTTCTTCATCACCAGAAATTTCTTTATCATACCTCTTCAGTAAATTTGAAATTCTTGCATTAGCATATTGTAAGTAATAAACAGGGTTTTTTTCAGATTCATCTTTTGCTAAATCTAAATCAAAATCTAGATGGCTATTTGCACCTCTCATGATAAAGAAATATCTAATTATATCCGAGCTCAGCTCATCATTAAGCTCATCTAAAGTTATAAAGTTTGCCTTTCTTGTCGACATTTTTACTATCTCTCCACCTTTTTTAATTGTCACGAATTGGTGAATTATGACTTTAATGTGATCAGTTTTTTTATCAAGGCATTTTAGCCCCAATATTACATCAGGGTATGTATCAATATGGTCCGCGCCAAAAATATCGACTATTAAATCAAAACCTCTATCAACTTTATCTGCATGATAAGCTATATCTGGCAACCTATATGTTGGTTCGCCAGTGCTTTTTACTAAAACTTTATCTTCATCCTTATCTAAGCTTGAAGTCTTAAACCATACAGCACCATCTTTTTCATACGAAAGATCTTTTTCTTTTAATATTTCAAGAACATTTTTAATAGCACCATTTTTATAAAAAGTTCCTTCTTTAGTAAAAACATCAAATTTGATACCAATACTATCAAGAGTACTTTCTATATTTGTGAAAATTTCTTTCTCTGTGAAATCTCTAAAAACAGAATTATTATCTTTTAAGTCCTTACCATATCTATCAACAATTTTTTTTGCGATTTCATCTAAATATTTTCCTACGTATCCATTTTCAGGTATTTCAACATCTCTACCAATCAGTTGTGCGTATTTAGCATAGCATGATTCTGCCAATACCCTCATTTGTTTTCCAGCGTCGTTGTAGTAATATTCTCTTGTCACATCATATCCATTCCACGTTAATATATTCGAAACCATATCTCCAAGAATTGCTTGTCTTCCGTGCCCAACTGTTAAAGGGCCAGTAGGATTACTACTTACAAACTCTACATTGGCTGATTTATTCAATTTTTTCTTTTTACCAAAATTTTCTGCTTCATTAATAATTTGATCTAAAATTTCTTGGTAATAAATATCAGAGATATGAAAATTGACAAAGCCGGGTAGAGATGCGCTTATAGTAAAAATATTTTTTGTTGTATTTTGGTGATCGGCAATTTTTTTTGCTATTTCAATTGGAGATTTTTTTAATATTTTTGCTAGTTTAAGCGCAATATTAGATGAATAGTCTCCATAACCCTCTTTATTATTAACACTTATATTCCAATCTCTAAACTCAATTTTCTCTTTATTAAGAAAATCCTGTAAAAAATTGTTCATAAGCTGCTTAAGCTTCATACTTTGATCACCTTTGCATCAAACCAAATCTTTTCTAAATCATAATAATGACGGGTTTCCTCAAAAAAAATATGAACCACTATATCAACATAGTCTAGTATAATCCAAGTTCCATTCTCATATCCTTCTGTCCTCCACGGATTTTCTTCAATATTATCTTTGATGTTATCTGCTATCGCTTTTACTTGGATTAAATTTTTTGCTGAACAGATAACAAAAAATTCTGATAAGGATGTAATTTTCGAAACGTTCATAGCAACTATATTTTCTGCTTTTTTATCTTCTGCAAGAGATATAATTTTATTGAGTATTTTTTTAGAGCTCATTTATTCAAGTTTAGAAAGTCTTGGTAGTCTTTACCAATAATTATTTGAATATCTTCAGATGGACTAATTCTAGTATCAAACTGTACATTACCAGCATTTATATTTGTTCCAAGTAATGTTAGTAGATTATCGATTTCATTATTTTTTTCTGTAAGTATAACAATTGTTGTCATATCATAATTAAAATTATCAGCATTTTCGATTCGAGAAATTTTCAGACCATAATTTTTCGATAATAAATTTCCAAAAGAATTTCCAACACCACTAACACCACAACCGTTTAATACAGCAACTCTGATGGCTTCAGAAGAGTAGTTTTCAAATAATTTAATTTTATTGTTTGATTCAGTTGGACTTATCTGATTTAAATTTCCTCTTGGTGATTCTTGTTTCAAATACAAATTAAATGACCAAGCAAATCCTAAAATGACAAAAATCAAAAAACCAATCACTATATTTAAAAAGTAATTCAAGATTCAAGCTCTTCTAGCTGATCAGCTGTGTTAACACCTATTACTTCGTCCGAATTTAAGATCTTAATAGCCTCAATTTTCATATTTGCTTGTTGTGCTAAAGCAATTGCATCAGTAAGATAGTATTCTTTTGACGCATTGTTCGTTTTAATATTATTTAAAAGTTTGAAAATTTCTGGAATTTTAAAAATGTATATACCTGGATTCCATTCTTTAATTTTTTTCTCTTCATCATTACAATCTTTATCTTCAACTATTTTTAATAGGCTACCATTTTCATCTCTAATAATTCGACCATATCCTGTTGGATCATTTATCTCTGCTGTAATTAAAGTTAGTCCTCGATTGTTTGTAATATGATCATGGATAATTGGTTTTAGTGTTGATGCTTTTATATTTGGAACATCCCCATAGAGAATTAATATATGACCTTTTTTGTTTGTTAATAATTCTTCAGTTTGTAAGACAGCATGCCCTGTTCCAAGCTGCTCCGTTTGAGTTACGTATTTGAGATTATTTCTATTATTCGTGTGTGAGATAACTTTATTCTTCTTGAATCCTACCACGAGAATTATTTCTGTAGGATTTAAAGCTTCACTTTCATTGAGAACATAATCAATAAGAGATTTACCATGTAATTGGTGTAATACTTTTGGTAAATCGGAATTCATCCTAGTACCTTTTCCCGCTGCTAAAATAACAACTCTTAGTTCATTATCCATTTATTTCTTCTCCTAAAAAGGGTACATTTCTCTTTCGAATTATTCCACCACCAATGCACACATCATTTTTATCATACAACACAATAGATTGACCACATGTAATTGCTTTAATTTTATTATCAAATTTAACATAACATCCATTCTCATTTAATGATAATATTTTACATGAATGATCAACATCACGATACCTAACTTTTGCATTACATTTTAATTGAAATATTTTGTCACTATCTATATTCCAAAACATATTATCTGCTATTAGTTCATCTGAAAAAAGTGCTGGATGCTCAGATCCCTGAGCAACATATACAATATTTTTTTCTATATCTTTCTTGAAAACATACCAAGGTTTATCAAATGCAGAATTCTTAGCGCCAATTCCTAAACCCTTTCTTTGTCCAACGGTAAAATACATGTGCCCATTATGTATACCAATATTTTCTCCATCCACACTTATAATTTTACCTTTTTTTGATTTAAAGAATTGACCAACAAAATCATTATACTTTCTTTCTCCTATAAAGCATATTCCAGTACTGTCTTTTTTTTCAAATGTAGCTAATGAGTTTTCTTCAGCAATTTTTCTTACATCATCCTTGTTGATTTCGCCAAGCGGTAATTCTAGATTCTTAATAATTTCACCATCTAGCTGATAAAGAAAATATGATTGATCTTTGTTTTTGTCTTTAGCTTTCTTTATGAAGTATGAATTATTTTGTTTTACAACTCTTGCATAATGTCCAGACGCTATCTTGTCCGCACCAATTTCTTTTGCATAGTTTCTAAAGACATCAAATTTGATTTCCCTATTACATAAAACATCCGGATTAGGAGTAAAACCTTCGACATGGTCTTGAATAAATTTATTGAATACTCTGTTTTTATATTCTTTTGTATAATTTATTTTTTTTAGTTTTATATCAAGAGCTTTACAAACAGAGCTTGCATCTGCAAAGTCATCTTCTGAATTACAGATAGCATGTTTATCATCCCAATTTTTCATAAAAATAGCATGAACATCATATCCTTTTTCTTTTAAAAGAAGTGCAGCGACAGAACTATCAACACCACCACTCATTCCTAAAACTATTTTTTCTTTTTTCATTTATTTTACATTGGTATCTTAATAAATAATTCTATGAGTTCAAATCAATCACACAGTGCAATCATCTTCGGTTCAATAAGCATTGATCGTATAGAAAATATACATGGTTCTTTTAATAAAGTTCTTGGAGGTTCAGCCGCGTATGCGCTTTTGGCTAATCCAAAGAAAACCTGTGAATTAGTTGGGGTTGTAGGAAACGATTTTTCTGATAATCATTTTAAAATGCTTAATGATCATTCCATCTCAACTGAAAGTTTGACGCAAATAAAAGGTAACACATTTTGCTGGGGTGGAAAATATGAAGATGATTTCTCAAGACGTAAAACCCTTTATGTTGATCCAGGAGTATCTGATTTATATATACCAAAACTTTCAGACAATTCTAAAAATTGCTCATATATCCTTCTCGGGAATACTGCACCTCATCTACAAATGAACCTATTGAATCAAATGAATTCAAAGCCTTTTGTAATGTTGGATACATTTCAATTATATATTGATATAGCAAATAAAGAGCTTAAAGATCTAATAAAACTTACTGATTTATTATGCATTAATTTTAACGAAGCAATATCTTTATCTGAATTAAATAGTCCAACAATTGATGAAATGGCCAAGAAAATTCTAGACTTGGGACCAAAAAACTTAATCATAAAAGATGGAGAAAATGGTTCTAGCTTTTTTAATGCTAAGGAGAAATTTTCAATAAAAGCCTACCCAATAAAAAAAGTTATAGATACTACTGGAGCAGGGGACTCTTATATAGGTGGAGTTTTACTTGGAATGTCTCGTGGTATGAATATTTTTGAATCAATGAAAATGGGAGCCGTTATGGCATCATTTTGTATTGAAGGTATTGGAACTGAAGGCTTAGCGAATATAAATGAAGAAGATATTGCACTTAGAAAAGAGTGGATGGACAAAAACCATACTTCTTGATAACTCATTATAATAATACTAACTTGCTTAGCAAAACATGGGAGACAATTTTATGAATTTTTTTAAGAATTTAACAGCAGCATTAATCTTTTCAACTTTTGTTTTTGCTGGACAAGATTTAGAGTCTGCAAAGATTAGACTTAAAGATAAAGAATGGGGAAAAGCAGAAGAGTATCTTCTTAAAGCGCTTGACCATCCTAAAGATAAATGGGAAGCTGCATTCCATCTTGGTGATAAAATATACCCAAGAAAGCAAGATTGGATTTCGGTTAAAAAATATATGGATATAGCATCAACTGCTCCAAGTAATTTAAAGATTCGTCCTACAAGAAATGATAGAAAAATTGCTATTAGTCAAGCAATAACTGCATCCTTAACAAAAAGCTATAATCTTATATATTTTAAAGCTTCTGGATATTTACCTCTATTGAACAGGGCAGCATCAATAGAGCAAAGAGATGCTCTTGTGGAGCAAGCTATAAAAACATCTATGGACGCTAAAGATCTTGATCCAGCTCAACCAGGTGCATATGCTTTAGTAGCACTTTATTCATCCGTTAAAGGTGATAAAGAAGCGACGATTAAATATTTAGATATGGGTTTGGCATTGGAAGATATTCCAACAGATACAAGAATTGCATTATTAGTGAGCGCAGGTCAAAGTGTTGTTCGTCTCGGAGAATATGATAAGGGTTTAGAATATTATGAACAAGCATTATCTATTGATCCCAATGAACCTACCGCATTAAAAAGTCTAGGAGCACTCTACTTAGCAAAAGATGATTTTGATTCAGCTTTGAAAAACCTAGATATGGCAATTGAAAAAACTGATGATGATAAAGAGCTTGTTGATTTATTTTTCAACAGAGGTTTAGTTTATTTAAAAATGGAAAATTTTGAAGAAGCAGAATATAACTTTGAAGAAGCATATTTCTTAGCTCCTGATGATGTAGAAGCATTATTAGGTTTAGCAAAAGCTCTAGAACAAGCTGAAAGATGGAGAAAATCTAGGAACTACTATATGGAGTTAATTGATAAAGATCCTAGTGATTCACAATACTATTATGGTGTATACAGAACATATTTCGGCGAAGGTAGACTAGAAGATGCTCAAGAATATTTACAAAAAGCAACCCAGTTGCGAAATAGCGGAAATTAATAAATAGACATTCCTGTTGTATCTGAATAGAAGCCGCTTAAAGCGCTAACAAGCATCTTACCTAACGCAAGATATGCGTAAGGACTATCTCTATGATTTAAGTAAGGCGTAGACAAGTCAATCGCTCCAATCTGAGATGTCGAATTATGACTACCATAAGTAGAAATTGTATATCCACCTGAACTATAGTTTTCATCGCTTGGTACTGGAAAGTCAGGACTAGGTGTTACATCAAAAGTATAGTAAATAGGCTTACAACAATTTTGATCCATAATTCTTTTACCAATACTATCAAATCCTCTTACTAGCTCATGAAAAGATGAAGAAGCTATTGATGATATATAAGAGATACTTGACTGTGATTGAGAATTATCTAAAATATTATCTGAAGAATTCAATTCTTGTTTAGATACATTAAAACCCATCTCAATAATTTGATTACTATCATCATGACTGACAAGATTTAATAAAATTCCAGTATCATAATTTGCTTCAATTGAATCAATTGCAACACCAATATAGGTATGATATCTATTAAAATAAGATGTAGCAAAAGAGTTTTCTGCTCCAACAGAAGGAGGAGAGTCTGGATCCATTCTTGATCTATCAATATTGTTTAGGATAATATGAGGGAATAGGCCATTTGATTCATCTATGAATCCATTATAAAAATACTGTGCAATGCCTTGCGTATTTTCCGCTCTAGTGCCGTCTCCACTTCTGGGAGGAATCGTATTAGGTATACTAGTACCATCATGTGGAACTGTTATAATAATTGGAGTATTGCCAACATAATATTGTACAAAACCGTCAACATCCGATATAACTTCACCTGGAGTAAAAGTTACTACTGGAGTAGGCAGTGTCGACTGATCTATTCTGTTATTATCAGAACAATTGAACAAAATTATTGATATAAAAATATATAGATTAATATGTAATAGCTTCTTTACCATTATATTCTCCCCTTTTATCAGCACCGGTTATAAAGATACCATTTTTCTTTTGAATACCGTGAGCTCTTGCAAGATACGTTGTTTGATTATAAAAATTATGCTTTAAATCTTTTAATTGCTTAATAGTTTTTGAACTTAGTGATTTTTCTTCATGAAAAATTAAATCTGGAACCCATTGTGAATGAGTTCTTGGATGATCAATTGCTTTCTGAAGACTTAATTCGTGGTCCACAACACTTAAAATTATTTGAAGAACAGTGGTAATTATTCGTGAACCTCCAGCTGCACCAAGAGTTAATATTGTTTCACCTTTTTCATCAATTACTAATGTAGGGGACATTGAACTAAGCGGCCTTTTATATGGTTCAATAGCGTTTGCTTTATCTCCAACCAAACCAAAAGCATTTGGAACATTTGGTTTAGCTGAAAAATCATCCATTTCATTATTTAATAAAAATCCTGCACCATCAACAATTTTTTTATTCCCATAACTAAAATTGATAGTTGTAGTAATACCCGCTGTATTACCATACTTATCCATAACTGAGTAGTGTGTTGTTTCGTTGCTCTCTGCAAATTGATGTCCAGCAGCTATTTCAGAGCTAGGTGTTGCTTGCTCTAAAGATATTAAATTTAATCTTTCCTTTGCATATCTCTTCGAAATTAATATTTCAACAGGATTATCCCAAAAATCAGGATCCCCTAAATGAATTGATCTGTCAGCATAAGCTAATCTCTGAACTTCAGTTAATAAGTGAACATATTCAGTAGAGTTCCTTTTCATATCAGCAATATTAAAATTTTCTAGCATATTCAACATCTGAACTAGGAGAGTACCACCAGAGCTGGGTGGGCCCATAGATGCAATTATATAATTTTTATATGTTCCGATAATAGGAACTCTATATTCTGAATTATATTTTAACAAATCATCTTTGGAAATTAATCCGCCATTTTTTTTCATTTCTTCTACAATTAAATCTGCAGTTTCACCTTTATAAAAACCATCTCTGCCATTCATAGCTATTCTTTTCAAAGTGTTTGACAAATCTTGCTGAACAAAGATATCACCTTCTTTCCAAATATCTATTTCATCCAAGGTCCTTTTAAAGTCTTCTTCTGAAATTTGTTTATCTTTGAATTGATTATTAATCGATAAAACTTCTTTATTATTTTTTATAAAAATATCTGTTGAACCTGAATCTTTTAAAAAGTCAAATTTGTAATTATCGAAGCTAAATGCCGCAGCTTCTTCTAGTTTAAATCCATTTTCTGCAAGTTCTATAGCAGGTTCAATAATTTGTTGTAGACTAAATTTTCCTGAACCATAATCTTCAAATATTCTTATTAATCCTTCTACTGTTCCAGGTACACCTGATGACTTGTGTGAAAACCATGCAATATCTTTATCATAATTTTGTTGATCATCTAAAAACATTTTTTCAAAAGATGATTTAGGCGCTTTTTCTCTAAAGTCTAGGCTAATAATTTCGCCTGAGGAAGTTCGTGCGACTAAAAAACCACCACCACCTAAATTTCCATTAGCTGGAGATGTAACAGCTAATGCAAAACCAGTAGCTACAAGTGCATCGAAAGCATTTCCACCTTGTTTAAGAATATCAATTCCAACTTGTGATGCTATTTTAGATGTACTTGAAACTGCACCATTTTGATTGGCAGTATTTTTAGTACAGCTGCCTAAAAAAATTATAAAACAGACCAAGATATTTAATAGTGTATTTTTCTTCATTACATTTAAAACATTTAAAGGTAATAAAAAGCCTCTACAAAAAGTAGAGGCTTTTTATATAAATAAGATATCTAAAAATTATATCTTAAAGCGCCATGTCTAAACGTGTGTAAACATAACGTCCATTAAATCCAAAAGGACTATATCCTGAGTGCTGGAAAATTCCATTAAAACTGTTTCTTTTAACAGTTTTGTCAGGATAAACATCAAATAAGTTATTAGCACCAATTGCCATTCTTACTTGACTGTTTAACTGGAATGCATATTCCATATCCATTGTCCATTTTGAACTTAGTGTTTGGTCTCTTGCTTCAGAACTTGCAGGAATTCCTACTTCACCCCATCTAGTCATTTTAGCGACTAATGTAGATGTTGGCTTCTGCAATGTAGCTGAGAACTGGAAATTGCTCTTTGGTGATGCAACTTCATATCTCATTGTATTAGCACGTCCTTGAAGTAAACTTGAAGTATATGCTGCTAACTCAGCTGGTGTTCCTACTTCATCTTCATTTGTTATTTCTGTCTCATTGAAGTTCATTGCTGCTTTAAGAAGTAATGAACCGCCTGCTACATCTTCTCTCATTGTAGCAACGATGTCAAGACCATTGGTTTCTGTATCAATACCATTAAAGAAGTATCTACCTGCCGCAGCTGGTACACCTCTTTCAGCAAAGAAAGTAACCATATCTGAAGATGTTCCTGAGCCTCTAAAAGTTTCACTCATACTAATACGATCTTCAACAGTAATCATATATGCATCAATAGATAATGAAAATCTATCATCCTTATATGTCATACCAGCAGAAAGATTAGTAGAAGTTTCTGGTTCAAGATCTTGTGCTCCAAGAGCTCTAGCTGCTTCAGTATCAACAGGGAAAGTTCCAACTTCTAGAGGAACTCCATCAATAAAGTTTGTTGCAATTGATGAGAAGTATGCTTCTTGAAGTGCTGGTGCTCTAAATCCTGTACTGAAAGAACCTCTAGCAGCAACCCCGTCTTGAATTTCATATCTCATTGCAACTTTACCATTTGTTGTTGAACCAAAATCACTATAATTTTCAGTTCTTAGTGCAACATCAAGTAGTAAATCATCTCTTAAATTACCACTCATTTCTGCATAAACACTGAAAGCGTCTCTGTCGCGATCTTGTTCGTTAGCAGGAGCTAATCCTGGTAAACACTGACAACCTACAGCTGCAGAAGCACCCGCATTTGGTCCATCTAATACATCAAAACCAAAATCTGCGTAACCAGCTTCTTCACCTGCCTCAATTGTATAGTTTTCCATACGCATTTCAGCACCCATAGCAACATTTACAGGACCTTGAAAACCTTGTAGATCCATTGTTGTACTAACATCATAATTAACAGTAGTTTGTGAGTAACCTAAAGTACCTAAGTCAAATTCTGATTGTTGATACTGACTTGTACCAGCAGTTGCATTATGACTATTTTGCATACCCCAAGCAAATTCATTACTACCTGTTGTAACACTTACATCGTAAGCCATTCCATTATTCATTAAACCTTTCATACCAACAGCCATAGAAGTGTCAGTTAATTCAGGACTAATAAGTGGTAAGAAGCCATCAGGATACCATGCACGTAGTGTACGATTATCTTGTGCTCTTCTGTAGTAACATCCACTTTCACCATCACGTGTGTTCATTCCACCAAATGTGTAAAATGTACCACGCTCAGTTGGGAAACTACCATTCCACATTAAGCTTACTTGTTCGAATGCTCCAGCACCAATACGGTGATTTTCTCTATCGAACGCTTTTTCTTTTTCATCCATACCAGCGAAGTACTGTCTACGTGGGTCAAGACCAGCACGATTTGTACGGCCACCATCACGAAATTGTCCGCTAATATAAAGATTACCACCAAAGAGACTTAATCCATTACCAGCATGAACAATTAAGTTTCTACCGTCTGTCTTATCAACAGTCTCTACACCTGGACGAGCCCAGCCTCTTGCAGCAGTATATGGAAGATATCCAACACCATTGTCAGAAGCATTCTCGTCTAAATCCCAACCATAAGTTGAGTCGTCTTGACCATCAATAAAGCCTTCTCCAGCTTTGTAACCTCTTTCAAATTCTGATAGGTTTTGACCATAAGTAACACTTAAGTCAGCACCACCAGTTTCTTTTAATATAATATTAATAACCCCTGCAACAGCGTCTGAACCGTACTGAGCGGCAGCACCATCACGAAGCACTTCGATTTTCTCGATAGCACTTGCTGGGATTGCATTTAAGTCTACTTGAGTTGAACCACGTCCTACAGAACCATTAACGTGAACTAAAGCACCTTGATGACGTCTTTTACCATTTACTAGTACAAGAGTCTGATTAGGAGCCATACCTCTTAATGTTGCAGGTCTCATATGGTCTGAACCATCAGTAATGTATCCACGTGGAGCATTATAAGATGGAATCAAACTTTGCAGCAATTCATTAGTTTCAGTGAAACCAGCTGCACGAATTTCAAGCTCAGTAATAACTTCTACTGGGACTGCTTGATCATCAACATTTCTTGCGAAACGTGAACCAAGAACAGAAACTGCATTACCAGAAACTGCACTTGATGCTAATGAAAAATTAGCAGTAGCAGTACCATCTACACTTACAGAAACACTTGCAGATTCATATCCAATGTATGAAGCAGTAACTGTGTAAGTTCCGCTCGCAACACCGTCGACTGAATATGATCCATCAGCTCCTGTTGCAGCACCAGATGAAGTACCTTCTACAGTAACATTTGCTCCAAATAGTGCATTACCATCTGAATCAGTAACGGTACCTGAAACTGATTGAGCAAACATTAAACTAGAAAATAATACTAGTGCTATCATGTTATATAGCTTTCTCATTGTTTTTCCTTTGTTTATGTACATATTAAATCATTGGTACGTACCTCTATAAGAAGGTACAATATACCCTTAGTTGGCATAATCTAGGAGAAAGTGTTCTTTATGTCAATCTTTTAAAGAGGAGGGTGTAGTTATCGACGACTTCTTAATTTCATTAATAAATTAAGAATTTCAACATAAAGCCAAATAAGAGTTATCATGAGTCCAAAAGCACCGTACCACTCCATATATTTTGGAGCTCCTTGTTCAGCTCCAGTCTCGATAAAGTCAAAATCTAATACCAAATTCATTGAAGCAATACCTACAACAAATAAAGAAAATAGAATTCCCGTAAGTCCATTTCCAAATAAAGGACCCATAAAAGAAACTCCAAAAAAGGAAAGTATTAGATTTAATACATAAACAATAAGAATTCCAAAAGTTGCTGAAAAAACGCCTAGTCTGAAGTTTTCAGTAGCTGCAATTAAATTACTTTTATATAAAAATAGTAGAGCAGCTAAGATTCCAAAAGTTAATGCAATAGCTTGATTAGCAATACCAGGATACATTGAATCAACAATAGCAGATATTGCTCCAAGAACAGCTCCTTCTGCTAAACAATAAAGAGGAACAGTAAAAGGAGCAGCTTTTTTGTTAAATATTGTAATAAGTAAAAGAATAAACGTAAAAATAGTTACTGGCCAAAATAATGCAAGACCAATTTGAGGATTGTTCCATGTATAAATTGCCGAAGTCATTAAAAATAAAAGACTCAAAGCTGTTTTATTGACTGTTCCATCAATAGTCATGCTGCTTTCACCGGATGCGCGGCGAGCGTTTCTGAAAGTATTTTTATTAAGTGCTGGATTTGCTGATCTCATAAATTATTTATTTCCATCAATGAATTCTAAAATTTTATCTATACTTAATCTATGTTGCTTCATAGAATCTCTTTCTCTAATTGTTACCGTATCATTTTCCAATGTTTCATGATCTATAGTAATCCCAAAAGGAGTTCCAGCTTCATCTTGCCTGTAGTATCTTTTACCAATTGATCCTTGTTCGTCGTAAATAGATTTATATTTGTTATTAATTAGTTTAAATATCTCTTTAGCTTTTTCAGGAAGACCGTCTTTTTTAACCAACGGGCAAATAACTGTTTTAATTGGAGATAAATCAAAAGGAAGTCTTAAAACAACTCGATTATTCTCATTATCTTCATAGTAGGATTCACATAAAACCATAAGAAATTGTCGATTTAAACCTGTAGATGTTTCTATAATAAATGGATGATATTTTTCATTTTTTAATGCATCAAAATACATCATATTTTTCCCAGACATTTTTTCATGTTCTTTTATATCGAAGTTTGTTCTATTGTGAATTCCTTCAATTTCACCCCATCCAAATGGAAAGTTATATTCAATATCGAACGCCTCTTTAGCGTAATGAGCTAATGAATCATCTGAATGTTGATGAAACTTAAGATTTTCCTTTTTAATACCTAATTCTTCAATATAAAAATTCATTCTTTGTTCTTTCCAAAAATCCATTGATTCTTGATCATTTTCAGGATGAACAAAGTACTGCATTTCCATTTGTTCAAATTCTCTAGTCCTAAATATGAAGTTTCTTGCAACAATTTCATTTCGAAATGCTTTTCCTATTTGAGCGATACCAAATGGAACCTTTAGTCTCATAGCATTTTGTACCAGTAGATAATTAATATATATTCCTTGCGCTGTCTCAGGACGAAGAAAAATACTTTTACCTGTTTTTTCAGAGGGTCCAGAATTTGTTTTGAACATAAGATTGAATTGTGAAGGTGTAGTCCATTTACCTACATTACCTGAAAAAGGATCAATGACTCCAGATTTTTCTAAAACACCATCATGCTTTTCATTTGATTCTAAAAGTTCTTTGCAAATTATATCAATTATTTCATTCTGATCAAAATCGAGCGACATATTTTCACAGAGCAATTTTAAAACTTTTATTTTTTGTTGTGCAAGAAGGTCATCGATCCTATATCTTTTTTTATTATCTTTATTATCGACAAGAGGATCATTAAAATTTGAAATATGTCCGCTAGCTTCCCAAACATCTGGATGTACCATAATAGAACTATCAAGACCAACAATATTCTCATGGTGATGCGTCATTTTTTTCCACCATTTTTCAGAAATAGATTTTTTTAATTCAACACCAAGTGGTCCATAGTCATAAGATGCCTTAAGGCCTCCATAAATTTCTGAATTTGGAAAGACAAAGCCTTTTCGTTTACAAAGTGAAATAATTTTTTCTAGATGCTTTTCGCTCATTATCAGTAGAGTTTAAGAAAAAAAATATCGGTACAGAAAAACTATTCCAAAAAAACCAAAAATTAGGGGAGCTAACCATACTAGCGTATCGAAACCTTTTTTTGGTGGATTTGCAAGAATTTCAATTCCATATTTTAGAACATAATAATCTTTAATTTGTTGATCAGACAGTCCTTGAACTACTAATCTTTTTATTTCGTCTTTCATTTCCAATGCAGCTTTAGCTTGAGACTGTTCAAGAGTTAAGCCATCACAAACAGGGCACATTAGTTCCCTATTTAAAGTATAAAGTCTTTCATCAACAGATTCTTGAAATCCTAATAAACAGATTGCACTGAGAATTACTAATAATAAAGTATTTCTATAAATCATTTGTCATCAATTAGTTTTACAGCTTGATCTAAAGTTACTTCATCTAGAACAAAACCTTTAAGAGAAACATTTTTTTTCCCATCAGTAACGTATGGTCCAAATCTACCTCTTTTAATTGAAATTTCTTTTTTTGACTTAGGATGTTCTCCAAGCACTTTTGGTTCAAATTTTAATTTCCTATCTTTAATAAGCTTTAAAGCTTCTTCAAGCGAAATTGTTAAAGGGCTTTCGTCAGCTTTCATCGATGCATTGATTTTTCCGCATTTTACATATGGGCCATAGGGTCCAAAATCAGCAAGTACGTCCTCATCTGTATCAGGATTTTTTCCTAAATTTTTTGGCATACTAAGAAGATCAATTGCAATCGCTTCAGTTAGATTTTCAACTCCAATACTTTTAAGGACAGATTTTCTTTTTTTGCTTTCCTCTAATTCTACATATGGACCGTATCTTCCAATTTTTAATAATATATTTTCACCATTAGTATGTTTACCTATAATATTATCTTCTTTTTGCATGCCATCAAGCTCATCAAGCTTTCTTTTATTTAAATCTCCTAAGAAAAGATCTTCCGGTATGGTAGTATTTTTACCTTCTTTTTCAACATATGGCCCAAACTTTCCAATTTTAATATCTAAATTATTTTCAATATTTATAGTACATGCTTTGGCAATATCTATTTCTTCATCAAGCAATTTAAGTACGCCTTTATAATCATCTTTACCGTAATAAAACTCTTTTAAAACATCTAAGTAGGAATTTTCTGAGCGCGATATTGCGTCTAATCTATCTTCCATATCAGCTGTAAAACGTTCATTAAAAAGAGCTCTATAGTGATTTTCAAGCAACTGTGTTACTGCAATTCCAACAAATGTAGGAATTAAAATTTTATTATTTTTTACTACATATTCTTTTTGGGAAAGCTTCTCAATAATTGCAGAGTATGTCGAAGGTCTTCCTATACCTCTAACTTCCATTTCTTTTACAAGCATAGCTTCTGAAAATCTTCTTGGTGGTGTGGTTGTTTTTTGATCAGAGATAATTTCTTTACAAGATACTTTTGAATTTTTTTCTAAAGGCGGTAAAGATTCAATTTTATTTTTATCTTTTCTTGTAAGGGCTTGCTCATAGGCCGCCGTATAACCTTTAAAAACTGTTACATTACCACTGCTTCTAAAAATACATTTACCATTTGAAATTTTAATATTAGTTCTTATGTACTTTGCAGGATTCATTTGAGATGCAATAGTTCTATTTAAAATTAATTCATAAAGTTTTGCTTCATCATTTCCAACTTTTTTTACCTCTTCTACAGTATTAAAATTACTACCTGCTGGCCTAATAGCTTCATGAGCTTCCTGTGCATTTGCTACTTTACTCTTGTAAAAATTTGTTTTTTCCGAAAGATATTTTTCACCAAAATTTTTGTTTATATAATTTTTAGTCGCATTGAGGGCTTCAGAAGAAAGGTTGGTAGAATCTGTTCTCATGTATGTAATAAGTCCTCTTTCATATAATTTTTGTGCTACCACCATGGTTCTTTTCGGAGAAAAGTTAAATCTTCTTGAAGCATCTTGTTGTAAGGTGCTTGTGGTAAAAGGAGGAGCAGGTGAACTAGAGGTTGGTTTGCTTTCAATATCTAATATTGACCAACTATTAGCTTTACATTCTTCAACTAATTTCTTTGATAATTTTTCATCAATTTGAATGATGTTGTCTTTTTTAAGTCCTAATTCGAACTTTCCAAAATCATCACTTTTAGCAACTGGTTTACTGTCGTATGATATAAGTTGTGCTTTAAAATTTTCAGTAGTTTTATCATCAATTAATGTTGCTTCTAGTGCGTAAAACTTATTTTCTATAAACTTATTTCTTTCTTTTTCTCTATCAACAAGTAATTTTAGGGCTACAGATTGAACCCTTCCGGCAGATAAGCCTTTATTTTTTAATGATCTAAGTGTTTTCCATAATACTGGAGAAAATGTAAACCCAACAATTCTATCAATCGCTCTTCTTGCTCTTTGAGCATCAACTAAATCATAATTAATTTTACGTGCGTTATCTATTGCATGTAACACAGCTTTTTTGGTTATTTCTGTAAACTCAACTCTTTCAATATCACCTTTTATTTCAGATGCAATATCCGCTGCAATTGCCTCGCCTTCTCTATCTGGATCAGTAGCTATTAAGATTCTGTCAGCAATTTTTACTTCTTTTTTTAACTGAGTAATAAATTTCTTTTTATCTGCCATTCCTTCAATCTTCATTGCAAAGTCATTATCAATATCAATACCCATTTCTTTTTTTGGTAAATCTTTGAAATGGCCAATGCTTGCAATGACAGATGCATTCTCAACATATTTTGAGATTGTCTTTGTCTTTGAAGGGGACTCAACAATAATTAGTAGCTTTTCTTGTTCTGTCATATTTGGATGGCAACTTACATAGATTGATAAGTAATTGTCAAAAATTTATATTTTTTTATTAAAATATAAATTATTGTTTCTTGAACTAAATGATTTTTTGTAGATCTTGGTAGGTTTTTATTTCAAACTCTTTTTTGTTGCTAAGATTTTTTAAAATAATCTTGTCACTAAATCTAATGAAATAATTAGCATTTAACTTCAGAGCAGTCTTTAATTGATTTTTTTCATTTTTTAAAGAAGTATCAATTTTGATATTATAATTATCATCAACTAACTTGTTGGAGAAGCTTAATGCTGCCATCGAATGTTCATCTTCAAATCCAATAAAAAAATCAATTCGAAGCTGGTCATTTTTAAGTGAAGATTCTATAATAAGTCTTTCAATGCCAGCCGCAAATCCAACAGCAGGTGTTGAAGGCCCTCCCATACTTTCAACAAGAAAATCATATCGTCCACCTCCTAAAAGTGCGTTCTGTGATTTACCCGATGAGTTTACAACCTCAAAAATAGTATCATTATAATAATCTAGACCGCGAACAAGATGATTATTTTTAATATATTTTATATTTAACGCATCCAAGTGCTTTAAAATTGAAGCAAATTCTTCTTTACTTTTCAAAGATAAAAAATCATTAATTAATGGTGCATTCTTAATAAGATCTATATCTTCTGATTCTTTGCTATCTAAAATCCTAATTGGATTTTTATCTAAACGATTTTTAGAAACAGGCGATAGTTTTTTAATATTATCTTTGAAATATGATGAAAGAGTGAATTCAAATTTTTGTCTAGACTCTGGGTCGCCTATATTATTAATATGTAGAATCGTATCTCTAATATCTAGTTTACATAAAATTTTATTTGCTAGAAGTATTATTTCAACATCTTGCTCAATTGATGATGACCCAAAAGCTTCAACACCAAACTGATGAAATTGCCTTTGTCTACCTTTTTGAGGTTTTTCTCTTCTAAAAAAAGCATCAATATAAAATAATTTACAAAGCGGTTTACTTCTAAATAGACCACTTTCAATAAAAGCTCGTACCACTGGCGCTGTCATTTCTGGCTTTAAAACAATGTGGTTATTTGTTTGATCTTCCCATGAAAACATTTCTTTTGAAACGTCTGTCTCATATCCAAGATTTTGTTTGAAGAGATTTAAATCCTCAATTGTAGGGGTATAAACTTTTTCAAATCCAAACTTTATACTTAAGTCTGATAAGATATCAATGACTTTGTCCCAAGAGAAGCTTTCGGGAGGTAAGATATCATAAGTTCCTTTAATTTTTTGAAATTTTGATTTCATAAAACAACATTAATAATTTTTTTAAGTAATAACACCTAAAAACTTGAGCGAGTAGTATAGATACCAGTTTTTTGTTCAATCTTAAGATCTCTTAAAATATCTGACTTAAGGTTCAGTCTGAAATATAAACCTTTGGCATAACCGTTTGGAGTCCAATCTACAAAAAATTCCCAACAATCTATTTCACGATAAAGAGTTAAATTGTGACGTACAATATCTTTTTCTAAAACATTAAATCGTGCATTATAGTTAAGCTTCCAATTATTTGTGACATTAATACTTGTATTTGTATTGAGCCAAAAATTTTCAATTTTGTTTTGTGGATTTATTTTATTTAAGGTATAACTAACCCCAACTCTTGTTGTCCAGTTGTTTGATGAAAGTTGGTTAATAAATTCTTTTGTATTTTCTGAATAATCTTGCTTTTCAGAATCATATTCTTTTTCTTTTCCTCTTAGAACAAAGTTTGTTGAAAATCTAATTCCAGTTAATCGAGGAAATGAATTAAGTTCATCCTCTCTTTTATTTTCTATTTCATTATATTTGTAAAAATCATGAGTAAGATTTATGTCAATATTACTCCCATTTTTTAGTCTACTTCTTATCGAAGTATTTAAATTTGATAACTTAAATTCCTCTTTATTTATATCGTAACCCGTATTCATTTTTAATGAAAAAAGATTAATTTTTTCTTCCTTTTCATCAACTAAACTTTTGGCCTGAAAAACATTTCCTAATGATAGATTAATTTTCCTACTACTTGATCTGGAGGTTCCGCCAATTAAAGAACCTGAAAAGTAATCATAATATTCATCATTAAATTCCTGAAAGTAATTATCATTATTTAAATAGTTAGGTGAGTAAATTAATCCAATAGAAGGTGTTAAAACATGCCTCACTGATTGTATTTTTCCAAAATTGATTGGAAGAATACCATAAATTTTTGTGTTCATTGATAGTGAGATATTTCCAGTAGTCCTATTCTTGAATTTATCTACATCGTTAAATTTAATTTCACCACCTTCCCCTAAATACGCTTCTTGATATCTATTTATAAAGTCAGAGTTAAAATTAATATTTGGATTTATAGCAATATAATTGAAGATGGTAAAAGGAGCATTGATACTAAATTTATTTTTAAACATTGCATCGGTTTGATTTGATGTTACTGGATTACCATTATTATCTTGTTTCCATTGGTAGCTGATAATATCGTCATCATCTTGAATCAATTCACTTTGATAAAAATTTTTAGAGCTATTTAGTATTCTTGAGCTATAATCCCACTGTATATTATTTAAAAATACAAATCGACTATTATCAAATAAATTTCTTCTACCAGCTCTAAAATTCACAGAAGGGAGTGTACTTGTATTGCTTGTAATTGATGAATTTATGTTTGTTGGATTTTGATAAAAGGAAGAGTTTGAGTTGACTTTGCTCTTTGACATTAAATCTTGTTTATTAGAAACATTAATACTCAATGATAGATTGCTTTTTTTCCATCTTTTCGAATATGTTGTGTTCGAAATAGCCTGCTGATTAAGTCTTTTTATAGGGTCAATACTCGTTTCTCTGTTATACTCCCCATTACTATAATAGCTCACATTTGATCTTAAAGACTGATCGTTCCGTAAAATTTGATTATGGTTCCAATTAAGAGAAAAATCACTTTTGTTATTTGCTCCTAATTTTGCTATATCTTGTTCATCGGAGTTTAAATGCTTACGCACTTCAAGGTTAAAGTTTCCATTAAACTTATAGCGATTTTTATAGATATTTTTTGATTTTAAAATAACACCTTGCCTATCCGCAAAAATCAAAGAATTTTCAGAACCTAAGTAATCATTTGGAGCAAAATAGTACCCTAAACCATCGATGTAATTTCCTCTATTGTCAGAAGAACCAAATGAAGGCATTATCCATCCAGATCTTCTTTCGTCAGATGAATGTGGAAAAATTGCCATTGGAATTCCAAAAATAGGCACTCCTCCAATAACAATATTCAATGGTTTTGCTATAACTTTGTCACCATAAATAATTTTAACTTGTTTGCTGCCAAGATAAAATTTTGAGGGATCACATGATGTAAATATACAATCATCAATATAAAATGTGCTATCTGTAACACTCGTAATTTGGCTACCCATATACATATTATTTTGAACACTAGTTGATCCGCCTATAACTTTACCAGTACGATTTTTGATATTATAAACAATAGACTTCCCAGTGATTGGTTCTCTTTTATTTTCAATCAAAATGGGTTGAAATTTTTCATCTTTGTCGAATGGATTTTCATCAAAAGCTTCTAAAATGTTATCATCCCAATTAATATTTATTTGAGAGGCAGTAAGGTCAATTCCTTCTTGGTGTATGTTGGCTTTCCCAAACATTTTTGATTGATTTGCTCTAGTATCAAATTCAACAATTTCACCCTTATAATTAATTTTTTGTTGGTTTGAAGTATTTGATTTAGATGGAATAAATTTTCCAATGACTCCACCTGAAGAGTTAAGCGTTGTTGCATTTTTATTATCAATATTTATAATAATTTTATCACCGCTAACTTCATTTATTCCTTGATATAACGAGTCCTGATATAAATGAATAAGGCTTGAAGCCATTTCAATAAGCTCAATTTTTGAATCACTATCATTCTTCAAATCTATTCTAATAGTCTTAGCCTTTAAGATATCAATATTGTTAACTGGTATTTTGATTTCATTTTCTTTTTCAAAACCGTCATTGGAAGAAAAAATGATTCCATTTTCTAAAACTTGAAGAGATTTTATTGATTTATTTTCAAATGATACTTCAAATAAGTCTCCAACAATTTTTTGATTTTGATCAATAATTTCACAATTATCTTTTAAAATCATTTTATTTCCATTGTTGATAATTTTCCCTGTATTTGCGGAAATAGACTGCTCAAGATCAACTATTTTTACATTACCAATTAGATCAATATTTCCATTATCGGAATTATATGATAATGAGTCACAAAAAATTGTCATATCATCATCTTTTATACTAACGTTTTTTGATAACTGTACAACTCCAGAACTATTTGATTGAATTGCTTTATCGCCAAAAAGCAGCTTTGAATCTTTTTTGAAAATTATATTACCCTTGAGAACTGTAACACTTTCGTTATTAATGTTTTTTGAGGACAATGAGTCTGCTTGTTTTAATTGGAGGGTTTCTTGCCCATTACTAAAACATAGAAAAATTAATAAAACACATACATTTTTAATCACAGTATTACTAACGTATTTAGTTGATTTATGTTTCATCTTTGTAAAGTAGAAATGTAATGTATAAATTGATATAATGTTAGAAAATCTATTAAATAGCATTTTGGATAACCCAGCTTACCTTGCTGTAACAATTGTACTTATTACAATGATAATATACAGTGTTATAAAAAAATTATTCAAAATTGTTACATTAGGCATAACATTATTTATCATATATTGCGTTTATTTGCTTTTCACTAATCAACCATTACCAGATATGGATGAACTAAAGATACAGCTTCAAAAAGGTGAAGATAAGGTTAGCGAAGTGATTAAAGATTCTGTCATTGACCCACTTCAAGAAAAATCCGAAACAATAAAAAATAATTTGGACGCTTTAAAATAAAAAAGGAGTTACAAAAATGTTTAAAGATAATCTGCTTGAAAATAAAACAATTGTCATTACTGGTGGAGGAACAGGACTAGGAAAAAGTATGGCGAGAAGATTTGGTGAGCTTGGTGCCAATATTGTCATTAGTGGAAGAAGAAAAGAAGTGCTGGAAGAAACAGCACAAGAATTCTCAGAAAAAGGAATAAATGTATTGACGTGTCCAGGAGATGTAAGAAAAATTGAAGACGTTGAATTGATGTCAAAGCAAGCAGTAGAAAAATTTGGGACAATTAATGCACTGTTAAATAATGCAGCTGGAAATTTTATTTCACCAACGGAAATGTTAAGTCATAATGCATTTAAAGCAGTAATAGATATTGTTTTAATGGGTACATGGAATTGTACCAGTACAATTGGAAAAGAAATGATAAAAAACAAAAGCGGAAATATACTTAGTATTGTTACAACATATGCATGGACCGGTTCACCTTTCGTTGTACCTTCAGCTGCTGCCAAAGCAGGAGTTTTAGCAATGACAAGATCGCTTGCAGTTGAGTGGGGAAGACACAATATTAGATTTAATGCAATTGCACCGGGACCATTTCCAACAAAAGGTGCATGGTCAAGATTAATGCCCCCTGGTTTTGAAGATTTTGAAGATAATATGAAAAATAAAATTCCTATGAAAAGGTTTGGTGAAAGACATGAATTGGAAAATCTTGCTTCATATTTGATGAGTAATGAATCAGGATATATTAATGGAGAAGTTATTACAATTGACGGTGGCGAATGGATAGCAGGTGCTGGAGAATTCTCAGAACTCACTAAAATTCCAGAATCAATGTGGAAAGCAATGGCTGAAAGAAGGAAGAAAAAGTAAATGTTTAATTTAGAAAATAAGACCGCAATAATTTCAGGAGGATCCAAGGGGATTGGAAAAGCTATTGCATTAAAATTAGCAGAGGCTGGAGCTAATATTGTAGTGTGTAGCAGAAAAATTGAAAATCTTGAAAACTGCCATAAGGAAGCTGTTGAAAATGGTTATGAAATCGATATAGTAGAATGCAATACCAGCGATAAAGAATCAATTAAAAAAGTGGTAGACTTCACTATTGAAAAATTTTCAAAAATTGATATTCTAATTAATAATGCTGCAACAAATCCATATTATGGGCCCATTTTAGATTCTGAAGATTCTCATTGGGATAAAATCCTTGATGTTAATATTAAAGGGTATTTTAATTTTGCAAAAATATGCAGTGATTCAATGATAGAAAATAAAAGTGGAAAAATAATAAATGTATCATCGATTGCTGCAAAGACACCTTTAGAAGGATTAGGTGTTTATAATATTAGTAAGGCAGCAGTGGTAATGTTGACAAAAGTTCTAGCTAAAGAAATGGCCAAAGATAATATTCAAGTAAATACTCTTGCACCTGGATTGATAAAAACAGACTTTAGTAAAGCATTATGGGACAACGATGAAATTTATAATAAAATAGTTAAAACAATCCCACAAGGAAGAATGGGGGAACCAGAGGATATAGCTGGTATGGCACTTTATTTATCATCAAACGCCTCTGATTTTATTACAGGATCGCTATTTACAGTAGATGGTGGTTTAACAACCTAATTTGTTAGCCAAGTATAGAAAGATTTGATATTCGGAAAAGTTTCAGATCCTGTTGCCATAAGTCTTTCCATGTTATTGTGTCCATTATAAATCAGAGCACAATCAATACCCAGGCTTTGAGATACACTAAAGTCTAACATACTGTCACCAACAATAATTGTTTCCTCTTTAGGAATCAACACATTCAAAAGTAATTCTTTTCCTTCATATTCTTTTCCAAAACCAGAAGGAGTATTACTAATACCAACTATATTATTAAGAAAAGCATCGAGGCCAAAATATTTTACCTGATCAACTAACTTTCT
This sequence comes from uncultured Fidelibacterota bacterium, assembly GCA_902624575.1. Lineage (GTDB taxonomy): Bacteria > Fidelibacterota > Marinisomatia > Marinisomatales > Marinisomataceae > Marinisoma. The sequence continues at coordinate 37,809 of CACNXV010000004.1, forward strand.
TTGAACTGTTGCTGAAAGAATACTTTGGGTAACCTTTTTTTCATTTAATTTTTTTATTGAAGAAAGTGCATCTGGTTGGAGAGCTAGCTTTTTAAAATTTTTTTCAAAACCAGAATGGAATTCTTCATTTGTTATTTCAAATGGTTCGTGAGCAAAATCAAAGCCTACTGACTCGTAAAATGTTTTTATTGGGAATAAAAATTTTCTTCTGTATTCATTAACAGATATTGGTTTTAGATTTCTTTTTTCTAGAGAGTTATTGAGCATTTCAACACACAGTGCTGTATCGTTCAACAAAGTTCCATTCCAATCCCAAATTATGTGCTTATATTTCATGGATTTGAAAGTAGATAAAAAAATTACATTAATAAAGGAAAGACTTAGTGATAAGTCATTTCTAGGAGGATGGAGTAGCCAAAAAAAAATGGCAGTGATTCCAATAAATTCTTTTACAGAGAAAGCGTTTATTGCTCCTGAAAATGCGAAGCAAGCGAGTGTAGCAATTATCTTATTCGAAGAAAAAAATGATCTTTATTTTTATTTGACCAAGAGAACATCTGAAGTAGAACATCATAAAGGTCAGGTATCTTTACCGGGTGGTGCTATTGATAAAAACGAAACTCCTGTTGATGCGTCTATAAGAGAAAGCTATGAAGAAATTGGCGTTGATGGATCATACCTTGAATTGCTCGGAAAATTATCAAATTTTTATACACCAGTATCATACTTTAACATCCATCCGTTTATTTGGTATTCCAAAAGTAAGCCCAAGATAAATATTAATTTTCAAGAAGTAGAAGAAGTATACAAAGTTAGTGTTAGTGATTTAGTAAATGAAAAAAATCTTAAGACGAAAAATGTAGAAAAATCTGGTGTAAACTTTAAAGTACCATCATTCAATTTCAATGATTGTGTTTGTTGGGGGGCAACAGCAATGATCTTATCTGAACTCAAAGATTTAATTTTAGATTTATAATTATACTTCTACTAATTTGCCAGACTGAAGATTAAAGCACTTATCAGCCAATGCTCTAACTTCGTTTAAATCATGAGTAACCATTAGGGAGGTAATTTTATTATCTTGAAGAATTGATTTTATTACTGGATATATTTTTGTTTTCAGTTTTTTATCTAAACCTGTAAATGGTTCATCTAACATTAGTACTTTAGGAGTCATAATAATACTTCTTCCTAAAGCAACCCTCTGTGATTCACCGCCGGATAATTCGTGAGGATATTTTTTTGCCAAATCTGAAATATTAAGTTTTTCCATGATTTCATTACTTAAATCTTCCTTGCTATTCTTTTTTGATATTCCGAATTCGATATTTTTTCTTACATCGAGGTGTGGAAAGAGAACTTTTTCTTGAATGACAAGGCCTATATTTCTTTTTTCAGTTGGAACAGAAATTTTATCATTAAATAAAGTTTGAGTATCAAGTATTATCTCACCATTGCTAGGGGATTCTAGTCCACATATAACTCTTAAAAGACTTGTCTTTCCTGAGCCAGATTCTCCTGTGATAGCAACCACACTTCCCTTTTCAATTTCAAGATTTAAACCATTTAAAATCTTTTCCTTACCAAAGTATAAATCAATATTTTTTACTTTTAAAAAATCTTTCATTCTATTTATTGTTACTTAGAATTAGGTTATTTAAAAAATAGATTGGAATCAAACCAAAAATAATAATCACTAATCCAGGAAAAGCAGCTTCAAACATTCTCTCCTCCGAAGCTAGTAAATAAACTGATACTGATAATGTATCAAAATTAAATGGTCTAAGAATTAAAGTCGCAGGCAATTCTTTTATCAGTTCACCCATTACCAATAAAAAAGCCGTAATTAATCCTGTTCTCAGCAATGGTACATGTATATTTTTCAACAGACTTAACCTATTCGATCCTAAGGTTTGTGCTGACTCATCAAGCGCAATTGGTATAGATGTAAATGAGGAGTTAAGTACATTATTAGAAATAGCATATGATTTTATAATGTAAGCAAGAATCAAACCAAAAATACTTCCTGTAATAAATATATCCAAATTACTTGAAAGAGTATCAATATTAGTGAACATTTTTGTAATGCCAACAGCCAATATAAGACCTGGTACTGCATAGCCAGCAGATAATAAATCATTAATAGTTTGAGGTAAGCCAAATGATCTTACTGCAAAATTTATTAATAGAGCTATAAGACATGTTAACATAGCTGCAGTAAAAGATATGTAAAGGGTATTTTTTGCAGCAATAATTGTTTTTGTCGAAATAAGAGTATCAACTTGACTAGACCAATTTAAAAGTTCAAAAACTGGAAGAAAGAATCCAATGAATACAGGTAAAAAACACACTACAAAAGCAATAGCATTATTGAATTTTTTCAATTGAACTGGTTTGAATGAATTATTTGTTGTAGCAGAATTAGCATATCTAATTTTATTTCGACTCCCTCTTTCAAGTGTCAAAAAAATAAATATGACTAATAGTAGAATAGTGGATAGCTGTAAAGCTGTTGTTAAATCATATAGGCCAGTCCAAGTTCTAAAGATTCCTGTTGTAAATGTAGGTATCGCGAAATGTTGAACTGCACCAAAATCTGCTAAAGTTTCCATGGCAACTAGAGTAATACCAGCAATTATTGCTGGTCTAATTAGAGGAATTGATAGATTAAATAACGTAGATATTGAATTTTTACCTAAAAGTAATGAAGCTTCAATCACAGATGAAGGTATGTTCATAAAAGCAACTCTAGAAACCATATATACGTAAGGGTAAAGCGTAAAGCCAAATACCACAATAGCTCCAAAAATTGTTCTTATGTTAGGAAAAAAGATAACACTACGTTCAGCATCTAATATGTTTCTTAATATATTGTTAGCTGTTCCAGAGTGATCAAAGAATTCAGTAAAAACATAGGCTAGTAAGTACGAAGGAACTGCCAGCGGAAGAATAAGAGACCATTGGAAAAAATTTCTTCCATAAAAATTAAAGAAAGTAACTAACCAAGCTGTTGAAACTCCTATCAAGGTTACTAGGAAAGAAACGCCCAATACCAAGTAAAGAGAATTTAAAGAGTACTCTAATAATAGATTATCATATAAATGATAAAAATTGTCAGAAAATCCAGAAAAAATACTTCCTACAATAAAAAGTAATGGCATTAAGAAAATACCAGCAATTAACAGTATTAAAAAATGCCAAAGACTAAAATTTTTAATTTTAATCAAGTTTTACTGCCAATTTACTCTATCCATCAATTTTACTGCTTCAGGGTTATATTTACCAAAATCAGCTACAGATGTTTTATCCATTTTAAAAGTACCAAAATTATCAATTAGTGGATGGGGTTTAACTGATTCTAAAACAGGATATTCAAAAGTATTATTAACAATGTGATTTTGTGCTTTTTCACTTAACAGAAACGCCAGAAATTTTTCAGCATTCTCTCTGTTTGGTGCATATCTCAAAACTCCACCACCGCTTATATTAATATGAGCTCCTCTATTATCTTGATTAGGAAAAGCTATTTTAACTTTCTTAGCAGCGTTCAATTGTTCGTTTCCACCTTTTCCTGATAACATTATCCCGATGTAGTATGTATTAGCAATTGCAATAGAGGCTTCTTCATTTGCAACTGCCATTATTTGAGATCTATCATTTCCTTGGGGTTTTCTTGCAAAATTAGATACAAGACCTTTAGCCCATTCTTCTGTTTTTTCAGCACCTAAATTTGAAATAAGAGATGAAACTAAAGATTGGTTATACATGTTTGAAGAGCTCCTAATCACTACTCGACCTTCCCAATTTTTATCAGCTAGATCTTCATAATCTATGTTATTAATTTCTTCTTGAGACACCAATGCTGGGTTGTAGAAAATAACTCTTGCTCTTTTGGCCACAGCTACCCATTCATTATTTTCCCCTCTAAGTTCGGAAGGCACAGTTTGAATTATAGCTTTAGATTGAATGGGTTGTAAGAACCCTTGCTTTTGAAAATTTGCTAAATTTCCAGCATCAACTGTAAAAAAAATATCTCCAGGAGAATTAACGCCTTCAGCTTTTAATCTTTCTATTAAAGCGCTTCCTTTACCTGAAATTATATTTACTTTTATACCAGTTTCTTTTGTGAACTCTTCGTAAAGTAAATCATCAGCATCGTAATGACGAGATGTATAAACATTGACCTCTTGATTCTTCGGTTCTTCGTTTTTTTGATTTAAAAGTATTGCAATTGGAACTAAAAGAAATATTAGTATTAAGAATTTATTTTTTTTGAACAAACGATATAGAAAGTCTCCCATTTTTACCCCCTTTTGAGATATAATCTCAATGTTGATTTGGTAAATATAGAGAGAATTTCTATATCATTCAATAGTGTATAAAAACTAGTACTACTCAACAATCATATAGCCACGCATTGACATCGCATGTGCTATATAAGTGCAAACGTACAAGTATTTACCTGGTTTTTTTGGTGCAGTAAATTCTATTGATGTCTCTCCACCTTTATCAACTAGTTCAGAAAAAACTAAAATTCTCCCGTCTGGATATGGATCACCTCCATTACCTTCAGCGAGCTTAATAATCTGAGCTGATGCTGATTCATCTTTAAAAATGACAATATTATGTTGCATTTCACCCATGTAGTCTAACGGTGTATTATTTTTTAATACGATTTTTACATTAGATCCAGCTTTTACAGTGAACTCTTCAACATCATATTTCATTTCAGCTCCTAAAGAGCCAATATTTACTACTTGAGTTTCTTGTGATGAACCACCTCCACAAGAAAGAATTAAAAATACAGATAGTGTTAACAATAGTTTGTTATACATTTCCCCTCCTTATTTGAATTTAGGAAACAGTGAATTTGACTGTTTCATATACTCTTTGTATTCTGGCCTACTCTTTATCATTGCTTGATCAAGAATAGGGCCAGTAATATAATAAAAAATCATTCCCATAATCAATGGACTTAATGAAGATCCCAAAATTATTAAAATATTATTACTTGATATGCTAAAAGTAAAAATGCTAGTCCAGACTACAAGGTCGCCAAAATAGTTTGGATGTCTTGAATATTTCCAGAGTCCAGCCTTGCAAATTTTTCCTTTATTTTTTGGATCTTTTCTAAATTTTTTTAATTGAATGTCGCTTATGGATTCCCATGCAATACCAATAAAAAATAATGTGCTACCAAAAAATACTTCAATATAAGATAGAGGGTTTTCATTTAAGTATCCAAAATAGATAGATACACCAACTAAAGTAGCTAAAGCTCCTTGAAGTGAAAAAACTCTAAAAAAACTAAACCACCAATAATTTGATCCACCTTCTTTTCTCCATTCTACATATCTGAAATCTTCACCATGTCCAATATTTCTAATACCCAAATGAATAGCAAGCCGCATTCCCCATAGAATCACTAAAAATAGAATCATTAGAGCGCGCTCAGAATAAACTTTATCCATAATCATAATTAGTGAGCTTCCTAAAACAATAAAAGAAGGACCCCAAAAGATATCTATAATACTAGCATCCTTTAATACAATACTAACTAACCAAAGTATTGTTAAAAAAGATATCACTACACCGAAGCCTTGAAGAAGATGTTCACTTGATCCTCCTTCAACAGGAATGTAGGATACACCAAGAATCATTGTAAAAAAAACTATGTTCATTAAAAATATTTTTTTCATATTAATACCTCAATATTTCAATATTATTACCAGTTCTGTCTTTTATATAGACAGAAACGGAGCCATCTCTGTGCTTAACGGGTTCACCATAATCTTCAACATTATCTTTCAATATTGCAAAATGAAAAGGGTGCTGATCTGGTAAAACAAGTGCAAGTTTGACATTATTAAACTCAAGCATTGCCCATGTTTCATCTTCATATAATATGCTGCAACTGAAATTTTCAGTATACCAATTGACAGATTTTTTTATGTTATCTGTACAAATAGCAATGTGATCAATAGTATCTTTCATGATTTTTTCCTTTAAAAATTAATTTTTCGAATTTTGATAGTGAAAATTAACAAAACAATATGTATTTTGATAATATAATGAATGATAAAATTCCAATTTTTCCACTACCACTAGTTCTCCTTCCAGGAGAGAAAATTCCTTTGCATATTTTTGAATCAAAATATAAAAAAATGGTAGAGTTTTGTTTGAAATACAATAAAAAATTCGGAATTGTAAATTCAAAAAACAATGATACTTTATCAATAGGATGTACTGCAGAAATAACCCAGGTTGTTGGCTCAGAAGCTGAAACAGGTGAGTATGATATTGTTGTTACTGGTATTGAAAGGTTCATTGTAAAAAGCTACAACTTTTCAAAAGATTACAAGCAAGCATATGTTAAAACATGGCAAGACATTGATGATTCAGTTGATCAAGCATTATTGCAAGAAACTAATATTTTTCTCTATGAAGTTTTAATGAAACTAGGAGCACCATCAAAAATTGCTCAAATAAACATGCCAAAAGGGGCTTTTGAAATTGCCTCTATGCTTGATATTGACAAAAGAGCAAAAAAAATGCTATTGAAAAGTCAATCAGAGAAAGATCGCCTAATCATTCTTAAAAGAATTCTTAAAAAAGCTATTGTAAAAATTGATTATGATGATCCAGCAAAAATCGGATATCACAATTTCTCTAATTTTGAAGCTTAATTTCTTTTTGGTCTAGAAATTAAATTTATAAAATCATCTATAACTACATATGATACTGGTACTAGCAAAAGAATAACAAATGTAGCAAAAAGAATTCCTACGCCCAGCGAAATAGCCATAGGTTTCAAAAACAATACCTGCGTTGATTGATTGAAAAGCAATGGAGCAATTCCTAAGAAAGTTGTTAAAGATGTGAGAATAACTGGTCTAAATCTAGTCCTCACTGCATCAATAACGGCTGGTAGTGTTTCAACGCCTTTTTCTTTTTCCCTGTTAACAAAGACTACTAATAAAAGACTATCATTTACAACCACACCTGATAAAGCGACAACACCAAGAAGAGAAAGAACTGACATTGGTTGAAAGAGTATTAGGTGGCCAAGAATAGCACCAACAAATCCAAATGGAATAGCAGCAAGTATAATAAGAGGTTTGAAATACGATTTAAGTGGTATAGCCAATAGTACAAAAATTGTAAAAATTGCTAAACCAAATTTGACAAAAATATCGTTTAGCTGTTCTGATTGCTCAGCTGGCTCACCCGCCAAGTCAAAACCAATACCTTCTCTTTGCTCAATAATGTCATCAAGCTTTCTCATAGGTTTACCTTCAGGATCAATAATTGTAGAAAGAATCATTGCAGCTGTATTTTTACTAACATCAACATCTGATGTAATTTCAACTACTCTTTTTCCATCTATTCTAGTAATTGCAGATTTACCTGAAACCTCTTTTACTTTAGCAACAGCATATAATGGAATCTGTATTCCAGAATTAGTTCTTATTCTTAAGTTTTCTAAAGTTCTTGCATTATCTCTTTCTTCTTTTGTGAGCTTTAGCATAACCTTAATATCGTCATCACCTCTTTGAATTCTTTGAACTTCTTCACCGTAAAACGCTTGTCTAACTTGCTTAGCAATATCAGCAGTAGTTAAACCATAGGACTCAGCGGACGGAAGTAGTTCAACTTGCAGTTCATTCTTTCCAATCTTATCAGAGTCATTTAAATCATAAATACCGCTAAATGTCTTTAAAAGTTGTTTTGTATCAGAAACTACTGCATTTAATTCTCCAAAATTGTCTCCAGTAAATTGAAAATGAATAGGTTTACCAGCACTAAAAATATTCGCACTAAAGTTTAATCTTTCAACTCCTGGTATAATCCCGACCCTATCTCTAAGAATTGTTATAATATCATAGGCGCCAGTTAAACCCCATCTCGAATCAGCAGGAGTCAATACAACCACAACCTCACCTTTATGTGGAGTAGATATGGATTGAACAGTAGGGCCTGTTGGACTATTTTCTGCTTCTTGATCACTAAAGTATTGTGCACCAACTGTTGTTAAAACATGAGCGATTATTGTTTTACCGCTTTCAGAGTTTAGCTCATCCATAAGTTTCAAAGCTTCATTTTCAATAATTTTTGTAACCTTTGAAGTTTCCGAAATAAGTGTTCCTTCGGGTAAA
>CACNXV010000005.1:0-25000 GCA_902624575.1 uncultured Fidelibacterota bacterium
CAATCTGAGCATAATGTTGATAACGGAATTTCAAGAAGGAATTTTTTATCATTAATTGCTGCCTCAGTTGCATTGGCCGGTTTAGAAGGTTGCAAAAAACCTGTACAAAAAATTATACCTTATGTTGAAGCAGAAATTGGAACCATTCCAGGAATACCAAAATACTATGCAAGTACTCTACCTTTTAAAAACAATGCTTTAGGAGTGGTAATTGAAAACCATGACGAAAGACCTGTTAAAGTTGAAGGTAATGATAAACATCCAACCAGCTTAGGAAAGTCAAACTCATTTGCTCAAGCAAGTACTCTTGATATGTACGACCCAGATAGACTTAGAGGTTTAAAATTTAATGGTAAGAAAGCAGAATGGTCTGAATACTTAGATTATGCAAAATCATTAAAACGAAATAAAGGTAGAGGTTTAGCGATTTTGACACAAGAATCATCTTCTCCAACAATTTTATCAATGAAAAAAGAGCTTGAAAAGAAGCTTCCTCAAGCAAGCTGGGTAGTTTATGAGCCAATAAATAATGAAAATTTATATGATGGGATAAAGAAGGCATTTGGTACAAAACTTCAACCATTTTTTAGGCTTGAAAAGGCTCAAACTATCTTATCTATTGGATCAGATTTCTTAGGTGTAGATGACAATAATATTTATCATACAAGGAAGTTTGCCCAAAATAGAGATTTGGTTGATGAGAATAGCACAATGAATAGACTGTATGTTGCAGAAAGTTCGATTTCTTCTACTGGCTCTAGCGCAGATCATAGATTAAATGTGCCTAATCATAAGCTTAGAGAATTACTGCTAGAGTTAGCTTACGAATTAAAAATTTTAGGACTTAAAATCGATGCTAAGAAAGTTAAGTCACCAAATAATTTGTGGGTTAAAGCTGCAGCAGAAGATCTTATGAAGCATAAAGGGGGAGAATCAATTATACTTGGTGGAACTCAACTATCAAGCGATATTCATCAATTAATCGCTTCAATTAATTATGTTTTGAAGGCACCAATAGATTATTACCCAATTAATAAATCACAAATCTCTTCAAAAGAAGAATTTGCAAATCTTTGCAGTAATATGAAAAAAGGCGAAATTGAGCATTTGATAATTTTAGGTGCTAATCCAGTATATGATGCTCCATCTGATTTTGAATTTTCTAAGTTGATTAAAAATGTTCCATCAACAGTTCATCTCACAAATATTATTGATGAGACTTCGAAAAATTGTCAATGGAATATTGCTCAAACACATTACTTTGAATGTTGGGGCGATGCTATGACTTTCGATGGTTATGCAAGTGTTGTTCAGCCTCAAATTATGCCATTGTTTGATTCTAGAAGTGCTATACAAGTATTATCACCAATTATTTTTGATGAAGAAAAGAGTTCTTACGAAACTGTTAAGAGTGTTTGGAAATCAAATATTATAAAAGAGTCAAATTTTGAAAGGGCATGGGAAAAAGTCCTTCATGATGGAATTTATAATAAACCATTATTACAAAAACAAAAAGTCACATCTTCAAAACCAAACTCAAAGGTTATTGATAGAATAGAAAAACTTGACGAAGATAAATTTGAAGTTGTTTTCAGCCCTTCATCATCAGTTTATGATGGAAGATTTTCTAATAATGGTTGGCTTCAGGAAATACCAAAGCCTATTACAAGTTTAACTTGGGATAATGCTGCTCTAATAAGTATGAAAGTAGCAAAGAAGTTGAATGTTAAGAATGGCCAGTATATTGAAATCTCTTTAAATGGTAAAACAATAAAAACTCCGGTATGGATTACACCGGGACAAAATAATAAAACTATCACTTTAGAGCTCGGATATGGAAGAGATTTTGAAGGAAGAATTGGTAATGGAGTAGGATTTAACGTATATCCAATAAGATTTTCAGATGCTGATTGTTATGCTCTAAATGCGACAGTTAAATCAAATAATGATACTTATCCATTAGCTTCAACTCAAGAACACTATGGTCTTGAAGAAGATAAGCTTGCGGCCCCTGGATTTGATGACTTATCTTCAAATGAAGTACAGTCAAGAATACCGGATCTAGTTAAACAATCAACATTTGACTATTATAAAGATAATCCTGATTGGGTGCAGAAAAAAGTACTTGAACACAAACCTGACAAAAAAAGAAGTTGGGAAGACCACTCAATGTATAATCCAGATTGGGATTATTCAAAAGGTCCTCAGTGGGGAATGTCAATTGATTTGACCAGCTGTACATCTTGTAATGCATGCTCTATCGCATGTCAAAGTGAAAATAATATCCCAGTTGTTGGAAAGCAGCAGGTTATGAAAGGTAGAGAAATGCATTGGATTAGAATTGATAATTATTTTGCTGGTGATCCTGAAAATCCTGAAATATCAACGCAATCAATATCTTGCGTGCATTGTGAATTAGCACCTTGTGAACAAGTTTGTCCGGTTGCCGCAACAACACACTCAAGTGATGGTGTTAACCAGATGACTTATAATAGGTGTCTTGGTACAAGATATTGTGCGAATAACTGTCCTTACAAAGTAAGAAAATTCAATTTTTATAATTACACAAGAGATTTACCTGAAGTTGTACAGATGGCAATGAATCCTGATGTTTCAGTTAGATTTAGAGGAGTTATGGAGAAATGTACTTATTGTTATCAGCGAGTTAGTGCAGCTCGAATAAAAGCTAAGAACGAAAATAGAGAAATGAGAGATGGTGATGTGAAAGTTGCATGTGCATCATCATGCCCAGCTGATGCCATAAAGTTTGGAGATATAACGGACCCAAATAGTGAAGTTAGTAAAGCTAAAAGAAGAAATAGAGATTATGCTCTACTTGCACATTTAGGTACTGCGCCAAGAACAACATATTTAGCAAAGATTAGAAACCAAAATCCTAAGTTAATAGCTGACAAATCTTCTGGAGGGTACCATTAATGAATGGTCATGCAATAAAATCAAAAGCTGAAATAAGAGCTGAAAAACTTCTTCCAGGTAATCAAAACTTCACTACAATTACAGAAGATATAGCTGGAGTTCCAGAGCAAAAGAAAACTCCGATACAATGGTGGCTACTTTTTGGATTTGCTTTGTCATTACTAGGTATTTTTGCTGGAAGTGTTGGATTTCTTATTTGGGAAGGTACAGGTGTTTGGGGAATCAATAATCCAGTTTTCTGGGGTTGGGCAATTATAAATTTTGTTTGGTGGGTTGGTATTGGTCACGCTGGCACATTGATCTCTGCCATTCTTCATTTATTCAGGCAAAATTGGAGAAATGCTATTAATAGGTTTGCTGAAACAATGACTTTATTTGCAGTAATTTGTGCTTTAGTATTCCCTGGTATTCACGTTGGTAGAATTTGGGTTGCATATTGGTTTTTACCTCTTCCAAATCAAATGGGAATGTGGCCAAATATGAGAAGTCCATTGATTTGGGACTTCTTTGCAGTATTTACATATTTCACAGTATCATTATTATTTTGGTATACCGGATTAATCCCAGATTTAGCTACTCTTAGAGATAGAGCGAAGGGTATTAAGAAAAAAGTTTATGGGTTTTTTGCACTCGGATGGCGTGGTGGAAATAGACAATGGCAGCATTATGAGTTAGCATATTTAGTTTTGGCAGGAATATCAACTCCACTTGTTTTGTCTGTACATAGTGTTGTTAGTTCTGACTTTGCAACCAGTGTAATTCCTGGCTGGCACACCACAATTTTCCCACCATATTTTGTTGCTGGTGCTATTTATTCTGGTTTTGGTATGGTGATGACTTTATCTATTATTGCAAGAAAAGTTTATAATCTTGGCCATATAATTACCGTTGAGCACCTTGATAAGATGGCTCAAATTATGTTGCTGACAGGATGTATGGTTGGTTATGCATATTCGATGGAATTTTTTGTGGCTTGGTATAGTGGAAACCCTTACGAATCTTTTGCATTTGTTAATCGTGCTTTAGGTCCTTATTGGTGGGGATATTGGGCAATGATATTTTGTAATGTTGTAGTTCCGCAATTTTTTTGGTTTGAAAAGTATAGAAGACATATTCCATTCCTCTTTATTACGTCTATTTTAGTAAATATTGGAATGTGGTTTGAGAGATTCGTTATTGTTGTTATAACTTTGCATAGAGATTTCATGCCAGGTGCGTGGGCAATGTACAATCCAACTATTTGGGATGTATCAATTTACCTGGGAACATTTGGATTATTCTTCACTGGTTTTCTACTTTTCTTAAGATTTTTACCGATGGTATCTATTGCTGAGGCAAAATTAGTTTTAACGGAATCAGATCCACATCATGGAGAAGATCATGAATAGTTATGGTATTTTAGCAAAATTTGATTCACCAAAATCTTTGATGCACGCTGCTGAAAAGGTTAGAGATGAGGGGTTTGAAAAATTTGATTGTCACTCACCTTTTCCAATACATGGAATGGATGAAGCAATGGGACTTAAGCGTTCAAAATTAGGATACTTAATTGGTTTTATGGGAATGTCAGGAGCATTATTTGGTTTTGGTTTACAATCATGGATCCATTCTATTGAATATCCAATGAATATTAGTGGTAAACCATTCTTTGCTTATCCAGCTTATGCAATTATAACATTTGAGTTAATGGTTTTATTTAGTGCAATTGGTGCTGTTTTTGGAATGATGTTTTTTAATAGAATACCAAGATTTCATCATCCAGTTTTTTATTCTGAAAAATTTTCAGACGTAACTAGTGATGCATTTTATGTAAGTATTGAAGTTGATGATCCTAAGTATAAAGAAAGTTCTGTTATTGATTTCTTAAAAGATATTGGTGGTACGGAAATTGAGGTTTTAAAAGATGAGATTTAATTTAGTTATACTATCTTTGTTATTTCTTACTGGGTGCTTTAGAGGTTCAAAATTTGAGAGTACTCCTATTCATTTAAATCCTAATATGGATAATCAACAGAAATATAGAGCTCTAGAAGAAAGTTATTTCTTTGATGATGGATCTACAATGAGGAAGCCTGTTGAAGGGACAATAGCGAGAGGTATGATTAATGAAAACTATTCATATCTATCTGGAAAAAATGATGACGGATCTTATCTTAGCACTAATCCTGTTGAGCTTTCTATGGATGTATTAAATCGTGGACAGGAGCGATATAATATTTATTGTGCTGTTTGTCATTCTCAGGTAGGAAATGGAAAGGGAATTGTAACAAAATACGAATATCCAGTAATACCTGCTAATCTTCACGATAAAAGAATAAGAGAGCAAGCTGATGGTGAGATGTATAATACAATAGTTTATGGACTTAGAAGTATGCCGGCTTATGGATACCAAATTAATACAGACGATGTTTGGTCAATAATTCATTATGTAAGAGCACTTCAAAGAAGTCAAAATGCAACTATTGAAGATTTACCAGAAGAAGAAAAGAATAAATTGAGCGATAATTCATGAATTTAGACCCAAATACATACACTTATGTTTCAAAAAATTCAAATAATTTAGTTTTGATTTTAATTGGATATGTAGCATTACTATCAACTTGGTTTTTTGGGATGTCAGACAAAGTCTTTTATTTTTCATATTTAACCTCTTATTTCTATTGGTTGAGTATTATTCTTGGAGGTATGTTTTTCATAATGGTTCACTATGCTTTTTCTTCAACTTGGAGTGTATCAATAAGAAGATTAATGGAGAATACAATTATGTTAATTCCATTATTTACATTACCTTTTTTGCCAATTCTTTTTGGAATGGAAAAATTATTTAAATGGCTACCAAATCATTATTATTGGAAGACCCATGATTTTGAAGCAGACCATTTAATTCAGCATAAGCTAGCATATTTAAATGAAGAATCGTTTATCTTTAGAGCATTTTTGTATTTTGCATTATGGAACATAATAGCAATATTCATTTACTATAATTCAATAAAACATGATAGAACTGGTGAAATTAAAATATTAGAGAACTTAAGGTATTTTTGTATGAGTCCTATGGGTGTATTCTTTTTCATAAGTTTAACTTTTGCTGGTCTTGATTGGCATATGAGCTTGGATCCACACTGGTATTCAACAATGTTTGGGGTGTATACTTTTGCTGGAGCCTTTCTAGCTTTTCTTGCTTTTTTAACATTCACAATTATTAGATTACAAGATCAAGGATATCTTAAGGGTATAGTTTCAACTGAACATTTTCATGACCTAGGCAAATATCTTTTTGCTTTCACTGTTTTTTACTGCTATATCGCTGGAGCTCAATTTTACTTCATTTGGTATAGTAATATTCCTGAAGAAACTATTTGGTATCTTCATAGATGGATTGGATCTTGGAAAGTAATAAGTGTATTATTGATAGTAGGTAAATTTTTTATACCATTTTTTATATTAATATTTAGAGGTTCAAAGAGAAATATAAGGTTGTTACAAATAATGACTATATGGGTATTATTTATGCATTATATAGACATAAACTTTATCATTATGCCAACTGTGCACAAAACTAATTTCCACTTTGGCCTATATGATTTAATCACTATGCTGAGTTTCGCCTTAATCTTTATTGGAGGCTTTAAATTTATAACAACAAGATCTAATCTAGTTCCGCTGAAGGATACTGAGCTTGTACATTCAATTAACCATAGGAATCACTAATGAGCAATAATGAAGGATATGAAAGACAGGATATCCCAGTTAAACCTGTTTTAATTGGAGGTTTAATTTTTATAGTAACTGTATTAATTACTCTTATTCTTTTATATGAATATTATATCAGAGTTATGGATTCAGCAACTTATGAATTCAAATTAAGTAGAAAGCCAATGAAGCTTAATGAGTTGAGAGAGTTTGAAAAAGATAATCTAAATAATTATAAAGAATTAGAAGAAGACAAGTATCAAATTCCAATTGAGAGATCTAAAGAATTAATGCTAAATGAACAAAAATAATTATTTTATAGTATCAATTTTTTTAGTAGTTAGTTTCGTATTTCCACAACAATTAAAGGAAAATTTTCCAAGCGAAAGACCCATTGATATTATTGAAAATCTTGGAGGATATATACCGCTTGAAGAAAAATTTGTGAACGAAAGTGGTGAAGTAATTGAGATTGGTTCTTTCTTCAATAATGAAATCCCCACTATATTGACCTTAAATTATTTCGAATGCCCAATGCTATGTACGCTTGTTTTAAATGGTTTAGCAGAATCAATAAAAAATTTGACATTAAATTCTGGAGATGATTATCAAATTATTACAATTGATATTAATCCTAACGAAAAAACCCTTTTTGCAAATCAAAAGAAAAAAAATTATATCAAGGGATATGGTTTACAAAATGTTGAGAAAAACTGGCACTTTTTAACAGGAACACAAGAAAGTATTAAAAAAATTGCAGATAGTATTGGTTATATTTATTACTACGATGAGCAAAGAGACGAATATATGCATCCTGCTGCTATAACGTTACTCAGTTCAGAGGGTAAAATTTCAAGATATCTTTATGGAATTGAATATCCAAACAAAGACTTAAAACTTGGAATACTTGAGGCATCAGAAGGTAAAGTTGGCAGTACTTTAGATAAAATAATTTTGTATTGTTATCATTATGACCCATATAAAAATACCTATACAATTTTTGCTACCAATGTTATGCGTTTAGGAGGTATATTTACTATCATTTTTCTCTGCATAATGATAGCAGGATATTGGAAAAAAGATAAACATCTATTTGATAAGGGTAATTAATGTTTGATTGGTTGACAGAATTTTTCTTTCCAAAGCAAGTTTCTACTTTCGCTAGTGATATTGATAATCTATTCTATTTTATTTTCTATTCATCTCTTGTACTATTTTTAATTGTTGTTATAGGTATGGTTTACCTGTCAATAAGATATAGAGCAAGAAAAGATGAACCTTTAAGATTGACAAGTAGTAAAGATCACAGCAACTTATTAGAGTCTTTGTTTTTTATAATTCCATTGATTTTAGTTTCTATAACTTTTGTTTGGGGTATACGATCATACTTAAAAATGGTAATTGTTCCTGATGATGCCATTGAAATTAAAGTAACTGGAGTAAGTTGGTTTTGGACTTTTGATTACCCAGATGGTGGCCAAACTTTGAACGAGCTTGTAGTACCATCTAATACTCCCGTAAAATTAGTTCTATCTTCGAAAGATGTTTTACACAGCTTTTTCATTCCTGTAATGAGAAGTAAAATGGACTGCCTTCCAAATAGATACAACGTTATGTGGTTTGATGCTACTAAAGAAGGGGTTTATGATATTTTTTGTACGGAATATTGTGGTACTGGACATTCGGCAATGGGTGCTCAGGTTATTGTTATGAAGCCAGCCCAATATGAAGAATGGGCTTCAGAGCTTGGAGCAGATGATGATAGTATTCCATTAGATGAGTTAGGAGCGAGACTTTACACTCAAAAGGCCTGTAATACTTGTCATACTCAAGATGGTTCAGCACTTGTGGGACCTTCTTTTTTACAAACAAGCCAAATGTATGAACAGGAAAGAGTTTTTGATGATGGAACTTCTACAGTAATTGATGATAATTATGTTAGAAGTTCTATTCTTGAGCCTCAAACACAAATAGTTGCTGGCTACCAAGGAGTTATGCCAACGTATCAAGGCCTTCTCAATGATCGTGAACTTGATGCTTTGATCGCATACATAAAATCATTGAACGGAGATTCTCAAATTTAATGCTAAATTAAAAGGATATTATGATTGAAAATGAAAAACAAAATTATTTAACACATCCGAAAGGAATAATGTCATGGTTACTTACTTTAGACCATAAAAGAATTGGTTTAATGTATTTAGTAAGTGGTATTTTATTCTTTTTTATGGGTGGTCTATTAGCATTAGGTATGAGGCTTGAACTTGCTGCTCCTGGAAATGATTTTATATCGAACGAGCAATATAATAATATTTATACTTTGCATGGAGCTATCATGATTTTCTTATTTATTATACCTGCAATTCCTGGTGCTTTAGGAAATATTTTACTTCCATTGATGGTAGGTGCCAAAGATGTAGCTTTTCCAAGACTTAATTTAGCAAGTTTTTATATCTATTCATTTGGGGCTTTATTTGCATTATATACTATTATTAACGGTGGAGTTGATACTGGTTGGACATTCTATACTCCTTATTCAACACAAAGTTCTTCAAATGTTGTTCCAATGACTTTGGGTATATTTATTATAGGTTTCTCTTCAATTTTAACAGGTCTTAATTTCATTGCTACTGTACACAAAATGAGGATTCCCGGCTTAACATGGTATAAATTGCCTCTTTTCGTTTGGGCGTTATATGGTACTTCTCTTGTTCAAATTACTGCAACTCCAGTTCTTGCGATTACAATGGTTCTTTTAATGCTTGAAAGATTTTTGGGAATCGGAATTTTTGATCCAGCTCTAGGTGGCGATCCAGTACTATATCAGCACTTCTTTTGGTTTTACTCTCATCCAGCAGTATATATTATGATTCTTCCTGCATTTGGAATTATTAGTGAAATTATACCTGTTCACTCTAGAAAGAAAATCTGGGGCTATAAATTTATTGCATACTCAACTTTATCTATTGCTTTTATTGGTTTCCTTGTTTGGGGACATCACATGTTTACATCAGGGCAATCTGTATTTTCGCAAATAGTCTTTTCTTTCATAACTTATTTTGTTGGAATTCCGACTGGTGTAAAGATCTTCAGTTGGATTTTAACCATGTATAAGGGCCAAGTTTCTTTTACTCCTCCAATGATATATGCACTATCATTTTTATTCTTATTTACTATTGGAGGTTTGACAGGTATTTTTCTTGGCGCAGTTGCTTTAGATATTCATCTACATGATACATATTTTGTGGTTGCACACTTCCATTATGTAATGCAAGGTGGAACCATTGTTGCGTTTTTAGGTGGCCTTCATCACTGGTGGCCTAAATCATTTGGAACGATGTATAATCAGACAATAGCTAACATATGCGCTTTTGGTGTATTTCTAGGTTTTAATGGAACCTTCTTTCCTCAATTTCTTCTTGGTTTGAGAGGAATGCCTAGAAGATATGCAACTTATTCTGATCAATTTGTTGAACTACATTCATATTCCACTTTTTGGTCTGGAATTCTTGGCTTTTCAATATTTTTTGCAATCGTAAATTTATTTTGGTCATTTGTGAAAAAAAATAAAGTTGACCCAGGTTCTAATCCATGGGGCGGTATGTCTCTTGAGTGGACACATACATCTTCACCTCCTCACCCTCATAATTTTGAAACTGATCCCGTATTTGAACATGGGCCATATGACTATGATAAAGTTATTGTAGAGAAAACCTACAAAAAATGAGTCACGATAACTCATCCCCAAGTTTTTTTCAGCATCATTTTCATGACGTTGAGCAACAGTACGAGACTTCAAAATTTGGGATGTGGGCATTTATCCTTACTGAAGTGCTAACATTTGCTGGTCTATTTGTAGCTTATATAGTTTATAGATCTTGGTATCCTGACATGTTTGTTGGTGTTCATAAATTATTAGATGTCAATAAAGGGTTATTAAACACAGTTGTCCTTATAACTAGTTCTTTAACAATGGCACTTGCAATTTGGGCTATCCAAAAAAATCTAAAGAAACTTTCTATATTTATGCTCACAGCAACATTTGTTTTTGCTTTGGCATTTCTTGGAGTAAAGTATCAGGAATATCACCATAAATATGAGGTAGGTCAGCTGCCAGGAAAATATTATTCTTACATGGGACCTGAGGTAGTGGAAGTCATTAAAGATCAAGAAAAAATCGATTACTATACAAGTTCCAATAATGTATACTTTGATGCAGAAACAAATCGTTTATATAAGACAATGAATAATCCTCATATTTTCTTTAGTATTTATTTTGTTATGACCGGACTTCATGGACTTCATGTTGCAATAGGAATGGGTCTAATTGCTTGGCTTATTTATAGCACAGCAAGAGGAAATATTCATCAAAAATATTATACTCCAATGGAGATGATAGGTATTTTTTGGCATCTTGTTGACTTAATCTGGATTTATTTATTTCCACTATTTTACCTTATAGGATAGAGCATGTCTGATCATCATATAACACCATTAAGAACATATCTTATAATAGCTTCATGCTTATTCTTTTTATCAGGAGTGACTGTTTGGGTGTCATATATAGATCTTGGTTCTTTTAACATTGTTTTGGCTATGCTTGTTGCAACAGTGAAAGCTAGTTTGGTTGCCTTTTTCTTTATGCATTTATTATGGGATGATAAAAAGAATCTTGTTTTATTTTTAATGTCTTTGATGTTTTTTGGTATTTTTGTTGTGATTACAATGATAGATACTGAGTTCAGAGGTGCTCTTGGTTTTAACCCTGAAACGAAAAATCCTATTACAAAAAGAGCATCTTTCTATGGTCAACTTCCTTTAACAGACACTCACGGATATCCTGTTGATAGTCATGATGATATTCATCACGGAGACGATGATCACCATTAAATGAATAAACTATTTTTTCAATCTGCAGTAGTTTCAACTGTTTTATCTTATTTATTAATCTTTGTTGGGGGGTTGGTCCGAGTATCTGGTTCAGGACTTGGATGCCCTGATTGGCCAAAATGTTTCGGAAGGTGGATACCTCCAACTAATATAAATCAAATTCCCGAATATATTGATCCAACTTCATTTAATATTGTTCTTGCATGGATTGAATATGGTAATCGTCTGTTAGGGATTCTTGTTGGATTTTCCATCGTTATAATGACGCTAATTGCAATCTATTATTTAAGAAGAAATAATAAAATATTATTTAATTCATTATTATCTTTATTTTTAGTTGGTGCAAATGGTGGATTGGGAGCAATAGTTGTTTCTTCGGTATTAAACCCTTTTATTGTTAGTCTCCATATGATTTTAGCATTATTTCTTGTTTCTGTTTTAAGTTACTTATGTATTGAGAGCTATAAGATTGAAAATGATCATCCATTTTCCAAAGTTTTTTTATCTAAAAAGATTTCATTTAGCTTGATAACATTATGGGTAGTAATTGTTATTGAAATTTTGCTCGGAACTGGCATTAGAACAAACCTTGAGTTAATTGCAGTTGATAATCCATTATTTTCAAAAGGTGAACTTTTGAATTCATTGAACAGTTACAAATATCTACATACTATTCTAGGTTTCTCATTGTTATTTTTAAGCCTTTATCTTTGCTATTTATTTAAAAGAGATAATTTTGGACTATCAAAACAACTAGTTTATTTTATATTTATAATGATAATAGTTCAAATATTTCTTGGAGAATTAATGATATTCTTTGAATTACCTCAACTTACAAGACTTTTCCATACTTGGGGTTCATCTTGGCTTGTAGGAATAATAATTATATTGTATAATAGCCTTCAATATGAACAAGCTTAGCAAAAGAATAATAATACTTTTTTTTACAATAGTTACATTAGGTTTTATAGGTCTTTTTGTAATTGATAAGGCAGCAAACTCTAGAATAAATAATATTGGAGTAATCAGTACTGTACCAAACTTCTCCCTTATAAATTTTGATGGAAAAGAAATAACTTCCTCTATTTTAAATGATAAAATCACTATAGTTAATTTTATGTTTACGCAGTGCGAAGATGCATGCATAGTAATGTCAGAAAATCTTAGTTTGCTTCAAGAGAGATTTTCTCAGTCAAATGATATTCAATTTTTATCAATAACAACCGATCCTGAATTTGACTCTAAAGAAGTCTTAAGTGATTACAATAAGAAATACAGTAATAAAAATAATTGGTTTTTTTTGAGAGGTGATCTAATTGATATTATAAATTTATCTGAAAAAGGCTTTTTTCTTTCAGCAAAATTGCTTCCTGCTGGTCATTCAACAAGATTCATACTTGTTGATCAAAATAATCAGATCCGAAAATATTATGAAGGCACCGTAGACGCAAACATCTATGAACTACAATCAGACATTGTTACACTAATAAATCAAATGTAGCATGATTAAAAATTTAATAGAATTAACCAAAGTTCGTATTGGATTTTTAGTTTTGATGACCACCGTAATAGGTTTTTATTTAGGTTCGAATGGTGATATAATTTATGACCTACTCATTTTTACAGTTGCTGGAACATTAATGTCTTCAACTGGCGCATCTGTTCTAAATAATGTATTTGAGGTAGATAATGATTCCAAAATGGATAGAACAAAGCACAGAGTTTTACCTACAAAAAAAATCTCTAAAACATTTGCTTTATTTTTAGGAATTTTTCTGATTATTTCAGGATTAATTACTTTGTATTTTAAAGTAAATCTTTTAACAACAATTCTTTCTTTTGTAACAATAACTCTTTATTTATTTATTTATACTCCTTTAAAACAAATTTCATGGCTCAACACATCGGTTGGTGCAATACCTGGTGCTATACCACCTTTAGGGGGTTGGACAGCAGCCACAAATCAAGTAGAATTGGGAGGAATTGCATTATTTTTAATCTTATTTTTTTGGCAACACCCACATTTTTACTCTATAGCTTTTATGCATAAAGATGATTATGAAAAAGGCGGATATAAAATGTTGCCAAGTGTTGACGGAGGAGTAAAAAGAACTGTAGTTCATATTTTTTTACATGCTTTAATTTTAATTCCAATTTCAACATTACCTTTTTTCTTTGGAGTCTCAGGAAGATTATATCTTGTTGGAGCTTATTTTTTAAGTAATGTGTATATGTTGCTTTGTTTGCCTTTTATTTTAGAACAATCTGAGAAAAATGCAGATTTAATTTTTAAGACTTCGATTTTCTACTTTCCACTACTTTTAAGTCTTATTGTTGCAGATTTAAGAATCTAATTTTTTAATTCTTGCTAAATGTCTTCCACCTTCAAAATCAATTGAAAGCCATAAGTTTACTACTTT
The DNA here is from genome assembly GCA_902624575.1 of uncultured Fidelibacterota bacterium. GTDB lineage: Bacteria > Fidelibacterota > Marinisomatia > Marinisomatales > Marinisomataceae > Marinisoma. The sequence goes on from CACNXV010000005.1 coordinate 13,941, forward strand.
AATTGTTTCTTTAAGACTTACAAACCTTGCAGCGATTGATAAAACATTTGCGTTATTATGTAACCTTGACAGTTCAACAATTTCCATTGGGCCACCATAAAATACTGTTGCTCTTATACCCTTAAATCTATTAGCTGCCATTGCTTCCCCTTGACCTGAGCCACCAAATATTATTCCAAGAGTATTATTATTTGTAATATATTCTGCAGCTGGCATTATAAAGTCAGGATAATCATCAGTACTATCATTTTCATGTGCACCAAAATCTTTTATGGAAAAATTATTTTTGATCAAATATTTTTTGAGATCTTCTTTTAAATCAAAACCTGCATGATCAGTAGCTAAGACTATTTCTTTTTTCATTTCAAATAATCCTCAATTTGTTTTTTAATATTATCCAATGTAAAACCAAATTTTTTTGCAACATCTGTTCCTGGTGCAGAATGTCCAAAATCATCAATACCGATGTTTAAGCCTTCAATGCCTGTAAACTTTTCCCAGCCATGTGTACTTCCAGCTTCAATGGAAATTCTTTTTTTACAATTAGTTAATAAAATTCTTTCTTTATATTCATTATTTTGATTATGAAAAATCTCCCAACATGGTATATTTACAACTCTTATGTTCTTGTTTATTTTATCAGCAACTTTTAAAGCTAGGTGAAGTTCTGATCCTGAAGTAAAAATGATAGCATCAGGGCTATGTACATCTTTTACTATATAAGCTCCTCTTTCCACACCTTCTTTAATTTTTTCAGAGTTCATATCTATATGAGGAAGCTTTTGTCTTGTAAGCAGAATTGCATGAGGATTATCTTTTTCTTTCATTATTAATTGAGAGCAAAAATATGTTTCAATTGCATCTGCAGGTCTATGGACAAATAGATGTGGTATTTGTCTAAGAGACATAGTTTGTTCAACAGGCTGGTGCGTTGGACCATCTTCGCCAACAAATATTGAATCATGTGTAAATTCATATAACACATGCAATCTTTGAATTGCAGATAAACGAATTGCTGATCTCATATAATCACTAAAAACAAGGAACGTTCCTCCGAATGGAAAATTTTGTCCATACAAAGCAATTCCGTTCATTATTGTTGCCATCGGAAACTCTCTAACGCCGAAAGCTAAATTTCTGCCTTGGGGATTACTGTATGAGTAATCGCCATATGTTTTGACAAAGTTCGTTGTGCAATTTGAACCATCTAAATCAGCAGAACCACCAATTAAATTATCAAATTTTGATGCTAATTCATCCAAGCACATTCCAAATGCTTTTCTTGTTGCAATAATATCATTCCCAAAATCTGGCATTACCATTTTAGATAAATTATAATCAACTGTAGACATATTAGAGCTAAATGATTTATCAGTTTCTTTTACTTTTTCTTTAAGCATTTCAAAATTTCTCTGAAAATGATCTTTTATTTCATCAGGGCAGTAGAACTTTTCTTCTGGAGGTAAATTCATTTTATCTTTAGAATTTTTTATTTCTTGCTCTGAAAATGGAGCTCCATGTGAATTTGGACTATTCTCTAAGCTGAAACTTCCTTTTGCGATAATAGTTTTACCTATAATAATACTTGGTAAATCGCTTTGTTGAGCATTTGTTATTGCTGTTCTGATTTCTTCATGATTATGGCCATCAATTTCTTGAACGTGCCATCCCATTGATTCATATAAACCAATATAATCTGTAGAATCAACTCTTGAGGTTTCTCCAGCAATTTGTATATCATTTTTATCATAAAACATTATCAATTTTGATAGTTTCCAATGACCAGCAAGTGTGCTAGCGCTCAATGCAATTGGTTCTTGAAGGTCTCCATCGCCAGCAAGCACGTAAGTAAATCTTCTTTTATTAGAATCTGACTTTGAAGCTGAAATATTTTCAGCTAACGCTAAACCAATACCCATACCAACTCCCTGTCCTAATGGGCCAGTATTAGCATCAACTCCAGGTGTTTCAATTTCAGGGTGTCCAGGCGTTCTGCTATCAATTTTTCTAAAATCTTTTAAATCTTTCATATCCAAAAAGTCACTTAAAAAAAGCATTGAATAAAGCACCATACAAGCATGTCCAACTGATAATACAACACGATCTCTATTTGACCAATCGGGATCTGAAGGATTAATATTTAAAAATTCAGAGTATAATATATATGTGAAATCAGCTAAAGACATAGGACCTCCAGGATGACCTGAGTTTGCATTTGTGACACTATCCATCACAAGTCCTTTAATGATGTTAACAGTTATTTTGTCTTTTTCATTGGAGCTTAAGTTTTTGAAAGATTCAATCATTATACATTTTATTAATTGTTGCAGAAGGGTTGTCAGATTTAAATACTTCTGAGCCCGCAACTAAAATATCTCCTCCAGCTGAAATAACTTTATTGTAATTTGTAAGTTTAATTCCACCATCGACTTGAATTAAAATTTTATCCCTAATATTTTTTTCTTTAAGATGCTTATCTATTTCTGCAATCTTACTTAAAGTTGAGTCGATAAACACTTGTCCACCAAATCCAGGTTCAACTGACATTACTACAATGTAATCAATAAACTCTAAATATTTTTTAATAAGTGAAAATGGTGTTTTAGGCTTTAATGCTAATCCACACTTTAGACCATTTTTTTTAATTGTATTAATAAGAATTTTTGGAGGAAATGTAAATCGGGATTCTGTTGCTTCAATATGAAAAGAAATGCCATTTGCTCCAGCTTTAATAAAGGGTATAAGCATATCAAATGGATTGCTTACCATTAGATGAACATCAAAAAAAAGATCAGAATGTTTTCTCAAAGAATTAACAACAGCAGGGCCAAAAGAAAGGTTTGGAACAAACTGTTGATCCATGATATCAAGATGAATCCATTGCGCCTCTGAATCATTACAATAATTAATTTCTTTTTCAAGATTGGAAAAATTAGCTCCTAAAATTGATGGTGCAATTATGGGTTTTTTGTCAAAAGGCATGAACGAAACTACAAATTATTTTTTTGCAATAGCAAAGGAATTGTTGATAAATATGTATGTTTTTTTTATTTTAGACCGACTAGTCGGTTTATGAGCGAAAAAAGCCAAATAAATAAAAAAGAAGAAATACTTTTCTCTGCAGCTAAAGTCTTAACTAATAAAGGTTATTATAGTAGCACAATGGATGATATTGTTGTGGAGTCAAAAATGAGTAAGGGTGCTGTTTATCATTATTACTCAAGTAAAAAAGATGTTTATCTGGCAGTAATTGATATGTGGGAACAAAGAACTCAATTACTATTAGCTCCTGCTGCGGAAGAAGAATCAAGCTATAAAGGCTTGAAAAAACTTTTTCAACTATTAGTTAAAGAATTGAAGATGGACGGAAGCTTTTTCAATTGTCTTCCTACACTATGGGCTATTGCAAGACATGATGATGACTTTAAAAAGTCAATGCAAAGGGTTTATAACCGTTTTCAAAAGTTTGTTGAACTAATAATTATTAGAGGAATTGAAAATAAAGAATTTGTGAAACTTGATCCTAAAATTTCATCTTTATCTTTGATTTTAAATTTTGAAGGAATCTTTTGGTTTTCAATTTTTAAATCTAAAGATGTTGATGCAGAGAGTTATATTGATCAAGTGTCAAGTTATATATTGAATGCATATATGTTAAAAAAAGGGGATAAATAATGTCTGATGGTAAAGAAAATTTAGTTGATTTTAATACAGTTAAAACTGGCGGTAGGTTTCTTACAAGAGTTGTTGGAACAAATGATGTTTTTTGTAAAGAATCTTTTTCAGATGAAGAAAGAATGATTTTTGATGCAATGTCTGATTTTGCAACAAATGAACTCTTACCACTTTCTCAAAATGAATTGAATAAAAAAGACGAGAAGCTTATAAGAAAACTTGTTGAACAAATGGGAGATCTAGGTTTCCTTGGTGTAGACGTTCCAGAAAAGTATGGTGGTTCAGAAATGACTAAAACAGGAATGTGTATACTTGCAGAAGGAATATCAAAAAGTGGTAGTCCGTCTTTTTGTACAGTGTGGAATGTACAAACATCAATTGGTGCCTTAGGTATAATTTGGTATGGAAATGATGAGCAAAAAAAGAGATGGTTGCCAGGAATTAGTTCAGGGAAAAAAATTGCTGCGTTTGGTTTAACTGAACCTGAAGCAGGATCTGATGCGACAAATTCTAAAACCACAGGAGTTTTATCAGAAGATGGTAAACATTATATATTAAATGGTCAAAAAATATTTATCTCAAATGGTGCATGGGCTGACCTTTTTACAGTAGCGTTAAAGATTGATGGTAAATTTTCATCTATTGTAGTTGAAAAAGGAACCCCTGGATTTGAAATTGGTAAAGAAGAAAAAAAGATGGGTATGGAAGGTTCATCAACTGTTCCTTTATACTTTACTGATTGTAAAGTTCCAGTAGAGAATCTTTTAGGCGAAGTTGGGGCTGGAGCAGGGCCAGCATTTTGCGCCTTGAATATAGGCCGTTTTAAATTGGGAGCTTCTGCAATTGGTGGAATGGCTTTAGGAATGACTCATGCTGTAGATTATGCAAAAAATAGAAAGGCTTTTGGACAATACATCTCAGATTTTTCATCAATCCAAGACAAGCTGGCATCATGCGCAATCTTAACTTATACTTTAGAAAGTGCTTGTTACTCTGTGATAGGTGAACAAACTGAAGCTATAAGTAAGCTTGATAAAGATGACCCAAAATATTATGTCAAACAAGGTGATATAACAGAACGATATATAGCTGAAAATTCCATTGCTAAGGTTTATGGTAGCGAAGCTGCTGAGCAGGTGATTGATCACTGCTTCCAAATATATGGAGGATACGGCTATATTGAAGAGTATCCAATGGCTCAAGCATACCGTGATAATAGAATTAATAAGATTTGGGAAGGAACAAATGAAATTAATAGGATGTTATGCGGCAGGGCAATGATAACGAAATCACTTAGCGGAGAGTTAGGAATCAAAGATTACTTAGTTAAGGTAAATGATTATTGTCAAAATGATTCTGATAGTGGCTATGATGGTGATTTAAAAGTTGAGGTTGAGTGTGTTGAAGCTGCAAAAGCAGTTTATGCACTTGCTCTGAATGAGTCATTAAGTAAATTTGGGCAAGATATTGGTATTGAACAAGTCGTTATGGAAAACTTAGCAGATATATTAATATATTGTTACGTTGCTGACTCAACTTTAACTAGAGTTATTCAAAATAAAGATTACTATTCAAGAACTAATCAAGTTGTACCAGAATTGTGTTCAAGAGTTTATACTGCTGAAAACGGCGTAAGAGTAATTGAACATGCTAATAAAATTTTTAATCGAATTTTTGATGGTGATATTCCGGTTGAACTTTCAAATAAATTAAATGTTCTTTACAAAAGATTATCTTTAAAAACTGATACAATTGGTTTTAAAAAGATAATAGGTGAAAAATCAGTTGAAGCAGGTGGGTATCCTGTTAAAAGTTTTTAGGAGGAAATAAATGAGTAATAAAGCTGTAATAGTAGATGGAGTTAGATCTCCAATTGGTACTAAAGGTAGTCCACTAATCGGTATGCGACCAGATGAAATAGCTGGTCAAGTTATTAAAGGATTGATTGAAAGAAACAAGGAATTAAATATAAATGATATAGAAGATGTTTCATTAGGTTGTGCATTTCCTGAAGGACCCACTGGAATGTTGGTAGCAAGAGGCGCATCGATATTAGCTGGTATTCCTGAAACAGCTGCAGCCAATGTTATTAATAGATATTGTGGTTCTGCAATGACATCTTTGCATTTAATTAGTTCTGCAATTGAAACTGGAGATATACATGTCGGTATTGCTGGTGGTGTGGAAGATATGTTTACTATACCACAGGGAGGATTTGCTCCTGATTTTAATGTAAAATTAGCAGAGGAAGAATATTATATATCAATGGGCGAAGGTGCTGAATTACTTGCTGAAGAGCTTAGTATTTCTAGAGAAGATCAAGAAGAATTTGCTTTTTCATCTCATGAAAAAGCTGTTTCAGCCAGAGAGAATGGAAATTTTGATAACGAGATAGTTCCAATAACTCTTGAAGATGGAACAATTGTAGATAAAGATAGCGGGCCCAGAAATCCAGATAAAGAAAAAATTAGATCTTTAAATCCAGCTTTCAAAGCTGATGGTACTGTGACTGCTGCTACAAGCAGTCCTTTTTCAATTGGTGCTTCAGCTATGCTTATAACTAGTGAAGAGTATGCCAAAAAACATGGCTTAAAAATTAGAGCCACTATTGAAGGTAGAGCTGTTGCTGGTGTAAACTGGAAAATGTTTGGTTCAGGACCTGTTCCTGCAACCGAGAAAGCCTTAGAAAAGTCTGGTTTAACGATGAATGATATTGATGCATTAGAGATTAATGAGGCTTTCGCAGCACAAGCTTTGTATTGTATTAGAAAAGCAAACTGGGATATAAATAAAGTAAATCTAAATGGTGGTGCAGTAGCTCTTGGTCATCCTCTTGGAATATCAGGAACCAGAATTATTACTACTTTATTAAATGTCTTAGAACAACAAGATAAAAAAATGGGTCTGGCAACAATGTGTGTTGGAACTGGAATGGGAATTACAACAATTATTAAGAGGGGATAAAATGAGTATTGAAATTAAAAAATGTGCCGTACTTGGTGCTGGTGTAATGGGAGCACAAATTGCTGGGCATATTGCTAATGCAGGTATCCCATCATTGCTTTTTGACATCAATGAAGATCTTGCAAAAAAAGGAGTTGATGGTTTATCTAAATTAAAGCCTGCTCCTTTATTTTTAAAAAATAATTCATCTTTGATAACCCCTTGCACATTTGATAATGATCTTGAAAAATTAAATGATTGTGATCTTATTATTGAAGCTGTAGCAGAAAAAATAGAAATAAAACATACTGTTTATAAGAGTCTGTTACCTCATTTAAAAGACAACGCTATTTTAGCATCAAATACTTCTGGAATCCCATTAGCAAATTTAGTTGAAGTATTGCCTGATGATGTTCAATCGAGATTTTTAATCTCTCATTTTTTTAATCCACCTAGATATCTAAGACTGCTTGAATTAGTTAAAGGACCAAAAACTACTGATGAAGTATATAGCACTGTTACAGAATTTGGTGAAACAACGCTTGGTAAAGGTATTGTACACGCTAAGGATACTCCAGGATTTATAGGAAACAGATTAATTAATGCTTCCGCACCATTAACATTTCAAAAAGCTTTAGATTTTGGTTTAACCGTTGAAGATGTTGATTCACTTTCAGGAACCCTTGTTGGTAATGCAAAAAGTGCCTATTTCAGAACCCAAGATGTTGTTGGTTTAGATACTGCTTTAAATGTATTAAATAATATGTATGAAAGAGTAACAACGGAAAGCGATAAGGAAAGAGAAAAATTTAAAGCTCCTGAATTACTTGTAAAATTAGTTGAAGACGGGAGATTGGGACAAAAATCTGGACAAGGTTGGTATAAGAAAGAAGGTAAAGATATCCTTTCTCTTGACTTTGATACTATGGAGTATACTCCTACTAAAAAAAGAAAATTTGATACAATTAGAGTTGGTAAACCAATAAAAGATTTAAAGAAACGACTAGCTGCAATTACCTATTTAGATGATGTGGGAGCTAAGTTTTTATGGGAAGTTAATGCCCCAATGTTTACTTATTCTGCAGAGCTAGTTCCTGAAATTGCTGATAGTATTATAGAAATTGACAATGCTATGAAATGGGGATTTGCCAGAGATATTGGAATATTCGATGCTTGGGATGCTATTGGAGTTGAAAAATCTGTCAATAAAATGAAGGAAGAAAATAGAAAAGTTCCTTCATGGGTTGATGAGATGCTTGCTTCTGGAAGAAAATCTTTCTACGAAGTCATTGATGGAAGATTAACTTATTACTGTCCTGTCAAAAAGGAAGTTCTTGTTCAAGAAACAAGCGATAAAACAGTAAACCTGAACTTGTATAAAAATTCGAAAACAATGTTAAAAAGGGATTGGAGCGCAAGTATTCATGATATTGGAGATGGAGTTTTAAATGTAGAATTTCACTCAATATTTGTTCCTGCATTTAATCCAATAGATCAATCAATTGTTGGTATTGTTCAACATGCTTTAGATTTATTAGATACTGGAAAATACAAAGGACTAGTTGTTGGTCATCAAGGAAAAAATTGGTCTGCTGGGGCTAATGTAAATGATTTTAAAATGGCAATTGATAGTGGAAATTTACAAATCATGGATGCTGGGGTTAAAGAGATGCAAGATCTAACTCAGAGAATAAGACATTCTAAATATCCTGTTGTAACATGTCCTTTTAATTTAGCACTTGGTGGAGGTTTTGAATTTTATGCATGCTCAACACATACTATTGCTGCTGGAGAATTGTACGCAGGATTGGTTGAAGCTATTCAAGGATTAATTCCTGGAGCTGGTGGGCACTTGAGAGTATTACTAAACCTTATAGAAAATAATGATGCAAGTAATGTTAATATGAATATTGCTAGACAAGCTATTGAGCTTGTTAATCCTTTAACAGTGTCAAGAAGCGCTGGTGATGCTTTGAAAAAAGGATGGATTAGAAAAAGTGATACTATATGTATGAATTCTGAGCATTTATTATCCCTTGGTAAAAAGAAAGTTTTAGAATTATCAGATAATGGATACCAACCACCAAAATATAGGGATGACCTAACTTTGCCAGGAACAGCCTTAAGAACTATGGCGTCCGTTGTTACTAAAGGCATGAAAGTTGCTGGAAAAATCTCAGACCACGATGAACTAGTTGCTTCCAAGTCTGCATATGTTTTAAGCGGAGGCGACAAAGGTGGATTAATGTCTAAAGTTGATGAACAGCATGTGCTTGATATTGAAAGAGAAGCCTTCATGTCATTAGCTGGAGAAAAGAAAACGCAGCAAAGAATCGCACATTTTCTAAAAACGGGCAAACCTTTAAGAAATTAATTCTTGACAACTAAAATATAGTTTTTAATTACATTTTAAGAATTGTAAATTCTTGGTCATAATCATACAATTTAATTGTTTTGGAGGGATTCTGTATGTCAAAATGGTCAAAAAAAACTTTTATTGAGGACGTAAATAAGTCTTGCGAGAATGACATTGCTTTACATTGCATTGAGCTTATAGATTTCTCAGAAAAAAATTCAGATGAGGTAAGTTGGGGTAACGGTGAAGGTTATGGAACAATGACTTTTCGTTGTGACTCAGACTATGGGTTGTTACCGCTTTTTCGTCTTTCTTCTAATGGTAAATTAAATTTGCAATTAAACTTTTTAAGATCCAAAAATTTACATAAACAGGTTCTTGATGATATGGTTATCAAGCTCGAATCTAATTTTTTAAGGGAATATGATGAGGAATCATATCCTTCAGACACATATGAGCCTTTAGAAGAATTATTTTGTACTCATAATCAACTAGAATCTTTTATGAAAACTATTGAAGGTTGTACTTACAGGCTAAAACAGTAATGAATTTATCTGTCAAATCAAAAAAAATTAATGATTTCACCTATGAGCTATCTATAATTGCAAAGTGGGAGGATATAAAATCTGATTTTCAATTAGCAAAAAAGAAAGTTGCTTCAGACATCAAAATACCAGGTTTTAGAAAAGGAAAAGTTCCAGAAAATATATTGATGACTCAATACTTGCCATCAATTGAAATGACTTTCGTTCAAAATTCTTCTGAAAAATACTATATGCTTGCTTTACAAAAAGAAAAGCTTACCCCAATTAATCAAGCACAACTCAAAGATATTGATTTTTCATTTGAAAAAGATCTTACATTTAAAGCGGAATTCGAAGTTGAGCCTAAATTTTCTTTACCAAAGTTTAAAAAGAATATGGTTACGGTTGAAAAAATAGATTTCGTTTCTAATGATGAAGAAGTAGAAAAAACCATCGAAAATATTTTAGCCTCACAAGCAAAAGCTGAACAAGTCGAATCAAATATCATGGATGGAGATTTTTTAATCGTTGATTTACAAGAACTTGATGATTCTGGCTTACCTATCATTGGAAACAAAGAAAAAAAATATATAGCAGTTGGACAAGATCCGATTATCGAAGATAAAGCTAAATCTTTTATTGGTAAAAATAAGGGAGATAAGGTCAATATTTTCATAGATATGGGTAATGGTGAAAAAAATTATGAGTTTATGATTGATACCATCCAAAGAAGAGTATTGCCTGAACTTAATGAAGAGTTTATAAAGACTATGGATCCTAACTGCAAAAGTGTAGATGATTGGAAAAATAATGTTAAAGAAAGCATTGCAAAAGAGTATGAAAAAAAATCTGAAGAAATGTTCAATTCTTCTCTTATCGACCAATTTGTAAAATTAGCCAAACCAATTGTTCCAAGTTCAATGCTTGAAAATTACTTAACAAATATCATTGAGGAAGTCAAAAAAAATCAAAATAATCCTGACTTAGACGAAAGCAAGGTACGCGAAGAATATCAATTATTTGCTGAGAATAATCTTAAATGGTTTTTATTGCGAAAAAATATGATCAGCTCAATGGATTTTAAAGTTGAAAAAGGCGATATTGACAACTTTATTTCAGAGGCAATAAAAAATAATGAAAGTCAAAAAGCTGAAATTGAAAGATTTTATAAAAAAGAATCAAACAGAAATAAATTAGGTGATGATTTAGCCGATCAAAAAATAATAGAATTTTTAAAAGAAAATTCAAAGATTAAAAATAAAACACAAAAAACTTCTGAATTGGAAGCAAACCATAATCATTAATTTATGAGCAATTTTTTTGGTATAATAGGAGTGTTTACCTTATTATTTATTGCTTACATACTTTCTGAAAATCGAGAATCTATCAATAAAAAGACAGTCGGATACGGACTATTATTTCAATTTATGTTTGCTCTATTTATTTTGAAAACTCCTTTTGGCGCACCCATCTTTTCATTTCTTGATAGTGCCATTAACACATTGATTAATTTTTCAACATATGGATCCGATTTTCTTTTTCGATCATATGTTGAGGGCGTA
>CACNXV010000005.1:32500-39935 GCA_902624575.1 uncultured Fidelibacterota bacterium
CCTGAACTAGAAGCTGCTTTAAATATTTGCCATCACTGTAATTTTCATTTTCCTATAACTAGTAACAAATATTTAGAAATTATTTTAGACGAAAACTTTGAAAATTTATTTTCAAACGTAAGTTCTATAGATATGCTTAATTTTAAAGCGAATAAATCTTATGAAGAAATTCTTCAAAAAGTTCCAAATAATAAAGAAGCAGTTGATTGCTTCTATGGTTCAATTGATGGAAAAAAAGTTGTTCTTTGTTTAATGAATTTTAAGTATATCGGTGGTAGTATGGGAAGTGCAGTAGGAGAAAAAATTTCAAAAGGAATTAATTTTGCATCTGAAAAAAACTGCCCTTTAATTATTTTATGTCAATCAGGTGGTGCAAGAATGCAAGAAGGCGCCTTATCTTTAATGCAACTATCAAAAATAAGTACCCATCTTTCCAAATTTTCTAAAAAGGGTGGTTTGTATATATCAATTCTTACATTTCCTACAACTGGCGGTGTAACTGCTAGTTTTGGAATGCAAGCTGACATTACAGTAGCCGAGCCAAAAGCTCTTATTGGTTTTGCTGGGCAAAGAGTAATAAAGCAAACAACAAATCAAGATCTTCCTGAACACTTTCAAACTTCAGAATTTTTGCTAGAAAAAGGTTTTATAGATTTTGTGGTAAGCAGAAAAGAACTAAGAAAAAGTTTAACAGATATAATGGAAGTTTTAAATTGAAAGAACATAAAATAATTATAATAGATTTTGGTTCTCAGTATACTCAATTGATAGCAAGAAGGGTAAGAGAAGTTGGTGTTTATTCTTTAGTTGTTCCTTCTTCAAAAAATGCTCAAGAAATCAAAGCAATGAACCCTAGTGGTATAATTTTATCGGGCGGACCAGAATCAGTAACAGTTTCTAAGTCACAAAAAATCAGCAAAGAATTAATTGACTCTAGAATACCTATTCTAGGCATTTGTTATGGAATGCAAACTTTATCAAAGGAATTGGGTGGTAGAGTTGCAAGTGCAGATATTCACGAATTTGGTCATGCTGAAATCTCATTTGGAAATCCGTCACCAATTTTCAAAAATATAAAGCTAAAAAATAACTTATTTGATGTTTGGATGAGTCATGGTGATCAAGTTGAAAAACTTCCAAATAACTTTGAAGTAATTGCATCATCAAAAGATTGTCAAATTGCGGGATTTCAATCTAAAGACAAAAGTATTTTCGGTCTGCAATTTCATCCTGAAGTAACCCATACTGAGCAGGGAACAAAAATACTCTCAAATTTTGTTTTTGATATATGTGGTTGCAAAAAAAATTGGTCAACAAAAGATATTATTAACTCAATGATTGATGATGTTAAGATGCAGGTGAAAAATGAGAAAGTTCTATTAGGTCTTTCAGGAGGTGTAGATTCTTCTGTTGTTGCAATGCTACTTCATAAAGCAATTGGGTCAAATTTGGTATGTATTTTTGTTGATCATGGTTTACTTAGGTTGGGTGAAGTAGATGAAGTAATGACAACATTTCAAGAAATTGGTATTGATATTAGATTATCAAAAGCATCAAATATTTTTACATCAAGATTAAAGGGCGTATTAGATCCGGAGAAAAAAAGAAAGATTATTGGAAATACTTTCATTGATATTTTCGAAAAAGAAGCAAAAAAAATAAAAAATATTAATTGGTTAGCTCAAGGGACAATTTATCCAGATGTTATTGAATCTTCGTCAGATGGACACAACTCAAGCGTGATTAAGTCACACCATAATGTTGGAGGTTTGCCAGAAAGGATGAATCTTAAACTGCTTGAGCCAATTAGAAAACTATTTAAGGATGAAGTTCGAAAGATTGGAAAAGAACTTAAAACTCCTGAACATATAATATCAAGACACCCTTTTCCTGGGCCAGGATTAGGTATTAGAATCATGGGAGAAGTTTTAAACGATAGAATTAAGACTTTACAAAAAGCTGATAAAATCTTTATTGATGAGCTCCATAAAAATAATCTCTACGATTCATTAAGTCAGGCTTTTGTTGTATACCTGCCTATCAAATCTGTAGGCGTAGTTGGCGATGAAAGAAGATATGAAGATGTGTTGGCATTAAGAGCTGTTGAGACAGTGGATTTCATGACAGCTAAATGGGCACATCTCCCTTATGATTTTATTGGAAGAGTTTCTAACAGAATTGTTAATGAAATACCTACAGTTAGTAGAGTAGTTTATGATTGTACAGGGAAACCACCTGCTACTATTGAATGGGAGTAAAGTGAAAAAAATAGTAGCCTCATTTTTAGCAATTATAATTACTATTTTAGTTTGGCAGAATAGAGTTGAAATTGTTGTTTGGACAATACCTAAAGTATTAAATTTGATACGTCCAGTATTATCAGAAGGTAGCTCAAGTTGGCAAAAAGGCCCAAACATAAAAGATTCATCAGATCAAAGACCAAATATTATTTTAATATTAGCTGATGATTTAGGCTTCAATGATATTTCTTTTTACAACGGTGGTGCTGGAAGCGGCTTATTAAAGACTCCAAATATAGATCAAATTGCAAAAGATGGAGTTATATTTGAAAATGGGTATGCAGCCAATGCTATGTGTGCTCAATCAAGGGCATCAATAATGACTGGACGTTATTCAACAAGATTTGGTTTTGAGTTTACTCCACTTTTTCCAGGTGCTACAAAGTTGATTGAGTGGATTGATAGTATAAATGATCCTGTTTTAAAAACAGAGATAGAACAAACTATGTATGCTGATGCAGCAGATGTTTTTTCAGCAGGAATGCCAACTGAAGAAATCACAATAGCTGAAGTTCTCAATGAGGCAGGATATTATACAGCACATGTAGGAAAATGGCATTTAGGAAGAGTTGATGGAAGCCATCCTATTGATCAAGGATTTGATGATAGTCTTTTAATGGAAGGAGGTCTTTATCTTCCAGAAAATGATGAAAATGTAGTTAATGCAAAATTTGATAATGCAATCGATAATATGGTATGGGCTAGATCACAATATAGTGTTTCCTTTAATAAGGGACCTGCATTTGCACCAGATTCATACTTAACAGATTATTATACAGATGAAGCAATTAAAGTCATTGAAAATAATATAAATAGACCTTTTTTCTTATATCTAGCCCATTGGGCTGTTCATAATCCTTTACAGGCATTAAAACATGATGTTGATTCAGTTAAGCATCACACCAAACAGCATAATCTTCAAGTATATTCTGGAATGATTGAAGCGCTTGATAGAAGTATTGGAAGAATAATTGACGTCCTTGATAAAAATAATCTATCTGAGAATACTTTAATTATCTTAACCAGCGATAATGGAGGAGCTAGTTACATTGAACTTGAAGATATTAATAAGCCATTCAGAGGTTGGAAGCTGACACACTTTGAAGGTGGAATGCATATTCCCTTTATGGCGAAATGGCCAAAAGAAATAAATTCCGGTCAAAGGTTTACAAGTCCAGTTCATCATAATGATATTTTTAATACGGTTGTCAATGCAGCCAATGCAAAAATTCCAAATGATAGAACTTTAGATGGAGTTGATTTTATACCATATGTAAAAGGTTTGAAAAAAGGAGTATTACATGATACTTTATTTTGGAGGCAAGGACATCAGCAAACAGTTTTACATAAAGGCTGGAAATTGATAAGAACAAATAAAGAACATCATAAATGGCTTTTTAATCTTTCAGATGATCCAACAGAAAAAAATAATTTAATCAATGAATTTCCTAAAAAGGTAATTGAATTAGACATTCTTCTAGATAAGCATAATATCGAACAAGCAGAATCTATGTGGCCTAGCGTAATAAATGGACCCATATTAATTGATAAACATTCTGGGCAAGAATATGAAGATGGTGACGAATATATATATTGGCCAAACTAATGAGAAATATAAAAATTCAAAAATTTAGAGAAAAATTTTCAGAAGATTTTTATACCTTAAATAAGGTTTGGATTGAGGAAAGTTGGGTCCTGGAAGATTCAGATAAAAAAGACCTTTTAAATCCTCGAAAAATTTTAGAAAAAGGTGGCCAAATTTTTTTTGCAGTTGCAAATGATAATGTAGTAGGAACAGTTGCAATGATTTTTAGTTCAAAAAATAGATTTGAGTTAGCTAAGATGACAGTAAAAAAAGATTATAGAGGTTATGGAATTGCAAATTTGTTAATGGATAGATGTATTCAATTTGCTAAAGACAATTTAGCTAAAGAAGTATTTTTGATTTCAAATGACTCACTTAAAATTGCTAGGATTCTATATGAAAAATATGGATTTATTGAAGTTGAATTAGATTCAAAAAAATATGAAAGAGGAAATGTGAAAATGATCCTAAAATTAACACCATAGTTTTCAGGATTTTAAATGTAAATTGTAAGCATGTGTGGAATAGTAGCATATAAAGGTAAAAAAAATTGTTATCCAATACTTATCAATGGATTAAAGAAGCTTGAATATAGAGGTTATGATTCTGCTGGTATTGCATGTATATCAGGAAAAGGAAATATTACTATTTCTAAGAGAAGTGGAAAAGTAAAACAGCTCGAAGAAACATTAAAAAAAAATAATGTTCATAAAAAATGTACTGGGACGGGAATAGCGCATACTAGGTGGGCTACTCATGGAAGGCCTAATCAAGTCAATTCTCATCCACATAATGATCAAAGTGGCAGTATTGTCTTAGTACATAATGGTATTATTGAAAATTACGATCCAATAAAAAAATTTTTAAAATCTAAAAATATTAAGTTTAAATCTGAAACAGATACTGAGGTTTTAGTTCAATTGATAGGATATTTCTACAATAAAGGAAAACTCACTTTTGAACAATCTGTCAGAGCAGCACTTCAGCGTGTCGACGGTGCATATGCAATAGTAGTTTTAAATAAAAATGAACCAGATAAGATGATTGCAGCTAGAAAAGGAAGCCCACTTGTTTTAGGTATAAATGAAGAAGAGTTTTTTGTAGGCAGCGACATATCACCAATAATTAATTATACTCAACAAATAATATATTTAGAAGAATCGCAAATGGCCATTATAGGTGAAAAAGATTATGAAATCAAATCAATTGAAAAAGATATTTCACTTCCAAAAGTTGTAGAAAAAATTGATTACAAAATTGATGATTATGATAAAGGAAAGTTTAAATTTTTCATGCATAAAGAAATTCATGAACAGGTTGATACTATTTCAAATACTATTATTGGTAGAACAAAAGGCCATAATGTACTTTTAAATGGATTAATGGAATATTGGTCCCAAATCGAAAGTGCCAGTAAAATTTATATTACCGCATGTGGTACTTCATGGCATGCTGGACTAATCGGTAAAAATTTAATTGAGAGATTTTCTGAAGTGCCAGTTCATGTTGAATATGCATCAGAATTCAGGTATAACAAAATTCTTGTTGATAATGATAGTGTTGTAATTGCTATTTCACAATCTGGTGAAACTGCTGATACTTTAGCTGCTATAAAAAAAGCAAATGATTATGGTGCAATAACAATTGGTATATGTAATGTTCCTGGAAGTTCAATTTCTAGAGAAACTGATTGTGGTGTATTTACCCGATGCGGACATGAAGTTGGTGTTGCATCAACAAAAGCTTTCACAGCGCAGATAAGTATCCTTTATTTATTTGCTTTAAAACTGGCATATGTAAAAAAACAAATATCAAAGTCAGCAATGAAAGCTCATTTAGATTTTGCCTCAAGCGTTACAAAAGTAAAATCAATATTACGTAAAGAAAATTATATAAAAAAAATTGCTTCAAAATATAAAAATGCATCTGACTTCCTTTATTTGGGAAGGGGATTAAATTTTCCAGTTGCACTTGAGGGTGCTCTTAAACTAAAAGAGATATCTTATATACATGCCGAAGGTTATCCAGCCGCTGAAATGAAACATGGCCCAATAGCGCTTGTTGACAAAAATATGCCAAATGTATTTATAGTTCCTAAAGATAAGACTTATGATAAAATTATTTCAAATATTGAGGAAATTAAATCCAGAAAAGGAAAGATTATCATTATTACTGATTCAAAGGAAAAAGTCTTAAAAGATCTAGCCAATGATTTAATTGTTGTTCCTAAAACTAATCATTATATGTTTTGTATTTTAGCCACAATTGTTCTTCAACTATTTGCATATTATATAGCAGTTGGTAAAAAGCTAAATGTAGACCAGCCAAGAAATTTAGCTAAGTCTGTAACTGTTGAATAATAATAAAATATGAGTAATAAAATTCCACCTCCAATAGTCACCTTCATTTGTGGTATGGCAATTTTTTTTTCAAAATCTTTTTTTAATCAATTTTACAATTACAATAATAACTTAATTAGTTTATTTCTGTTAATTTTTGGACTAGGTGTTTTTATTTTAGCTGTCAGAGCCTTTAGTAGACAAAAAACAACCGTAAATCCTTTAGAACCTAGACAGGCATCTTCTTTGGTTGTCTCAGGAATCTTCAAGTTTTCAAGAAATCCAATGTATCTTGGAATGTTCATTGTTTTACTATCGATATCTTTCAAGTTTAATTTAGTTGGAGGAATTGTTATATCTTTATTCTTTTATTTATTTATAACGAAATTTCAAATTGTTCCGGAAGAAGAGGCAATGAATGAATTATTTGGAGATGAATTTATTGAATATTCTAATAAAACTAGAAGATGGATTTGAGTGATAATGAGTTCATATTTAATACTTTTTTTTGCAATAGCATTTGAGGTTATCGGAACAATGATGCTTCCAGTAACTAATGGTTTTAGTAAAGTAGTTCCAAGTATTCTAGTAATTTTATTCTATACAATATCCTTTTATTTTTTATCAATAACCGTGCAGAAATTACCTCTTGCAATTGTATATGCATCTTGGGCTGGATTAGGAGTATTTACTGTTTCACTTCTGAGTTATATTTTTTATAAACAAACTCTTAATTGGCAAACGGTATTA
Source organism: uncultured Fidelibacterota bacterium (assembly GCA_902624575.1). Classification (GTDB taxonomy): domain Bacteria; phylum Fidelibacterota; class Marinisomatia; order Marinisomatales; family Marinisomataceae; genus Marinisoma. The sequence goes on from CACNXV010000005.1 coordinate 39,475, forward strand.
GGTTTATTTTTTATTGTTATTGGGGTAGTTTTAGTTAATATTTATAAAACAGGAGATTAGAATGTTTATTGCTATGAATAGATTTAAAATCGTTATTGAAAAAGGTAAAGAGTTCGAAAAAATTTGGGAAAATAGAACCTCTAGCTTAAAAGATGTACCAGGTTTTGTTGAGTTCCATTTAGTTAAGGGTAGCACTGAAGATGATCATACTCTTTATGCTTCACACACTATTTGGAAGACAAAAAAAGACTTTCATAAGTGGACTAAATCACAAGCGTTTAAGGATGCCCATAAAAATGCTGGAAAACATGGACATTTATATCTAGGTCCTCCAAAATTTGAAGGTTTTGATGTTGTTTTATAAAAAAATCTTTTTTTTAATAGTTTTTTCAAATTTCATGTTAGCTCAAAACTTGAATGATGATTTCATTGATTCTTTAGTAAGTGATTTAAATAAAGAA
>CACNXV010000006.1 GCA_902624575.1 uncultured Fidelibacterota bacterium
TTTTCCTTCAGATGATCATCCTGTAGTTGTAAACAGTCTTTTTTGGAGAGAGGCGGGCATGGGTCCAACAGGCCCTGGTGTTTTATCAACGTTATTTGAATTGGCGGCAGCTAAAAAAATTAGAATTTTAAAAGAAGGTTCTTCTTTCAATTATTTCTCCTCAACTGCAATTATCCTAGCCCTTGTTGTGCCAATGTTTGTTACTTGATGAGTAGTTGAGCCTTGTATTTGAAAATCTCCGCTTTTTAATTCAGCGGTAAATACTTCACCTTCTTCATTTGTAACTTGCATCTGACCTCCTTCAACTACATAATAAAACATATCGGCATGTGTATGAAGATTATCGCCTTGACCAGGCTCAAAAATTACTTCCAAAATAATAAAATCATCAGTTTCATGTAGCACCTTATAAACATCAGGAGATGCATTTTCAGGGCTCATATTGTTTCTACCTACTTCAATTGCTTTAAACTCTGTTCCAATTTGTACATTACATGCAGATATTAGAAATAATAGCATTATTGTTAAAAAAACTCTCATATTGTCTCCTTAGCTTAGTTCATTTTTTAAGTGTTTAACAAAATCATGAAAATCAACCTCCAATTTGTGTCTTGGGGTGTTAATAAATTCATAAGGCATGTTATTCTGCTGATCGTAAACTGCTTTTTCCAAATTAGCAGGTAGCTTCCATTCATTAGACAAATATTTAACAATTTGCTGTGATTGTAAATCTGAAATAGGCCATATACAACCTAAAGGTTGAAGCAAACCAACAAACATTAAATTTTTATACTTTGGGTGAAAGCAAAAATTATAAAGATCAATTTCATTTTTTTCGTAATTGATATCAGCTTCATCAAAAAAAGGAAATTTTATCTTATAACCAGTTGCAAATAAAACTATATCAAAGTTATCTATTGAACCATCTTCAAATTCAACAGAATTATTTGAAAATTTTCTGATATTTTTTTGGGGTTTTATTTTTCCATGTTTAATAAAGTATAGAAGCTCTGAATTTATTGTAGCATGTGTTTGTAAAATGTCATGATCGGGCTTTTGCAACCCATAATCTTCATATTTCCCTTGTATAAATCTTAAAGCTAATTTTTGTAAAAATAACCTAATCTTTTGTGGAATCCAGAGCGTTTTAGAATAAAAAACATCTGATGGCATTCCCATGATGAATTTTGGTATAAAGTGATATCCTCTTCTCATACTTATAGACGTTTTTTTTGCCACTCTGCTGACCTCAACTGCTATATCGCAAGCTGAATTACCACCGCCAACTACAAGCACAGATTTATCTTTGAAATATTCATTATTTTTAAATTGATGAGAATGCATTAACTCACCATTAAAATCGCCTTCAAATGTTGGTATTCTAGGACTCCAATGGTGTCCATTCGCAATAATTAAATAATCAAACTCTTCACAAAATTCATCAAAATAAATCTTCCATTTATCATGCGAAGGAACAGCTTTACTTACTTGAGTACTAAATTTTATGTGTTTTCTTAAGTCAAACTTATCAACATAGCTATTAAAGTATGACAATAATTGAGAGCCAGATGGATAATCAGGAAAATCATCTGGCATAGTGAAATCTGAATATTGAGAAAATTCCTTCGAACTGATTATATGGGTGGTTTTAAAAATGCTAGAATGTCCTGTTTTATCTTGATAAACCCAATTACCTCCAATTTGATCATTCATTTCAAAACAAGTAACATTAAAGCCGTTTGTTGATAAATTTTTTAAAGCTGTTATACCAGAAGGCCCAGCACCAATTATTGCGATCTTTGAATCTGAATTCATCATAAAATAATTTATAAAACTTTTAAAGCTTTATGCCATTTTTTTGCATACCAAAAAGTTCTTCCCTGACTATCTTTCATTTTCATTGTTTTTCCATAAAATTTCATCCATTCATGAAAGTCATTATCTTTTTCTGACTTATTTTCATTCATCCAAGAGTAAAGCTCCCCACCACCTAACCTGTATGAATCATGAACTTGTTCAATTAAATGATTTAAAAATGGTTCATTTATAAGATTTTTCATTGGTTGGAATGGGTTTTTATTCCATTTACCAAGAATTTCTGCCCGCAAGTAATTTCCAAGACCATTAAACCATTTTTGATTCATTAGTACAATATGAGCAGGTTTTTGAAAATCTCTGTGTTCAATATTATCATAAATATATTTTTTAAAACTTTCTACTTCATCAAATATATCTGGCCCACGGTTTTTATTCCAATCTTTAGAGATACTCTTACCGAACCTTCTTACATCGCTCCAGCAAAACCAATTATTATCACTCATTCTAAATCTTATATGAGCATGCTTCCAATGTTTATTTTTATATCCTCTTTTTTTAAAATTTTTAAAACATCCAGTCATGCCCAATGAGATAACTACAGGCTCTTTATCAAAAAAAAGTTTGAGCTCTTTACCTCTACTCTTTGCTGTAATTCTTTTACCTAAAACATCAATATCCTCAATGAGTTTCAATTTATTTGTTTTGAGAAATTTAACGTCCGTAATATGCCTTTTTTTGTTTGCATTATTAACAAATTCAGACGTTAACTTGACTTCAGAAATTTCAGGCATATTTGATTAGTACCTTGTCACAAAATCTTCTAAATCAATGCTTGGAACGTTTCTATCCTTGCCACTTTTAGTGCCTACATATAAATAACCAAGAATATGGTGATTACTATCTAAATTGAAGTATCTTACAATATCGTCATTTAAAGCAAGCTTACCAGTTTTCCATATTCCAGCATAATTCAATGCACTTAATGCTAATAAAATATTTTGAGCTGCAGCAGCAGTTGAAAGCATTTGCTCAATTGGAGGGACTTTTGGATGCTTTTTAACCTCTGTAATCAAAACGATTACCATAGGTGCTCTAAAAGGAGCAATTTTTGCTTTTTCAATAAATGCTATATCATCTGAAAAATTGTCTTTTGCAAAGTCTTCGAAGATTTTTGATAATTTATTTAGTGAATCTCCTTTGAATTCCAGGAATTTACTAGGTTTAAGCCAAGCGTGATCTGGTGCTCTTAAGGCTGATTGATAAACAATATCCATTTCTTTTCTGTTTGGAAATGGCAGTTCAAGATTTTTTGAAGATTTTCTATTTAATAAGTTTTTAATAGCATCCATGATGCAATAATTTTATAAAAATTATTTTTGAATAACAAATTAATGAGGAGAAATAATTTTTTCTAAAGCTGAAATAAAATGTTTGTTGTCGTTTAAACATGGAATATAAGTAAAAGATTTACCACCAGACTCCATAAAACTTTCTTTACCTCTCATGCCAATTTCTTCAAGCGTTTCTAAACAATCAGCAACAAATGATGGACAAACAATACCAATGTTTTCAACACCATTATTGGGAAAATTTTCTAATTCCTTATCCGTGTATGGCTTCAACCAATATGGACTTACTACTGAAACTCTTGATTGATAAGTCATTTTCCAGTCTGAGTTGCTAAGATTCAACTTATCAGCTGTAAACTTTGAAGTCATGTAAGTATTACATTTATAACATCTGCAATACTCTTTACTATCTGTAGAGCAACAATTATCATGCTCGTAACACTGCTTACCTCCATCGCAAGACTGGGTAACATGCCTTATAGGAATTCCATGATAACTAAAGATAAGCTTATCTAATCCATTCAAGTGTGGCTTTATAGATCTAGCAAGAGAATCAATATAATCTGGATGATTATAAAAAGGTTCAATGAACTTTAACTGCAATTCAGGATATATTTTTTTAACTACTTTTTTAACCTCTTCGTTCGTTGAAACAGTAGTTGATGAAGCATTGTGAGGATATAGTGGAATTACATGAAGTTCTTTGATTCTTTTTTCTTTGAATCTCAAAATTGATTCTTCAATAGATGGATACTGATATCTCATAGCAATATCTACATCCCAACCGGTTTGCTTTGATAAAGCATCTGCAATTTTTTGCGTATTAATAATTAAAGGAGAACCATCTTCTTCCCATATTTCTTCATAAGCTTCTTTGGCTTGAGATGGTCTAAAAGGAAGTATAAATAATCTTAAAATAAGCTGTTGAAAAAACTTAGGAAAATCTAATACGTAGTCATCTGACATAAACTCTTCAAGATATTCTCTAACATGTTGTTTATCCGTGCTCTTTGGAGACCCTAAGTTTAATAATAATACATTTTTCATACTTTAACACTCGAAGCATCTGGTCTTGTTAGAATAAAAAGCGCTATAGATGTTCCAACAATTGCTAACAAAATATCTACTGCTAAAATTTTATTTACATAAATGGCACCTGAAAAAGAAATTGCTATTAAAGGTATTGCACTCATTTTTGCTTTTTTATTAATAGATCCATGGTTTCTCCAGTCTCGAATCATTTTACCAAAAATTCTATGATTTAGAAGCCAATTTTCAAGTTTTTTTGATGATCTAGCAAAAAACCATACTGAGACAAGAATAAATGGTGTTGTTGGAACAATTGGTAAAAATAATCCAATAAAACCTAGGATTAAAAAGATGAATCCTATGGCTATATATATATAGTTTTTAATGATTATTTGCATCTACTCAATTAATTAAAATTAATTGTCCAAAATGTAATACAGAAAAAATTATTTTAGAAGAAATTCTAGTGGGTTATTTCAAATAATTCATTGCCCAATCATTCAACATATCAAACACCGGGACCAATGTTTTACCTTTTTTGGTTAATGAATATTCTACTCGTGGAGGAATTTCAGCATAAATTTTTCTTGAAATAATATCATTTTTTTCTAAATCTCTAAGTTCTCTAGTAAGCATGTTTTTGCTTATGCCATCAATTCCACGGTGTAAAATACCAAACCGATTAATATTTTGTGCAATTCTCATAATGATAATTGGCCTCCACTTACCACCGATCATCTTCATAGAATATGTAATTGGGCATGATTCAACTGTACAACCGCAAATATCTTCAAAGCAATGATTATTGTTCATAATAGTCCTTTTTTTGTTACTATATCAAAAAATAGTGCCTACTTGTGTAATTTGTCAATAGGTAATAATTTCATACATATTTAAAAGGAGTAATAATGAAAGAAGACAAAACACCGTATTCAGTGAGCTTGAAAAAAGGCCAACATTATGCTTGGTGCAGTTGTTCGCAGTCAAAGAATCAACCTTTCTGCGACGGCAGTCACAAGAAAACAGATAAAAATCCTGTTATCTTTAAGGCAGAAGAAGATACCGATGTATTTTTATGTGGCTGCAAAGAGTCAGCAGACGCGCCATACTGTAATGGTTCTCACTTAAATGCGTAAAATAAAAAGGACTACTTTTTGTAGTCCTTTTTTTATTCATTAATTTTTCAATTAAAGTATATCATTTAAAAACTTCATTAATTGCTTTAACTACTTCTTCTGGAGTTTCTTCTTGAACAAAATGTCCTGCATCTGTTTTTACTACTTTGGCTTGAGGAAGTAAGCGTGAAGTTCTTCTCCTTAACTTCCACATTACAGGATCATTCATACCCCAAACAATTTGTGCTTTACCCTCATAAGAATCTAAATATGTCTCTATTTCTTGTTCAATGGGTACGCTTGGATGTTGCATAGTATTCGGAACCATTCTTGCTAATGCTAATGGACCGCAATTATCTTTAAATTTTCTAAGAGGATATTTATATGCCCTCATTGATTGTGAATCAAATGATCCGGGTACATGGGCAAAACGATTCAAAAATGATAGCGGAAAATTTAATCTTCTGAAAAACAAGCTACTAATAAGCGGAACTTGTGAAAGACTATGAAACCAAGTAGGCTTAAATCCATCTTTTGGAGCGGTTATTGCTGTGTTCATTACTACCAATCCATCAATTTTCTTTCCTGCTTTTATTGCACCTGCTATTCCAATCATACCACCCCAATCATGAACGACAAGACCAATTTTTTCCTCTTTGATGGTCGAAAAAAATTTTGCCATCCATTTACTATGAGCTTCAAGTGAGTGTTCGTGGATTTTTACTTTTTCAGAAAATCCAAAACCAATTAAATCAGGAATAATATATCTATGACTATCATCAAGTCCATCTAACACTTTTTTATATAAATATCCCCACATGGGATTTCCATGAACCATAACAATAGGTTTGCCTGCTCCTTTTTCCATAATATGCATTTCTTTTCCAACGTTTATCCATGAATGATTATAAGGAAGTTCTTTTTGAAGCCAATTAGGGATTTTTTTCATAATTATTAAACTTACTAAAAATTATTTTAGGATGTATTAGAGAATTGTTATTCCCCTATTAAACACAAGTAGTTATATTTGTTTATGAACTTGGATATTATTATTGGAGTCGTTCTTTACATAGTCATACCTGCATTTGTCTTTGTAATGGCGGTTATGTTAGATACAGATGATTAATCTTTATCTTAAATGTAAAAAATTAAAAAGGGGTATTTTTATACCCCTTTTTTTCGTCTATTAATGACTTTATTTTGAACGTGGGCGATACTGGATTCGAACCAGTGACCCTCTGCGTGTCGAGCAGATACTCTAACCAACTGAGCTAATCGCCCCCTAATATTATACGAAACTTAATCTAATTTATAAAAAGAATAAATCTATCAAACATTTTATCTGTCATAATTCTTCTTAAAAATTTTCCAGCCTTACTATATGCCCCTGCAGCGTATCTAGTTTTAGGATTTCGCGCATTCATAGCTTTTTCAATAACTTTTGCAATGACAATTGGATCTGACTGATTTGACAATACAGAACTTTCTGAATCTGTCACTGGTTCTCCATAAAGATGAGCGTACGGAGAATCTTTTTCGTACTTTTTGATATATGATTTTGTTACGTTGAAAAAATTGGTATTTATTGCGCCTGGTTGAACTATAACAACGTCAATATCGAACTCTTTTAACTCTACTCTCAAAGCATCAGACCAACCCTCAAGGGCATGTTTTGTTGAAAGATACCAACCGGCTATTGGTCCATAGGTTTCTCCAAGAACTGAACTGATATTAATTATAGTTCCACTTTTTTGTTCTCTCATATAAGGAAGAACTGCTTTAGTAGCTCTTGCAACTCCAAATAAATTAACATCATACTGATACTTTGCATCTTCAATAGAGACATCTTCGATAGCTCCATAGACACCTAATCCTGCATTATTTACAAGAACATCAATTCTACCTTGCTCTTCAATAATTTTACTGATAGCTGCATCAATATGCTCTTGCTTTGTTACATCCATTTCGAGGGCATATCCACCGCTCTCATTTAGATATAAATTTTCTTCGATTAATATATCACCACCATAAACAATGTGACCTTTTTCAATTAAATGTAAAGCTGTTGATTTACCTATTCCAAGTGCAGTACCTGTGATCAAAACAACTTTTTGATTTACATTTGAAAAAAGCAATGATGAAACAGTTATTAAAGTTAATAAGATTTTCATTTTTTCCCCTTTTATATCAATTTTTCTTTGTCATAATTATGAGCCATGCAAAGAATTTCATAAACATATTTTGTAATTTTTCGAACATTTTTTTTATTTTTGTTAAAAAATCTTTGGAAAAAATAATATTAAATTTTATTATTACCAGCGTTTTTTTCAAAAATTAACACAGGGGAAACATGAAAAATATATCAATATTAACATTTGCATTTCTATCAATGATGATGATTTCAAGTTGTGGTGGTGGTGGTGCAACAGGACCTACTTACAACAACGATGGCGGTGGAGATACAGGTGGCGGTAATAACGGCGGCGGTAATAACGGCGGCGGTAATAACGGCGGCGGTAATAACGGCGGTGGCACTACACCTCCTACAAATATTTCAGTAACCGTTTCAGCTGGTAAGTACGTAATTAATGGAGTAACAACCGGCAACATATCACTTGAAAAAGGTATGACATATACTTTTACAAATAGCTCAGGCTCAGCTCATCCTTTCAGACTTTCGACTGCTATGGATGGTACTCATGGTGGCGGTTCAACATATGGAACTGGCGTATCATATAATGGAAGCGTCTTAACTTTTGTTGTTCCAGCAACTGCGCCTAGTACTTTGTACTATTTTTGCACAGTCCACCAAGGAATGGGTGGTTCAGGTAGAATATCAATCACAGGTGCTTCAGGTAGCAATACCACAGGCGGTAGTTACTGATAAGAATGCCAATAGGCTAAACCTATAAATACAAATTGTATAGGAAGTCTTCCCCAAGCAAGTTCTTTACTTATCTCAAGAACTGCTCCGTCAGTGACGGCTAAGTAAAGATTTGCTGGGAAAACTAAAATCAAAAGATAAATTAATCCCCAAGCAGCATAAAATCTTGTTTTAGGTAATACTAGAAAAAATCCAAATAAAACTTCGAAAAAACCACTTACATATACTGCAGCATAGTGCATAGGATAATCAGGAGGCATTATAGGTAAAAACCAATCTGGATCTACAAAATGCTTTGCTCCAACGTTTATATAAAAAACTGCCATAATGCAAATTGTTAACATTTTAAAATGTTTCATCATACTGATATTGAACCTTTCCTAAAATCTGTTTTTGATAAATGTACATTTATTAAAACTGGAAGACCGTTAGCTGCATCTTTTTTTGCTGCTTTAATAATTGTTTCAATGTCATTTTGGTTGTCAATAAAATAACCTACACCACCATATCCTTCAACGACTTTCTCGTATGAAGTAAATTCTAATTTTGTACCAATATTGCTACCTAACATCGATTTTTGTTCTCTTGCTATTTGTTGCCATGATGCATCGTTCCCTACAATTGCAATTACTGGCAGACTGTGTCTGCACATTGTATCAAACTCTGCTAGACTATATGCGCTAGCGCCATCTCCATATAAAATCCAAACTTCTTTGTGCGGAAATGAAGACTTAGCTCCAATGGCAAATCCACCACCAACACCTAAAGTTCCAAATGGTCCTGGATCTAACCATTCTAATGGATGATTTGGATTTATTACATAAGAAGCAGTTCCGACAAAATCTCCTCCATCAGCTACAATAATACTTTCGTTACTCTTAAGCTCATTAATTTTTTTACATAAGTAAATCGGGTTTACTTTATCATAAATTGCAGAAGAATCATTTAAAATTTCATTTTCTCTTTTTTTATTTAAATCTTTTAATTCATTTTTCCATTCATTGCAATTTGGTGCATTTATAATTTTACCAATTTCATGCATAATAACCGCAGGATCCCCTAGAATTGATAAATCTGGTTTTTTATTTAAAATCAAATCATTTTTACTCTTGTTGATTGCAACATATTCTGCCTCACGATTAAAAGAAAAACCATAATTTAATCTAAAATCTAAAGGAACTCCTAAAGCAACAATAACGTCTGCATTTTTAAGTGCATGCCTTCTGTTATGCCTATAAAAAAAATCATGTTTGTTGTTAAAACATCCTCTGGCCATCCCTGAAGTAAAAGTTGGTACTTGAAGTTTTTTTAAGCTTTTACGAAACATTGATAAATAACCTTTATTTTGAGTTACCTGATTTCCACAAATGAAAACAGGTTTTTTCGCTTTAACAATTTTTAAAGCAGCTTGATCTATTTTTTTTTGATTTAAACTGAAATTTTTATTTTCCAATATTGCTATAGAAGAACTTTTTTTTGAAAATAAATCATTTAAATATTTATTTACATACCAATACTTAATTTTATTAAAAAAACCATTTTTTGATAATTTATTTGAGAATTCTTTTCTTATATCCTCTTCCGGATATAATAAATCTATTGGCAGTTCTATAAAAATAGGCCCTGGAACGCCCGATTTTGCCTCATTAAGCGCATTTTGAACTACAGGAACAATATCACGCACCCTTTTTACAGAAACAGCTTTTTTAACGTATTTTTTAAATAATGAAAGTTGGTCGATATCTTGTAGAGAGCCTTTTCCTTTTAACAAAGTTGCTGCTGCACCTCCAAAAAGAACTAGTGGTGATTGTGCCATTTGTGCATTTTTGACTGCCGTAACAGTATTTGTAACTCCGGGGCCAGCAGTAACTACTGCAACGCCAACAGAATCTGTAATTCTAGAAACAGCATCTGCTGCAAATACTGTTGTTGCTTCATCTCTAACTTGAATAATCTCAATATCAAGTTTTTCACAACCAACTAAAATTGGAGATATGTGTCCTCCGCAGAGCGTAAAGATTTTATTTACACCATTTTTATTTAAACAAGAGGCAATGGCAAATCCAGCGTGATTTTGTTCAGACATCTCTAGCTATTATTTGAAGCTATATCACTACTAACATCATTTGTTAGAATAGATGAATACGTTCCTTGATTTTCCAAAATATCTATGGCTTTTAGTACAACCTTATCGTCCTTCAAATAAACTTTATATCTTCCATTATAACCATCAAAGAAAAAAGCAAATTCTCCAACAATCATTCGTTGAATTAATTTTTTTTCGCTTTCAAACATTGTTGACTGAGTTTTCTCAATTTGTTTTTCAATTACACTGAAAGCATTATTAATAAATAAATTCTTTTCTTTATCTTTCGATAATTTTTCTTTGGCTTTTTCGAGATCATCCTGACCATCTATGTAACCAAAAATTTTATTTTCAACAATATAGTTTTCAAAATTTATCATTAACTCGTCATCTTTTTGTACATCATCTATAGATGAATATTTTGCACTATTTTGTTGCACAAATTTAAAATATGCGCCATTTCTTAATATTGCAGATGCTAATGGATATGTACCTTCATCGCTTACTTCAACATCTGGATAAATTCCTCCACCTCCAATAACTTCTCTCCCTGCCTTTGTTTGAAATAAAGAGTCGGAAACTACAAGTGAATTAGCTACCAAATCATCATCGATAAAATCTCTCTTTTGAATTGATCTGCCACTAGGAATAAAATATTTTGAATTGGTTATTTTTAATGCCGTATCCTGACTAATACCAATAACAGTCTGCACTAAACCTTTTCCAAATGATTCGCTTCCAATTATTACTGCTCTATCATGGTCTTGAAGGACACCAGCAACAATTTCACTAGCTGAAGCACTTCCTCCATTAATCAAAACAGCTAATTTTAAATTTTCTGGAACAAGAGCTGTTGTCTTTGACTTATAATTTTTAACGCTTCTACCTTGCCTTCCTTTTGTTGATACTAAATCAAGATTTTGCGGTAAAACTAAATCTAACATATCTAAAGAAGCAGATAAAAGACCTCCTGGGTTATCTCTTAAATCGATAATAATACTCTCTGAACCAAGTGAAATTAAATCTATAATAGCATTTTTTGTCTCGTCTGCAGTATTTAATGAAAAATTAGTTATTCTTAAATAACCAACATTATCGTTTACCATTCCAAAATAAGGAATATCTTTAATAGTAATAATATCTCTTATAATTGTATAATCTTGGATTTCACCAGATACAGGTTTTTTAATGGTTAAAATTACAGGTGTACCTTTATCTCCCCTAATCTTGCTTGTCGCATCTTTAAGCTCAAGACCTTTGGTTGCTTCACCATCAATTTTCATAATTGCATCACCAGTATAGATTCCAGATCTGGAAGCTGGAGAACCTTCAATTGGGCCAACAACTGTAAGTTGATCCTCGTACATATAAATTTCAAGCCCAACACCGCTAAATTCACCTTCCGTTTTAACAGACAAGTCTTCTAAATCTTTTTCTTCATAATATTCTGTATAAGGATCAAAATTTGATAGCATTGAATCAATAACTCTTGTAGTCAATTCTTTAATATCCAATTCATGTATATATTCAGTTAATAAGTATTTATATACAGTCATAATTTGTTGCTGAGATCTAGCTATTTCTCTGTAAATATCTAGTTGCTGGCTTTGCAAAAAGGAAAAAGATAAGACTCCCAAAAAAAATATGGAAAAAATTAATTTTTTAAATCTATTCATAAATTGAATTTTGAATTAATATGATTCCAGATTTCAATTTTTATTTCTTCAATAGTTTGCTCACCGTTGATAACAATAACACGATCTGGCTCACTTTTGCTGAGCATTAAATATTGATCTCTTACTCTTTGTTGAAAGTCATCGCCTTCACTTTCTATTCTATCTCTTGCTACTGACATTCTCATATTCGCAACTTCAACAGGTATATCGATGAAGAAAGTTAAATCTGGTTTTAAAGTATAAGTTCCAAAATGGTTAATATCACTCAATGACTTAACGCTTAAACCTCTTCCTCCACCTTGATAAGCAACTGTTGAGTCAGCATATCTATCTGCCACAACCCATTTACCATCAATAATTTGAGGAAGAATAACTTTGTCTGTAAGTTGCGCTCTGCTAGCTATCATTAATAAAGCTTCTGCTCTGTCTGACATTGATTCCTCAGCATGTAAAAGTAATTTTCTTATCGATTCTGAAATTGGATCTCCACCAGGTTCTCTAACAAGCTTTGCCGATAAACCTGCTTCAACTAATCCGTCAATGATATATTCTGCTTGGGTTGTTTTACCGCAACCATCAATACCTTCCACAGTTATAAATTTTCCGCTAGAAATTGATTCTGTCATCATTTTTTCCAATCATAATTACTATTTCGCCTTTAACTGACTTTTTTGAAAATTCTTGTATAACATCCTTTAAATTACCTCTAATAATTTCTTCATACAACTTTGTTAATTCTCTTCCAATTGCTACCTGTCTATTTCCTAATATTTCAAACAATTGATTTAAAGTTTTTAGAAGTCGATGAGGGCTTTCGAAAAGAATAATAGTATTATTAATTTCACTTAATTGTTCAATTTTTTTAATTCTTCCTTTTTTTTGAGGAAGAAAACCCACAAAAGTAAATGAATCTGAAGGTAAACCTGCAACACTTAGTGCTGCAGTTACAGCAGATGGACCGGGTATTGGAACTATATCTACACCTTTTTTAACACACTCTCTTATCAATCTATATCCTGGATCACTTACAGTTGGGGTACCTGCATCTGATATCAAAGCAACATCATTTCCACTTTCAAGTAAATTTGTCAATTTTTCAACTTCAGAATCTTTACTGTGGTCGTGGTAACTGTAAATTTTCTTATCAATATTATAATGATTTAAAAGCTTTTTAGATACCCTAGTATCTTCTGCAAAAATAAAATCAACACTATTTAAGGTATCAACAGCTCTGTAAGTTATATCAGCAAGGTTTCCAATGGGTGTTCCCACAACGAAAAGCTTTCCAAAAGATGACATTTTAAAGTTTTTTAAAGGCTCTTCTAAAACAATTCATACCAAAGTCAATGTCGTCTTCGGTTACATTAAGATGAGGTCTAAATCTTATAGAATAATTACCAGAACCTAGTAATATAGAACCTTCGTCCATTAAGTGATTTGCTAAATGATCTCTCTTTTCACTAGACGGCAAGTCAAAGGCACAGTACAATCCTTGACCTCTAGCATTTGAAACTAAATTTGGGAATTCATGTTGAAGATCTTGTAAGCTTTTAAGTAAATATTTTCCGGTTTGGGCTGCTTTGTCAACAAGGTTTTCTTTCTCAATAAGTTCAAGATAGATTGTCAATCTAACCATATCAACTAGACTACCTCCCCAAGTAGAGTTTATTCTTGATGATTCTCTAAAAACATTACCTTCTACCTCATCAAACCTTTTACTAGCTGCAACTCCGCACACTTGTGTTTTTTTACCGAAAGATATAATATCTGGATTAGCTCCTTCAAAATTTTGATGAGCCCACATCTTACCGGTAACTCCCACTCCAGTTTGTACTTCATCATATATTAAAATAATATCATTTTCATCAGCAATATGTCTGAGTGATTGCATGAATTCATTCCTAAAGTGATTATCTCCACCTTCGCCTTGAATTGGTTCAATAATTATTGAAGCGATATTATCAGGATGAGATTTTATTGCATCTTTTATCTCTTTAACAGCCTTTTCTTCAAGCTTAATTATATCATCGAGATTGTCTTCAAGTGGAAATGTAATTTTAGGATTTGTAACCCTAGGCCAATCAAATTTTGGGAAGTACATTGTTTTTCTTTTGTCTGGCGAATCTGTTAAAGACATTGTATAACCTGTTCTTCCATGAAAACATTGTTTAAAATGAATAACTTTATCACCCTTTGCAGAGCTACCTTTTTCTAGATTCTTTCTTCTTTTCCAGTCAAATGCAGCTTTCAAGGCATTTTCTACAGCTAAACCACCACCTTCAATAAAAAAGGACATAGGAAGATATTCTGGTTGAGCAACTCTGTTAAAAGTTTGAACAAATTCTGCCATTTCCTGTGAGTATACATCCGAATTCGTAGGTTTGTTTATTGCTGCAACTTTTAACCTATCAGCTTGTTCTACAACATAAGGGTGATTATAGCCAACTGACAATGAAGCAAACATAGAAAATAAGTCTAAATACTCTTTACCTGATACTTTATCAACAAGCCAAGAACCATGGGATTTTTCCAAGTCAATGATTGGAGACATTCCATCAGCGAGCATACTTTTAGCTATTACATTTCTTATTTCAGACTTTTTCATTTATTTAGTTTTCCTTTTTTTCAGGATTTTGAAATGACCAAAAACCAAGGATGATAACAATGAATGCCATCATAAAAAATGTACCATAATTATATTCTGGTGATGAGAACAAAATTAAGTCATTAAAACGACCAATTAAAAGAGAAATTCTTCCCATAACAGCAAAGCCAAATGATGCACCAAAACTTATCATTAAGAAGTAAATACCAACTCTTGTAAACTTACCATATGAACCAGATTGTTCTCTTGAAAAATAGAAATACATTAAAGCACTCAAAGTACCTATTAAAATAACTAAATTATTAAAAACACTATCTCCAGACATGTTAAAAATTGGTAAAGTTCCACTAAAGAGATCTACAGCACTAGCACTAATTTGACTAAGTACATTTGAATTAAGATAACCATATGCTTTCAAACCTGCAGCAATACCTACAGTGTAAGCAATTCCCCATCTTGCCATCCAATTAAACTGTTTAAAAATACTCAATAACATCATGATTCCAAGAACCAGAGGAAATATGTAAAGAATGTTAAAATCGTGATTAAAGTCCACTTCGGCAATGAAAGACAATGGACCATCTTTTGGAAATAATCTACCAAATAAGTTTGGATAAATTTGCGTCCAATAAAAAGTTGCTGCCCAATAAGCCGCAGAAACACCTACAAAGATATGCTCTGCAATTTTGTAAAAAGGATTATCTCTGTACAAATATGAAAGAATTCCTAAGGTAAGGAAAGCGGCAATCCACGCACCAAAAATTGTAGAAAAAGCCATATTAATACTTCCTCTCTCTTCTTTCAGTTATGAAATAAGCTAGGTTACCTAAAACAATAAATAATACTATTACCAGGTGTGCAAATGACTGTGCAGCCATTCCTTGAATAGCAATACCTGGTCTTGAAATCATTGACTCGTACTCTGCTGCACCTGGCATTCCTGCTAAAACACCTTTTATTTGTCCACTTTGAACATAAGGCATCACTTCATTAACTTGAATTGAAGTTGTGCCTGATGAAAGAGGTACACCAGTTGGATCTCCACCGTATTGAACCCATTCAAAAGTTCCTGGATATCCAGCAGAGCCAGTAAAAATAAATTGAAAATCTTTTAAATTATTAATTCCTTCCATCATTGGAATATCTTCTAGCATTGTTCCTTTAGAGTCAACTGTGTAAACTTTTCTAAGATCACTTGCTAATCCTTTTACAATAGCCTCATTACCTGGCCTGAAACCAAGTAGTACATAATCTTCATATTCTGTTAGTTCAAACTCTTGATTTATCTCTTCCAAAGCATCAAGAGCCATATATAGCCCATCAGGCCACAAGCAAGTTATATAAATTTGATGATCGTCTCTTAGCAACTGTCTCATTACCCCTAAAGTCATTGGATGAATTTCAGGTTTCGTACTTGGACCATAATCAAATGACATTAAGACTTTTGAATTTGAGGGAATTGCTTCAATAGCATCATATACTTTCCTTGTTGTAGGAGTCTCTTTTATAGGTAAATCTACAGGTCTCAATAGAGGAATTAAAACAGCTAATCCAATTAATAAAAAGATAAATCTTCTATCAACAGAACCTAATTTTAGTATCATATCTTCAAATAATCTCATTGGTCACCTATGTAAGATTTTTCAAGTCCAAAAATGTAACGTAAACTAGTTACAATAATTCCTAAACCAATTCCAATCATTATAGCTCTCGCCCCAGCAAGATTTGGAACAGTATAAATCCATTCTTGTAAAGATGGTAGGTAGAAAATAGCAGGTTCTGTTGGATTCCAACCCATACTTGTTCCCATAACAGTTACAAGGGCTAACCCAGCAACAAAAACACCAAAAACAATTTTTCTACTTTTAAGATAAGTATTTGCAAAAATCGTGGCAACAAAGACTAATAAATACATTATCATCCATGGAGTTATTAATCCACCAATTGGCACTCTTCCTAACATGATAATAATTCCTGCTAGAAGTAGTAAAGTTGCTTCAAAATTTCTAGCTCTAAATGCTCTGTAAGAGGCTGAAGCTACATAAAATGCTAACAACGCAAACATTGTAGCTGATAAAGGTGTAAAAATATTATCAAACATCCATTTAAATAATCCGCCTTCAGTTGAAATGTGTGCTCCCCACTCAACAGCTCTAACAGAATCAGAAGAGCCTGAAGCAAGCAGTGCATTTTCAGCAGCTCTTTGAGTAAAGAAAACTTCTTCACCAACAAAGAATGCACCTTTCATAAAAAATCCAATTATAAAAGCAAAGAAGAAAGAAGCTATTGCAATTACACTATACTGCCAACCTGATTGTCTTTTAACAACTTTAAGAAATTGAAGTTTTAGGAGGTTTAACGCTCCAAGAAAAATTGCAAAACTTGCAATAATATCATACCATTGAGTGGCATCATCATTAACAAACGCTTCAATAGATTCATTTTCAATAAACCAACCAAACAGGGTTAAAGAACCAAAGAAAGCTACAATCCCAATCGGTATATATCTTCTTAAAATCATACTAGAGGCCTAAAAAGTTTAAAAGATTAAAATTAGTTAGTCCTAAATCATAAAGTGCTCTAGAAACTAAAGCAGCTCCTATAAAGCTGATCAATATTAGTTTAACCATATCTTGTGTTTTCACACCAGCAATTAGTTCTGGTTTTCTTGATAAATATGCACTAGCAGCAAAATACTCTTCTCCCATTAGAGTGTAGTCACATGCTGTAACAAAAAATGGTATTTGAGCTTGTGATGCTGTACCAGCTATCTGAATTGCTCCTATACTATTTCCAGTTTCAGCAAATAATAATGACTCAGCATAGAATTTACCCATATACATACAAGCGGCAGGTTTGTCTCTTTGCATTATTCCATTTACACCTGCAGCGTAAGCAAATTGATCATCTGTAACATAATGCACCATATCCTCTTTAAACATTTCAGGTCTACCTTGTGTAAGATATGCTTCTTTACATGATTCACGAGCAGCTTGCATAACAATTGATCTTGCAACCGGGACATCTAAATTTGTCTCATATTGCGCAGTCATTTGTGCAACGTGACCTAAAATAATTACACCTGCTACAGTCTCTACCTCATTCATATCCATAATTCCAGGTACGTATAATATAGGTCTACCCATTTCCGTTGATCTTCCAACAGCTTCTTCAACTGCTTTAAGTCCCGGAATTGTTCTAAGAAAAATTGAGTCTGAAGAAATTCTTGCCTGATTTACTTCATTAAACATTACCATTATAATAGTTAGTAGTAAGATAAACATTACAGATCTTTCAGACTTGAAAAAATGAATTGAATCAGGAAGTGATGAAAGTAAAAAAGTGAACAAAGAAATTCCTACAAAGCCTAAAATATATGTTTTTAATTGCTGATTATTCATTTTTACCTAATTTTTCTAACTCGCAGATTAAAAATTCAACACTTGATTGTTCTTCAAATAATTCTGCAGCTCTATAATAACCATCTGTTTTGACAAATGCACTAATAATCGGCCCGAAAAATACCATTGTTTGACTTCCAATAAAATTTAAAGGCTTTGCCATCTCTAAAAAAAAGATTGAGGGTGTAATCATTTGGTACTCAAAAATTTTTTTTGCCAACCTTGATAAAAAGTTTTTATCGTCTTGAGTTAAAGCACTCATTGCAATTCAACCATTTCAAGGTTTGCTCTAGGTATTAAAGTTTTGACTCCATCAATATCTATTTCAGCAACTCTTACCATAGTCTCAGACTCCATCTTATTAAGCTCTGATGGCAAAGCAGTAACTTTTCCAATTTTTCCAAAGTTTGGAGAGCGAATCACTCTTACTGTACTACCCTCCTGAATTCCTTCTGGCTCTTTTGATACTGAATCTTCATCCATAGTTGATCCTTGAACTGGGATAACAATTTCAGGTCTTATAACTCCAGCTCTAATTTGCGTTGCTCCATTTACTGATGCATCATTGCCATTATTTTCTTTCAATAAGTTAAAAGTTGCGTCGCTCATAGGAATGGAGCCATATCCTTCTGTGACAATTAATGCTGTAGGAAGTTTTTCAGTCCCAGTGATAGCAACACCTAAGTCATAGCCAAGAACAGCCTTTAAATCATAATAGTTAAAACCGCCTACAACAATTCCAGCAACATTACATTTCATTGCTTTTTTATAGGCTTCAAGACTTAAAAATGATCCGCCAATCAAAATTTTTCCAGCCATACTATCATTAATTTGCTCAGCTGTAAGTTCTTCATTTGCATTTTTAGAAACTAATTCTAATGAACCTCTTTTTTCTCCAGCAATTCCGAAAATTCCTTGAATAAAAGCTGCATCAGATTTTAATATAATCCCTTCTTTTTCGATAACTTCGTCAACAGATCCACTTACATAAGCATCAACTTCTACTGGTATTGGTGCTTCTCTAACAACTACTCTTCCAGTCGCTTCTGATATAGATTCAATAGTGCCATCAACTGGTGATTCAACTGAAGATTTAAACATCCCAAAGATGCCTGGAGTCTCTGCAATCATATCTCCTTTTTTTACATCATCACCTTCTTTTACAACCAAACAATCAATTACATCGCTAGGTTCAATATTCAAAATATTATTTACTTTTAGCATTTGAACATTTCCTGGAAGATTAGTTGATGCAACAACAGTATCAGGAGACAGACTATCTCCCTTTTTAACCAAAACCTCTCCTTTAAGAGGAAGAATTCTTTCTTTTCTAAAAAGTGTCTTTTTTAAAACTTTTAATCCAGGTGTATATGAATGTGCCATTAGAATAAATCTCCTTTTGGATATTCATCTACTGAATTTGACCAATTTAATAAGCTTTCAATTCTTTCAGATGAATCGGTTGATAAAGTAATTGGTCTGTTTCTACCATCAAAAATAAGTCCAACAACTCCGCCAAAAATTACTGATTCTAAAGATTCACCCTTCCCAGCTCCAACATCAATTCCTCGAGAAGGTTTTATACTAACTTGAACTTCTTCATAAGGAACCTCTAGCATTTCAAGTGAACCTTCTAAAATTTCAATTTGCTTTGTGGAGCCGTCTTTAAATGTCATAGAAACATCAGCCATCTTAGATCCAGGTTTTGCCTTTCCAACTGGAGTAACACATGTCCCTAATCTAATTAAACAGTCATTATCAAAAACCTCTAAAGCTGCCTGACTAGCATCATCCTTTAGATCATCTTTATCAATATTTGCAAGTACTCCCAATTGCGGCATCATAAAAATTGAATCAACAGCAAGTTGCGTTATTCCTTCAGGCATAAACGCGTCAATTAACATTCTAGCTGACTGTTGTCTTCTAGGTGCATGAGATAAGACGCCTCCAGAACCAACGAGCAAATCAAGATCCATCATATTTACAAGTGATTGACCACTTGAAGACTGCTCAAAAGCATCGGAAATGGTTCGCTCTGATTGAACACCTTTTAAGCTAGTTGCAAATGCTTTATGTTGAATAAAGGAAAGTCTTAGCGCTTCCCTGGCAATTGCTTGTTCAATAACTAGCTCTTCTAATGATTGTGGAACAGTTGTCGGCCTAATCATTTTATTACCGATTCTATTAGTCAGTTCGCTTCTATCAATATCAAAAGGAACCCATCTCAAGACATTATCAAGTCCAGATTCTGCAAGAACATTACAAATTGAATAACTCATCCCAAGATTTGCACTTACAGTTCTGTTAAATTTTTCTTCAAAAACTGAGAAAATGTCTGTAGTAGCGCCACCAATATCAACACCTACAACAGAAATTTTTTCCTTTTTAGCAATCATTTCAATTAATGAACCAACTGCTCCAGGTGTAGGCATTATTGGTGCATCAGTCCATGACATTAATTTTTTATAACCTGGTGCTTGAGCCATAACATGCTCCATAAAAAGATCGTGAATTTTATCTCTTGATGGCTCTAAATTTTCTTGTTCTAAAACTGGTCTAATATTATCAACAATATCTAAATCAGATATCTCTCCAAGTGTTTCTCTTATAGAGTCTTGAGCTTTATTATTTCCTGCATAAATAACAGGTAATTTATAATTTTGACCAAGTCTTGGTCTAGGATTTGCAGCAGCTAAAATTTCAGCTAACTCCATTACGTGAGTGGTAGTACCACCATCCGTTCCTCCAGAAAGTAAAATCATATCAGGTCTTAATTGACGAATTCTTGTAATTTTTTCATGCGGCAACCTTCCATCATTAGATGCGAGTACATCCATAACAATTGAGCCGGCACCTAATGCAGCTCTTTCTGCACTTTCTCCTGACATTGACTTGACAACTCCAGCAACCATCATTTGTAAACCACCCCCAGCAGAGCTTGTTGAAACGTAAATATCAACACCTTTAGATCCATTATCAGGTGTAATGATTTTATCTCCATCAAGAATAGTTCTTCCTGAAAGTTCTTCTACTTCCATTACTGCATTTAAAACACCTTTAGTAACATCTTCAAAAGGAGCTTCAACAGTAGTAGGTGCCTCACCACGAAAAGTTAATCGATAACGATCATCTTTCCACTCAATGAGAATTGCTTTTGTAGTTGTACTTCCGCAGTCTGTTGCTAAAATTGATTTAATTTTTTTACTCATAAATAATAAGCATAAACATAAAACAATGTAACCGGTGTTGTCAATATTAAAGAGTCTAATCTATCAAACATTCCTCCGTGACCCATCAAAATATTTGAAGAATCTTTTATTTTGGCTTTTCTTTTAAGATAAGATTCAAAACTATCTCCAAAAAAACCAACTACATTGCATATAAAAATCATGACGTATTTGTCGACCATACTAATTTGATAGTTAGTAAATATTGGTAAAATATATTCATTACAGTAGGAGAAAAAAATTATTGAACCAACTAAACCACCAAAAAAACCTGAAACTGTTTTGTTTGGACTGATATTTGGTAAAATTTTGGGTCCTTTGAGCAATTTACCCACAATAAAAGCCATAGAATCATTAATCATTACACCAGAAAAAAGCAAAAATGTAAAAAAAGATAAAATTTGATCATCTATCGTTCTCAAATAAATCAAACTAATCATACTACCTAAAATGTAAATAATCCCAAAAACAAACCATTTGTTATAGCTGCTAAAAGTTTTAATTAACTTTACGTACTCTTGAAATGCGAGCAAGTAGCAAAAGATTACAATAGCAAAAAATATAAGTATATGGTTTATTATTAAAAAAATAATAGAGGGAAACCCAATTAAACCGATTACTATTCTTGAAGTAAGTGAACTCATAAAAACAAAATAATTAATGTAAAATTCAAATCAAAAGTTTAAATGCTTTTGGTAAAATATCAACAGATGCAACCTGGCTTTCAACAATGTCACCATCAATGTTATAAAAAGTCTTATAGCCCGGGTCAATGCAAAAGGTCTTTACTTGAATGCTGCTCACATATGGTAATTCAATATGAGAACCATCATATACTTTCTTAAAAACTTTAGCAATTTGTAATCTAGAAATATTTTCGTTTACCAAAACTAAGTCCATTTTCCCATCGAAAAACCCTCCTTTTGGTGCAACTTTCATTCCCTTTCCTGTGTGAATACTGTTACATCCAACAATAAATGCACATGTTCTCTTTTTTTCTTCATTATCGATCGTAATTCTAGCAGTATGCATTTTTTTTTCAATTAAAGTTATAATTGACGCTACATCATATCTAATTGGACCGAGCCAACGTAATTTTTCAGCTCTAATATTACCATAAGAAAACATACCCCACCCTAAGACACTGACGCTCAACCTATTAAAGCTATCAAATTTTACATTATTTAAATCGGCTTTTTTGTAATTTTCTCCTAGAGCAGCATCAAGCGCATCTTTAATTTTTAGTAATCCTAGATCATGCATGACTGAATTTCCTGATCCGGTAGGCATTATTCCAATTTTATATTTTTCTAATTTGTCAATTTCAAACAACTTATTTAGAACATCATTTATTGAACCATCACCACCAAAAATTAAAATTCTATCAATATCATTTGGAAGTGATTCAATGATTTTTTCTACGTGTCCGGCATATTTAGAGAGAAATAAAATAGGTTTAAAATTCCTCTGATTAATCTCATTTTCAACTTCATAATATACTTTAAGTGATTTCTTTAAACCACTCACAGGATTGACAATACAAGCAATTTTTTTCATTTATAATACTTATTATCACCCAATCGAAGAACTTCGATTTTGACCTTAGCTGTACCTTGACTTACAAAGTCTAATTTTCTTGCAGCTTTATAAGAAAGATCAATAATTCTTCCTTTTACAAAAGGACCTCTATCATTAATAAATAGCTTAATTGACCTTCCATTTTCAAGATTAGTAACTCTAACCTTTGTACCTAAAGGATATGATTTATGAGCTGCACTTACCTTGTACATATTAAAAATTTCTCCATTCGCAGTTCTCTTCTTATGAAATTTCTTACCATAGTATGATGCAATACCAATTTGTACTTTTGGATGATTTTTTATCGACTCAATTTGTTTTCGAGACATGCCAGTTGTGTCGACATAATCTCCATAGGCAATATTGGAACCACAGGACACAAACAGCATTGCAATTACAATAAAATACTTTTTAATCATTTTTTGATAGCTCTTTGTTTATTTGTGGAATTTTAAGTGGATCGGATACAAGCAATGTTGCCATCCCTACTATGGTTGCTCCAGAATTTAATACTTCTTCAACATTTGAAAGGTTGGAAATACCTCCTGTAGCTATAATAGGAAATTTATATTTACTTGAAACTAGCTTTACCATTTCTAATGTATTGTCGAAAAGAGTTTCTCCGCTTAAACCGCCCCCATCTTTTGAAAAGTTATCTGAGTTTAGACCTAAAGATTTTGCAGTCATATATTTTGAGTTTCCTAAATTGATTGCCACAAATGACATTTTCTCTAAAATATCACAAATTTTAATGATTTCTTCTCTTGAACTATCTGGAGAAACTTTAATAAAAATTGGTCGAGAAGTTTTGGCTCTCATTTTTAAGAGCAAGCTCTCTAAACCCTCTAAGTTATCACTTAAACATTTACCATCTGATGTATTAGGACAACTAATATTTAATTCATAAAAAAATTGATTAAAATCAATATTCTCCAATGTACAATGAATCTCATTAAAGACATCATAATAATCCTGAACATTATTTCCACCAATACTAATACCTATTGGTCTACCAAAATTAATTAGTTTTTTATTATTAATGAGTTTTTTGAATTTTTTAACTCCCTTTGTAGGCAGCCCAAGCGAATTTAGAATACCATAACGACCATTATGTCTAACCTCTTGAATCCTAGGCCTATTATTGCCCTTAGATGGGTCTTTTAAGACAGTTTTATAGGTTATGCCTCCAATTCCTAGTAATTGCCATTGAAATAGCGAGCTTACATCATCTTTGAAAGATGCTGATATTAATGGAGAAGCAAATTTCAAATCAAACATTTTAACTTCTATATTTTTTGGAACAGCAAATTTAAAAAGGTACTTTAATGGTGTTGACATCAAAAAATGATTTAGTGCATCTCCAAAAATAATTGCTCTTTCAAGATCTTTTGGAAAAGAGGCTAAAATAGTAATAACGCTTCTTCGAATAATACGAAATTGTAATGATAAAAATTTTGACCTTAAGTTATTGAACACTCAACGCCTCTAATCTTTCTTTTGCAATACTCCCTTGCTCGGAAAAAGGATGATTTCTTTCCAAAAACTCATAATAATATTTTGCACTATCTGTGTCTGAAATTTCAAAATCATAGTAATTTGCCAAATAGAAGGCTGCAATCAATGCAGAAGTAGTTTCATTATTAATATTAATTACTTTCTTATAGAGATTTAATGACTCATCAATATCAGTATTCTTTTTACTTTCTGCCATTAATAAAGTCTCTGAAGGAAGATGTTTTGATTCGGAATTTTTATTTTTAAATATATACTTTGAGAAATCTGAATTCGGGAATTGACTTAATATAATATTTTCATACTTAGAAGATTTTTTATCTTTTTCATTATCATATATTAGATATATTGAAAATACTGCCGAAGAAAATAAATGATGGTTAGGGTAATTTTTTATTATTTCTTCAAAGTACAAAACTGCCTCATTCTGGCTTGATAAATTAAATGCTAAAATTTCCCCTATATTGAAAATTAATTGAGGTTTTATATCATTTTCTGCAGTCGATAGATCTTTATTAAGTTTGATTAACTTATTAACATCGTCTCTCTTTTTACCAATAAGAACTTTGAACTCTGAGTTATTATTTTGTCTCATTGATTCGTTCATAAAAAACTGCGCTCTTTCAAAATCAGTATTTGGTGATTTTAAATATATATTTGATAGTATGTAGTATGACTCAATAGCAGTTTTTGTGTTTGGATAATCCTGTCCAATTCTATCTAAATTTTCAATTGCGTATTCAATTTTACCTCTTTGAAGCTCAATTTTTACAAGCTCTAATTCTAAATCTCCTTTAATTGAATTAAAATCATTATCTATTAATAATTCTTTAATTTTTTCAGATGACATGTCAAGATTTCCTTGAAGTCTATAAATTTGAACTATTTTAAGATTCGATTCTCTAATTCTCGATGGTGAGATAGTGTTGTTTAAAACTTTCTTGTAACTACTAAGAGCATCTTCATACTTTGATTGTTCGAATGAAATTTCAGCTAATTGAAAATAAACCTGCTCTCTTAATATTCTATTTTTACTTAACTCTGCACCTAAATTAAAATTCATAGAGGCTTTATTAAGATTATCGATTTCTAATGATATTTCTCCAATTGATAGAGCAATCTGAGATTGAAATTCTTTACTATTTGTTAGACTCATTAATTTTTCTAAGTCGCTAATTGCTGGTTGTGGCTTCAAGTCTTTCCATTTACATAAAGCAAGCCAATATTTTGATTCAAGCTTAAGCATTTCGCTCTTTTCATTAGATAGTTCTGCAAAAATGGATTTTGCACTATCATATTCTCTTCTATAAAAATGTGATTTTCCTTTAATCAACTTTGCATCTAAAACATATCTACTATCAGAATATTCTCTTAAAACTTTTTCAGATTTTTCAATTGCTTTACCATACAACTGAACTACTTGAGAAGATAGTGGTTGTCCTAGGCTTTTAACTCTTAATTGTTCTGCTCTACTAAAGTGGTCTTCAGCATTATAAAATGTATTAAAATATGCACATCCTTGCAAAAAGAGCAAAAGACATAAGTATTTTATGAATTTTGAATTAAATTCAGACATCACATTACTAATTTACAATGAAGCTTGAAGAATTACAGAACATAATTTCTAAAAAAATCTCAGATGTCATCACTGTTGATCATATCAATGTCTATGACTATACTGCTCAGCACGAAAATCATGCTACCTTTGAGGGTAATTATCACTTAAGTATGACCTTGGTAAGTCCTGATTTTGAAGGAATGACTCTAATAAAACGACATCAGCTTGTTTATAAAGCTCTTGATGAATACATGCATGGTGAAATACATGCACTTACAATGAAAACACTCACCCCTGACGAACACGAAAAAAGCCAACAGTAAATGAAATCTCTACTGATTGTTTTAGGAAATCAATTATTCGATAAATCTCATCATCCTGAAGATATAACTGATATTTTTATGTGCGAAGATTTTGATCTTTGTACATATGAAAAGCATCACAAAAAGAAGATTTCTTTCTTTTTAACCGCTATGAGAGAATATAAAGATGAAATGATTAATTCAGGTTATAATGTTATCTATAAAGATTTTGACGATGCATTCAAAGAATCCTATATATCAAAGCTTCAAAAAAGTATTGAAGATATTAAGCCTGATAAAATTTACATTTTTCAGATCGAAGATAAGAATTTTGAAGGTGAGCTCATTTCTTTCATTGATGAACAAAAATTAGATTTTGAGATACTCCAAACACCAATGTTTATTCACAGCAGAAGATATTTCAATGATTATCAAGAAAATAGGAAAACATTACTTCTTGAAAATTTCTATAGGAAAACTAGAAAAGAGTTGGATATTTTAATGGAAGATGGTCAACCAGTTGGTGGTCAATGGAACTATGATGAATTAAACAGAAAAAAAATTCCAAAAGGTCTTGAAATTCCAAATAATTCAACGTTCACGAGTAAATATCTCAAAACAGTTAACAATTTTATTTTAGAAAATTTTTCAAATCATCCTGGTGAATTAAGTGATGAATTTTGGGTACCATTTTCAAGGAAAGAAGCTTTAGCTTATCTTGAACATTTCTTTAAAATAAAATTTGAACTATTTGGTCCTTATGAAGATGCTATTTACGAAAATCATAGCTTTTTATTTCATTCAGCAATAAGCCCACTATTAAACATAGGACTTTTGACACCTGAAGATGTAATTACAAAAGCTATTAAATATAGTAAAGAAAATAATATTTCTATTAACTCTGTAGAAGGATTTGTAAGACAAATAATGGGTTGGAGAGAATTCATCAGAGGCGTTTACCAAAGCAGAAGTCAAGATCAAATAGGTAAAAATTTCTTTAATAACGATAGAATGTTAACTAAAGATTGGTATGAAGGTACCACTGGTATTGACCCGCTTGATGATGCAATTAAACTCACTTTAAAGCATGGTTATACACACCACATTAATAGATTGATGGTTATATCAAATGTAATGAATCTATCCGGAATTCATCCTGATGAAATATATAAATGGTTTATGGAAATGTTTGTTGACTCTTCAGAATGGGTCATGGTTCCAAATGTTTATGGAATGGGAACATTTGCAGACGGAGGAGTATTTTCTACTAAACCCTATATTTGCGGATCTAGTTATATGATTAAAATGAGTAATTTCAAAAAAGGACCATGGTGCGATATTGTTGATGGACTTTATTGGTCTTTTATTAAAAATAATTTAGACTATTTTAAAACTAATCCAAGACTTGCTGTGATGCCTAGGGCTCTTGAACGGTTAAAAGATGAACGAAAAGAACTAATTTTTAGTGCATCTGAGAATTTTTTAAAAGAAAAAACTACTTCTTCTTAAGCTCATCTAAAATTTCTTCCAAAAGCTCGTTTGTTCTCTCCTGTCGAGTTACATAAAAATAAAGAGGGTAAACTCCAAAAGTTATTAATGATAATAGTAGAAATTTTATAAAAGGCCACATAACTAATCCTCGCTGTAATTTGGTGTTGGTGGAATACCTAATGAAATCTCAAATAAATCACTTTCAAGTGATGCTTGTTCAGAAGAAGGTGATTCTACTATCCGCCCTAATTCAATATTATCTTTACTAATAATTAGAGTTGGGACATAGCGTATATCCTTGCCTTCTTGCTCATTGCTCGGGCTCATTTTTTCCCTATCAACTGTTATAATTTTTACTTCACTGAAATCAACGTTTAGAGCGTTAAAAATTTTTTCTAATCTTGGCACCTCTCTCTTGCTGTCTCCACACCAAGTACCAAGAAAAAGCTCATATTCATATTGTTCTGGATTTGATATTGCTGATAATAATTCTAAATCTACATCATAACTATCAAATTCATCATTATACCATTCTGCAAAAGGTTCTTGCTTTAATTCATCAATCAAGACTTCACCAAGTAACATTGGTTTTCCAGTAACAGGATCTTTAAACATCCCTTCAGGAATGTTGGAAGAAGGATAAAACTTATACGCTAATACAAAGCACGTTAGTGCAATGCAAAGTGTGAATATTTTATTTTTCGAGTTCATTGTAGTACTTAAAGATAAAATAAGTACAAATTATGGTACATGACAAAGTAATTACAGAGCCTTCAATTCCAAAAGCTCCACCCGAAATAATATCAGGAACATTTCCAGTATTTTCATGTGCAACCATTTTCCAAGAGTCTACATTTATTCCACTAATTTCAAAGCCCAATAATCCTTGGAAAAAATTCCATCCAAAGTGAAAGAATGTTGGAAACCATAGATTTTTTGTGAATGTATAACTAATTCCCAAAATAAAACCTGCTGCAAACAATTCAGTCATTGGTACCCAATTACTCCAAACACTAGGATTTCCAGCATGCATTAAAGCAAATAATAAGGATGATCCACCTAATGCAATCCACCTATTTTTTGATGAGTCCATCATATTATTCAAAATATAACCTCTAAAAATAAGCTCTTCATCAAAAGCAGCCATAAACAACATCGCACTTACAATAAAAACTCCTGGCTTAAAACCAACAAAACCTTTGACATTAATAGCTCCAATTAGCCATAATATCATAAATAACCCACCAATAAAAGCTAAAGCAAAAGCGAGACCAATTAACATTTCTTTTCCTTTATCTTTCATTGATAGCCCAATTGATTCAAGAGGTTTTCTATCAATGTACTTAGTTGCGATCCATAACGCTAAAAAGCTTCCGAGAAGCGAAAATGCTGTTAGAACTAAATAAATAGGTGAATCAAAACTCATTTCACTAAAAAAAGATTCTGCTGATTCTGGATTGGCCATATCAACTCCAGAAACTACCATAATTAATACTACAGCAATTGCCTGAACAAATCCCATTATTATTAACCACATTGGCATAAAAATTATTGATCTTAAAAATCCATTACTTATTCTTGGTTCCATTTTAACTTCCTTACTTTGTTGGTTTTCCATTTTTGTATTTAACAACCTCTATAAGCTTTCCTGCTTCGTCAAAAAATGATACATCTCCATTAAGATTGCCTTTTTTGTATTCAACTTGAACATAAATTTTTCCATTTTCATGGTAAAAAGTGTATGGTCCATGAAATTTTCCATTTCGATAGTTAGCGTCTGTTCTAATTTGACCACTTTCATAAAAATCTTTATAAGGCCCGTGATTCATTCTTCCCTTTACACTTCTAATCATCTTTATATTTATCTGTTTATCATCATAGTATTCAGTATATGTTCTTAATTCTGTATTTCGGTGAAATAAATTTGATTCAAGCCCATTACTAGTTGCTACCTGACTGTAAGCAGTCGAAATCAAAATGAATAGTGTTATAATATATTTAATCATTTTTAAATATAAATATTTCTTGAAGATCTTTTTTAAAAAAACGAACAATCTTTATAGTTAAAGTTAGAGAAGGATCAAATTTACCTGTTTCGATGGAGTTTATAGTCTGTCTACTGACATTTAGAATTTCAGCTAACTTTTGTTGGCTAATTTTTTTTTCTGCTCTTAGTTTTTTTATATTATTTTTCATTATTAATAGAATTTTTTATAAAAATACATTTGACCAATTATCATCCCAAGAACTGAGCACCCAAAATAATCCATAAATTGTGGTTGGTATTCAGTATAAATCGATACATAGTTTAAAAATAGTCCAAAAATAGCAAAGCCCATAAAGCCTGACATCAATGAAAAATCATGATATTTTTTATATAGCTCATCCTGACTTTGATATAATTTATAAGCATATTTAACAGTAAAAGTAACAGTAATTAATACTGTTAATGGAATACCATAGTACACTGAAGGATGTAATATTTCAGACCACATAATGATTGCCGATTTATCAAAAGAGAGTCCTATAAAAAATCCGCTAAGAATAGCTGACAATAAAACTTTTTTGGCAAGCTTCTTGTCTTCTTTACTTAATGAAGAATATTCAAACCATAATCCTTTATGTGTTATTTTAGTCATTATTTCTCCTTAATATCTTTTAGTAAAAAACTACATAATAGTAAAATAAACTAATTAAAATGTCAAGTACACTTTACAAAAAAGGAATATTTAAAAATGAGAAATTTAATATTTGTTATTTCAATTTTTCTTATCATAGCATGCAATACATCAAACGAAAATATAAATATTGAGAAAAAATATAATATTTATATCAGCAAATTATCAGATAAAGAAATTGAAGAAAATTTAAAAAAGGGTTTAAAACCTATTGCTGTTAAAGACAACATTGATGTTGTAGGCTTCGCTAATACTGCAGGATCAAAAGCATTGGAAAATAATTTTCCAGAAAAAAATGCTTTTTTAGCTCAAAAACTGATTGATAACGGTTACTTCATTATTGGTAAAACAAATCTGTCAGAATGGGCTAACTTTCGTTCTTCTTCCTCAACAAGCGGTTGGTCTAGTATGGGAGGTCAAACTATTAACCCTTATGGTGAAATGAGAACTCCATGTGGTTCTAGTTCTGGTTCTGGAGTTGTAGTTGCAACTGGACTCGTTAATGTAGCAATTGGTACAGAAACCAACGGATCAGTAAGCTGCCCTTCTTCTGTTAATGGTATTGTTGGCATTAAGCCAACAGTTGGACTTGTTAGTAGATCAGGAATTATTCCAATCTCTTCAACGCAAGACACTGCTGGGCCAATGGCTAATTCGGTTATCTCTGCAGCCAAAGTATTAGAAGCCATTTCTGGTATTGATCCAAATGATTCAGCAACATTGAATATTCCTAAAGATTTTAATTTCAATTTTACTTCTGATTTAAATAATGCAAGTCTTGCTGGAAAAAGATTTGGACTCTTACCAACTGGTAGTATGAATTCCGATGGAAAATTAATGTTAAAGAAAATAAGGATGATGCTTGAAAAAGCTGGAGCAATTGTTGTAGATATTGATGATAATAGAGAATATCCTGGTCCAGAAGAATTGCTTGTATTATTATATGAATTTAAGGTTGGTTTAGAACAATATTTGGCAAGCTCAAATTCAGAATTTAAAACTCTTGATGAATTAATTGCTTTTAATGAAGAGAATAAAGATGATGTACTAAAACACTTTGATCAAAGCCATTTTTATGACAGCAATGAAACAACTTCTCAAAGAGAGGAATACTTAATTGCTCTTGAACGCGTTTTACAAACCAGAGATGAAATTGATAGCTTTATTGAAAAATATGATATTGAAGCTTTAGTTGGTTTGTCATGGAGTCCCGCATGGGCAATTAACCATGATGGTGGTGATGACGAAGCAATAGCAGAATATAAATTCTGGGTTAATGGTAGCTTTGCAGCAATGGCTGGATACCCCCATGTTACTATCCCCTTTAACTATGTAGATGACCTACCTATTGGAATGTCATTTATAGGTTCAAAATGGGATGATAAAAAGCTCATTGAACTGGCATACGCTGCTGAGCAAATTATTAACTTTCAACCTAAACCAAATATAAAATGACTCAATATTTAGAAATAGCGCTGATTGCATTGATGGCCTTTTTTATATTATCCATCATATTGATTATTATCAGAGATTTAATAAGAAGCATTATTGATAAATTCAGGAAATAACTACTTCCACTTAATATTGCAGCCCATAGAAGGTTTTTGAATTTCATTCAAACCTTCATTGTTTAATGCTAATTGAATAGCTTTTCGAAGATCTTCGCCCGTTACTTTAACATCTTTACCTGGAGACGAACTATCAAGTCTTCCTCGATAAATCAATGTACTTATCTTATCAAATAAATAGAACTCTGGAGTACACTCTGCCATTAAGCTTTTTGCAACACTTTGATTATCATCAAACAAGTAAGGAAAGTTTAGCTTTAAATCGTTGAATAGATTTTTCATTTCTTCTGGACCATCTTGAGGGTAGTTATTTATATCATTTGAGCTAATAGCTACAAAGTTAATTTCTTTCCCAAAATCCCTCCATAATCGCACTATCTCATCATGATAGTGGATTACATAAGGACAATGATTACAAATGACCATAATAATAGAATTTTTTCCATTTGATAATACACTTGAATCAAACATAGATTCGTCTAAAACATTCTTTAATTCAAATGATGGCATTTTTGTGCCAAGTGGAAGCATTGATGAATATGTTAAAGCCATTATATCTCCTAAAAAATTATTAAGTATGAATGAAAAAATAATATCAACATTGTAGTCAAGACACTGATGGAATGTAAAAATCTAAATTTTTTATTATTACCTTCATCCCTGCTTTTATTCGTTGCTGGTATTATTAAAAAGTTAATAGTCATCAATAAAAAAGTTATGACATAGGCAACTTGATTTATTAAATCACTATTGATCAAAATTGATGCTATAGTCATATAAAAACCCATAAATGCGATGATTTTAAAAAGTTTAGGGAAAATATTTCTTATTATCTTTCCTGCATTTTTCTCATCTAACGTTGAAAAAATCGTTGGAGCAATTACACTTGACTGAAAAATTATCATACCAACAATAATTCCTGATAAAAAAGTATTAATATTTTCCAACATCATCTTAATATTTTAGCGTACATCTTTTCTAATATCTCTAGCTACTGTACGTAGATATTTTTTTCTTTTTTTATCGCTAACTGCTGGTACAGACCAAAATTGCTTGGTTTTTGTCCAAAGAGACAACTTCCAACCAAATACAAATGAAAAAACACCCATTACAAGTCTTAATTTCACTGAGTTTAAATACAAAGTAATAACAGGCAAAGCTGGTGCACCATGAGTAATGTATGTTCGAACTTGCTTGTTTTTTAAATACGGCTTTGGAATTGCATAGATTTTGGTAATATTTATAAATTTGAAAGCAAACTCTGGTGTGAAAACTTCATCAAAAAAATTTTCTGTTTTTGGAGTTAACCTGAACCACCAAACTGGAGAAACAAAATATAACCTATCAGACCATGTAACTAATTCTTGATACTTTTTAACTAAGTCCTTTCTTTGAATACTCTCATCTTCGTGATAAAGATCAATGACTTCAATTTGTTGTTTATCACTCTTTTGAAGCTCGGTTTTTATAGTCTGAAATATACCATTATAACAAAATGAATTTTTATCTGGATGTCCAACTATTATTAAATTTTTCATTTTATTCCTATTGAAACATTAAGTGAAAAATAAATACCAAAAAAAATATAACAAAGCCTATTGCAATAATATTGAATACTTTATCAATCATTTTATACCTTTGCGGAGAGAGAGGGATTCGAACCCTCGATACCCTTACGAGTATAACACCTTAGCAGGGTGCCGCTTTCAGCCACTCAGCCACCTCTCCAAGCATGTGTAATTTACATCAGCAAAACAATTATGCCGAAAGAAAAGATACCAATTTATCTTTCAAAATATCCAAACCATCTCTACTTATAGATGATATATCAATAAAGTCTTCAGAAAAATTGCTCCAATTTTTTTCAATCTTACTCGAAATTGTATCAATTTTTGTTCTAATTATTAGCCTCTTTTTATCTAATAAATTTTTATTGAAATTTCCTAATTCATCAATCAGTTGATTATATATTTTCTGAGGATTTTCTTCATTGCAATCAATTAAAAATAATAGGATTTTATTTCTCTCAATATGTCTTAGAAATTGATGACCTAAACCCTTCCCTTCGCTTGCTCCCTCAATTAAACCAGGTATATCAGCCATAACAAAAGATTGGTAATCTCCGTATTTAACAATACCTAAATGTGGTTGTAAAGTTGTAAAAGGATAATCAGCTATTTTTGGTTTAGCAGTAGTCATAACTGATAATAAAGTCGACTTTCCTGCATTAGGTAAACCAACTAAACCAACATCAGCTAAAACTTTTAATTCTAATTCAACAACAATCCTTTTTCCTTTTTCACCTTCCTGTGAAAATCTAGGAGTTTGTTGAGTGGATGACTTGAAATGATAGTTTCCTTTTCCACCAATACCCCCTTCGCAGATAATATGCGAATGATTTTCTTTTATTAGATCTTTAATGATTGTATTGTTCTCAAAATCCTTGATAACAGTCCCGCATGGAACCTCAATTATTAAGTCTTCTCCGGACTTTCCGGTTTTCTTATTGGAACCTCCAGCCTGGCCGCTTTTAGCCTTATAAAGTCTTCTGTATCTGATATCTTGCAAGGTATGTAGATTAGAATTGGTGGAGAAAACTATATTTCCGCCTTTTCCTCCGTCACCACCACTTGGACCGCCTTTATCGATGTATTTTTCTCTGTGAAATGCTACAGCACCCTTTCCACCGTTGCCAGCTTGCAACTCAATTTTTGCATAATCGATAAACATAGTAAGAAATTAAAATTTACTGATGATTTCATCGCCAAATTCAGAGCATTTTAGCAATGTTGCGTTTTCCATCAACCTATGGAAGTCATAAGTAACTTTTTTATTAAATATTGCTTTTTCAAGAGCATATTCTATTGAACCAGCTGCTTCTTTCCATCCAATGTAATTTAACATCATAACAGCAGATAAGATAACCGATGATGGGTTAACTTTATCTAAACCAGCATATTTTGGTGCAGTTCCATGTGTTGCTTCAAAAATAGCATGTCCGGTTTTGTAGTTGATATTAGCACCAGGTGCAATTCCAATACCTCCAACTGCTGCGGCAGCAGAGTCAGATAAATAATCTCCGTTTAAATTCATTGTCGCAATGACATCATATTCATTAGGTCTTAAAAGGATCTGTTGAAGAAATGCATCTGCGATAACATCCTTAATGATTATTTTTCCATCTAAAACAGCCTTTTTTTGTGCTGAATTTGCAGCTTCAGTTCCTTTTTCTTCTTGAATTCTGTCATACTGAGCCCATGTAAAAACCTTATCTCCATAATGCTCTTCAGCATGAGCATAAGTCCACTTTTTGAAGTATCCCTCTGTAAACTTCATAATATTACCTTTGTGAACAATAGTTACTGATCTTCTATTATTATCAATAGCATAGTTTAGGGCTGAATCAAATAACCTGATGGATCCTTCCTTTGAGATAGGTTTTAGTCCAAAAGAGCTTGTATCCGGAAACCTTATTTTTTTGGCTTGGCCGAAATCTTCCATTAGTTCAATAATTTTCTTTGCTTCATCAGTTCCGTTTTCAAATTCTATTCCAGCATAAACGTCTTCAGTATTTTCTCTAAAAAGTACGAAGTCAACTCTGTGAGGATTTAATATAGCTGCTGGAGTTCCTCGAAACCATCTTACAGGTCTTACACAAGCATACAAATCTAACTCTTTTCTTAAAGCAACATTTAAAGAACGAATTCCACCACCGATGGGTGTTGTTAAAGGACCTTTCAGACCTACAAGATGAGTCCTTAGTGTTTCTAGAGTTTGCTCAGGTAACCATTCACCAGACTCTTTAAAAGACTTTTCACCGCAAAGAACCTCCAACCATTCAATCTTCCTTGCACCATGATAGGTGTGTTCAACAGCAGCATCTATAACTCTTTTTGATGCAGCCCAAATATCTGGCCCAATGCCGTCACCCTCAATAAATGGAATTATCGGATTATCTGAAACAATAAGTTTTCCATCTTTAATTTTAATTTTTTGAGCCATTATCTCCCCTTTACCTTATCTAGCAGGCGTTTTTCAACGTTTTCTGGAACGAATTTTTTTAAATCTGTTTTATATTCTGCTAATTCTCTAATTATGGTGGAATTTAAATGAAGAAATCTTTCATTTGAAACCATTAAAATTGTTGAGATTTTATCGCTTATTCCATGATTAACGTTTGCCATTTGAAATTCAAGCTCAAAGTCACTGACATGACGTAAACCTCTAATTATTGCAACTGCTTCTTTTTCTTCTGCAAATTTCACAACCAAATTATTTGGGTTAGAAAAAGCATATACATTTTTTAAATCACTTGTACACTCAGATATCATTTCAACCCTTTCTTCATGCGTAAATAAAGGATTTTTGTGGAGATTATCAGATACACACATATAAACTTCATCAAATAATTTTGAAGCTCTTCTTGCAATATCAATATGACCATAATGAATAGGGTCAAAAGTTCCTGGATATATTATTCTTTTCATTTTTCCCAATATAATAATTTTGTATCACCAAATTTAGCAATTTTATTGCATCCTTCAACGGATTCATTTGCTGAACACTCCATTACAAAAATACCATTTGGATTTAATTTTTTTAAAGCTTCAGTGGCAAATTCATTTACATTTAAATGTCCATATGGAGGATCTGCAAAAATAATATCATATTTATCGCACTTTTTTATGAATCTACTTGCGTCTCTTTTAAAGAAAATGAATTCTTCGAAATCAAAAATTTCTGCATTTTTTATAATATTGTTAAGATATTTACTATTTAATTCAACAAATG
>CACNXV010000007.1 GCA_902624575.1 uncultured Fidelibacterota bacterium
AAGAGTTATTAAATAATATGTGCCAATTTAAGCTTGTTAAGCACCCAATATTATTATAATATTGTAGGTTAATTATGAACATTTCAACCACAAAAAAAGAACTTCAAGAAGCTTTTTCGAAATTATCTAAAACAACACAATTAAAATCTCAAAATCCATTAGTCAACTATACTTACATATCATCAAGTGCTGCTGGTGTGGTTTTGCATTCAACGGATCTTGAGGTTGGGGTTAAAACAAATATAACAGCATCCGTTAATAGAGAAGGAGAGGGTCTTTTCCCTACTTCTGAAATAAACGATATAATTAATGTTATAGAGGACGGTAGGGTAGATATTGATGTATCCGGCCCTCATATTAATATAAAATCAGAAAAAGGTGTATCTTTTGATATGTCTACAGTTCCTTTTCAAGATTACCCAGAAGTTCCAGAAAATAAACATGAAAATTTATTTTGTGTTGAAACAAAAGTTTTAAAAGATATTATAGATTCATTGATGTATGCAATAAATAATGAGCCAACCAAACCCGCCTTAAATGGTGGATGCTTCAATTTTCAGGAAGATACTGTAGATTTTGTTGCTACTGATGGACATAGGTTAGTAAAAATTTCAAAGCAAAACACAACAAGCATTGTAGGATCTTTTATTATACCTAAAAAGTTTTTATCAATCTTAAGTGCCTTTCTCGACGGACAAAGTGAAACAAACCTTGTCTTTAGTGGTGATTATGTATTTACTAATAATAATAAAGATATGTTTTATTCAAAAATAATTGATGAAAAATACCCAAACTATAATGCTGTAATACCCGAAGAGAATCCATTAAGACTTACTGCAAATAAAACAGAAATGTTAAACAATATTAGAGCGGCATCCTTAGCAACAAATAAAAATACTAATCAAATATCCCTAAATGTTTCAGAAGGTAAAGTTTTTTTTAAAAGTGTAAATCAACCAGAGAGTAAAACTGTTTTTGCACCTTTAAAATCTGCAGAATATTCAGGAGATGAAATCTCTATAGGATTTAATGCTATTTATTTAAAAGAAGCAGTTTCAAAATATCCAAATGAAGAAATTAATTTTACTTTTAAAGACTCTTCTTCCGCAACTTTGTTTTTACCTTCGGTCAAAGATCAAAATACAATAATCTTATTAATGCCTGTGAGAATAAATGAGTAAAAACAATTATGGTGCCGATAAAATTTCAGTCTTAAAAGGGCTCGAAGCTGTAAGAAAAAGACCAGCAATGTATATAGGTGACGTTGGTAAAAGGGGATATCACCATCTTGTAAGCGAAGTTGTTGATAATAGCATAGATGAAGCTCTTGCCGGATTTTGTACGGAAATTTCCGTAACAATTAGAAATGATGGTTTTATATCTATTGAAGATAATGGAAGAGGAATACCAGTAGAAATTCATAAAGAAGAAGGAAAACCCGCTCTTGAGGTTGTAATGACAGTATTACATGCAGGAGGTAAGTTTGACAAAAACACATATAAGGTTTCTGGAGGTCTTCATGGAGTGGGTGTATCTGTGGTTAATGCTCTAGCTGAAGATCTTGTTGCTGAAGTACACAGGGATGGTTTTCACTACAAACAAGAATATAAAATAGGTCAACCTACAAGTGATGTTATTAAGGTAGGTAAAAGTGATAAAAGAGGAACAATAATATCATTTAAACCAGATCACTCTGTATTTACCCATAAAGGATTTGAAGAAGAAATTATAAAAGGAAGACTTAAAGAATTAGCATATTTAAATAAAAACCTATCAATAACCTTAATAAATGAACCGCAAGAAACGTCAACAGAATATTGTTTTCCAGGAGGTTTATCTGACTTTGTAAAATATTTAGATGGAGGAGAAGATTTAATACATGAAGAGGTTATATCTGTCACAAAAGAAGATATAGAGGTTCCTGTTGATTTAGCTTTGAGATATAGTACAAACTATAATAATAATATATTTTCTTTTGTAAATAATATTAACACAATTGAAGGAGGAACACACCTTTCTGGTTTTAGGTCTGCGCTAACAAGAGCATTAAACAACTATGCTAATAAAAATGATTTAATAAAAACGAAAAAAAATGAAAAATTTTCTCTTTCAGGAGATGATTTTAGAGAAGGACTAACTGTTGTTATATCTGTAAAAGTTCAAGAACCTCAATTTGAAGGACAAACAAAAACCAAACTTGGAAACGGTGAGGTAAAAGGGATGGTAGATAACGTCGTTTATGACGGAATTCAGGCATTTCTTGAACAAAACCCAAAGGTTGGTAAAAAAATTATTGAAAAGGCAGCTGAAGCAGCACGAGCAAGAATAGCTGCAAAAAAAGCAAGAGAATTGGTAAGAAAAAAATCTGGCCTTGGCTCTACAACTCTTCCGGGAAAACTGGCCGACTGTTCAAATAAAGATCCACTACAGTGTGAACTTTTTTTAGTTGAGGGAGATTCTGCTGGAGGAACAGCTAAACAAGGAAGAGATAGAAGAACACAAGCAATATTGCCGTTAAGAGGAAAGGTTATAAATTCAGAGAAGGCAAGAGAAGACAAACTTTTAGCTAATAATGAAATTCAATCAATTATTACAGCCCTTGGCTGTGGTTTCGGGGAAGATGAAGATGATCCAAATAGCTTTAATCCAGAAAAACTAAGATATCATAAAATTGTTATTATGACAGACGCAGATGTTGATGGTAGCCATATTAGAACCCTGCTTTTAACATTTTTTTGGAGAAAAATGAAAAGCCTTGTTCAGGGAGGATTTTTATATATGGCAATGCCACCGCTATATAAAATGAAACAAGGAAAAAAAGAAAGATATGCTTATACAGACGAAGAAAGAGACCAGGTTTTACAAAGAATGGAGTCTGAAAATAAAGCTAAAATAGACATTCAAAGATATAAAGGTTTAGGAGAAATGAACGCAGAACAGCTTTGGGAAACAACAATGAATGCTGAAACAAGAACATTAATGCAGGTAACCGTAGACCACATTATGGAAGAAGAAACAAATGTAAGATTTAGAGAATTAATGGGTTCTGAAGTAGAACACAGAAGAACCTTTATTACTGAAAGAGCAAAGTTTGCAACAAACATAGATATATAAGATGGACCTAGGAAGAGACAACATATTAGACAAACAGTTAGTAAAGGAGCTTGAAGAAAGCTATTTAAACTATTCGATGTCCGTTATTATGTCGAGAGCACTGCCCGATGCCAGAGACGGACTAAAACCTGTTCATAGAAGAATTTTGTTTAGCATGAGTGAAATGTCAGCAATGTGGAACAGGCCATATAAAAAGTCAGCCAGGGTTGTTGGTGAGGTTTTGGGTAAATATCACCCTCACGGCGATAGTTCAATCTATGATGCAATGGTCAGAATGGCGCAAGAATTTTCCATGAGACATGAGCTTGTCCAGGGTCAGGGAAATTTTGGATCCGTTGATGGAGACAGAGCCGCAGCAATGAGATATACAGAATCTAGAATGTCTAAAATTGGAAGCGAGCTTTTAAGAGATATAGAGAAAGAAACAATTCCTTGGACAACAAATTTTGATGAAACACTAAAAGAGCCGGCAGTTCTCCCCGCGGTTTATCCAAACCTTCTTGTTAACGGATCAGAGGGAATAGCTGTTGGAATGGCAACAAAGATACCGCCTCACAACCTTGCGGAGCTGATTAATGGGTTGGTGGAATTAATTTCAAATCCAGAAACAGAGGTTAAAGACCTGATGAAGCACATAAAAGGACCAGACTTTCCAACACACGGAAAAGCTCTTGGAATTCAAGGCATTATTGATGCTTATGAAACTGGAAGAGGAAAAGTTGTTATGCAGGGAAGGGCACACGTGGAGCCCGCTTCAAAAGGAAGAGACTCTTTAATTGTTACAGAGCTTCCTTATCAGGTTAATAAAGCAAATCTAATAGAAAAAATAGCATACTTAGCTAGAGATAAAAAAATTGAAGGAATAGCAGAGCTAAGAGATGAGTCTGATAAAGACGGAATGAGAATAGTTATTGAAATAAAAAGAGATGCTGTTCCCGAGGTTGTTTTAAATCAGCTGTATAAACAAACACAATTACAAGACACTTTTGGAATAATATTGTTGGCCCTTGTTGATGGAACACCAAAGGTTATGAATCTTAAAGAAATCTTAGAGGTCTTTATTGATTTTAGGCTAGATGTTGTTGTAAAAAGGACAAAGTTCGATTTAGCAAAGGCAGAAGCTAGGGCACACATTTTAGAAGGCTTAAAAATTGCTCTAAAAAATATAGACAAAATTGTTGAAACGATTAAAAAAAGCAAGGATCCTGTTTCAGCCAAAGATGCATTAATGAAAGAGTTTGGTTTGTCGGAAAAACAATCA
Organism: uncultured Fidelibacterota bacterium; assembly: GCA_902624575.1. Classification (GTDB taxonomy): domain Bacteria; phylum Fidelibacterota; class Marinisomatia; order Marinisomatales; family Marinisomataceae; genus Marinisoma. The sequence continues at coordinate 4,376 of CACNXV010000007.1, forward strand.
CAAGCAATTTTAGACATGAGACTTCAGAGGTTAACAGGCCTTGAAACAGATAAAATTATCAGCGAATACAAAGACATTATTCAACACATATCTGAGTTAAAAGGAATTTTAGAAAGCAAAACAAAGAGAATGGAGATAATTAAAGAAGAGCTTTTGGAGATTAAAGAAAAATACGGCGAAGAAAGAAGAACTGAGATAATAAAAGACTTCGCAACCCTTAATATTGAAGACATGATAGCTGAAGAGGAGATGGTTTTAACTATTACACACAACGGCTATATAAAAAGAACAAGCCTAAGCACTTATAGAAGCCAAAGAAGGGGTGGAAGAGGGGTTCAAGGAGCAAGCTCAAGAGACGAAGATTTTGTTGAGCATCTTTTTGTTGCAAACACACATAGCTATATTTTGTTTTTTACAGATAAAGGAAAGTGTTATTGGGTAAAGGTTTATGACATACCTGAGGGTGGAAGAGCGGCCAAAGGAAGGGCAATTGTTAACCTAATTGGGTGTGAGCCAGACGAAAAAGTCAGTGCATTCATAAGCGTTAAAGAGTTTCATGAAGACCACTTTGTTGTTATGGCAACAGAAAAGGGCATCGTCAAGAAAACAAAACTTTCAGCATATTCAAACCCAAGGAAAAAGGGTATATATGCGGTTGAAATAAGAGATGGAGACAGACTAATAGAGGCCAGAGTTTCTACAGGAGATAACGACATTTTGTTGGGCACGAGAAATGGAAAATCTATTAGATTTTCAGAGGAACAAATTAGACCAAGCGGCAGAAAAACAATGGGGGTAAAAGGAATAACCTTAAGCTCAGAAGATGACAGGCTTGTTGGTATGTTGTTAATAAAAAGAGAAGGAACAACAGTATTGGTGGCCACCGAAAAAGGTTTTGGTAAAAGAACAGAAATATCACAATATCGTGCACAAAAAAGAGGTGGAAAAGGCGTTTTAACAATGAAAACCACCGAAAAAGTAGGAAAAATGGTAACTATTAAAGAGGTTGTAGACAAAGACGACCTTATGATCATTACAAACCAAGGGGTTTTAATAAGGCAGCCGGTTGCTCAAATAAGAGCGATAGGAAGAGCAACGCAAGGAGTTAAGCTTATAAAGCTTGGAGAAGGCACGCTGGTATCTTCTATAACAAGAATAATGACAGAAGAAGAAAAAAAAGAAGATGGAGAAGAGTCAAATAGCGAAAAACCTTCAGAAGGTTAAGCTTCAAACAAAAGAAAACACAACACTCGTTGTGGTTACAAAAACAAGAACAGAAAAAGAAATAGATGAAGCAATTTCATCTGGTGCCACAGTAATTGGAGAAAACAGGGTTCAAGAGGCAGAACAAAAATTTGTATTAATAAAAAAAATATCAAGCGTAGAGAAAAGGCTTATAGGGCCATTACAGTCGAATAAAATAAATAAAGCAGTGAGAATTTTTGACACGATAGATACCGTAGGTTCCGTTAAGCTGGCAACAAGAATATCGCGGTCCGCAAGAAAGGTTGAAAAAAAACAAAGGGTTCTTTTGCAAATAAACAGCACGGGAAGTGATAAGAAAAACGGATTTTTGTTTGAACAAGAAGAAGAAATACTAGAATGTTTTGGTTTAAAAAATATAAAAGTTGAGGGGTTTATGACAATGGGGCCAAACACCGAAGACAAAAAAGAAATAGAAAAAGCCTTTAAAAAAACTGAGAAGCTTTTCAACAAAGTTAATAAAAAAACAAACAACCAAATGCACACCCTCTCAATGGGGATGAGCGGGGACTTTTATGAAGCACAAAGGTGTGGATCAAATATGGTTAGAGTAGGAACAGCAATCTTTGGACCAAGAAAATAAAAGAAAAAACAGCTCTATAGCTAAAGGCGCTTTGACGACCACTGTAGTTTTTGTTTTATGCTATTTTTTTGAAAATAAATTTAACCACATCAAATATACCGTTGGAGATCCTTGGAAAAATATAATGATATTTTTCCTTTTGGGAGAAGCCACCTTCTTGCTGGGTTGGGCATTTTTAAGCAAAAAAAATAAAAAAATAAACCAGTTTAAAAAGGGCATATACTTTTATATGAGAAACCCAATACAATTGGTGATAATTTTTCATCTAACTGTCGCCATGTCCCTGTTTTTAGGTTCATGGCTTTTTTTGTTTCTCTTGCCCTTGCAATATTCGGTTTGGTTGAGGTTAATAAAGATTGAGGAGCAAAGCCTTGTTGGCATTTATGGGCAAGAATATTTAGATTATATGTCCGACGTACCAAGGTTTTTTCCTTGGAGATAGTCACAAACACGGAGTAATAATGAAAAAACTAATTTTAACATCAATTTTTTTGGGGGCAATTATGTCACAAGACACTTATTATGGATATGATTTTATTAAAGAATCTGGCGGCATAAAAGAGTATAAGCTAAAATCTAACGGGCTAAACGTTTTAGTCAAAGAGGATGGTAGCGCACCGGTAGCAACTTTTATGGTTACTTATAGGGTAGGATCAAGAAACGAGGTTACAGGAAACACCGGATCCACACACCTTTTAGAGCACCTAATGTTTAAAGGCTCTAAAAAGTTTAACACCAAAAAAGGAAACACAGTTTTTCAGGTTTTACAGTCTTTTGGTGCTAGAGTAAACGCAACAACGTGGTTGGACAGAACAAACTATTATGCAACTATGCCAAGCAATAAATTAGAGGTTGCAATTGAAATTGAAGCCGACAGAATGAGAAACGCATATATTAAAGAAGAAGATAGACAGTCTGAAATGACGGTTGTGAGAAACGAATTTGAAAGAGGTCAAAACAGCCCAACAAACGTTTTGGACGAACATTTGTGGGCAACAGCATATCAAGCCCACCCCTATCACCACTCAACAATTGGGTGGAAATCAGATATTGAGAATGTGTCAATTGAAAGGCTTCAGGAATTTTATGACACCTTTTATTGGCCTAATAACGCCACAGCAATTGTTGTGGGGGACTTTAAAACAGAGGACGCCCTTTCTCAAATAAAAAGACACTTCGGGAAAATAGGTAAGAGCAAAAAGGAAATACCAACCGTCTATACGGAAGAGCCAAAACAGGAGGGAAAAAGAACTGTAACGCTAAAAAGAGCGGGACAGGTGGGTGTTCTTGGGGTTGCCCATAAGAGCCCTTCAGCTACAAGCGAAGATGCAGCAGCAATGACAGTTCTTTCTTCAATTCTTTCTTCTGGTAAAAACAGCAGGTTTTATAAAAAGCTAACAGACAAAGGTCTCACAACCAGCGTCTATATTTATGATACACTGTTTAAAGATCCAGGGCTTTTCACAACCTATGCAACCCTTTCACCGGGCACAACACACAACAAGGTTGAAAAGATGATAGTTGATGAATATGAAAACATCAAAAAAGACGGGGTTTCAAAAGAAGAGGTTTTAAGAGCAAAAACAAAACTTATCACAAGGAAAAAGTTTAATGATGATGGGGGAGGATCAAGCGCAAGCGTTGCATTTGCATTAAACGAAGCCATAGGTTCGGGTGACTGGACTCTTTATACAAGCTATATTGAAAGAATTGAATCTGTAACACCAGAAAAGATTCAGGAGGTGGCAAAAAGATACTTGAATGAAGACTTAAGTACGGTTGGATATTTTATACCAAAAGAAAAGGGAGATCAAGGACAGGGAGAAAAAGTTAAGAGCGCAGAAGACCTAAATGCAATCAAGATAAAGAACTTTTCACCCCCAACAAGGCTTGAGGCAGGAAAAATAGAATCTCAAATTAAGATGTCAGAACCAGTGCCCGGCATAGCTTTGTATACTTTAAAAAATGGCTCAGACGTAACCGTTTTAACAGGAAACATGCTTGGAGGAACCGTTTTTTCAGAAAACAAAAGAATACCCTCTTTGGTCTCTTCAATGTTAGATGAGGGAACAAAAAGCAAAACAAAGTTTGAAATAAGTGATGCACTGGAAAACATCGGAGCGAGCCTAAGTTTTTATTCTGGACAGACTGCAGTTGGTTTTGATGCAAAGTTTTTAAAAGAAGACACCGATCTGGTTGTTTCCTTGCTCGCAGAACAACTTAGAGAGCCAGCATTTGAAGAAAAAAACCTAAAGGTTGTTAAAAAAAGCAGGATAACTGCCCTTAAGCGATCAAAAGAGAGCACAAGCGCAAACGCCTCAAAGGAGATGTTGACTGCTTTTTATGGAAAAAACCAACAAAACTCGCCAACAGACCCAGACACAGCAATGAAGGAAACTGAAAAAGTAACAACAGAAGACTTGAGAAGGTTTCACGACAATTTCTACGGCAGAGGAAGTATGGTTATTGTTGCTGTCGGAGGGGTGAACCACACCGATCTTTCTAAAAAAATTAAAGATGCTTTTGGTGACTGGAAGGAGCTTGCTCTAGATGTGCCCCAAGAAAAAGGAGAACAAAAAAAGACTTCTAAAACCACATATGTTACCCTTAAAGACAAAACAAGCACCCACCTATATTTTGGTACCCCACTAGGAATCGACAGAAAACACGAAGACTATATGCCGCTAGTTGTGGCATCACAGGTTTTGGGTGGAAGTTTTTCTGGGAGACTTATGCAAACAGTTAGGGTTAGAGACGGACTAACATATGGAATTTATTCTGGAATATCAGGCTTCGGAAATAATAATAAAGGGTATTGGTATGTAGCAGGAACTTTTGCGCCAGAGCTTTTGGGTGAAGGTGAAAAGTCATCCCTGGGTGTTATATCAGAGTGGATAAAGGATGGAATAACAGAAGAAGAGCTTAGTGTGGCAAAATCAACGCTTACCGGATCTTATCAGGTGGGTTTTGACTCTAATTCAGGATTAGCTGACGGCATTTTAAACAGCGTGGTTGTTTGGAAAGACTTGTCATACATCGATGACTATATATCAAAAGTAAACAGCGTTACCTTGAAGCAGGTAAACGAAGCAATTACCAGACACATAAAAGAAGAAGACCTTTTCCAGGTGGCAGCAGGATCAATTGATGAAAAGGGCAAGCCACTAAAGAAAGAGGAAAAATAGATAGTGATAAAAGCTATCCTAGCCTGTGACGAAGAGGGAGGGGTCAGCAAAGAGGGATCAATACCCTGGCCTAAAAACACCAAAGATTTGGGTTGGTTTAAAAAAAACACCACAAACAATGTGGTTGTAATGGGCTCCAAGACGTGGATAGACCCTCTTATGCCGTGGCCACTGCCCAACAGAATAAATGTGTTGGCTACAACCAAAAAAGAAAAATTCCCAGGCGCCGATAAGTACATAAAAGGAAACCTGAAGAAAGAAGTTATTAAGATAAAAAAAGACAACAAGGATAAAACAATTTGGATTATAGGCGGACCAAACATTATTGAACAAACGCTTGGCGTTGTTGAGGAGTTTTATTTAAGTAGAATACCGGGAAAATATGATTGCGATGGATTTCTCTCGCTTGAGAAAATAGAAAATATTTTTGAAAAAACATGGATAGAGCAGCACGAGACCGTAGAGTTTCAAATATGGAAAAAGAAAAAATAACATGAAGCAATATATAAAAGCCCTTGAATACATTTTGGAAAAAGGAAAAGACAGAGAGGATAGAACGGGTATCGGAACAAAGGGTGTTTTTGGATATCAAATGAGGTTTGATTTAAAAGGGGGCTTTCCTGCTGTGACAACAAAGAAGCTTGCATGGAAAAGCGTGGTGAGTGAGCTGTTATGGTTTTTGGAGGGCAGCACAGATGAAAGGCGTTTGGCCGAAATACACTTTGGAGAAGACAGGAAAAATCTAATAGAAAAAAAGACCATCTGGACAGCTAATGCGAACAAACAGGGTAGAGAGCTTGGTTACGAAAACACAGACACAATAAAAGAGTTGGGGCCCGTTTATGGAAAACAGTGGAGATCTTGGGGTAAAAAAGAAGGCGGGGTAGACCAAATTAAAAAAATTATAGACGAACTATCAAGCAACCCAAACAGCAGAAGGCACATTGTTAGCGCCTGGAATGTAGAAAAAGTTCACGAAATGGCCCTTCCCCCATGCCACACGATGTTTCAGTTCCACATACAAGACAAAGAACTTAGTTGTCAACTATACCAAAGAAGCGCAGATATGTTTTTGGGCGTTCCTTTCAATATAGCATCTTACAGCCTGCTTGTTTGTATCTTGTCAGAAATTTTAAACCTTAAGCCTGGAGAGTTTATATGGACTGGAGGAGACTGCCATATTTATAACAACCACCATGATCAGGTAAGAGAGCAAATCAAAAGAAGACCAGCGAAAGCACCAAAACTAGAAATTCCAAAGCTTAGCTCAATTGATGATGTTTTAAAATCAAACACTGGAGACTACAAGCTTGTAGGATACAACCCAATGAAAAGTATAAAAGCTCCGATGGCAGTTTAAAGCTTTGGTTAGCTTGGATCATTTTTAATTATAATAAAAACTCCTAAAAGAGTAGTTGCACCGCCAAGAAACACAACAATACCGACGGGCTCACCAAAGAGAAAGTAGGCACCAAAAGATGAAATAAGCGGTTCGCCCAAAGGAACAGCAGCAATGGTTGTGGTGCTCAAATATTTTACAAGAAAATAAAAGATGTTATGGCCAACCATTGTTGGTATTGCTGCCAAAAAAACAAACCAACCAAAATCTCCTGTTTCAAACTCAAAAATATTTGACCCGTCAAAAAAAGAAACAACAAACAAACACACAGAGGCATAGAGAAAAAGCCAGCGCGAATATTCAAACAAGCCCACACTCTTTCTAATGTTTTTGCCAACTATCAAAACAACGGCCATTGCAACCGAACAAAGAACCGCAAGAATATTTCCCATAGAACTGGTTTGGCTAAAATTGCTTTTACTAATAAGGATATAAGCGCCCAACAAGGCTAGCAAAAGACCAAAGAAGACTTTTGAAGAAAACTTCTTCTTTTGGAAAACTATTGAAAAAGACTCGGTAAAAACAGGAGCAATGGTTCCAAGTAGGGCTGCCTCTGCTATAGACGTCAACTGAACGCTTCTAAAAAACAGAGCAAAATGAAAACCTAAAAACATACCAGCAAATAAAATTCTTTTATCAGGAACAAAACTAAAAAATGTTTTGTAAGATAAGATAAAGGCCATTATGCTTGCTAAAAACATTCTCCAAAAAGCAATAGTTGTTGAAGAAAGCTCTGGAAGAAAGCGAACGACCCAAGCAGACGAGCTTACGGCAAGCAGAGCCAGGAATAAGAGTAAATATTTATTTTTTGAAAGGTCCATTTAAATGAAAATAACCTATATAGTCAAACTTATCATCATATTTTATACAGCACATTTGTTTGGGTTTGATGACCAGCAAAAAGTTCTCGACAAAGTAAAAGCGCAAACGCAAAAAGCTGGAAAAGCAGAAATAACATTTATAGAAAAATCGCTCAAAGACAACCGCCTTCTTATCAACAATGAGGTAATAAAAAGGTTTAAAGAGAAACCAGAGAAAATCAAAACATACGAGCAATACAAAAAGATTTTTGTTAACAAAGAGAGGATAGAGGGGGGAGCAGAATTTTTTGAAAAAAATAAAAAACTTTTGTCTGAAATATCAAAAGAGTTTAGCATAGACCCCATCGTTTTAGTGGCTATTGTGGGGGTTGAAACAAACTATGGGTCAAAAACATCCGGCTTCACAGTCATTAATTCTTTGTATACGCAGGCAGCAAAAATGCCAAAAAGATCTAGGTGGGCCGTTAAAGAAATAGCAGAGCTTTTAAGTTTTTGCTATCAAAACAACATTGACCCCTACTCAATAGAAGGATCTTATGCTGGAGCGTTTGGATATGGACAGTTTATTCCTTCTAGCTTCAACCGCTTATCAATTGATTACAACAAAGACGGAGAAAAAGATCCGTATGACTGGGAAGATGTTTTGGGTAGTGTTGCATATTATTTGGTAGAAAACGGGTATCCCAAAAATAGTTTTAATTTTTCCTACAAGTCGGGTATATGGCACGCCATAAGGACCTACAATAGATCAGACAAGTACGCCAACGCTATAATTGATTTAAGAAACGAAATATCTAGAGAAATCTTTTTATCACACTAGCCAACCACTCTTTGTTTTTTGAGTAGGGTGGCAGCATAAGCTTAAAAGGAGAAAGAGAGCTACTCTTCATAATTGCTTTTTGGTGTGAAAAAGAGTCAAAGCCATACTTACCATGATAACTTCCAAGACCGCTGTTGTTGATACCCCCGAATGGAAGATGTGGGTTTGTATGATGAATAACGCAGTCGTTTATTACAAAGCCACCGCTAGATGTAGATAGTGCGACCATATTTTGAATAGAATAACTTTTGCTAAAAAGATAAAGAGCAAGGGGCTTAGGCCTGTTGTTGATTAAATCTATGGCCTTGTTTAAATCAGAAAACCTTAGAACAGGAAGAAGGGGCCCAAAAATTTCTTCATCCATTATAGGGTTTTTTTCTTCAACGTCTCCCAAGACAGTGGGAGATAAAAAGAGGGAGGAGCGGTCAGCGTAACCACCGCAAGCCACTTTTGCACCACCCAATATAGAGTCGTCCAAAACACCCTTTAACCTGTCAAAATGTTCTGCTCCTGCAATAGAACAATAGTCTTTTGATCCTTTGGAGATGTTGCCACTAAAAAACTCCACAATATTTTTTTCTATCTCTTTCAAGAAGTCATCATAAACACTGTCATGACAAAGAACAAAGTCGGGCGCAGTACAGGTTTGACCAGCGTTTGCGAACTTGTAAAATGCAATCTTCCAAGCAGCGTCGCGGATGTTCGCATCTTTATTAATAATGACAGGCGATTTTCCACCAAGTTCAAGAGTTACTCCAGCAAGATGTTTAGCAGCTGCAGACATAACAAGTTTACCCACCCTTGGGCTACCAGTAAACATTATGTGATTGAAAGGTTGATCGAGCAAATTTTCAGCAACGTCTTTTTCACCCAAGAAGACAGCAACCTCATTTTCTTGGAAGGTCATGTTGACTAGTTTTTTAACAACCTCTCCAGACCTTGGAGTGTACTCAGATGGTTTAATTACCGCGGTATTGCCAGCAGCAATAGCTGCGATTAAGGGGTTTAAACATAACATAATTGGGTAGTTCCAAGGCGATATTATTAAAACAGACCCAACAGGCTCAGGCTTTACCCAGCTTTTTGTAAAAGCAATTGTTAGCGGGGACGAAACCCTTTTTTTTCTCATCCAAGAACCTACGTTTTTTATAGCAAAAGCAGCTTCTGTTTTCACACCGTAAAGCTCTGCCAACAAAGACTCGGTTTTGCTTTTTCCTAGGTCTTCAGCGAGAGCTGAAAGAATTTCTTCTTCCATGGATAGAAAGTTGTTTAAAAGTTTTTGTATTTTTTTCTTTCTCTGGTTGGGTCCACAGGCAGCAACAGACGCTTTGTTTTCTTGTTGAGAGTTAAATATTTTTTTTATTTCTAACATTGAAAGAAATATATGAAATTTTATAAAAGCATGTTAGGGCTAATCATTTTTTAATTAACTTACCCAAAATGATATTGAAAGTAGACATAGCGCACCAAGGCCAATCTTCTGAGCAGGCGCTCATTCAGCTAGAAACAGAAATAAGCAAGGCAAAGGTTACTGCAGGTGTTGTCGCTGTAAAAGTTGTTCACGGTCTTGGTTCTGGAACTATAGCTAAAACTGTAAGAGACTGGGCAAAAGAACAGGAAGGCAGATTTACTGCGGTTATATCAGGAGAAGATTATAATGCTTTTAACAAAGAGGCGGTTGCAATGCGATCAAAAATCCAAGGACATAAGGACAAAGATTTTAACAACAGAAACGCAGGAATTACAATTTTTTGGCTTTAATCAATAGTTGAAATTTCTTCAAAAGACACACCAATTTTTCTCAATCTCTCTATTAAAACGTTTCCAAGCGCAATTGACGGTGTTAAAACCCCACCAAAACTAGAACCGCCAGGTAAACTTTCAGGATTTTCAACAGCTAAGCAAAGAGCGCTTTCACAGGCCATTCTAGAGGTCATTTTATAGCCAGGATCTCCGCTGGCGGACATCATAAAAGCTCTTTGTCCAGACGTTGTCTCTACTAAAAACCTGCTTTTAAAAAACCCTTCGTCCATAGCTTTTTGAGAGGGGCCTTGGCCAGGTTTCCTAAAAAGAGGTCTAGCAATTTTTCTTAAAGGAGAAAGAATTATAAGACCAATAAGCATGGTCATAAAGCTAACCTTTAAAGCTGCCCCTCTTCGAGAATAGTACGCACCTTCAGAATAAACAAAGCTGTCCCCATAATATTTACCTATGTTTTTTGAAAGAGCAGCAGATCTCCTAACAACCCTAGTGTTTGGGAGGGCCATTATAAAAGGACCCGTCCAGCCTGAAAGGCCAGAAATTTTTTCAACTTTTATCTTGTCGCTCGTATTTTTTTTCTGAAAATCACTAACAGAGTTTTCTGGGTTAAGAGAAAACTTTCCAAGACCACCTTTAGCAGATTTTGCATCAATCGATGAAAACATTGTTTCCATTGTTCCTCCAGAAGCCTCACCTTTCCATGCGTGAAAACCACGAACACTTTTTAGTTCCCCATCAACGCTGTTTGCTGCGAAGAAGACCCCAAGATCTGATGGAACAGAGTCAAAGCCGCAAGCATTTATAATTCTTAAACCTTTCTTTTTTGCGATGTTATGGTGCTTTTCGATTTGTTCCTTAACCCAGAAACTTTCACCCGTTATATCAACATAGTGACAACCAGACTCTACACAGGCCTCCACAAGGGCAGAACCATATTTATGATAAGGACCAACAGTAGAAAGGATTACATCAGCCCTGTCACACATCTTTTTTAAGGCCCCTGAGTCAAATGAGTCTGCTATGATCGTTGGACAGGATAAACCATGTTTTGATTTAATGTCTTCAAGTTTTTTTTGATTTCTACCAGCAATTGCCATAGACAACTCTTTGTAGTGACTTGAAAGATATTTAACACAAAGCTCTCCAGTGAAACCGGTAGCCCCATAAACAACTATTTTAAACTCTTTTTTCATATTTCAACTTGTGCAGCAGCCAATCGCGCTATAGGTACACGATAAGGAGAACAGCTGACATAGTCAAGGCCAAGCATTTTACAAAAGGCTATGCTTTTAGGTTCTCCACCATGCTCTCCACAAATACCGATAGAAAGATTTTTTTGGGTGCTGCGGGCGCCCTGTACGGCTATTTCCATTAGCCTTCCAACGCCTTCTTCATCAATTTGTTCAAAAGGGTCAACTGATATTATTTTATTTTCTAGATAAGAAGGAAAAAACGTTCCAGTATCGTCTCTGCTGAAACCAAAGGTGGTTTGTGTAAGATCGTTTGTACCAAAACTAAAAAATTCTGCATGTTCAGCAATTTGCCCTGAAGAAAGACAGGCGCGTGGAACTTCGATCATAGTCCCAATTTTAAAATTAATAGAGGATTTATTTTTCAATCTTAGTTCATCATAAACACCCTTTATTATATTTTTTTGGTTTAAAAATTCTTTAAAGTGAGAAACAAGGGGAACCATAATTTCTAACATTGGTTTATAACCTTCTTTTTTTAATTTAAAGCAAGCTCCCAACAAGGCTTTTGATTGCATAGCAGTTATCTCGGGGTAAGAAACCCCAAGTCTACAGCCACGATGACCAAGCATAGGGTTAGATTCTTTAAGAGCCTCAACCCTTTCTTCTACAGAATTTTTTGACACACCAAGGTCAAGGGCCAAAACCTCCAACTCTCTTTTGTGAATGTTAATAAATTCATGAAGAGGCGGGTCAAGCAGTCTCACAGTAACGGGCTTGCCATCCATCTTTTTAAGTATGTTGTAAAAGTCCCTGGTTTGGTATGGTAACAACCTTTGAAGGTGTTTAACCCTTTCTTTTGTGGTGTTAGACAAAATCATTTTTCTAAAATCGTGAACACGCTTCTCGTCAAAAAACATATGCTCTGTTCGACAAAGACCAATACCTTCTGCTCCAAAACCCAAAGCCCTGTCACAGTCTTCCGGAGTATCTGCATTGGTTCTAATTTTTAACTTTCTAACATCATCAGCCCAGCCGAGCAAAAGGTTGAGAGAGTGTGCGCTTTCAATTGGGTTTTGATATAACCTTAATTTGCCTAAGTATATTTCCCCCGAGGAACCATTAAGAGTAATGTTGTCACCCTCTTTAATTTTGTGAATACCAACGGTTGCAGAGCGACCACCTTTGTCAATTGACAGGTCTTGACAACCAACAACACAGCTTTTCCCCCAGCCCCTTGCCACTAAAGCAGCGTGACTTGTCAGTCCTCCCCTAGACGTTAATATTCCTTCTGAATAGTGCATTCCATGTATGTCTTCTGGCGAGGTCTCTTCCCTTATCAATATTATTTTTTTACCTTTTTTACCTAAAGCTTCAGCTTTCTCAGCTGAAAAAACAACGCTCCCGCTAGATGCACCCGGCCCAGCAGGCAAGCCAAAAGAAACGGGGGAATTTTTTTCCAAATCTTCAGTGACGATATTTTTTAAAAGACTTTCATATATTTGCAGGGGTTTAACTCTCAACAAAGCTTCTTTTTTTGATATCAGACGCTCATCTACCATGTCCGTTGCAATTTTTATTGATGCCACCCCAGTTCTCTTGCCTGTTCTTGTTTGGAGCATCCAAAGTTTTTTATTTTCAATGGTAAATTCGATATCTTGCATGTCTTTAAAGTGTTTTTCAAGTTTTGTTCTTATCCTGTTAAGCTTTGTAAACGCTTTTGGAATAGATCTCTCCAAAGATTTTTCAGACCCATCTTTTTCTAAAATAGGACTTGGTGTTCTTAGACCCGCTACAACATCCTCTCCCTGCGCATCTTCCAACCACTCACCGTAGAAACTTTTTTCGCCAGAAGAAGGGTTTCTTGTGAAGGCAACACCGGTTCCACAACCAACACCCATATTGCCAAAAACCATTGTTTGAACGTTTACAGCGGTTCCCATATCTGATGGAATTTTTTCAAAAGCTCTGTATTCTTTTGCCCTTTTTCCATTCCAGCTAGAAAAGACAGCACGAACAGCGCCATCAAGTTGGTCTAGTTCGTTATCTGGAAAATTTTCACCAAAGCACTTTTCATAAAGTTTTAAATATTTTTTAGAAAGATCTAGCCATGATTCGGAAGAAACAGATGCATCGTTCTTATACTTATTTTTTTTCTTCATCTTGTCTAACATTTTTTCCATCTGATCTCTTATGGGCAAATTTGTTTTATTTTTTTTGAGAGCCTTTTCCATCACAACGTCTGCGTACATCATGATTAATCTTCTGTAGCTGTCGTAAACAAACTTTTCATTTTTTGTTTTTTTAATTAAAAGAGGAATTGTTTTTTTTGTTAAGCCAATGTTCAGGATGGTTTCCATCATTCCTGGCATAGAAACAGGAGCACCAGACCTTACAGATAAAAGGAGGGGGTTTTCTCCACCAAAGGATTTTCCTGAAGCAACCTCAACTTTTTTAATATTGTTTCCAATTTCTCTTTTAAGGCCAGGGCTAATTTTTTTGTTTTTTATAAAAGAAACACATTCTTGAGTTGTTATTGTAAAACCGGGAGGAACAGGAATTTTCAGACTGCACATTTCAGCTATGTTTGCGCCCTTTCCACCAAGGAGATCGGACATATTTTTGTTGCCCTCAACCTCTGTTTCCGAGAAAAAATATATTTTTTGTTTATTGTTCATTATGAATACATTTTGATAGAATTAAACCTATGAAACAAAAATGCAAAAATTAATTTAAGGAGGAGACATGAAAAAAACATTTATATTATTTGTTACGACATTAATGATTTCATGTTCTGGTGAAATATATGAGGATGAAATTGTTATTGGAGAAGATGGATTGGCTTACAACAAGGATAGCAATAAGGTTTTTTCTGGTCAGGTCTTAGATAAATACGGAGAAAAAGTCGGTGAATATAGCAGAGGAATAAAAGACGGCCCTTGGTTTGAGATCGACTACAAAAACGGAACCAGAAGAAAGGCTAATTATATTAAAGGTACACCAGATGGTGAACAAATTACATATGTATTCCCCGGACCTATGGATAATAATAAAAGGCTGGAGTATATAAAATATGAAGACGGAAACCCAATAGGGACATGGACCAAGTGGAATAGAGATTCAGAAAATAGACTCCGAAAAACAGGAGAAATTGTTTTTGAAGACGGATCAGGAAGGTGGAGAGAATGGGATCCTAACACGCTGGTTGTTGTAAGAGCAGGAGACTACCAAAACTGGAAAAGGAGCGGGATCTGGAAAAGCTGGGACGCAGAAGAAGTTTTGGTTAGCGAAGGAGAATATAAAGAAGGAAAAAAGATTGATAAGTGGATTTGGTATAAAGAAGGTGAAGACAAAGGATGGGAAGAAAACTATGTTGAAGGCATTTTGGAAGGAAAGTTTTTTAATCTTTCACCACACTCAGAAATAAGAGGCAAAGGCACATTCAAAGAGGGAGTTAAAACTGGAGATTGGGAAGAATACTATTCAGCAAACGAAGGCTCGCTTGAAAGAAAGCAGAGTGGAACATACCAGTTTGGAAAAAAAACTGGTCTTTGGTCATTATACGCAAAGAATGGTAGAAGAGTTGCTGAAGGAACCTTCAAAAATGACCAAAAAGAAGGAGAGTGGACAGAAGGACAGGACATAGACTTTGGATCGCGTTTTTTTGGAAAAGGCACGTATGAAGGAAACATGAAAAATGGAGAATGGAGCTATGTTGCACCTAGGCAAAATCCAACAATAAAAGGGTCTTTTAAAAATGGAAAACCTTCAGGGACTTGGGTTGTTGTTTATAATAAAAAGAAGTACGAAGACACCCTAGAAAATCTTCTTAAGTCAGTACCAAAATTACAAGAGTTTTCATTTTAAAAATGAAAAGGAAGTTGGTTGGAATACATCCATATGATGTAAGTATGAAAAGCAGCACATGGTGTGCAGTCAAAGAGCAATATTATAAATCTGTTTGGCGACATGGCGGCTGTCCAGTGTCTTTGTGCCATACAAAAGGTGAGAGTGAAGTACGAGACCTAGTTCAACATATTGACTCTTTCTTAATGGTTGGGGGACCAGATGTTCCAGCACACATTTATGGATCTGAAAAACCTGAGCTACTAGATAAAGATGTTATGAGCGAAAATAGAGAGGCCTTTGATAGAGCAGTTTTTAACGAAGCAATGGTTCAGAAAAAAAAGGTTTTATCTATTTGTGCGGGTCTTCAACAGGTTAATGTAATTTATGGTGGGACACTTATTGAAGATGTTCCAACGCTTGTAAAAAAATCAATAGATCACGGAGACTTTAATGGAAAACCTAGTAGCCATAAGGTGCAGGTTTTAAAAGAATCAAACCTTTTTAAAATTGTAGGAAAAAAAGAAATGTTTGTAAAAAGCTCACACCATCAAGCTGTTAAAAAATTAGGGAAAAACTTAATAGCAACAGCACATGCACCAGACGGTGTTATAGAAGCAATTGAAATTTCTGGCAACACAAACTTTATTGGAGTACAATGGCACCCAGAAGTGTCTATAGAAAACGAAGAAACACAAAGCCTCTTTGAATGGCTAACAAAATAGCAGTAATAGTTTTTTTAGCCTTCGGCTTGCTTAACCTCAATGATCCCGATTGGTATTTGTGGACACCGATGTATTTTATAACAGCAGCTATAATTTTTTCAAAAACTAAAAACAAACTCACCCTAAATATTTTCTATTTATTGGTGGTTGTTTTGGTTGTATTAAGCCTTATGGGCACAATCACCCTTGATAAAGAGGTAGACAGCATGGTTGGAATGGTTGAAAACAAAAGAGAAGCAATTGGTGGAGTATTTTCAATTTGCTCAGTTTGGTTCTTTTCAAGAAAATAACTCCCACCCAAATTGTCTTTATATTTATCTAATTGCGTTATAAAATTAACATCACCTATAAAATGCAAGAATTGTTTAAAATACTAACCTCGTCAGTTGGAAGAAAAATTTTGATGGCAATAACAGGACTATCTTTGTCTTTGTTTATGGCCTTCCACCTTTTCGGCAACCTTTTCCTTTTTGTTGGAGAAGCAGCTTTTAACAGCTACGTTAATAAGCTTCATAAACTTGGGTTTTTGATAAGAATTGCTGAATTTTTTCTTGTGCTGTTTGTTATGAGCCATGCTTATAGCGGCATTCTTCTTTGGATAAAAAATCGAAAAGCTAAGAAAGTTGTTGCGTCATATAGTAAAGAAAATACGTCATCTTCTGCAAGAACCGCAGCCTTTACAGGTAGTATAGTTTTTATTTTTTTGGCAACACACTGGTCAACTTTTTGGTATAAATTCAACTTCGATTTACAGGGCATGAGCTATTATTATGTAGTTACTGAAAGTTCAGTAGGTTTTGGAAGTCCTTTCGTTAGTTTTTTCTATATTATAGCAATTGCGTTGCTTGGCTATCATTTAAAACATGGCATTGCGTCCGCAGGACAAACGCTTGGAATAGTTGGAACGAAATATGAAAAAATTTATAACAATGTTTCTTCAATTTTTTGGTTTTGGATACCACTTGGCTTCATCTCAATACCTGTCTGGTTTGGTTTTATTGTGAGGGTTATCTAGTATGATTAAAGAAAATTTATATTCAAAAGCACCGCAAGGTGACCTTTATACAAAGTGGGAGGAATATAAGAAAACACTAAAGAAGCTTTCAGTTGAAGAGGCAGACCAATATAAGGTGATAATTATAGGAACGGGATTAGCGGGAGCTTCAGCAGCAGCAACTATGGCCGAACATGGGTTTAATGTACATGCTTTTTCTTTTCACGAGTCACCACGAAGAGCCCACAGTATTGCAGCACAGGGTGGAATCAACGCAGCTAAAAACTATAAGAATGACGGAGATAGTGTCATGAGACTGTTTTATGACACAATAAAAGGAGGAGATTTCCGATCAAGAGAAGACAATGTTTATAGGCTTGCAGAAATAAGCAAAAACATTATAGATCAATGTGTAGCACAAGGCGTTCCTTTTGCAAGAGAGTATGGTGGGTTACTTGATAATAGATCTTTTGGAGGTGTTCAAGTTTCACGAACCTTTTATGCTAGAGGACAAACTGGACAACAATTACTGCTTGGGGCGTACTCTGCGCTGAGCAGGCAAACAGAAAAAAAGAAAGTAAAGTTTTATCCAAGACATGACATGTTAGACGTTGTTATAAAAGACGGGAAAGCAAAAGGAATCATCACAAGAAACCTACTTAATGGCGAAATTAAAGCACACAGTGCAGATATTGTAATTCTTGCTACAGGTGGATATTCGAATGTTTATTATCTGTCTACCAATGCAATGGCAAGTAATGTAACAGCAAACTGGAGAGCTCACAGAAAGGGAGCGCTTTTTGCAAACCCAAGCTTCACACAAATTCACCCAACTTGTATCCCAGTCAAAAATGATTTCCAATCAAAACTTACATTAATGAGCGAGAGCCTAAGAAACGATGGAAGAGTTTGGGTGCCAAAAGAAAAGAACGATACAAGAAAGCCAATTGACATTCCAGAGGAAGAAAGAGACTACTATCTTGAAAGAATTTATCCTGCTTTTGGAAATT
The DNA here is from genome assembly GCA_902624575.1 of uncultured Fidelibacterota bacterium. Lineage (GTDB taxonomy): Bacteria > Fidelibacterota > Marinisomatia > Marinisomatales > Marinisomataceae > Marinisoma. Next base: position 21,973 of record CACNXV010000007.1, read on the forward strand.
TGGTTCCAAGAGACGTCGCAAGCAGAAGAGCAAAAGAGGTTTGTGATGAGGGTAGAGGAATAGGGCCTACAGGTTTTGCTGTTTATTTAGACTTTAAAAGAGCAATTAAGGAAAAAGGTGAGGACTTTATTAGAGAAAAGTACGGAAACTTATTCGATATGTATCAAAACATCACAGATGAAAACCCATATCAAACACCTATGAAAATATATCCTGCAGTTCATTATACAATGGGGGGACTGTGGGTAGACTATAACCTTATGACAACGGTTACAGGGCTTTTTTCAATAGGCGAAAGTAATTTTTCAGATCACGGAGCAAATAGGTTGGGTGCAAGTGCACTTATGCAGGGATTGGCCGATGGATATTTTGTTATACCACACACAGCAATGGATTATTTAGCAAAAGAAAAACCCCTCCAAAAAGATATTACAGAAGAAAAAGAGTTTGTGGATGCGATAGCAAAGACAGAGCAAGAAATAGAAAAACTTATGTCAATCGATGGAGAATACGCGGTTGACGAAGTACATAGAGAGTTAGGAAAAGTTGTTTGGGATAATGTTGGTATGGCGAGAAATGAAGTAGGGTTAAAAAGTGCCCTGAAAGAAATTCCAAAAATAAAAGACAAGTTTTGGAAGGAAATATCTATACCAGGGAGTGACAAAGACATAAACCAAGAGCTAGAAAAAGCGCTAAGAATTAAGGATTTTATTGAACTTGCTGAACTAATGGCCTTTGATGCGCTCGATAGAGAAGAATCCTGCGGGGCACACTTTAGAGAAGAGTATCAAACCGAAGAAAATGAAGCAGAAAGAAACGATAAAGACTATAAATATGTAGCAGCATGGAAATATTGTAAGAATGGAAAGCCAGAGCTTTTCAAAGAAGAGTTAAAATATGATAATGTAAAGCTTAAAACAAGAAGCTATAAATAATGAATATAAATTTAAAAATATGGCGACAAAAAGGAGTTAAGGAAGATGGAAAACTCCACAACTATAGACTTGAAAATGTTGACCCAAATATTTCTTTTTTGGAAATGCTTGATATATTAAATATAAACTTGGTAAAAGAAAAAAGAGATCCAGTTGCTTTTGACCATGATTGCAGAGAAGGAATTTGTGGATCCTGCGGTTTCATGATTAATGGAAGGCCCCATGGACCCCAAAGAGCTACAACAGTATGTCAACTTCATATGAGGTCTTTTAAAAATGAGGATACTATTATCTTAGAGCCGTTTCGAGCAGAAGCTTTTCCAGTAATTAAAGACCTATCAGTAAACAGACAGGTTTTTGATAAAATTATTTCATCTGGAGGGTATATTTCTGCAAATACAGGAGAAGTCCCCGAAGCGAATGAGACAAAAATAGAAAAAAAATATGCAGATGAAGCCTTTTTGTCTTCAGCCTGTATAGGTTGTGGTGCATGTGTTGCAGCTTGTAAAAATTCTTCGGCAATGCTTTTTACATCAGCTAAAGTTTCTCATCTTTCCCTTCTTCCGCAGGGTGCAAAAGATAAAGATGCGCGGGTGATCAATATGGTTGCAACAATGGATGAAATGGGCTTTGGTTCTTGTACAAACACGGGTGCATGTTCTGCAGAATGTCCGAAGGAAATCTCTCAGGAGAATATATCAAGACTTAACCAAGATTTTATTAAAAGTAGCTTGATGGGAATATTAAAAAGGAACAAATAATGCCTTTTTCTCAAACAAGTAATATTTATTGCGTTGGAAGAAATTATTCTGGTCACATAAAAGAATTAAAAAGCAAAACACCAGAGAACCCTATTTTTTTCCACAAACCGCTTTTTTCTCTAAATGCATCCGATGAAATTATAATACCAAACGACAGAGAAGTTGAACACGAGGTTGAGGTGGTCGTTTTAATTAAAAAAGACGGCTTAGCAAAAAATGAAAATGAAGCGAAAGACTTCATTGGCGGATATACCCTTGGAATAGACATTACTGACCGTAAGCTGCAAAAAAATTTTAAAGAAAAATCTACACCATGGTTTTTGTCTAAATCTTTCAAGGGTTCTGCATTTGTATCAAAAAATATTATGGACAATCTGGAAGACGAGTTTTATTTAAAAATAAACGGAGAAATAAAACAGCTCGGGAAAAGCAGTGAAATGATTTTTGGTATAGAGAGGCTGATCGTTTACCTATCAAAATTTGTTGCATTAAAAAAAGGTGATTTGATATTTACAGGCACACCTTCGGGAGTTGGAAAGTTGTCCAAAAAAAATATTGTTGAGATTGGTTTTTCAAAAAACAAAATTGCAGAAAAATATTTAGTTGTTTAAGAAATTTAAGCTTTTAGTTTTGAAGCTTAAAGTTGATTGGTATCGTAATCCAAACACCAACCTTGGATTCTCTTTGCTTTGCAGGTCTAAACCTTGTTTTTCTTAAAGCTTCAACAGCAGCTTCATTCAAACCAGTATTTGGAATACCTTTTAAAACGATAGTTTCTTTTACTCTACCGGTTTTGTCAATAAAGCACTGAACAAGAACTTGCCCTTCAATACCAGCCTCTTGTGCAATGTCAGGATAGACGGGTTTAATAGGGAAAAGCGGCCTTGGTGGATCATCATAAGGAATAAATTTTACCTGTGGCCCGGATGGGGGCGGAGGTGGAGCGTCCCAAGCATCAAAACTGTCAAGGTCTGTCTCTTCAATAGTTAAGTCATCTGCTAAATCGTCATCTTCTGACTCTACAGGAACTGATGGTCTAGCAGGAGGGGGAGGAGTTTCAAATTGCTGAGTTTCGGGAATCTCAATATTTTCGATTATAATTTGACTTTCTGTCTCAATATCGATGTCATTTTCAAATCTTTGAACACTATAAAAACTTAACAACATTAAAAAACAAGCAAACAAAAGGCCCACTCTTAAAACAGTGGAATATTTTTCTTTTAAGGTGTTGTCGAGCAGCTTAGCTCTTTTTAAGAAAAAGTTAACCATGGTAGAAAATGGCTTAAAGTTAGACAAAAGTTTTTTTATTTCGTCCACTAGTTCGGCACCTTAACTTTAGTTGAGTAGTTTAGTTTTAGAGCATCAGCTTTTCTAAGCTCATTATGAATATCAGAAATAGTTTCCATTCTTGCAGCTTGGTCAGCTTTTAGTGAGACGGTAAGCTGTGGATTTGATGCCCTCTTTTCATACATAACATGTCTTACATCTTGATTGTTATAAAGCTTATCCTCTATTGATATTAAGCCGTCTTTCGACACCCAAATATCAGATGTATGTCTTTTGGATTCTAGCTTTTCTATCCTTTCAGCTTTAGGTAAAGAAACAGGCAACCCAGAGAACTCTCTTAAAACAGTTGTTACCATAAAAAATATTAACAACATAAAAATGATATCAGGCATGGAGGATGTTGATATCTTTGATTCTACTCCGGATTTTCTTCTAAACTTCATTATTCTGTCTCCGCAATTGATATTCTCGTTGCATTGGCAAGTTTTAATTGATCTAGCACCTCAACATATACATCATATTGTGCTTTTTCATGGGCCTTAACAGAGATAATTAGCTTATCGTTAGCTCTAATTTCTTCTTTTACTCTTCTGCTAAGATTTTTTAACTCAACCGGCTCTCCACCCAACAAAACATTACCTGAAGCACTAATTAAGCAATTAAGTATATTTTTTTTGTTGATTTCAAGCTCTTGTCCTTCTGCAGGAAGAATAATCCCAAGACCCTTATCCATATCAATAGTGGTTGTTACTAAAAAGAACACTAGCAATAGGAATGCAATGTCGGCCATTCCACCTTCAGGAATAGCACCTACTCGCGCTTTTCTTTCTCTAAGAGCCATATGTTATTTAGTGTCTCTTAATAGGTCGGTAATTTCAATAGACCTTTCTTCCATATCTAATACCATACCATCAATCATAGATGAGAAAAAGTTTTGTGCAATCTGAATGATCATAGCAACAATCAAACCAAAAGCTGTTGTTAAAAGCGCCTGGGAAATCCCAACGGCAACAACGGCTGGTGAAATATCGTTTGCTGCTGCAATTGCATCAAAAGCAAAAATCATACCTGCAACCGTTCCAGTA
>CACNXV010000008.1 GCA_902624575.1 uncultured Fidelibacterota bacterium
TCTATTCTATGATGTCCATCAATTATCATATTTTGATCTGATACTGCCACAGCTGGAATAAAGGATTTATTTATGTACATATTGTTCCAATAGCTAACTATGTTGTGTTGTGTTTGCTCATGAGGTAAAAGGAGTTCTATTGAAACATTTTTTATATATTTAAATTCCTTACTCATTTATCCAACTGATGGCAGTCCTGAAAGAGCCATTGCTATTTCAGATTCAGAATATTTATTATCAAAAAGTTTACCATCAAAATAATCGATGTATGCTTGCATGTCAAAATGACCATGGCCACAAAGATTAAATAAGATTGTTTTGTTTTCACCACTTTCTTTACATCTAAGGGCAGCTTCAATTGCTCCTTTGACTGCATGGTTCGCTTCAGGCGCAGGTACGATACCTTCTGCTTTAGCAAAAGTAATTCCAGCTTGAAAAACATCTAATTGACTATAAGCTTCGGGAGCAATATGACCTAAATTTGTTAAATGGCTTATTATTGGTGCCATACCATGATATCTTAGACCACCAGCATGAAAGCCAGAAGGAACAAAGTCAGAACCTAAAGTATGCATTTTGGTAAGAGGTGTCATTTTACCAGTATCACCAAAATCATAAGCATATTTACCTTTTGTTAATGAAGGACATGCCGATGGCTCAATAGCCCTTAGTTCAATTTTGTTATTTTCTCTAAATGATTTTCCTAAAAATGGCAGTGCTATACCAGCAAAATTACTTCCCCCGCCAGTGCACCCAACAACTATATCAGGATATTCATCTTCTTTTTCAAGTTGCGACATTGCTTCTTGACCAATTATTGTTTGATGAGTTAAAACATGATTTAGTACAGAGCCAAGAGCATATTTTGTTGATTCACTTTTAACGCATTGTTCAACAGCTTCAGAAATTGCAATACCTAAACTACCTGTAGATTCAGGATTCTCAGCTAATATTTTTTGACCTATTTCAGTTTCAATAGACGGACTTGCAATACACCTTGCACCAAAAGTCTCCATCAAAGCTCTTCTATATGGTTTTTGATTATAGCTCACCTTTACCATATAAACATCCAAATCTATTCCAAATTTATTGCATGCAAATGCTAAGGATGATCCCCATTGTCCTGCGCCGGTCTCAGTTGTTAATTTTTTGACACCTTCTTTTTTATTATAGTATGCTTGAGGTATAGCTGTATTAGGTTTATGGCTACCAGTAGGACTAACACCTTCATATTTATAAAAGATTTTGGCAGGCGTATCTAATACTTTTTCTAAATTTCTTGCTCTGTATAGCGGGCTAGGTCTATATAGTTTATATATATTTTGAACCTCTTCAGGTATCTCAATATATCGATCTTGTGACACTTCTTGACCAATTAATTCCATTGGAAATAATGGTGATAAGTCATCAGGGCCTACTGGATCTTTTCTCCCAGGATGCAAAACCGGAGGTAAAGGTTCTTTTAAATCCGCTGAAATATTGTAATAATTTTTTGGCATTTCTTTTTCACTTAATTGTGTTTTAATAATCATTTTGTTCTCCATAATTTTGATTGGAATTATACCAATCATGAATTGTTAAAGTTTATTGTTGTGTAGTTATGTTAGGATTGTACGTACGTACAAAAAAATATTATTGGCCTGAAGGCCACCAAAGAAAATTCCAAGATTTAGTTTTTGAATTAATTTTCACGGCTAGATATTAAAACCACAAATAATGCGTTTGCAAGAAAAAAATAATATATTACATTAATTTATGGAGAAAACTGCTATAATAGCGTTAGGGGGCAATGCTCTTTCTGATAAGAGTCAAGCTGGAACAATAAGTGACCAATTCAATAATACGCGTCAATCTTTGTCTCAAATAATTAAGTTTTTAAAACAGGATTATAATATTTGCATCACACACGGTAACGGTCCTCAAGTGGGTGATGAATTATTGAGAATGGATATTTCTCAAAACGATGTCCCACCATTGCCATTAGGAGTATGTGTAGCTGGAACTCAGGGTACTATTGGATATATGATTCAACAAACTTTTCAAAATATTCTAGATGAAGAAAAAATAGATAAAGAAGTTGTAACTCTCTTAACACAGGTAGTTGTTAATCCAGAACATCCTTCTTTGAAAGATCCAACTAAATATGTTGGAAGAAGATTTTCGGAACAAGATGCAAAAGCAATAGCTAAGAAGATGAACTGGGTTGTAAAAGAGCAAGAACCTGGAGAGTGGAGAAGAGTTGTTCCTTCTCCAGATCCCGATTTTGTGATGCATGGAATAAGTATACGTACTTTGGTTCAAGCAGGAATTATAGTTTTAGCTGCTGGAGGTGGTGGAATACCAGTGTTTGTAAATGAAGAGGGAAGATTTGAAGGAATTGATGCTGTTATTGATAAAGATTTAACTGCAGCGAAGCTAGGAAGAGTAATAAGGGCAGATGAATATTACATAATAACTGATATTGATCAGGTATATTTGAATTTTGGATTGGAAAATCAAACTCCAATTAAAAAAATGACCGATAATCAGGCAAAACAATACCAAGAGGAAGGTCATTTTAAGCAAGGAAGTATGTGGCCAAAAATTCGTTCAGCAATTCATTTTTTAAAACATCATGGTAAAAAAGTAATAATAACAAATATTGATAATATTCAAGATGCTATAGATGGGAAAGCTGGTACAACTATAGTTAAGGAATAAAATGGATTTATTCACTGCTAATCAAATGATGTGGACAGCATTTTTCGTTGGAAATTTAGCACCTATTATATTTTTAATTTTGTATTACTTTGGTTTTATTTCAAAAATATTCCAATTATTTATAATCGGAATATTTGTTGGCTTTACATGGGAAATTCCTTTCGGATTAGCTGGTGAATCTTTCCACTTAATTTTAATTAATTGGCCTATAGATTTACCTTTAGCAAGAAATATTACATATTCTTTTATAGATAGCTTAATATTTTTAATAGGTCTAGGGTTAACACGCTTAATTCTAAAAGATTATAATTTTCTTTATCAATTTCAAACAAAAGCATTAATAATCATGATAATATGGGGGAGTTTATCTGAGTTTATAATTGATTTAAATGGTAATGGTAAACTGTGGTTATTTATTGAAAACTGGTATAATCCAGTTTTTGTAACAATTAATGATAATAATTTAACACTGATACCTCAATTGATATGGTTGTTTGCTCCAATCTTATATTATATGGTTATTCTTAAATGTCTGAAAAAGAACTACTAAGGAAAGAATTAAAAAAAGCTAGAGACAAGCTTTCAGATTCATTTATTGAAACTAATTCAGAATTAATTTTTTTAAATATCAAAACAGTATTGAATCATTTGAACTTTAATTCTATTGCAGTTTATAAATCATTTAACAGCGAGGTATCAACAGATATTACTATTGATTATTTATTAGATAAAAATAAGAATGTTTGTTTGCCGAAAATCAAAAATACAAATGACATGCAATTCAAGAAAATTAATTCATTTACAAAAATGCAATTAAATAAATATGGAATTCTTGAGCCTAAAAATGGCAATAATATTAACCAAGATGAAATTGATATATTTATTGTCCCATGTGTAGGTTTCAATAAGGATTTGTATCGAATTGGAATGGGAAAGGGGTACTATGATAAATTTCTTTCAAAAAATGGTGCTCAAAAATTAATAGGCATTGCTTTTCAAGATCAATTAGTTAACGAAGCATTTCAGGAAAAACATGATATTAAAATGGATTTTATAATCACTGAAAAATCTATTTTATCTTAAAAATTCCTGAGTTTCGCTTAAAGATCCATCATTTTGAGCAGGACTAATATCCATTAGATAACACATCATTTCATATAAATGAATATTTTGAATTACAGGTCCTTTAAAGCTTTCTTTGAATCCCGGTCCTCGTGCAACAAATATGCCATCCATTGATCTATAATCTGGATCATAGCCATGAGTACCTAATGAAGGATATCTACCTGGAGTTTGAATGCTCCAACCTTCATCAGCAAGAAAAATAATTGGTTCAATTCTTTCATTATTGCTGTAATTAAATTTCGACGGGAAATCTTCTTTTTTATAAACTTGTGTGTGTTCAATATTTTGTAATTGCTGATAAATAGTTTCAAGTTTACCGTCATTTGGACGAATTTCCATAAATGGACCCCCATTTAATGTTTTAACATCATCTAAATCTATATAATCAGCTATATTGATAATTTGATCGGAGGGAGTATCAGTCATACCATGATCAGAAACTACAATTAAATTAACTTCATCTAAAATACCTCTAGTTTCTAGTCCGTCTAGTAGATATCCAATTGCATTATCTACTTCAATAATTGCATCAATAGTTTCTTGAGCATCTGGTCCATATCGATGACCTATACTATCAACAATACTAAAATATGATGCTAAAAAACTAGGTTTATCATTACCAGAATTATCGAGCCAATTAAGCAATGTTTCCATTCTGGTAATATTGCTTGGTGAATCACTGTATACATAATACTCCGATGGTCTGACACCTTGAATTTCTGCATCTGACATTGGCCAAAACATTATCATTGCTCTCTTTAACTGTTTTTCTACAGTAACCCAAATTGGTTCTGCTTGAATCCATTTTCCATCTTGTGCTGCTTGACTACCTGCGCCTATATAGTAGTATTCATCAAAGCCTGAATCATAAAAATAATTTGAGATAATTCCATGATTAGATGGATAATTCCCTGTAACAATACTTATATGATTTGGAAATGTTTTTGATGGATAAACTGTCTTTAGTCCTTCAGCTTTAATACCATTATTTATAATTCTATCAAGATTTGGGGTATCAGTTTTTTCGAAATAATCCCATCTAAACCCATCAATTGAAATAAGAATTAGTGGAGTAGAAGGCTCTACGTAGTTTCTTGCATTTTCAGATTTGATACTTTCACTACATGATAACAAAAATAATAACGAAAGATATAGAACAATTTTAAAGTTTTTCATAGACGAAATTAATTATTTATTAGTTTGTTAGCAGAATAAATATTTACAACTCCAAATGTTTCAGATTCAATTGCTACATCACAAAAACCTGTTTCATTTAAAATTTCTTTAAATCTTTCTCCATGAGGGAAATTTTTTGCTGATTTAGAAAGATATTTGTAAGCATTGCTATTCTTTGCAATTGCCAGACCTAAAAATGGAATCAAAAGATTGGTATGCAAAAAATAACCAATTTTTGATATGATTGTTTGAGGAACAGCAGTTTCTAAAATAACTATTTGTCCTTCTGGTTTTAAAACCCGATACATTTCTGATAAGCCTTTTTTTAAATCTTCAAAATTTCTAACACCAAAACCAACAGTAACTGCATCAAAACTATTATCTGAAAATGTTAAATTTTCAGCATCATCTAGTTGAAAATCAATAATGCTATCTGTATTGAAATCTTTAGATTTTTCTTTAGCGATCTCTAACATTTCATTTGCATTATCAATAGCAATTATTTTTACATTGTCTTTAGCCATTTCAAATGCAATATCTCCCGTTCCTGTTGCTACATCAAGAATACTTTTTACATTTTTTTTATATACAATATTTGATACTTTTTTTCTCCAACTTTTATCACTATTCAGGGTCATATATTTATTTATGGTATCATAGGTTGGAGCTATGATATTGAACATAGATTGTATTTGTTCTTTTTTAGATTTAGTGCTTTTAGAGTTCGGCTTAATCACCTGTAAAAATAATAAAAAGGGCTGACAAGTTGCCAGCCCTTTATTTCAATAAATAGTAGATTTATTTATTTGCTGGTATCCAATTATTGAAGAGACCGATATCTTCGTGTCTTCCAGGAGCCCAGTATTTGCCATAGGCATTTCTTTCTTCTTCTGTCATTGCTTCAAGTGCAAGTGGACCATTATCATCACCTGCATTATCAGCATCTTCCATTGAATTATATTCTGAAAGAGTGACTACTGGCCAATACCCATCTTCAACTTTACCTGACCATAAGTGCGTAAGTACTTTTTGGCTTAAGATTTTTGGATTTTTACCAATTACTTCTTTCTGAAACTTTTTCATCAGCTCATATCTTTCAGCTGCTGATCCATTCTCTACTTCTGACATAGGTTTCCAGTATCCAACGGACGCCGTAACGACTGTAGTTTCACCAAATCCACCTGATCTTTTCTTTTCAAGAGCTTTATGGTTTTCAAAGATGTGAACATCTTCATGATAGTTACCAAAGTATTTATTTTGCGCTAAATACGCTTCACGTCTTTTTTCAGCATCTGGAAAAGCTATTCCATTTATTTTAGAATTATCTCTTATTGATTGTGTTGCAACATCTACGCTGGCAAACTCATTTACGATATGAACATCTTCTTGTGCACCTGTCCAATAGTGATATAAAAACATACTACTCATGAGCGATTTATCAGCTTGATTTGTTTTTGAAAACCACTCATTAACAGCGGAATTTCTATCTTGAACTGAATAGCCTTCAACCTCGTCCGGGTTGGCCCATTTATATTTTCCCCACATAATAACCGTATTATCGGTACCATTTGTATTATATTGAGCAAAAGTAAATGAAAGCAATAAAGCCATTAACATTAACTTTTTCATAATTACCTCTTCATTAGTTTACATTAACAATAGAATAGAGTTTTTATCTGATTTAATCAATGATAAATAAAAAGAGATACATTTAGATTTTTGATTCTTTTAAATAGTTTTTGATTTAAATATTTATCATTATTTTTTTACATGCAAAAACTCCCCAATCAATTTTTCTATTCCAAAAAAGAAGACAGATTGAATGTGATCTCTCATGGGTTAGGTTTTATTTTTAGCATATTTGGATTAATTTTTTTATTAATGAAAAGCTTTCAAGATTTTAATATTGTTCGTACATCAAGTTTTTTAGTTTATAGTTTGAGCTTATCTACGATGTATATTGCTTCAACATTATATCACAATTCCAAAACTCCAGAAAGCCGATTTCGTTATAGACTTTTTGATATGATATCCATTTATTTATTAATAGCAGGTTCTTATACACCTTTTACTTTAACTGTATTAATCAATAATGGTGGACTAACGCTTTTTATTTTGGTATGGTTAATAGCTATTTTTGGAATTATTTGGCAATTATCTACAATAAAAAAGTCTAATGTTTTATCAACTGTACTTTATATGTTTATGGGAGGACTTTGGTTATTTTTTATTGATGCTTTTATTAATGAAATACCTCCAAACGCACTCTCCTGGATCTATGCATCGTGTTTAGCTTATTTAATTGGTGTATTTTTTTATCTCTCAGATTCAAAAATTAAATACAATCATTTTATTTGGCATATTTTTGTTCTTTTTGCAAGTTTGTTTCATTACATCTCAATTTACTTTTACATTTGAATGATATAAGTTTAGTCATATGAAAAAATATTCAGTGCCAGAAAATTTTAAGTCATCCGTTGGACATGATAATCTTGATAGATACCAATCCTTAAGAAAAAGTTCTCGGGAAGATTCAGATTCGTACTGGGCATCAGTAGCAAAACGAATTGATTGGTTTCAAGAATGGACATCTATTAATAATACTGATTATTCTAAAGCTCACATAGAATGGTTTTCAAATGGTAAGTTGAACGCATCATATAATTGTATCGATAGACATATTGAAAATGGACTTGGAGAAAAAACAGCACTTATTTGGCAATCCAATGACCCAGATATTTCAAAAAATGTATCCTATAATGAATTATTAGAAAAAGTTTCTATGTTTTCTAATGGATTAAAACGTGCTGGAATTAATAAAGGAGATAGAGTCTGTATTTATATGCAAATGATTCCTGAAGCTATCGTTGCTATGCTTGCATGTGCCAGAATCGGAGCCGTGCATTCAGTAGTATTCGGAGCATTTTCGAGCGATGCCTTAAAAAACAGAATTAATGATTCTGAATGTAAGCTACTTATTACGCAGGATAATGGAGTGCGAGGATCAAAATTTGATATTCCTATGAAAGAAAATGCAGATAAAATTGCAGATGAATGTCCTTCTTTAAAAACAGTTGTCATGGTTGAACGTTCTGGAAATGCTATGTTTATGAAAGAAGGTAGAGATTTAACGTGGAACCAATTTATTGATGGTTGTTCAAGTGAATGTCCTGCAGAAGTGATGGATGCAGAAGATCCATTATTTATTTTATATACTTCTGGATCAACTGGAAAGCCAAAAGGTGTAATGCATACTACTGGTGGATACCTTGTTTATGCATCACACACACATGAATTAGTATTTGATTATCATAAAGATGATATCTACTGGTGTACTGCTGATATTGGATGGATTACAGGTCATTCATACATTGTATATGGTCCTTTATCAAATGCAGTAACCCAAGTAATATTTGAAGGAGTTCCTAATTATCCAGACTTTGGTAGATTTTGGCAAATTATTGAACAGCATAAAGTAAATGTCTTTTATACAGCTCCTACTGCACTACGAGCTTTAATGAAAGAAGGAGATGACTGGGTAACAAAGTATGACCTATCTACTTTGAAAGTTCTAGGTACAGTTGGGGAGCCTATTAAATCACCAGAATGGCATTGGTATTTTAATGTTATTGGTAATGAAGAATGTCCTATAGTCGATACATGGTGGCAAACAGAGACTGGAGGAATTTTGATGTCACCAATTCCTGGATGCGTACCTACCAAACCAGGTTCAGCAACATTACCATTACCAGGTATTGTTCCAGCAATATTAGATGATGAAGGAAATGAAATTACCGACAGAAACACTACTGGATTTTTAGTAATGACACAATCATGGCCAGGTCAAATGAGAACTGTATATGGTGATCACCAACGATTTATTGATACCTATTTTTCTCAGGCACCAGGAAATTATTTTACTGGAGATGGAGCTTATATAGATGACGATGGCTATTTCTGGATTACTGGAAGAGTAGATGATGTTTTGAATGTTTCTGGACATAGAATTGGTACAGCAGAAGTAGAAGGAGCAATTGGTGCTGCAACAGGTGTAGCAGAAGCAGCAGTGATTGGTTATAATCATGAAATTAAAGGTGAAGGAATTTATGCTTTTGTTACATTAATGACAGGCGTTGAACCTTCAGAAAATATTGAAAAAGATATTTTAAATACCGTGACTAAAATTATTGGCCCTCATGCAAAACCTAGTGTTATTCAATTCTGTTCAGGTCTTCCAAAAACTAGATCTGGAAAAATAATGAGAAGAATTTTAAAGAAAATTGCCCAAAATGAAACTGACGACTTGGGTGACATTTCAACACTCGCAGATCCAAGTGTTATAGATAGTTTATTACAGAAGTGAAAAAACTCTTAAGTTTTATAATTAATCCAAACTAAATAGAGGATAGTAAAATATGCTCCTAAAGTATATGTTATTTTTTAATAGGACCTGGAAAAAATATATTTGTTGATTGTTGATACGCCTTATAGCTGGGCCTTTTTTGAGCTGAAAAATATTCAGATGGAATAGCTCCAGTGAGATATACTAACGTTAGATACATAATTCTTGAAGTATATAATAAAGCAATACCAATCATAATCCATAACCATAGTGCTTCCGAATCAAATAATGAAATGTAAGAGGGAATAGAAGCAATAATTAATCCATTCCATACCATCCATTCGGCAAAATAATTAGGATGTCTAGTATATTTCCAAAGCCCAACATCACAAACCATATTTTTCTTATTTTGACTTTTCATTTCTTTTAAAAATTTCAGTTTTTGATAGTCTGCTACTGTTTCAAATACTAATGAAAGAACAAAAATTGTAAATCCAATAATTTCAAGAGTTGATATTTGTGTTGAATGTGATACTGAAATAAGAAATATTGGAATTGCTAAAAATGAAGCATTTGCAAGTCCTTGACTTAATGCTTCTACTTGCATTGCTAAACCTATATTGGTTTTATTAGATTTTTCCCAACGTATTTTTTGATATTCATATCGTGGAAATTCTTTATTAAGTAATCCCATTGACCACATTTTTAATGCGCCTAATCCCATTCTACTGCCTATTAATATATAAGCAGCTATCATAAAAGATTTTGAAAGAGTTGAGATATCATTTAGATAATAAGAGATTATTCCAATTAATGCCACACCCCATGGCCAACCAATATCAACATATGACATTCTTCCTGTTTTCCAAATTGGTATACAAACGATAAATAGAAATAAAACTAATTGAGCAATACCATTAATCATTGCAATAGAATAAAGATTATTAGAGTTAATTAATAAGATCCAACAAGCTGCAAATGGTATAAATGGTTTAAAATATTTCATTTATTTTTGATCTGCTGATTTGAATCGAGTTGCTGGAGAGGTTGAACGATGTTTTGTTTTTCGTCCTTTTACTCTTTTTCGCCAGAGTTCAAAAGATCCTCTTTTTAAGTTCGATCTCATTATTTTACGAACCCCATTTTCTTTTAATCCAAATTGATATTCAATTGCTTCAAAAGGGGTACGATCTTCCCAAGCCATCTCAATTATTCTGTTAATATCTTCCTTTTTAAAGTCCAAATCCACCACCATGGCACATTAATATCTGTCCTGTGACATAGTTTGATTCCGGAATACAGAACATATAAATTGCTCCGGCTGCTTCTTCCGGAGTTCCTGGTCTCCCAAGGGGAATCATATGTTTTGCCGATTCAAAAAAAGCCGAATTAACACCAACTTTAATTTTATTACCTTGAATATCGATTAATGACTCTTCCTTTTCAGCATTTGAATCGGTTAGACGTGTTTTTATTAATCCAAAACCAACAGCATTGACATTTACATTGTACCTACCCCATTCTTTTGCCATGGTTTTTGCCATTCCAACAACTCCAGCTTTAGCTGTTGCATAATTTATTTGACCAGCATTTCCAAAAACACCAGAAGTAGAGGAGATATTAACTACTTTTCTAAAATTTGTTATTCCTTTTTCTTTTTCCTCTAAAAAAAGCTTTTTTATATGTGGTTGAGCAGCCCTTAAGATTTTAAAAGGGGCTGTTAAATGGCAGTCTAAAATAGCATCCCATTGCTTATCGTCCATTTTTTGAATGACATTATCCCATGTATACCCTGCATTATTTACAATAATATCTATTCCACCAAATTCTTCAAGAGCAGTATTAATAAAGCGTTCAGCAAAATCATCATCTGTCACACTTCCATTACATGCGATGGCCTTTCCACCTACGGAGTTAATATCCTCAACTGTTTGATTTGCAGGTTCTGAATCAAGATCATTTACAACTATATGAGCGCCATCTCTAGCAAGCATTAATGCTAATTCACGACCAATGCCTCTACCAGATCCTGTAATTAACGCTACTTTATTTTCAAGTTTTTTATTCATAAAAATCCTATGGTTATTAGTCTCTTAATTAAAACTATATATTTTAATATTTTTTTATAATTATTACCCTAATAGTTTTAGATTACAAAAAATTAAGGGGATTTATGATTAATAATAAAGGATTACTACTAACATTTGTAGCTGCAGTTGCATCAATATTTACTATTTCATTATACTGGAACGATTTTGCTGGAACATTAAAAGTTAATGTTTCAATGGATCGTCAACTTGCTCTTCAATCGTCATCAGAGACTGCTAAAAGTTTCGATATCTTACCTGAAGACTTAGATCAAGCAGTAGTTTATCAGTTTGACTCTTCCTTAAGAAACTATGTAGAGCTTAAACAGGGTGGTAGAGAACGATTTCAAAATATTATAGATAACGATATTTATTCTCCTTATAACTGGATGGTCCGTTCTTTTAAAGAAGGAGAAATTGCTGAGCTTTATGTTCAGTTTAAGCCAGATGGAAGTCCAAATGGGTATGTGTTAAAAGTTCCAGAGGAGTATAAATCAAAAAATCTTGATGAAGAAGATGCCCTTAGCTTGGTATCGTCAAAAATCAATGAACATTGGTCTGGCAATTTTGAAGATTACGAATTAATAGAATCATCTTTTATGGAAATGCCTAATGGAAGAATAGACCACACTTTTGTTTATGAACATAAGCTTAAAGATATAGGTGATGCTAAATACAGGTTATCTGCTAATGTTGCTGGTTCAATAGTATCAAAAATTAATCCTTATGCCTTCATACCTGAGTCTTTCACTAGAGAATTTGCTAATATTCGTTCTGACAATAATACGATTGCAGCATTCGCTAATTATGCATTTTTGGGCATCTACTTATTAGGAATTGGACTTATTACAGTAATATTATTTTATAGGAATGGCTGGCTAAGATGGAAAAAATCATTAGCTGCTGCTGCATTCATTGCCTTTGCAAGCATGCTTGTAGATTTAAATTTTGCTCCATCATCAATGATGTATTATGACACTGCAACAAGTAAGTCTCAATTTTTTACGGAGCAAATGCTAGCAGTAATAGCTAATAGCGTTTTAAACTTCTTGATAATTGCATCATCCTTTATTGTTGCAGAATCTCTGACAAGAAGAGCTTTCCCAGAACATATACAATTATGGAAAACCTGGAGTTCAAATGTTGCTAATTCAAAGAGAGTATTAAATGATACAATTTTTGCCTATTTAATTGTTCCAATAAAGCTTGCCGCAGTTTTAGGCTTTTATTTATTGTCTGAAAAATATTTTGGTTTCTGGTCTCCAGCAAGTTCAAGTTTTGATCCAAATTACTTAGCATCAATTTTCCCATGGTATACTGGTTTAGCTATTTCACTTCAAGCTGGATTTTGGGAAGAAATGCTTTTTAGAGCATTGCCAATTGCAGCAGGTGTACTAATTGGACAAAGATATAATATGAAATTTACAGGTTTAGTTGTTGCTATGGTGTTACAAGCCTTGGTTTTTGGAGCAGGTCACGCCAATTATCCTGCACAGCCATCATACGCAAGAGTAGTTGAGCTATTTCTGCCATCCATAATCGTTT
The DNA here is from genome assembly GCA_902624575.1 of uncultured Fidelibacterota bacterium. Taxonomy (GTDB): domain Bacteria; phylum Fidelibacterota; class Marinisomatia; order Marinisomatales; family Marinisomataceae; genus Marinisoma. The sequence goes on from CACNXV010000008.1 coordinate 12,976, forward strand.
ATGGGATGATTTATTTAAAACTTGGAGTTGTTTTTGGAGCTATAACTCATTATCTATATGATGTTGTATTATTTTCATTACCAATTTGGTATTCTTCTGGTTATTTATTTGACAAGTTCATGACTATTTTAGGCGGATCTATTCCTTTATTAGTCATCTTATATTTCTGGTATAGAAATAAAGGTTGGTCCGAAATTGATCAAAGCAATTTAAATGAAGGATACGTTCCAAACCCTCCTGAAAAGAAACCAGTGGAGGAAAAAACTGTTTTTTCTGGTTCATCCATAAAACCTTTAAATCCAAAGACTATATCTGTTGCATTAATTTTTATTATTGGTGTCTTTACAACAATGAAAATTTCACCAATCGAGGTTGATGTAAAATCGCCTTCAATAGATAAAAATCAAGCAATATCCATTGCGGAGAAATTCTTACAGGATAAAAATATTTTATTACCTGAAGGATATAATCCTTATGCATTTGACGATAGCTCTTATCCAGCATCATCATTTGTATGGGAAGCACTTGGAAAAGAGGTTTATTTTGATTTATATGGAACATACATATTAGGTCCTAGGTGGAAAGTTCGTTTTGCAAAGTTTGATGGTCCGGTAGAATCAAGATCCCGTGAGATTTTGATTTCAATGGATTTTGAAGGTAATATTCTTAGATATTCAAACAAATTTCCAGAAGATGAAGCAGGATTAAGTTTATCAAAAGATGAAGCACAAAAACTAGCAGAAACATCTTTAGTTAACAACCTTAACATTCCTCTTGATTCAGTAGAATTAACAAGTGCGAAAGAATCTCAAAAGCCCAATAGGTTAGATTGGATTTTTACATTTACTGATACAAAAGAAATTGATTATGATGGAACCAAACTTCAAAATGTAATTTCAATTTCAGGAGATAAAATCTCAGGATTTACTCAATACGTATACGTGCCTGAAGAATGGGGAAGAATGAAAAGAGACAGAGAAGGTTTGTCTGGAATCATAGGAACCCTTTTCACAGTTCCAGGACTTATTTTCATTATTGGCCTTTTATTAATGAGGTCATTTAAAATGCTTATGGATAAAAGATTTAATTTAAGAAAAGGACTAACGTTTGGTTCATTTGCAATTTTCGGTATCATTGCAGTTTTTAATGATTCATCATTTTTAAATAATTTACCAACGAACCAGCCTATTGAAAATCTAATGACAACATATTATATATCAGCTATAGGTGGAGGAATAATCGTCTTAGGCTTAGTGCCAATTTTATTATATGGTACCTTATTTAAAATGATTAAAGAATCAACCAATCAAATTTCTATAAAAGATGCAATTTTTGGAGGTGCTTTAGTCACTCTCTACATAATAGCTGCTCAAATATTAGTTGGCTCTTTCCAGTTAGATTTAAACCCTAATTTCCCTGGTTTTAATCTAACTTCTTATTACCCAATGTATGACACATTAAATGTGTTTGGATTTTTTGGTCCAATAGCTTTTAATATTTTCTTTGCTGCAATTTTATTTGAATTAACCAGTGGATGGAGCAGTGATCTTAAGAAAAATCTGTTAGCATTTTTATTAGTAGTTGGAGTTTATACTTCAGATATAGGTTTCCAGTATAATATGGTTTTATCAATTAGCCTTGCACTTGCATATGGAGCTTTAATATTTATGATTTTCAAATATATTATTCGAAATAACTATGCTATGGTTCCATTTTACACATTATTTATAAAGTTGTATGAGAGGTTTGTCTCAACTGATTTTGGTAATGTTATATCATATCCTAATGAGAATTGGTTTATGTTAGCATCATTAATATTATCAATTTTTGTAATGGTTTCTCTAACAAAAAAATTGTTTAATATATCAGATTAATAAATATTTGTATATTGTTTTATGAGCTATTTTAAGGGCAAAAAAATTATAGTTACTGGAGCATCTTCAGGTATTGGTGAAGCTACAGCGAAAGAATTTATTAAAGAGGGTGCAAAAGTAATTTTGGTTTCGCGAAATAAAAATAGGATGCACGAATCATTTAAAAGTTTTGATTCAAGTAGCTTTTCTATTTATCCATTCGATCTTGGAAAATTAGATGATATTAATTCTTTTGTTCAGTCAATAATAAATAATGAAGGCAATATTGATATTTTATTTAATAATGCTGGCATAGGATCTGAAAGCTATTTTGAAGAAACTGATATGGATGTTTTTCATGAGGTAATGAAAATCGACTATTTTTCAGTTGTTTATTTTACAAAGGCAATACTTAGGCACATGATAAAAAGCGGTGCTGGCCAAATTGTTACAAATACAAGCGTTGCAGGCTTAATTACTTCAAAAGGCAGAACAGTATATTCATCTGCAAAGTTTGCATTACATGGTTTTTTTGACTCATTAAGGATTGAAGTCGAAGATAAAAATATTGGAATTACTTTAGTTGCTCCTGGAAAAGTTATTACAAACTTTGGCTTTAATAAGTTGGATAAAAATGGCAAACCTTTTGCTGAAAAAAATAAAAGGAAACCATTTGGTTTATCACCAGAGAAGGTAGCAAAGATAATCTTGAAGGCAGTTAGAAATAAAAAAAGAGAAATCATTATTTCAAAATGGAGCGATGTTGCGTGGTTGGGAGTTTACATTAGAAAATTTTTCCCTAAGCTTTATTTTTATCTAGCAAAGAAAATTGATGCATAAATATTTATCATGAAGTATAGCATATTAGAAGACCCAAGATATAAACATATATCCCAACCAAAATCTCTACTTTTTCAAATATTTTCCTTTATGTTCGATTTATATGCAAACACTGTTTTGACATTTTATACTCCTGTGAAAGTTGTTGGAAAAGAAAATATACCTAAAGATAAGCCATTTATTTTTGTTAGTAATCATAATAGCCATATGGATATTGCAGTTTTAGCTTATTCAACAAGATTAGGTTATGAAAAATTTGGTTTTTTGGCAGCAAAAGATTATTGGTTTGATAATGAATTCAGAAGAAAGTTTTTTAAAAACTTAATCAACCTAATTCCTATTAGCAGAAAGAAAAATCCTGAGTCATTAGATATTGAAGATACAATGTTGTTATCAAAAGCTTTTGTCGACTTAGGCAATAATATAATTATTTTTCCAGAAGGTTCTAGAGGTGATGCTGGTAAAATTGAAAGATTCAGAAAAGGTGCAATTAAATTTTCAATGGGACTTGACATCCCAATTTTGCCTGCAGTCATTAAAGGAACTAATAAAACATGGCCTAAAGGAGAAGCATTCATTAAACCTGGACCAATTTCTGTCAAAATTTTACCAAGTTTCAATCCTAAAAAAGTTGAAAGTTCTTCTAAAGAATATAATAAGATACTTTCCTCTGAAACTAGTAAGCTTGAAGAGCTTATAAAAAAAGAGCTAGATAATTTTTAAGTACTAACTTCCTTTAATTGTTATTATAGTACCTTCTGCGTTTATAGAGGAATTATATCTTGTAAGAGAGCTATTTGCAGGACCTGAAATTACATCACCATTTAAATCAAAAATTGAATTACAACTTGGACAAAATAGATTATATGATGTTGAGTTAAAGTTAACAGCATTACCATCATTTGTGCATTGTCTTGACAAAGTTTGGACAGATGAGCTCCCAGACCTAAAAATAACAATACCTTGACTATCAAAGGTGTAATCAGAAGTTAACGTTATTACTGAACCAATGTTCTGTAATGATGTAAATAGCAGAGAAATATTAATAGTTATTGTTTGGGTATCTAGATCATAGTTGTACGCATCATCTCCACCACTGCTTCCACTGCCATTGTTATCATCAGGATTAGGAGCAGTAGGAGATACATCACTATTGCTACAAGCTTCAAGAAAAAAAGCAGATGAACCGACCATAGTTATTATTGAAGCTTTTTTTATGAAATCTCTTCTAGATTTATCTACACCTCTGACTTTAAAACAACTGCAGTTAGAATTATTTTTATGAATTTTTCTCTTCATCATGCGCTAATGTATAACAAAAAAATTAATATCTAAATTTAATACTTAATTTTAAGAAGTTGCTTTAATAGTAATTATAGTTCCTTCAGCATTGATGGAAGCATTATATCTTGTAAGAGAGCTATTTGCAGGACCTGAAATTACATTACCATTTAAATCGAAAATTGAATTATGACTTGGGCATAATAGATTGTTTGATGATGAATTTATATTAACAATACTTCCAGCATGTGTACATCTTCTTGACAAGGCTCGGACAGATGAACTTCCAGTTCTTAAAACAATAATACCTCTGCTATCAAAGGTTGTGCTTGAACTTAACGCTATTCCTGTTCCAGTATTTTGAAGTGATGTATATATTAAAGTGATATCAATAGTTATTGTCTGGGTGTTTGGATCATAATTATATCCAGTATTTCCACCGCCGTTTCCACCACCGTTTCCACCACCGTTTCCACCGCCATTATTATCACCAGGATCCGGACCAGTTGGAGATCCACCTCCACCACCACAGGCTTCTAGGATAAAAGCTGACGAACCAACCATAGTTACAATTGAAGCTTTCTTGATGAAATCTCTTCTAGATCTGTCTACACCTTTGTCTTCAAAACAACTACAGTCGCAACTATTTTTTTGCATTTTACTCTTCATTGCGAGTAAAAGTATAATAAAAAAAAATTAATATTAAAATTTAATAGTTATTTTTTTCGTATATTTATTGAGAGAGAATAAATAAAATGCTAAAAATATTGACAAAACTCATCTTTATTTCTTTTCTTATTTCTATTATAAATGGTCAGTCAGTTGTAACACAAGAGTCATATGATAATAGATTTAAGCCAAAGGAAATTGGTCTTCCCGATAATATGCCATTTGTCAAATCCGTTATATGGGGTGAAAAAGGTGTTTTCAGGAAGCTAGATATTGGCCCTGAATCACGTATTGAAGAGCTAAAATTGAGGAGAAAAATGTTGCAAGCACATCAATGGCTTGGAATAATTACGCTTGCAGGACTAGCATACCAATACGATGTAGGAAAAAAATTATATGAGGGTAATGATTCAAATTATTGGGACTCTCACTATGAACGTCATAAAGCGATGGGATATTTTACTTATGTGACGTACATGGCAACTTCTTCTATGTCTATGTTTTCCCCTCCAGCAAGAAAATATGATAAAAAAATGAATTCAATTAAATATCATAGAGCCATGGCTGCTTTTCATTTTACAGCCATGATGGCACAGCCATTTTTAGCAAAGAAAGCTGTGGAGAATGGAAAAAGATATAATGAGTTAATGGATGCGCATTTAAAAGCAGGTACAGTTGCTTTTTTTGCTTTGAGTTTAGATGCATTAGGGATTACATTTTTTAGATGAAAAAACTACTATTCCTATTATTCATTAGTAAAATTTTAGCCCAATCAAATGTTGCTTTCGATTTATCTAATAGTTTTATTTCTTATGATGGTAAACATCCTGCTCATAGTTGGACGGGTATCTCAAAACAAATTGAGGGTAAATTTATTTTAAATGAAAAAGATTTTACTAAATCTACTGTTGAGCTTTTTGTACCAATGTTTAGTTTTGATAGTAAAAATTCAAACAGAGATTCTAATATGCTTGATGTTGTTGAAGAGTATTTTTATCCCTACGTCAGTTTTAAATCGAAGAATATTGAAATCACTGATGAAGGTTTCAATGTGATAGGAGATATCAGTTTTCATGGAATTACTAAAGAATTTTCTATCCCAATAACAAAAAATATTGAGGATAATAAAATAATAATTGATTCTTTATTTTCCATTTATTTGACAGACTTTAAGATTAAAAGACCTGCTTTACTCACAATAAAAATTAGAGATAGGGTAGATTTAGAATTTCATCTTGAAGGACTTGTAGAAAAAATTAAGCAGTAATTTTTTTATTTAACTGGGCTCGTCTAATAGATCCTGTAATAGTTAATGCAGCTGAGATAATAATCAAGTTCTTCACAATATATTGACCTTCAAGTGTTAATCCCATTGGAAAATATGTAAAACAAACCTCAGGTAACAGTATTAGAGGTAAAAATGTTCCAGGCATTTGAAAGAATAAAAGAAATAAAGAAATTCTTACCATCGGCTTATAAAGCATTGTAAGCCCAATTAAAACTTCCCACCATCCTAAAAATATCACAAAACCAGACTTATTTGTAAACCAATAAACAGTATTAGCAACAAGTTCTTGAGCAGGAGATATACCAAATGTTTTAAGAAGACCAAACCAAATAAAAATTACAGCAACTGAATAACGTAAAAAGATGATACCGTAATGATTCATCTTATCGGTCATCAGTATATCAAGTTTTTCTAAATCTATATTTTTAAACATTCCCCAATAAATACTTAGCCAAACAAATAAAAAGTTCTATTTGGTACCATTACTAAAAGGAAAAAAATCAAGTGCATAGCAATGATTAATCCAAAAATCTGTAGTAGGGCTGTAGTATTTTTATCCATTAATAAAGCGTTTTAATATAGTAATTTCTGGAAATAAAATGTGTACTCTTTTTTGGTAGTTTTTGTATTGGGGTCTAGTTCGTAAGATTTTATTTTCGATCCAAGGAATACTTGCAAACCAAAACATTGCAGTCATAGATATAGGAGCTAAAATCAGATAATTTATTCCGCTAAATGAATAACCAAAAAGAAATATTCCCCACCAAAAAATGATTTCACCATAGTAGTTTGGATGTCTTGAATACTTCCATAAACCTGTTTCAATTATCCCGGTTCCACTTGGATAAATTTTTCTAAAATTGTGTAGTTGTCTATCGCTAATAATTTCATAAAGTACACCAATTATACATAATCCAAAACCGATGAAAATTGTCCAATTATATTCATTCGTAAAATTTTGTCCCATTGGCATACAACAAAAAAACACTATAAAGGTTGGAAAAAAGTGAATACCTCCAAGGTTACCTACAATTTCAAAATTGTTACCAAGATTTTTTCGCATATCTATATATCGCCAATCTTCGTGATGTAAGCCGTCCCAAGTTTTCATCCAGTTATATGTAAGTCTTAAAGACCAAAATAAAACGGCAGTCATAAGTAAAATTGTTGGCGTGTTTATCACATAGTCGTTTATAGCTAACCAATAAAAAGCAATTACGGGAGGTATAACTGACCAATATGGATCGTAAAATGATGAATTTTTATATAGAACACCAAAAAAATAAATTATAAATGTAGCAACAATATCAGCAATAAAAATTTGAAGCATGTTGCTTAAATCAACTGTGAAAGAAAGTGAGATAAATCCCAATGTTATTGCACATGTATATGCAAATAAGACAGTTAACAATCCTTTAGTTTTTACTTTCATTTAAAATAGATTTAAAATTTAAATTTTCTAAAGATAAATAAATGTATCCTGATATGATAGTGTATAATACAAATAGTGCATGCATTAATATTGCAGCACTTTGTGATTGTTCAACATTAATGCCATAAAGTTCTAAGCATGAAATAACAGCTAAATGGTAAGTACCTATAGCTGCGGGTGCAAAAGGTAAAGAAGTTACTAGGCTTGAAATTATAGTTAAGCCAATATATTGCTCAATTGAAAGTGATATGTTTAATGCTTTTAAAATAAAAAAAACATATGAAATAAAGCAAATCCATAAGAAAAAGCTTATTAGTCCTAACTGTAATTTATTTTTGGATACTAGTTTATAGCCATCAGCAAAATTTGTTATTCTAGAAAATTTTGATTGTATCTTATTTATGACTGAATTATTGCCAAATATTATCAAGCTAGTAATTATGTATAATAGCAAAATTGAAACTGAAAATTCTAAACCAAGTACATTATAATACCCGAAAAATATTAGTAGAATTGAAAATAGACCAATAATCCATAGATCGATTATTTTTTCAGCAACTAAGCTACCAAATAAAAATGCGAAGCCTGTTTTAGTATAGTTTGACAAAAGTTTTGCTCTAACCAAATCACCAGCTCTTAAAGGCAGGACATTATTAAGAAAGTAACCAATATGTGTAGTTGAAATATAGTTTTTAAGTTTAATACTTTTGGGAGACTCGACAAGTACTTTCCATCTTATAGATCGCAGATAAAAAGTAACATATGTAATTAGTAATGCTACAATAATTTGAATTATACTAGCTGATAATAAAATTGAGGCTACTTTATTTATATCAATTTGATTGAATGACAAATAAAGACAAATTGTCGCAAATAAAACCGATAATATCTTTTTCAAGGATTTTGATTTTCTCTTTGAAATTCGTAATTAACTATACGTTTTTTCATTGGTTCACCATTCTCATCTAGATGTTCGCTACTTTCAAGAGGATTTTGATACTCCAATGGTACATCTGTTTCGACTTGACAATTACTCATTAACCCTAACATTGCAATAAGCATTACAAGAGCAATTATTGTTGGAAAATGTTTACCCATTTAAATCAAAATCTTTGAAAAAATTAGTATTCCTAAATAAGTAGATGGCTTCAATTATTCCTAAAGTATTCGATATTGCAATTACAACAAACCATATTTTATGACCTTTTCTAGCTGCAAACCATACACCTAACATTGACCACAGTCCTTGATAAATTGATAAAACGATGATCAAAGTTGGATTACTTGCTATATACATTCCAAGTGATTCTAAATTTTCCATATTAATACCTTAAAATCCATCTGCTTCCACATTTCTTACATTTAGTTAAGAAACTAATAAATTCATACCATTTAGTTCTAGACCAACTATGCTTGCAATTGATACAATACATGTTACCTCCTAAGGGTTTAATATTAAAGAGACAAGAAATACAAAAAGTATTACTCCTCCAAAAATCCCCCAATAGTACATTCCAAACTCCATAATTGGATATTAGTTATTATTGATATAGTTCAAAAGTATTAAATTCTTACATGGAAAAAAGAAATCCAGATAATACCTCAATAAAAATTTATTCAACTCCTTGGTGCGGTCCATGCAAAATGGCAAAGAAATTTTTGTCAGAGAAAGGATATCAGTTTGAAGAAGTCGATATAGAAAAAAATAATATATCAAGAGAAGAAATGGCTTCAATGACAAAAGGAACTACAGTGCCACAAATTTTAATTAATAATCACCCAATTGGTGGATTTGATGATTTAATTCAATTATTTGAAACTGAACCATTTAAATAATTTTATTTCCATAATTTGAGTACTTCTTCTGAAAAATTTTCATTTGGATTTTCAATCATTTTTATCATTAGTGGAAGTGGATCTTGAAATTTCTTTTGAACAAAAGTGTCTACTTTCAGCCATGAATTTATTGTTATAGGGTCGAACTTCTTACATAATGTTGCATAACTAAGATCTTTAAGAATTTTTCCATTATGCTCTTGCTCAGGCTGACCATCAAGTGGTTTACAAAGAATTTGTTTTCCAATGAAAAGAGCCTCAGCAGGTAGTTGAAAGCCCGCATTAGTGATTAGGTATTTATTTTCAATCAAATCTTTTTTGAAATTTTTTTCTGAAAATGGTTTGATTGTTATGTTGTTTACTTTTTGCTCCCTATCTGTATCGAAATAATATATAAAATTTTTATTTTCTATTTTAGAAAGAATATTGATCATATCATTTATATCTTCCCATGGAACATAAACAATAATATTGCTTTTGGTGTTAGGTGCAATTGTCTTATTCCTTATTTTTTTTGCTAAAAAAGGAGGAAGAATCTCTTGGCCAAAGTGGTGAAAATGAGAAGCGATAACTTTATTTACTGGAGTATAAACATATGGAAAAAAAATTTTTAATAGCCTCATTTTCAAAGTTATTGGTATTTTTTTATAAAATGAATATTGATGGCCAAGGCCAATAACAGGTAACCTCTTTTTTCTAGCAAAATAAGCACTTACGGGTTCAAAATCTGTAAGTACTAAATCATAACTTTTGTCTAACGAATTAATATCTTTCTTGAACTCTTTTAAATCTGCATTTAATAAGGTTTTAATAAGTTTTACTTTTCCCTTATCTTTATGAAAAGTAAATCCTTTTTTTTCAACTAGAGGCTTAAAATCATCAATATCAAAAATCTTATTTTTGTCATTACCACTTATGATAGTTGTGATATTATGACCTCTTTTTTTTAGCTCTGATATGATTACTCTTGCTCTAGAAATATGGCCATTTCCAGTTGCGTTAATGCCATATAATATATCCATGTTATTTTTACTGTTTAGAAAGTATTCTGCGCAAAATTGTACTTGAGGTATGTGTTGTGTAAGGAAAATATATAATATCTACACCCACTTTAGAAAATTCTTTTTCTATCTTGATCCACTGTTCGGTACCTTTCCAGTCATCACCAACAAACATTAAATCAAACTTTAAATTATTCCACGCTTCCATTTTATCATACGATGTTTGAGGTACGACTTCATCTACATATTTCACTGCCTCAACAAGATCCATTCGTTCTTGAAAAGGTATAAACGGCTTTTGATTCTTGGCTTTTTGAGCTAACTCGTCTGTTGTGACCCCAACGATGAGATGATCACACTCAAGTCTGGCCCTTTTGAGAATATTCAAATGCCCTATATGAAATAAGTCGAATACTCCAGTTGTGTAACCAATTTTTTTCATCGTTTGAATACTAAGAATTTTTTGATAAAAATGTCACAATTCTTTCACTTGCTTTCCCATCAAGATTTCCAGCAAGTTTGTTGAGATAATTTTTTGATTCATCTGAAAGAAAATGATTTTCATTAATTAGTAACTTTACTAAATCAATCATGTCATTATAGCTATCCACCCCATAAGCAATCTTTGAATAATCTTCATAGTCTTTATCCATTCTTTTTTTAAAACGGTAAGAGAATATTCCTCTATAGTTCCATCTTAATTGTAAAAATTTACACCAAATTACAGGTTTTTCTAGTGCTGCAAATTCTATTATTGCTGATGAAGCATCGCTTATCATCAAATCACAAGAATGGAGGAATGGTGTTAGACTGTAGTCATCAACTTTTGCAACATAAACATTTTCAAAAGAAGACCAATGACTAATTAGTTCTCTCTGGCTTCGATATTTTTTCTTACTCATTGAAAAAAAATGAGGCTTAATTATAATATTAAAATCTTGGAAATTTCTTGGAAAATCCTTTGAAAATCTTTCAATACTACTCGGATAAAAAGTTGGTGCATAAAGAATAGTTTTTTTAGATGAGTTAAGGCCCAATTTTGAAAAATTAATACCTTTTTCTTCTCCGTTAATGATAGGATCCATTTTACAAAAACCCACATTTTCAAACCTATCGTTAGGATAAATTTCTTCTAATCTTTTGAGTCTATATTCACTTTCAACAAAACGAACTGTTGTTGATGTATCAGATTTTGAATAATAGCTTTTTTTAGGACCTACACCATGACCCAATTGAACTGTCTTGCTGTGATTATGTATTAAATCAAGCTTTGGAAAAGTATTTCCTAAAAAAATCCAATTAGGTTTTTCTTCAAGGTATGTATTCAATGCATCTTCTTTATTTTCAACCCAAGCGAAAGGGAGTTCTTTATTTTCAATTATTTTTTCAATAATCTCATCAAATTTTCCTTTATGAAAAACAAATTTACAGTTGAAAAACTCTGAAGAAACTTGCAGTTGTTGATAAACTGGGAGGTACTGAGGTAAGTAATAAAGCTCTTGTACATCAAAATAAATGGTATACTTATTCATTATATTGACCAGACAGCTGCAAATAGCGTTTCAAGATTGATAATTGTATTAATTTTTCTTTTCTTTCATTTTTAAACTGCTCCACAAATTTATGGGCATTATTCAAAATTTGGAGACACTTTTCAGGATGTTTTATAAAATAGTTTATTTTTTCTTCTGCATTTGAAAAATCATTTTCCACTTCAATGAAATGAAAATCTCCGATAAGCTTTCCTTCCATAAACCAACTTTCATATTTCGGTTTAGGCATAACGCAAATTGAGTTTGAACTCATAGCCCAAAATAAATTTGTTGAAATACATTTTCCTTCCAAACAAAATATAAATTTATTTTCAAGCTGATTATCAATAGATAAAAAGTTTTTATAGTAAGGGATACTTTTATCGCCATTTGTTTGACCAATATCAAATTTTTCAACATTAAAATATTTCTCCAAAAAAAATGATCTAATTGTGTTGTTACGTGCATCTCCTCTCCAAACTGCAATATTTTTTTTTGATTCAAATTTTATCTTATCATTTATAAAGTGAAAAAGTTTAACTTTGTTCACTTGAAGCAATATCGAGTTTTTATTACCATCTATTGCTCTAGATTTT
>CACNXV010000009.1 GCA_902624575.1 uncultured Fidelibacterota bacterium
TCTAGTATTAGAGTAAATAGCTCTGGCAAATGGATTGATGAATCCGTAGTTAACTACGTAGTTAACGAAAGCGACTCTTATGCCCTTGAAGAGGCATTGCAAATTAAAGAAAAACTTGGTGATGATTCAGAAGTAGTTGTAGTAACAATGGGGTCTGAAGCCAATACTTCAAAGGTAATTAAGGATGGTTTAGCTAAAGGTGCGGACAGAGGATTATTTATCAAAAATGATGGAACAGAAACAGACCCTTTATCAATTGCTAAAAATTTTGCTCATCACTTAGAAAATGAAAATTTTGACCTTATTTTTTCAGGTTTGCAATCAGATGATACTGGATCAGGCCAAACTGGTGTTCTTATTGGAGAATTGCTTAGTATGTCAACTGCTACATTAGCAATTGAAACTCAAATTGAAGCTGACAAAATTAAAGTTAAGAGAGAGTTAGAATCTGGTTGGTTTCAATGGGTCTCATTACCTTTACCAGCAAGCGTATCTATACAATCAGGAATTAATGAGCCCAGATATCCGTCATTAAAAGGTATTATGGGCGCTAAAAGAAAAGAACTTAATACAGTTGATGCTTCAATTAATGGGGGCCAACAAGAGTTTATGAATTTATTTATACCAAAAAATGAAAAGGTAACAGAAAAAATTGAAGGGGACTCTGATACAATTGTCTCAAAAATTATGGAAATTTTAAAAAATAAGTTGAAGGTAGTGTAATGATTTTAGTTGTACTTGAGAATCAAAGAGGTAAGATTCATCCGTTTAGTATAGAAGCAGTAGCTGCAGGTCAAAAATTTGCAAACGAATTAGGTCTTGAACTTTCAATACTATGCATGGGAGAAAATGTAGATGAATTAAAGGATCAAGCTTCAAACTTTAAAACAAATAACTTAATTATAGCTAAACACGATTTAATTACTATGTATTCTGCAGATGGCTATTCCAAAGTACTTTCTGATGTTATAAGAGAGCATAAACCGAAATTTACACTACTTGGTCACTCATATATGGTTAGAGATTTTTTACCAAGAGTAAGCGGTAAATTGAACATGCCATTTGTAAGTGATATTATTTCTGTAGATTTCAATAATGGCAATCCACTTTTTTCAAAACAAGTTTTTAATGCAAAGCTTGCAACAAACATTCAAACCTCAGCAGATAATTCCCTTTTAAGTTTTCAGTCAGCAGCTTTTTCAAGCGATGATATCGAAATGGGTGGTGCTGACAGTACAATAGACTTTAATGTTGAGCTCAATGAAGTTGATATAAAATCAACTAGTGAACCAGAATTCCAAGAATCATCTAGCGGAGTTGATTTATCAACAGCAGAATTAATAGTTTCCGTTGGAAGAGGTATCGAGAGTGAAGATAATCTTCCTATTGCTGAGTCATTAGCAAAATCTTTAGGTGCTGAAATAGCCTCATCAAGACCCGTTGTTGATATGGGATGGTTACCACCATATAGACAAGTTGGAAGTTCAGGCCAGGTTGTATCACCAAAGCTCTACTTCTCAGTTGGTGTATCAGGCGCAATCCAGCATGTTGTTGGAATGAAAGGCTCTAAAAACGTTATTGCCATTAACAAAGATGAAGATGCGCCTATTTTTGAAATTGCAGATTATGCTGTAATTGGAGATTTAATGGAAATTGTTCCAAAACTTACAGAGGCATTGAATAGTAGTAGTTAAGAGACTCTATGTTGACATTCTCTCTTATTGAGCAAATTGCTCTTGCCTTGTTTTTATTATCTGGTATATCTTTTTTTCTTTATCACCTTTTAATACGTCTAAAAATTATATTATCTGCGAAGTCTGATTTTTCCATTGATCAGTTACCACTAAGATTAAAACGTGTTTTTGAGGAAGTCATTCTTCACAAGAAGGTAGCAAGTGGACAAAGAAAATCAGCTGGAATATTACATGCTTTAGTCATGTATGGATTTATTTTCTTTGGGTTAATTACGATTAATCATTTTGCTTTAGCATTTGGTATAACATTTTTTAACGAAACTTTTAGAAAATTTTACTTTTATCTTTTTGGAATGCCCTGGGCTTTATTGTGTTCAATAGGTATTCTGGGTCTCGCTTATAGAAGATTTGTTCTAAAACCAAAGGCTTTAGGAGATTTTTCAGCAACCTCTGCATTGGTTTCGGTATTTATCGTAACATTGATGCTGACATATGTTATTGATGAGCTGCATTTATTCAATAACGCACTTTTGCATAAGGCTAATTGGTGGATTCATTCTGGAGTTATTGGTGGATTTTTATTTCTTATACCTCAATCAAAACATATGCATCTTGTACTATCTCCTTTTAATATTTTTTTAAGACCTTTTGATATACCAAGTCATGGAGCAATTCCAATTGATATGGAGGCCTCAGAAGAGGAATTAGATAATTTACTTTTAGATCTTGCAACCCTAAGTAAAGATCAGGCTTTAGATATTTTCACTTGCGTAGAATGTGGAAGATGCACTGATGTTTGTCCTGCGAACAGGGGCGGTGGTTCACTTAATCCAAAATATCATTTTATTTTGGATTTAAAAAAACCAATGCTCGAAAGTGGGGATGCGAATGTCATTGATAAAATTGATGTAGAAGCAGGATGGGAGTGTACAACTTGCCAAGCTTGTACTGAGGTATGTCCTGTCGGTAATCATGTAGAAAAAGCTGATGAAATAAGAAGTTTTCAAGTTCTAGCTGAAGGTGATGTGCCTCAAGAATATCAAAAATTATTAAGAAATTTACAAGAAACAGGAAATACAGAAGGAACATCCCCAAGTTCTATACTTGAAGAGTTACCAGTTTTTACTCCTGATAAAGAACTCGTGCTATGGCTTGGTTGCTTTGCAAAACATTCAATGGATCCAAATTTTTTAAGTTCGGTAAGAAATTTTGTAAAAATATTAGACTCTGCTGATGTATCATATGGTATTTTAAGTAATGAGCAATGTTCAGGAGATCCAGCTAATAAATTAGGAGATAAATTAACTTATCAATTATTAATGGATCAAAATGTAGAAGAATTAAATAAGGTTCAAAATGTTGTTACAATGTGTCCTCATTGCGTGGTAAACCTGCAAAAAGAGTATAAAAAATACCATGAAATAAATTATGAGGTGAAACACCATACCCAAGTCATTTCTGATCTTTTAGATGCAGGAAAAATAAATATTAATCCTGGTTCTCTGGAAAAAGTTACTTATCATGATCCTTGTAATTTGTCCAGGACGTTAGATGATACTGCATCTCCGCGAAACGCGATCAAAGCAGCAGCACCGGAGTTTTTTGAGCTTGATGAAAGTGGTAAAGAAACATTATGTTGTGGAGCAGGTGGTGCACTATGGTGGAAGAAAGATAGTGGAGAAGGAAGAACGCACCTTCTTAGAGCAGAACAAGTTATAGAATCTAAGACAGATACTGTTGTCACTGGATGTAATTTTTGTTATGGTATGATGAATCAAGGTATCGGTCCTTTAACACCAGCAGGTCAAGAGCAAATTAAGGTCAAAGATGTTGCTGACATAGTTGCAGAAAATCTAAAATAAAAAAATTATTTTTCTTTTTGAATTCTATTGATTATTGAGATTGAGTCTCATTATATTTCCAGTCCAAAATATCCATGAAAATAGCAGTATTAACAAAAGCAATTCCGAAAGTTAAGTCACTAAAGATTGATTCATCTGAGACATGGATTGATGATTCAGACGTACAGTACGTAATGAATGAACACGATACCTATGCACTAGAAGAAGCAATTCTAACAAAAGAAAAGCTCAATAATAATTCAGAGGTTATTGCCATTACAATGGGACCTAGAAATCGATCAAACCAAATAATGCAAGAAGCGTTAGCAAAAGGAGCAGATAGCGGAATTATCATTGAAAATGATAATAAAATAACTGATCCGTTGGCTTTTGCTAAGATTTTTGCAGAACAAATAAAAGATCAAAAATTTGATTTAATAATGTGTGGACTTGCATCTTATGATCTAGGTTCAGGTCAAACAAGTGTCCTGATTGGTGAATTATTGGGAATGACAACAGCAACTTTTGCAATTGGTACTGAAATCGGTGAAAATTATATTAAAGTTAAGAAAGAGCTAGAGTCAGGTTATTCACAATGGATTAAAATGTCATTACCAGCATCTATTTCAATTCAATCTGGTTTAAATAACCCAAGATATACTTCAATAAAAAATGTTATGAACGCAAAAAATAAGAAAGTTATTATAAAAAAAGTTGAACAAGAGGTTGTAACAATGCAAGGTTTTACAAAGTTTTTCGTTCCTCAAAATGAGAAGCAAACTGAATTCATTGAAGGAAATGTTGATGTAATTTCAGATAAAATAATTAGCATATTTAAAGAAGATTTAAAGTTAATAAAATGATATTAGTTGTATTAGAGAATCAAAGAGGAAAAATTCATAGCTTCAGTAAAGAAGCAATTACTGCAGGCCAAAAATTTGCAAAACAATTTAATACAACATTGAATATTCTTTGTCTTGGAGAAAATGCAGATAGTCTTAAAGAAGAAGCATCAGCTTTTTCATGTGATAGTATAATCATTGCAAAACATAACTTGATAGATACATATACATCTGATGGTTTTGCAAAATCATTATCAGATATTATTTTTGATAAAAAGCCAAAATTTACTATCATGGGTCATACGTATATGGCGCGTGATTTTTTACCTAGAGTAAGTGTGAAGCAAGATATTCCATTCATCGGTGATTTGACATCAGTTGATTTCAAAGGTGAAAAAATAATTTTTTCAAAACAGGTCTTTAATGCAAAGTTTTTAACAAATATTGAAATGGATTCTAGTGTTGAAAGTGCAATATTAAGTTTTCAATCTGCAGCTTTTTCAAGTGGAAATATTGAGATAGGTAGTCCAAAAGAAATTGAAATATTTGACCTAGTTTTAAAAGATTCTGACGTTCGTATTACGAGTGAAGAAGCATTTAAAGAAACATCATCTGATGTTGATCTGTCTTCTGCAAACTTTATAGTTACCGTTGGAAGAGGGATTGAAAATGAAGAAAATATACCAATGATGGAGAGATTTGTTAATACTGTTGGAGCCGAGCTAGGTTCATCTAGGCCGGTTGTCGACATGGGAATTCTTCCTAAATCAAGATTAGTTGGTAGTTCAGGACACACTGTATCACCAGATTTATATTTAGCTGTAGGTTTATCTGGTGCAATTCAACATGTTGTTGCAATGAAAGGTTCAAAGAAAATTATGGGTATTAATACAGATAGAGATGCACCCATTTTCGAAATAGCTGATTATGCTGTTATTGGTGATTTATTCGAGATTATTCCTGAGATCACGAAAAAAATGTCTAATAGTTAAGTTAATTATTTTTGAAGATATTTATTGCTGAACAAGGCTCACCAAAATAAATATCTTTAGCATACTTTGTCAGTCTTGCGGTAATAATCAAAAAAGCCCACGTAGGAACTTTTACCTGTGAACAACCTTTAATAATTACTTTTTGATTTTTATACTTTGACCAATCGATTGAAGATACTTTTTTTCGAAAATCTTTTTCTTTAATAATACCTTCTGATAAAAAATCATCTAAGCTTATATTTTCCATTACTTTAAAATCTTTATTGCTTTATTAATCTTATCAACTAAAAAATCTACGTCTTTTTTTGAATTGTAGAAATAGAAGCTCGCTCTTGCACAAGATGAAATATTAAGTGCATTCATTAGAGGCTGACAACAATGGTGACCAGAACGTATAGTTATACCTTCATAATCTAAAAAATGTGCTAAATCCAAAGAATGTATGCCTTCAATATTAAAGCTTATGATAGGAGTTCTATGTTTAGCATTTCCGTAGATATTTATACCATTTATGGAGCTCATTTTTTCTTTTGAGTATTCTTCAATGTTTGATGTATCATTAGCTAAGCAATTATCAAGATAATCTGCAGCATCTGAAAGCGCAATTGCTTGAGCTGCCATAGGTGAACCTGGTTCAAATTTATATGGACTATGTGTCCACGTTGATTCCTCCATGGTAACAGTTTCAATAATACCTCCGCCGGTTTGATAGGGATCCATTTCTTCTAATAGATCACTTTTTCCATAAAGAACACCCACCCCAGTTGGCCCAAACATTTTATGACCGGAGAATGCAAGAAAATCACAATTCATTTTTTTTACATCTATCTTAATGTGTGGAGCACTTTGGCAGGCATCAACTAAAACTTTTATTTCTTTATTATTTGCTAGATCAATCATTTCTTCAACAGGATTTATTGTTCCAAAAACGTTTGACGCATGTGTTATGCTTACAATTTTTACTTTGTTATTAAGAGCTTTTTTGTAGTCATTTAAATCGAGCGTTCCATCTTCTTTTGATTTAAGATAATTAATTTTTGATCCTGTTCGTTTACAAATCATTTGCCATGGAATAATATTTGAATGATGTTCCATATCAGTCAAAAGAATGATATCATCTTTTTTTAGATTATCTTTTCCCCAAGATTCTGCTACAAGATTAATTGATTCAGTAGCACTTTTAGTGAAGATTATTTCCGACGATTCTGCACCAATAAAATTAGCAAGATTTTTTCTACTTTTTTCATATGCATTTGTTGCTTTTTCACCTAATTCATAAACACTTCTGTGAACACTGCCTCCATACTCATTGTAGTATTTCATTTCACTATCAACTACAACCTTAGGAGTAAGGCTAGTCGCAGCGCTGTCAAGATAAACCAGTGATTTATCTCTATTTTTCTGCGAAAGTATAGGAAAGTCTTTTTTTATATCCATATTTTTTTAATACAAACCAAGCTGTAGTTTTGCTGCATCACTCATCATATCTTGATTCCATTGAGGCTCCCAAACGAGTTCCACATTCACAGATTTTGCTCCACTTAAAGACAATAATTTTTGCTTAACTTCGTCCGCAATAACTGGACCCATGCCACAACCAGGCGCTGTTAATGTCATTTGAATTAAAATATCTACACCATCCTCTTCATCTTTAATTTCGCAATTATAAACTAATCCAAGGTCAACAATATTTACTGGTATTTCAGGATCGTAGCATGTGTGTAATACATTCCATACTTCTTCTTCATTAGCAAAATTATTAGAATTTAGTTCAATTTTTTCTTCGCCAATTGCCTCTGCATCAATTCCATTCAATTGATACATATTTCCTTCAACTACAATTGTAAAGTTGTCTCCAAGTGATTGGGCAATAATTCCTTCCATGCCTTTCTTAAGAAAAGTTTTAGTTCCATCTGGGACACTATAAACATTTACGTCTTCGAGTATTGTAAATTCCTTATTTTCCATGTAATTCTTCTTTTATATAATTTAAAGATCCTATAAATCCATTCTGTCTCTGACTAGAAATTGTAGTACCAATATTAATCCAAGCAAATAAATCTTTAGCGCTATCAAATTCATCTATAAAATTTAAAATATCTTTTTGTTCAGTACCATTAAAACCAATTTGAATTATTTTTAATAATCCTTTTACCATTGTACTCTCTGAATTAGCTTTAAATGATACATTCTCACCGTTGTAAACTAATTTAATCCAAGTTTGAGATGTACAGGCATGAATTTTATTTTCATTTACTTGATCTTTAATATCTATGAGATCAAGTTTCTTACCAAGGTCTATAAGATAAACTAATTTATCTTGACCGGAGAGTATTGTGAAGCCTTCTCTAATATCCTTTAAATTTTTTTTAATGTTGTTCATTTATCCAGCTATCCAAAGCAATTTCGGATATATCTTGGATGGAAGAAAGAGAAAATTCATCAACAACTTCTTTAGCAAATGCTTTAATTAAAATTTTTATAGCATCTGTCTTTTTAATTCCTCTAGCTCGCAAGTAAAAAACACTATCTTCATTGAGAGCACCAGTTGTAGAACCATGACCACATGAAACATCATCTGCATAAATTTCAAGTTGTGGATTTGAATATGCATTGGATGTATCTGATAAAAGCAAATTCTTGTTTGATTGATTAGAATCTGTTTTTTGTGCACCTTCTAAAACAATTACTTTTCCATTGAAAACTGCAGATGATTCATTATCCAAAATATTTCGTACGTGCTGAAAACTTGTACAAGATTCTGCATTATGATTTATTAATATGTTATTATCAAGATGGTCATTATTCTTACCAAGGTTTAAAATACTAATATTTACATCGCTTCCACTGTCATTTAAATCAACTTCAATAAATTCTTTATTAAAAATACTCTGTTTATTTAATCCGTCAATTTTAAGTATCGCATCTTTCTTCATTGTAAAATAATTATATGATAACTGATGATTTTGGTCAACGCCTTGATTGAATTTTCCAAATTTAAGCACTGAATTATCATCAATAATAAATTTGTTCAATTTGAGGTTAAAACTACTCATTCCCTCATATATATCATTTTCTTCAAAAGAAATTTCACTTCCAGATTGAACGTGAAATATATTAAAAGATGTAATTCTAGAAAAGTTTTGGTCTGCCTTGTAGTAGTTAATTATTTTAATAGGCTTTTCAATAATAAGTTTTTCATCAAATTTAAAATAAAACCCTTTTTTAAAATCTGAAATTCCAAGATTAAAAATAGAATCTTCATTGAAATTATCTGAAAATTCTAAAATTGAATTATCTGTAATTTCATCAAGATCAGAAATATTTAGTTTATCATTAAATTTAAAATTATTTAAAGAACCTTGATCTAAAATACCATTGATAAAAAGAAGAGTATTATCATCTATATTCAAATGTTCAATACTTGGTATTTCTTCAACATGATTCTCAAATTTTGCTAAATTTCTACTAGACGTAAATTTCCAATTTTCTTCTTTTCTTGTTGGAAAACCATTTGAAGTAAATCTTTTTAAACAATCTTTTTTAAAATTATTAATCATATTACTCTTCAAGCCAGGAATAACCATCTTTTTCAACTTTTTCAACTAATGACATATCTCCGGTTTTGACAATTTTTCCATCGATCATTAAATGAACGATATCTGGTTTTATATAATCAAGTAATCTTTGATAATGAGTAATAATTAATACGGCGTTATTATTATTTCTAAACTTATTTACTCCCTTGGCTACAGTTCTCAAAGCGTCGACATCTAATCCAGAGTCTGTTTCATCTAAAACAGCAAGTTTTGGATTGATTGATAAGAGTTGTAAAATTTCACTTTTTTTCTTTTCTCCTCCTGAAAAACCATCATTGATTGACCTTTTTAAAAAAGAGTCATCTAAGCCAAGTTCTCCAAGAATCTGTTTAGAGTTTTTTAAAAATTCTAAAGCGTCAATCTCTTCTTTCCCTTGGTGATTGAGATGAGCATTTAAAGCTGCTCTTAAAAAATAAGCCATACTAACACCGGGAATTGCAACTGGGTACTGAAAGCAGAGAAAAATTCCATTTAGCGCGCGGTTTTCAATACTCATTTCAGTGATATCTTCATCATTCATAAAAATAGATCCATTATCTAATTCATATGCTTCATTTCCTGCTATGACATTTGCCAAAGTACTTTTTCCAGATCCATTTCTACCCATAATTACATGGACTTCTCCTGGATTGATATCTAAATCAATTCCTTTAAGTATTTTTTTATCTTCAATAGATGCTTCTAAATTTTTTATTTTAACCATATTTTTTTTATCCTACGCTATTTTCGAGTGTAACCTCTATTAATTGTTTTGCTTCAACAGCAAATTCCATCGGTAATTCTTCAAAGACCTCTTTGCAAAAACCATTAACTATCATTGACACGGCATCATCAAGCTTGATACCTCTCTGGTTACAATAAAATAATTGATCTTCCCCAATACTTGAAGTTGTAGCTTCATGCTCCATTTTTGCTGTTGGATTTTTAACATCAATATATGGAAAAGTATGTGCTCCGCATTTATCACCTATTAGGATTGAATCACATTGCGAAAAATTTTGTGCATTTTCAGCATCTTTTAAAATCTTTACTCCACCTCTATAAGTATTTTGTCCTTCTCCAGCTGAGATACCTTTTGTTATGATTGTACTCTTGGTATTCTTTCCAATATGTATCATTTTGGTACCTGTATCAGCTTGTTGTTTATTTTTAGTAACTGCTACAGAATAGAATTCCCCAACACTATTATCACCCTGCATTATGACACTTGGATATTTCCAAGTAACTGCAGAACCGGTTTCAACTTGCGTCCATGATATTTTTGAATTATCACCTTCACAACGACCACGTTTTGTAACAAAATTATAAATACCACCTTTGCCTTCTTTATCTCCAGAATACCAATTTTGTATTGTTGAATACTTTATAGTAGCGTCCTTATGAGCAACTAGTTCAACACATGCAGCGTGTAATTGATTCTCATCTCTCATTGGAGCAGTGCATCCCTCAAGATAGCTAACATAGCTTCCTTCATCTGCTACAATTAATGTTCTTTCAAATTGACCTGTGTTTGAAGCATTTATGCGGAAGTAAGTCGATAGTTCAAGTGGGCATTTAACACCTTTGGGTATATATACAAATGAACCATCACTAAAAACAGCTGAATTAAGAGCAGCAAAATAATTATCAGAGGCAGGAATTACTGTCCCAAGGTACTTTTTTATTAAATCAGGATGATTAATAACGGCTTCAGAGAATGAACAAAAAATTACACCATGTTTTGATAATTCATCTTTAAAGGTTGTTGCAATGGAAACACTATCAAAAACTGCATCTACAGCTACACCTTCCAACCTTTTTTGTTCATTTAAAGATATACCAAGTTTATTGTAAGTTTCTAGGATTTCTGGGTCTACATCATCCAGACTTTCATTAACTTTCTTCTTTGGAGCGGCGTAATAACTCAAGGCTTGATAATCAATAGGATCATATTTTATCTGTGCCCATGTTGGTTCTTTCATTTTTTTCCATCTTTTGAAAGCTTTTAATCTCCAATCTAATAACCACTTTGGTTCTTTTTTCAAAGCTGATAGTTTTTTGATAACGCTTTCATCGAGACCTGGTTCGAACTTAGTTTGTTCAATATCTGTCGTGAAACCGTATTTGTATTCTTGATCAATTGCTTGATCTATAATTTTTTGATTTTTATCTGCCATATTAATTATGCTGAGAAACTAATTCCACAGCCACACGTCCTTGTAGCGTTTGGGTTGTTAACTTTGAAACCTCCATTCAATAAATCGCTTGAAAAATCAATTTCGCATCCTCTAACGTAAATCCAGCTTTTGACATCGCATAAAATAGTGATGCCATGACTTTCAAACTCTTTATCATACTCTTTTTTCTTATGATCAAATGTAATCTTATAAGACATACCTGAACAACCTCCAGTATCAATAGCAACTCGTATGCCTTTAGCTGTTGCTTTTTCACCCTGCAAGATATTTTTCAACCTTTTTGCAGCATTTTCAGTTATTGTGATTATTTGATTTTCAAGATTTTCTGGCATTATAATCCTAATTTAGCTTTTCCTTCATCTGTCATCATTTCAGGCGTCCAAGGTGGGTCAAAAGTTAATTCAATATCGACCTTACCCATATTTTTTAAAGTTGCCAGTTTCATCTTCATGTCATCCATCATATATTGACCCATTGTACAGCCAGGAGTTGTAAGAGACATTAAAATATTAACATCAAACTTGCCGCTATTTTGCTTTATAGATAAGTCATAAATTAATCCAAGATTCCAAAGATCTATTGGTAATTCAGGATCATTGCATTTTTTTAAAATACCTATAACATTTTCTTTAATATCATTCATAAGGCCCGCAATTTAAATAACAGAAAATTTATGTCCAAATTCTTTAGTTATTATTTTTCAAATTCGTAGATTATAATTTACAAATTTCCAAGATAAATCTGCCTTAATTTTTATCTTTGACTATTAATTAATAATTGTTTTTTTCTTTTTTAAAATTTTTGACAACAATTTTCGTTTTTTTATTAGAAATATTTAATTCTTCATACTAATTGCTATGTTAAATTCAGTAATGTAAATTGTTGCTCATTTGAAGACAAAATGGCTAAAAAAGTAAATAAAGAAACGCTAGATAATGTAACAATACGTTTTGCTGGTGACTCAGGAGATGGTATGCAGCTTAGTGGAGGCAGATTCACTCAAACAGCTGCTATAGTAGGTAATGATTTAAGTACATTACCTGATTTTCCTGCTGAAATACGTGCACCGGCAGGATCTCTCGCAGGAGTAAGTTCATTTCAAATACATTTTAGTTCCCAAGAAATCCATACACCTGGAGAAAAACCTGATGTTTTAGTAGCAATGAACCCTGCAGCTTTAAAAGTGCATTTAAAAGAATTAAAAGCAGGCGGTACACTTATAATCAATAAAAATGCTTTCAATCCTAAAAATTTAAAATTGGCTGGTTATGAAACTGATCCAACAGAAGATGGAACTCTTGATGATTACTATCAAGCACATTTTATAGAAATGAGCAAATTAGTTACTTTAGCATGTGAAGGAATTGAGCTCTCACCAAAACTTGTTGAACGAACGAAAAATCTATGCGCTTTGGGTGTACTTTTCTGGATTTATGATAGACCTTTAGAACCGACCATAGATTGGTTAAAAAATAAGTTCAAAAATAAACCTGAAATTATCGAAGCCAACACAAATGCCTTGAATGCGGGTTATAATTACGGTGAAACTGCTGAGCTTTTTACAACAAGGTATGTTGTTGAAAAGGCAAAGCTTCCTGCTGGAAGATATAGAAATATGAATGGAACTCTTGCAACATGTCTTGGCTTATTAGCAGCTGTTGAAAAAAGCAAAATGAGTTTGACTTTTGCAGGATATCCGATCACCCCCGCTAGTAATATTTTACATACATTATCTAATTGGAAAAAATTTGGTATTAAAACATTTCAAGCAGAAGATGAAATTGCAGGAATTGGTGCTGCCTTAGGCGCTTCTTTTGGAGGCTCTTTAGGAGTTACAGCTTCATCAGGACCTGGTATAGCTCTTAAGGGTGAATTTTTAGGCCTTACGCTTATCACAGAGTTACCAGTTGTTATTATTAATGTTCAAAGAGGTGGTCCAAGTACTGGCTTACCAACAAAAACCGAGCAATCTGATTTATTTCAAGCTGTTTATGGTAGAAACGGAGATGCTCCAACACCTGTAGTTGCAGCTACGACTCCTGGTGATTGTTTTGTTACTACTTACGAGGCATGTAGGATTGCTGTGAAATATATGACTCCAATTATTGTTTTAACAGATGGATATTTAGCAAATGGTTCAGAGCCATGGATGATACCTGATTCAAAAGATTTAAATGATTTTGATGTTTCTTTCGAAAAGGGAAGCGAAACTGATGAAAAACATCAACCATACAAAAGGAATAAGGATACATTGGCTAGAAACTGGGCAATTCCTGGTACAAAAGGCCTTGAACATAGAATTGGTGGTATTGAAAAAGAGGATGGTAGCGGAAACGTTAGTTACGACTCTGATAATCATGAGCACATGACTTATACTAGAGCTCAAAAAGTAGCCAACATTGCCAATGAAATTCCTCCTACGCAAGTATATGGAAAAGAAAAAGGAGATTTATTAATTTTAAGTTGGGGTAGTACTCACGGTTCGTGCAAAGTTGCAACCGAAAAACTTTTAACAGAAGATTATAAAGTTGGCCATGTATCGCTTAAATGGATTAATCCCTTTCCTAGTGATTTAGGCAAGATTTTATTAAACTATAAAAAAGTTATAATTCCTGAAATTAATAGAGGTCAATTGCGTTATCTTATTAGAGCTGAGTACCTTATAGATGCAATAGGATTAAATGAAATCAAAGGAAAACCAATTGGAGCATCAACAATTGTGAATAAATGCAAGGAAATACTTGATGGCTGATAAACCAACATTAAAAAAGGCAGATTTTCAATCTGACCAAGCTATCAGATGGTGTCCTGGTTGTGGAGATTATGCAATTCTTGCGCAAACACAGAAAGTTTTTCCTGAAATTACTGAAAAAAAAGAAGACACTGTTTTCATTTCAGGTATAGGCTGCTCAAGTAGATTCCCATATTATATGAATACATATGGATTTCATACAATTCATGGAAGAGCTCCAACTGTTGCTAGTGGATTAAAACTTGCCAACCCTGATCTTTCTGTTTGGATGGTTACTGGCGATGGAGACGGTTTTTCCATTGGAGGGAATCATTTAATCCATTTATTGAGAAGAAATATTAACATAAATGTGATGTTATTTAATAACAGAATATATGGTTTAACTAAGGGACAGTATTCACCAACATCAGAGCAGGGAAAAGTTACCTATTCCACTCCAATGGGTTCTTTAGATTATCCATTCAAACCAACACAGCTAGCTTTAGGAGCGCAAGGCTCATTTGTTGCAAAAACAATCGATAAAGAATTAAAACATTTACAAAATATGATTAGAAGAGCAAATGATCACAACGGAACATCTTTCATAGAGATATATCAAAATTGTAATATTTTCAATGATGGTGCCTTTGGAACCTTGACAGACAGGGACACAAAGGCTGATCGACTTTTATATTTGGAAAATGGTGAACCAATGATTTTTGGTAACGACAAAGATAAAGGAATTATTTTAGAAGGCTCAAAACCAAAGGTTGTTAAAATAGGTAAAAAATATTCAGTTGAAGATATTTTAGTTCATGATGAAACAGATTCTTTATTAGCAAATATGTTATCAAATTTCACAGCAAATCCTGAATTTCCAGAACCCTTAGGAGTTATATATTGCAGTGAAAGACCAACGTATGATGATTTAATGGCTGATCAAATGTCAAAAGCCAATGAGCAACCTAAACAAACTTTAGATGATATGTTAAAAGCTGGTGATACATGGGTAGTAAAGTAAAAGGTTTTAGAACCGAAAAAGATAGTATTGGTAAAATCAATGTACCAAAAAATGCATATTACGGTGCTCAAACACAGAGAGCTGTTGAAAATTTTGAAATAGGTTGGCCTTTTGATTATAGTTTGATTTTACCTTATGTAATAATTAAAAAGTGTGCAGCTAAAACAAATTTTTCTCAAAAAAATCTTTCAAAAAAAGTGTCAAGGGCAATTATTTCTGCCTGTGATGATATTTTAGCTAGTCCAGAAAAATATTCTGATCAATTTCCTATCCCAGTTTTTCAAACGGGCAGTGGTACTCAAACAAACATGAATGTTAATGAGGTTATCGCCAATATAGCTAATGAGAAGCTTGGTGGTAAATTAGGTGAATATAAATTTGTACATCCAAACGACCATGTTAATATGAGTCAATCAACCAATGATACTTTTCCAACTGCAACTTTATTAGGAATAGTTTTATCGGTTGAGGACAATTTAATTCCAGCTTTGAATCTTCTATCAAAATCATTAAATGAAAAAACAAAAGAATTTAAGAAGATAATTAAAGTAGGAAGAACTCATCTACAAGATGCAACACCGATAAGATTAGGTCAAGAATTTTCAGGTTTTGAATCTATGATAAGTAACGATTTAAAAAGAATCAAGCTGGCTTTGAAAGAGTGCTCTGAACTTCCTATTGGCGGTACTGCTGTAGGAACTGGACTTAATACAACTGTTGGTTATGATGAACTAATGACATCATTTATCTCTGAAGAAACTGGATTAGACTTTAATGTATGTAAAAATAAATTTGAACTTCTTTCTTCACAAAATGCTGTCTCAAATCTTTCATCGCAAATACGAATTTGTGCAGGTTCTTTAAATAAAATCGCAAACGATATAAGATGGCTTGCATGCGGACCAATGGCAGGTATTGGAGAATTAATTTTACCTTCCAATGAACCTGGAAGTTCAATTATGCCAGGAAAAGTCAATCCAACGCAATGTGAAGCTGTTAATATGGTGTATGCACAAATTATTGGTAATGATAGTACAATAAGTTTTTCTGGAGCTAATGGCAATTTTCAATTGAATACTTACAGACCAATAGTTGCATTTGCAATCCATGAGTCAATTTCATTGTTATCTGAAGTATCTGAATCCTTTTCAAGAAATGCCTTGAATGGCCTCCAAGCAAACGAAAAGAAAATAAAAGAAAATTTAAACAAGTCTTTAATGCTTGTAACAGCACTTGCTCCGGAAATTGGGTATGAAAAATCTGCTGAAATTGCAAAAAAAGCCCTGAAAGATAATATTACCCTTAAAGAAAGTGCAAAAGTTCTAGGATATTTATCGGAACAAGAATTCGATAAATTAGTAAAACCAGAAAAAATGGTTTCTCCTAAAAAATTATGATTAAAACTTTCTTTTCATCTTTAAGAATAATATTCTATCTCTTCATACTTGTTTTAGTTTATGTTTTTTACTTATCAAGAGATTTACCATCACTAGAAAGACTTGAGACTTTTGACCCTGCTATGCTTTCTACATTGTATGATAGAAATGGAGAGGTAATTGGCGAATTTTATATTCAAAAAAGAGTATTCATCGATATTGAGGATATGCCTAAGCATTTGAAGGATGCTGCAATAGCATCTGAAGACAAGAGATTCAGATCACATTGGGGTGTAGACTTACAAAGTTTTGGTAGAGCTGTAGTTGTAAATATATCATCTATGAGTTTTAGGCAAGGATTTAGCACTTTATCACAGCAATTAGCCAGAAATTTATATAAAGAAGTTGGATTCAAAGATAGTATTACCAGAAAATTGAAAGAAATTATTACCGCAGTTCAAATTGAAAGAACTTATACTAAAGACGAAATCCTTGAAATGTATTTAAATACTGTCCATTTCGGCCATGGTACATATGGGGCTGAATCTGCAGCTAAAAGATTTTTTAATAAACCTGCTTCGGAGCTAACAGTTGGCGAATCAGCAATGTTGGTTGGCTTATTACCGTCTCCTGCTAATTATTCACCACTAAGAAATCTTAATAAGGCTATTGATAGAAGATCTTTAGTCTTAAAGCTAATGTATGATCAAGATTTAATATCTTATCAAGATTATATGGAGCATAACAGTATAATCCCTGATAATATTTTTTATGAAATACCCCGAGGAAAAGCTCCTTACTTTGCTGAACATGTAAGAAGAATTTTAGAAAAACAGGATGATGAATTAGGAATTAATATTTATCAAGATGGATTAAAAATTTATACAACCCTTGATTATAGGCTCCAAAAAATTGCAGAAGAATCTGTTATGAAAACACTTAAGAAAAATCAAGATGAATTCAATAGGCAGCTTTTTGAGGATGATGATAGATTTTCTAAATTGGGATATTTGTCTATTTACCCTGCAGATTCTGTAAAGACTATGCTTAACGGTCAATTGGAATTATATGAAGAACTAAGACAAAATCTGCTTGTTCAGTGCGCTTTTGTAGCACTAGATACCAAAACTGGAGAAATTTTAGCAATGATTGGAGGAAGATCTGATTATTTAGACCAATACAATAGGTCAACCCAAGCACTTAGACAACCTGGTTCAGTATTTAAACCTTACATTTATACAGCAGCTATTGACAATAATTATCCAGTGACAACACAACTTCTTAATCAGCCTGTATCTCTTTACAGAAATAACGCCAAAGGTGAACGAGAAAAATGGACACCAAAAAATTATGATAATAGTACAGGAGGATTAACCACCCTAAGAGAAGGATTGAGAAGATCATTAAACTTAATATCTGTTAGGATGGTACAAGAGCTTGTTCCTCCAAGACAGGTAAAAGATATAGCTCAAAGAATGCAAATAACTTCGCCCATTAGAGCTGTTGATGCCATTGCCCTTGGCACTTCAGAAGTTAGGCCTATTGAAATTGTATCATCATATGCTACTTTTGCTAATAAAGGTATTTATTCTTCTCCAATGGCAATTGTTAGGATCGAAGATAAGTATGGTAGAATTATTAAAGAATATTCAAACGAGCAAAAAGAAGTATTGAGTCCAGAAACTGCATACATGATGACAAATTTATTACAAACTGTTGTTGATAAAGGTACTGGAGGAAGTATTAGATGGAAATATAAATTTAGACATCCAGCAGCTGGTAAAACTGGTACAACCCAAAATTGGAGCGATGCATGGTTTGTTGGATATACATCTCAAATAGCTGCTGGTGTTTGGTATGGAGTTGATCAATACCCAATTAGTCTTGGAAAGGGACAAGCAGGAAGTGTTGCTGCTCTTCCAGCATGGGCATTATTTATGAAAGAAGCACATAAAACTTTAAATCTTCCAAAAGAAGATTTTTCAATTCCTGAAGGTGTTATTGAAGTTGAAATTGATTCAGATACAAAAGGTTTACCAAACAATAGAACTAAGAATATTGAGAAAGAATTTTTCTTGAAATCTAATGCGCCGACAAAGAACTAATTCTTTCTATTAGATTGTTTTAAAATAATTATTCCACTTATGAAAAGAATAATGTTTGGTAACCAAGACCCAATACCTGGGTTTAACAGATTTCTATCTGCTAACTGCTCACCCCAGATTAATAAAATATAATAAATCAAAAAGAAGGTGATGCTTAGTGCTGATGCTATAGTAATACCTCCTCTTTTAACTAAAATTCCCAATGGTGCACCAACAAGTGTAAAAAGAATACATGCTACAGCAAGTGTAAATTTTTTATGAATTTCGACTCTAAATTTATTATTAGTTTTTTTGTAGTTATTTAGAATTGTAAACTCATTTTGTAGTTGGCGGGATGTATTATTTAAACCAATAATTTCTTCATTAATTTCCATTCCATCGGCAATTTGGTTTTTATTTTTTGAAATTTCTTTTGATTTTTTCAATTTAAGTTTTTCAATTTCACTAACAATTGATATTAGATCACTTGGAGTTTTTTCAATATCAAGATTATCTTTTATATCATTTATTCGTTTATAGATTGCATTTATAAATACCCTATTTTTTTGAATTTCTTCCAACATTTGAGGAACCCTCATCTCACGATCCGTTCTATTTGATTCACTCGTTCTATTTAAAATTAAATCGTCAAGAGAAATGATTATTTGATGTGTATCAAATTTAATTTTCCTGTAATAATCATAATCCGTTAAATCTATCTCATGGATTTCACCATTTTTGAGATTAATTGTAATAATATTACCGTCCGATTTAAGGTTGCCACTATCTGCATAAATAGTTGTTTGCTCTGATGTATCATTTTTACTAAAAATTCTAACATCTTTAAAATCTTTACCATCAAGTTGTTTTACAATGATCGTATATTGTGGTATCATATCAACAAAGTATCCAGGTTCAATCGTTAGCTCAGGCTTTTTCTGATAAATGTCTTTTGCTAGCAATCTAGCATTATAGTTCATCTCTGGGAGTACAAAATTATTAAAAATACATAGTAAAATTGCAACAAACAGACTAAACCATAAAGATGGTTTTATAATATTGAAAAGATTTACTCCTGCTGATTTCAAGGCAGTGATTTCATTTTGTTGCGACATTCTTCCAAAAGTCATAACACTTGATATTAATAAAGACATGGGTACTGACAATGCTATTATCCAAGCCATATTTAAAAATAGATATTCAAAAATAGTGATAACGTCTAGTCCTTTTCCAAGAAAACGATCAACAGCTCTAATTAGAAATTGCAAAAATAAAACTGTTGTGATAACAGCGACAGACAATAAAAATGGAACTAAGGATTGTTTGAATAGATATTTATTTAGTGTATTCATATAAATTTTTAAAATTTAACTCTACTTGTGTTAAAACCTAAACTATAATAAGTTTCCATGCTTAATTTTATTAGGCCGAATGGTGACTGTAGCTCAGTTGGTAGAGCCATCGATTGTGGTTCGATTGGTCGTCGGTTCGAGTCCGATCAGTCACCCGCATAAATTTTCGGGGCGTAGCGTAGTCCGGTTAGCGCACCTCGTTTGGGACGAGGGGGTCGCAGGTTCAAATCCTGCCGCCCCGACAATCTTTTCTAGTTCTTTATGAAAAAAAAATATCTTAAAAACGCGCAATCTTTCTTCGAAAAATTTAATATGATTTTTGGGTGGGATGATATTGTTGACCTAGCTTTAGATTTAGCTTTGGTTGATCTTGAATTTGAAAAGAAAGGTGAAAATATTTATAAAAAAGAGTTAAAAGATTTTTTTGCTAATGAACACCTTAAGCAGAATGATATAAAACTTTTTTCATGGAAGCCTGATTTAATAAATAAACTTATGATTGATACCAGATCAAAAGAATTCCTCTATAGTTGTGTTGAAGGCGATTGGGACAATGCAGTTATATCTAATATGTTAAGCTTTGATCTGAATATGGTTAACGAAAAGTTAGAAAGTATTTTCGCTGAAATCGTTAATAGCAAGATAAGATGGTTTAAATCAAAATCTTAATTTTTCAAATTTCATTGCGCATTGAGATTCAATCTCATTAAATTTTTGCGCACTTATGAAAAATTTTTTCAAAAACTATACATCAATTTTTCTTTTATTGCTTTCAACACTTAGAGCTCAGCTAGAAGATTGTTCAACAGTAGATGATGCATCAAGAATTATTATCGCAGGCGGATCTATCACTGAAATAATTTATTTTATAGGAGTTGAAGATAAAATAATAGGATTAGATGTTACTTCTGTCTACCCAGAACAAACTAAAGATTTTCCGTCAATTGGATATGTTAGAAATCTATCAGCAGAAGGAGTATTATCTATGAATCCTTCTTTAGTGCTTGGAGAAGATGATATGGGACCACCTGCAGTTATTAAACAGATAATGAAAACCTCTGTTGATCTAAGAATTATACCAGAACAGCATAATGCCGAAGGAATAATCAAAAAAATTAATTGTGTGGGAAAAATTATTAATCAAGAGAAACTAGTAAGCAAAACTATAAAGAAAAAAATTATGCCAACTGTCAAGCAGTTAAAAAAGATATCAGCAAGAAATTCAAAAAAAGAAATTAAAGTTATGTTAATACTAAGCATGCAGGGTACTTCTCCTATCGTTGCAGGAACTGAGACTTCAGGGCATGGATTTATTGAAATGATTGGAGCTAAAAATATATTTGATTCATTCAAAGGCTGGAAAGCTGTCACTGCAGAAGCTATAATAGAAATGAATCCAGATTATATATTAATTCCCTCAAGAGATATGCATAAGAATTCAAAGGTTGCAACCATTACAGAGCACCCAATTTTTGCAAAAACAACAGCAGGACAAAATAAAAGTTTCATCATTGATGATGGAATGGCAATGTTAGGTTTTGGCACTAGAACAATTTTTAGTGCTTATGAGGCAGCTAAGGCAATTAATAAATGATGTTTAAAGATTTTAATAGATTTTTCAGATACATTAGTTTAAAACAATTCACAATATTTAATATGTTAATTGTTACTTTAATTTTCATTATCGGTTTGGGTATTTCTATAGGTAGTTTTGATTTCTCTGTTTTAAAATATTTTAGTGGATCACTTACAACGCTTGAAGAAGAAGTTTTAATAAATATTCGTTTCCCAAGAGTAATTCTTGCCGCTGTAGTTGGAGCTGCATTATCCATGTCAGGAGCATGTTTACAAGGTCTTTTCAGAAATCCTCTTGCCGATCCGGGATTAATTGGTGTATCTGCTGGAGCTGCGTTGGGTGCTGCATTTTCAATTGCTATGAGCGCAGAGTTTTTCCCTGACTTTTTATTTACACCTTATCTGTTACCATTTTCTGCAATTTTAGGTTCTGCGTTTGTTATTTCTATCTTATTTATAATTACACGAGGCTTTGGTTTTGAAGGAATGACTTACATGCTACTTGCTGGAATTGCAATCAATGCTTTTGCTGGAGTTGGAATCGGAATTTTAACCTACATTAGTGATGATGCCGAGCTAAGAGGACTAACATTTTGGACAATGGGAAGTTTTGGTGGCGTAACATGGACTCTAATTATTCCAGCTATCATTATAATATTGTGTACTATATTTTGGACCTTAAGAATTTCACGAAAACTTGATTTATTACAACTTGGTGAACCTGAAGCATATCGATTAGGAGTCGACATAAAAAAATTACGATTTGATATTATAATGTCATCAGCTATTATCGTAGGAATTAGCGTATCTTTAACGGGTATGATTGGTTTTGTTGGTTTAGTTGTCCCTCACCTAGTAAGGTTATTTGGGGGTGTTAATCATCACTATCTTCTTCCATGTTCAGCATTAACTGGAGCTATTTTAATGGTTAGCTCAGATTTATTATCCAGAATTTTGATTCAGCCAGCTGAGCTTCCAGTAGGATTAATCACAAGTGCAATAGGATCGCCTTTTTTCCTTTGGTTGATTTTCAGGATGAGAAAAAAATGAGTATTGAAATCAAAAATATTAGTTTTGCTGTAAATGATTTTGAAATTCTCAAAGAAGTTTCATTAACCATAAAAAAAAATGAAATTCTTACACTTCTGGGGCCAAACGGTTCTGGAAAATCAACATTACTTAAGGTTGTTTCTGGAGATATTAATCCAAAATCAGGATCAGTATCGTTTGATAATGTTATGCTTGATAAAATTAGTATAATAGATCGCGCAAGAATAAGAAGTGTTATGTCACAATCTCAAGATATCATTTATGATTTTAGTGTTAAAGAGGTAATTGAAATGGGATGGTTGGAAGGCAAAGAATTCGTTACTGAAAAATTTGATAATGCGTTAAATAAAGTTGGTGAAGAATGTAAAATATCCCATCTATTTGAAAAAAGTTTCAATAAGCTATCAGGCGGAGAAAAAAGAAAAGTCCATTTTGCTAGAACATTAATTCAAATGTATAATAAAGATTTTAAAACAACTTCAAGATATA
>CACNXV010000010.1 GCA_902624575.1 uncultured Fidelibacterota bacterium
AAATGAATTGGAAATTTGATAAGCAAATAAGTTTTAAAAAATTTATTGTAGAAAATTTAATACCATTAACGAAAAAATATTATGAAGAAAATAGATAACATATTACAAGATCAACTTATTGATATAAAAAACCAGGGTCTTTATAAACAAGAAAGAATAATAGAAACTGCACAGGAAACAGAAATTGATGTTTTAGGAAAAAAGGTAATTAATTTTTGTGCCAATAATTATTTGGGTCTTGCTAATAATGAAGATATCAGAAAAGCTGCAGTTGATGCTATTAATGAATGGGGATTTGGCTTAGGATCAGTGAGATTTATATGTGGAACTCAAACTATTCATAAAGATTTAGAAAATCAGATTAGTAAATTTTTAAAAATGGATGATACTATCTTGTATTCTTCATGTTTTGATGCTAATGGTGGTTTGTTTGAAACTATTTTGGGACCTGATGATGCTATTTTTTCAGATGAACTAAATCATGCATCAATAATTGACGGAATAAGACTGTGTAAAGCTCAAAAATTTGTCTATAAAAATTGCAATATGGATGATTTAGAACTTAAACTTAAAGAATCAAAAGCAAGGGTCAAAATGATTGCTACTGATGGAGTTTTTAGTATGGACGGAACAATTGCGCCGGTAGATAAAATTGTTGAGATCGCTAAAAAATATGACGCAATAACAATGGTAGATGATTGTCATGCAACTGGCTTTTTAGGAAAAACTGGGAGAGGCAGCGCTGAATATTTTAATGTTCTTGAAGAAGTTGACATCATAACATCAACTTTTGGAAAAGCTCTTGGAGGAGCTTCAGGAGGTTTTGTTTCATCGTCATCTGAGATAGTAGATACACTGAGACAAAAATCAAGGCCATATCTTTTTTCAAACAGCTTAGCTCCTGCATTAGTTGTGGCTTGTAAAAAAGCCATTGAATTAATTCAAGAAAATATATCGTTAATAAATAAACTTAGTGAAAATACGAAATATTTTAGGAGTAATTTATCTGAGCTGGGATTTGAAATTAAAGGAAGTGACCACCCGATCGTTCCGGTTATGATCTATGACGCAAAAAATGCAGTTAAACTTTCTGAAATGTTATTACAAAGTAATATTTATGTTATTCCATTTTCATTTCCAGTTGTTCCTAAAGGTGAAGCCAGAATTAGAGTTCAATTATCATCTTCTCATACTACAGAACAACTTGATAAAGCAATTGAAGCATTTAATGATTGTGGTAAAAAGCTTAACATTATTTAAAAAAAAAGTAAAAAAAGGAACATATTGTATTAAATTCTCAAACTTATGAATAGCGCAATAAGAAATAGATTATTACTCATTTTATTCATTTTTGGATTAGGAGTGTACGCATTACTTCCTTCATTACGTTTTGCACTAATGAGTGAAGATGTCAAATCAAATTTAACCGAAGAGCAGTTAAACTACTTTGAAACGAAATCAATCAAACAAGGTTTGGATTTAAAAGGTGGTATTTACATTGTCTTGGAAGTTGATTTACCTCAATTAGTTGATAATTTGGCAAAAAATAAAGATAAAAAATTCAATGAATTTGTTGATGATCTTCGTGATGATTATAATGATAGTACATTAGACTTTTTCACAATGTTTGAGGAAGAAGCAAATAATAAAGATATAAAGCTTCCTAGATACTTTATCAGTTATGGAAAAACAAAAGAACAAATAATATCTGAACTTTCATTGCAATCCGAGGATTCTATTAAAAGAGTCATAGAAATCATCCAAAACAGAGTTGATCAATTTGGTGTAGCAGAACCAACTATACAAAAACAAGGTAATAATAGAGTAATAGTTGAATTGGCAGGTATTAAAGATCCAGAGAGAGCAAGAGACTTGCTTCAGAGTACTGCATTGCTTGAACTAATGATTGTAAAAAGTATTGAAAGTACTACATCTATTATTAGGCAAATTGATAATGTTGCAACAGTGTCTGTCAAAGAAGATAAAAAAGAAAGTATTAATGAACTATTTACGGATGAAGAAACATCTGGAAATCTTACCTTTTCATCAAAATTAATTTCAATTGGCGGGGACCTCGCAGTTTCTGCAGATGACTTAACATCACTCAAAGAGATTCTAGATCAAAACGAAGTGAAACAAATTCTTGAGGCTACTAATAGTTTAATTTTAACTAGCAACTCATCAATTAGCTTAGTCAATGAACTAGGTAGTGAAGAAGAATTTTATAGATTATACCACTTATTTGACAATGCTGAATTAACCGGTGGAGTTATTGATGACGCGCAAATGAGACTTAGTCAATCTGGAGTTACTGCTGGACAAGCTGTAGTCCAAGTTGAAATGAATAGTGAAGGATCAAGGGAATGGGCTAGAATAACTGGTGCCAACATTAATAATAGAATTGCTATAGTTTTAGATAGAAAAGTCCACATGGCCCCTGTAATTAGAAGCCAAATTTTTGGTGGAGGAACAGTAATTGAAGGTCTTGATTCAATTGAAGAAGCAGAAGATATTGCAATTGTTTTAAGAGCTGGTGCACTTCCTGTGCCTGTAAATATTGCTGAAGAAAGAACAGTTGGTGCTTCATTGGGTGCTGATTCAGTTTCTCAAGGAACATTATCAATGATTATTGGATTATTATTAGTAGTTATTTTCTTAGTTCTTTTCTATCGCCTTTCAGGACTTGTAGCAAGCTTTTCTGTTCTATGGACACTTATTTTATTGCTGGGTGTGCTTGCATTACTTGAAGCGACACTGACATTACCAGGAATTGCTGGTTTAATATTAACAGTAGGTATGTCAGTTGATGCAAATGTAATTATTTTTGAAAGAATTAAAGAGGAACTTAGAAACGGAAAATCAGTCAGATCTGCGATTGATTCAGGTTATGAAAGAGCAATCACTACAATTGTTGATGCAAATTTAACAACAGGTATTGCTGCTGCTGTATTATATCAATATGGAAGCGGACCAATCAAAGGTTTTGCAACTGTTCTTTTCTGGGGGATAGTAGTAAGTATGTTTACAGCCATAATTGTAACAAGATTTGTTTTTGACTTTACAACCTCTTCAAGAAATATTGAAAAATTGAGTATATAATTATGAAATTTATGGAAAATACAAAAATTAATTTTATGGCTTATAAGTCATTTGGCTTTGCCATCTCCTCTATTTTAGCTGTTGGCTCGATTATTGTATTGTTAACAGGTATTAACTTGGGTATAGATTTTAAAGGTGGTACCGCTGTTGGAGTTAGCTTTTCAGAAGAAATCAGCATTCAGGAAGTAAGGGCTTCTTTAAAGAACGTAAGTGTTGAAAATAAAATTTATGATCTAAGCGGTGAAGAGATAAAATACTTTGGTGAAAAAAATGATATAATGATTAAAATTAAATCATTAGATAACCAACCAGAAAATTTTGGACAAATTGTAATTAATCATTTATATGATTCCTTAAATGAGAAAGCCCCTAAAGACAAAAATGAATTTATTTTATCTCTGGGGTCTGTAAGTCCTAAAGTCGGTTCTGAATTAAGTGGAAAAGCACTATGGTCAGTTATATCTGCTCTAGTATTAATTCTTTTTTATATATCAGTGAGGTTTGAATTTAAGTTTGCTCTTGGTGCTATATTAGCTCTTATACATGATGTAGTTATCACGCTTGGAGTATTTTCCTTAACAGGATATGAAATAACGTTAAGTACAGTTGCTGCATTTTTAACTATTGTTGGTTATTCCTTAAATGATACCATTGTCATTCTTGATAGAATCAGAGAAAATATGAAGTCATCAGGAACTGTCATGTTTGAAGCAACAATTAATAAAAGCATAAATCAATCGTTAAGTAGAACTCTTATTACTTCCTTAACTACTCTATTAGTTATTATGGTTCTATTAATCTATGGTGGTGAAGTTATTAGACCATTTTCGTTCACAATGCTTGTTGGAGTTATTATTGGTACTTATTCTAGTATTTATATAGCTAGTGCTTTATTAGCATACATTTATCAAAATTCTAAATAATGAATAAAAAAATTTTGTTTCCATTTATAGCTCTATGCTTAATTTGGGGATCCACTTGGTATTTTATAAAAATTTCTCTTAATGCAGGTGTACCACCATTCTATGGTGTAGGACTAAGATTCTTTTTTTCCGGCTTATTATTCTTAGCATACATTTATTATAAGAAGCTCGAAATTCCGTTTTCAAAGCAAGCAATAAAATTATACTTATCTTTTGGTCTTCTAAATTTTAGCCTTTCTTATGGTATGACTTATTGGGCAACACAGTACATATTTTCGAGCATATCTTCTATACTTTGGGGTTTATTCCCACTTTTCACAAGCTTAATGGCACATTTTATGATTAAAGATGATCCGGAAGAAAGGCTTAATAAAAGTAAAATTAGTGCTTTATTTGCCGGTCTTTGTGGGGTTGTAATAATGAGTTTAAATCAGGAAATTGATTTAGCCTCTCAATCTTTTTCCGCAATTTTAGTTCTTGTATCAGTAATAATAATTGCCGCCTATCCAAGCGTATTGTATAAAAAATACAGTGATGAAGTAGGTCCTTACCAAATGAATGCAGTTTGTCAAATTCTTACAGGATTTGTGATGCTAGGATCATCATATATTGTTGGTGAAGATACTTCCGTAATCATTTGGAATAATGAATTAATATTAACAACACTATATCTCATTATATTTGGCGGGTTTATTTCATGGGGTATTTATTTTTGGTTATATCAATTTCTTAACGTCACTCAAGTAACGTATGTCGCTATATTTCCACCAATTGTTGCAATATTTATGGGTTGGGTTTTTTTAGGAGAAATTCTTTCTACAAAAGAAATTATAGGTACCTTATTTATTCTTGGAAGTTCAGTACTTATCTATAGGAAATAGATTCTATTTCTTTATAAATTGGGTTATGTTAGAAAAAATAAAGTCAAATCTTCTTGCAGGTATCGCAACTATAGTTCCACTAGCATTAACTGTT
The DNA here is from genome assembly GCA_902624575.1 of uncultured Fidelibacterota bacterium. GTDB lineage: Bacteria > Fidelibacterota > Marinisomatia > Marinisomatales > Marinisomataceae > Marinisoma. The sequence goes on from CACNXV010000010.1 coordinate 4,998, forward strand.
TACGTAATACAAGTTACCTTAGAGGTCACAATTTGGATTGGCGGTACTGTTGCAGAACCTTTACAAAGATTTGTTGATGTTACTTTTCCAGGTTTTGGACTACTTAGCTCATTAGTTGGTTTAATTATTGTATTTTTGGCCTTAATTATTTTTGGAGCTTTGGCAAGAAATGTAATTGGCAAAAGAGTTGTTACTTGGGTTGAAGGAATTTTCAAAAAAATTCCATTAATTGACTCAGTATATGGAACAACAAAACAAATTATTGAAACAGTATCTGGATCAACAAGTGAATCATTTCAAAAAGTTGTTTATATCGAGTATCCAAGAAAAGGTATGTGGACTTTGGGATTCGTTACTAGTGAATCAACTAATGAATCAAATGAGGAGTTTTATCATCTTTTCGTTCCTACAACCCCTAATCCAACTTCGGGATATTTTGTTATTATTGCCAAAGAAGATACATCTCCAGCAGATGTTGATGTTGAAGAAGCGTTTCGAATAATTGTATCCAGTGGACTTATTGGCGGAAATAAAAATTCTATTGTAAAATAAAAAAGGAGCACAAATGTGCTCCTTTTTTGTAATAAATAATGTCAAAGATATAAAGCTATTTAGCCTCTACCTCTAGCCATTGGTGCACGTGATACATCTCCATCTTTATCAATGAAGTATAGGTAACCGCTTTCGCGAGTTACGCCTGCATCAGCAACTTTTTCTGCATTACCGCCACCAGATCCGCCTCTTGACATACCTGAGCGCCATACATTACCATCTTTACCTAAGTAATATAGGTAGCCACTTTCTTTACTAACACCTGTTGTTTTTACTTTTTCAGCCATGTTATTTTTCTCCTTAAAAATTAAATGAATAAGCTTTTTCTTATTCTTCTGTAATTCTACGTCTAATCTTAATTTTTTGCAAGAAATTTCTCCTCGGAGTCCCCTCGTAGCTTTTTTACAAAAATAGCTTTAAATATTTTTTTATTTGGTTAAATTTGGCGCATGCCCCGGTAGCTCAGCTGGATAGAGCAACGGATTTCTAATCCGTAGGTCACAGGTTCGAATCCTGTCCGGGGTACGACGACAAACTCCCCTTTTTACTTCTTTTTAAAACCTCAAAAAAAACAACAACAAAACAACAACAAAAATTATATAATATTTGTCTACGGAGCTGAATCCGTTGCTTAGAATTGATATTTAAATTTGAGCATGAATCGAGTATATTTATAAATAATGGAGAAGATAATTGAAATTGCTAATTTTATGCTCATCAAAGACAATTGCATCGGTAGTGATGATGATACATTTTATGGTGAAGCAGAAATTCATAGCTCATTACCGACTAGATTACCAAACATAGTATATGTTTATGGGAAAGCTTATGATTTTGAAGGAAACAAAAAATCATTTATTAAGCTGAAATTTTTTAATGATAATGAATATTATGGAGTTGGTGGTAATGGTGAATATCATGACGTTCATGATGATGGCGATTATTATGATTTAGATATTGACTATGATGATATAAACCGAGATGAAATTGGCGAAGGTAAAATTTTCTTAGAAAATAGTAAATTTTCTCCTCGTTCTCCTGACTTTCATGGTAAATGTACGTTAAAGGCTTCAAGGGAATTAGATTCTGAAAATTATATAGCTGAAATAGAATATGATTTTGAAATTGCAGGTTGGTATAATAAAAAAATATTGGATGACTCTCTAAAAATAAATTTAAAAATAAATTATAATGAGAGTGAAAATTATGATAAGTGGTTTCAAGTACTTTATGATACAAATGAAATGGAGAGAGAAAAGATTATAAATTTATTCGCTTCAAATATAGATTTTGCAAGTAGAGATATATTCTTCAAAGATGATGTAATAAAGGCAATTTTCTTTGATTACAAATTATACGATAAAATTCTAAACCAGAATCTTATTAAGCAAGGTTACACTATTGCAAAACAAATCATAAATCAAAAAAGTAATTATGAACTTCAAGAAAAAATTGAATGGGAAAAAAGTAGAAAAATTAAAAGTGATTGGGAAGATATTTGGACTAAGGATGAGTTAAAAGATATTGCTGAAATTGAAGCAAATTTAAATCCCCGTTCTAATAATGAAAATAAAACAGATGAATTAAGTGATGATGAACTACCATTTTAATTTGAGAACAGTAACAACCAAGTTTCCTCTCTATCATACAATCAATTTCTAATCCGTAGGTCACAGGTTCAAATCCTGTCCGGGGTACTAAAATCGATTTCTCTTTAGTCTTTCAAAAATCTATTAAATACCTAAAATATCATAGGTATATTTCAATATGGACAAAAAAATATTAAATATTTCAATATCTATTTTAATGATAACTCTCTCATTATCTTTATTTCAGATTGTTGGTAGAGTAAATCAATATTTTACAATTCAAGAAAGTGTTTTATTGCAACAAGCTGAAATTGTCTTATCTGCTAAAGAACTTAGTAGTGATATATCCTTATTTGGAGCTTTATACTTTGAAATTTATTTGTATATAAATGATGGAGTAGGAGATTTTGATGATGTAGCAGCTAGTCTTGAAAAATTAAAAGAAACTCAAAAAAGAATTGAAGATAATAATGAGGCATTGGGTATTCTTACAAAAAAACTCGTAGAAGCTCTTGAATAAAAATTTCATTTTTGCAGGAAGTCTTTAACCATCTCTTCTAAAATTTGTCCTCCATCTTCATTCAAATGAATGTGATCACAAAGAAGTTTTAAATTATATTTTTTTCCTATATCCTTCCACGTCCAATTAAAAACATAGTGAAGAATCACTGCTCTTAAACCTCTTAATCTTCTTAATTCACTTGTTGTATAAGGAATGCTATTGTTATCAATGATTATTGAATCAAATTTTTTAAAAAAATCAAGTAATGTAGTGCCATACTTGTTTGATATATCTCGTATTATTCGATTATGATCTTTTACTACTTGTATGATTTCAGAATCTTTTTGTTCTCCTAGAAATGGTAAAGTAATTAATGAAATTCTTGCATTAGTTTTATTTGTTAATATTGATACTAACTCATCCAACTGTTCTTCAAACCACTCTATTGAAGGTTTTTTAGGTAAACCTTTAGTTTGAATATAATACTGCTGTATTTGCTTTACTGGTTGGCTTCCGATAGCATCATTTGTTCCTATTAATATAGTTACATAGTCAGGGTTGTATTTAATAATATCTTTTACACGTTGATTTAAGTTCCAAGTTAGATCTGCGTTTATTCCAGCATTGATAAATAATTTTGTTTTATCTTTTTTCCTTAAAGAACCCACCCAATCGTATCCAATATGACCATGTGTTATACTATCCCCACAACAAACAACAACTGGTTTTTTATTTTCTTTGTTAATTAAAAATTCAGAAGATGAAAATTCAGGTAATTGCCAAGATTTTCTTATTATGGGTAGTTGATATATTTTAAGAATTAATGAATTTCTAAATATATATACACAAAAAATCGTTATTAAAATGATGAATAAAAAGTTCATCAATTAAAACTAATGGATGGTAGCTCATATGATACTATTCGCATATCATTGTCTACGGCATATAAATACCACTTTCCATGCATATATGCTGTTGTTATTCCATCTGTGTAAGAAACCTCATCTAAGTATAAAGTTTTTTTGAATTCAAGTGTTTGTCTATCAAAAAGATGGAATCTATTATCATCTTTACTTTGCTCCGTACAAATCCAATATCCTTCATCTTTACTTGTTTTAACTAAAGCAATACCCTCTGGATCGTTTCCCCTATCAAACTGACCAATATCTTCAATAATAACATTACCATTATCTAAATCTAAAGCCATAATTTTATGATGCTCTTTCATTTCTTCAGCTACAAGCATTACTTTATTTTCCTTATCAATGAATATACTTTCTACTTGGTATAAAGTTGGATTTCCAAAAATATTAGAATTTTCAGCCTTAAAAGTTTCGTTATCAATTTTAAAGTCCCACGATAATATTCTGTCGTTTCTAGGATTATTATATTCATAGCTATCCGTTACAAAGACTTTATAAAAATTATCATCAACTTTATAAAATGCTATACCATAAGGACTTCTAAGTTCATTATTGCCAAAAGATCCAAGATATTCTAGTGATGAGTTGAAAACAGCTACTTGTTTATTATCTCTTTCAGTTACTAATACAAACTTATCATCAATTACAGTTACTCCATTCGGAAAAGCACTTTCTCTTGAAACAGTTTTTTTTAATTTTCCATTCATTGCACCATAAACATGCAATTCATTTTTGTCTTTAACTGTAGCTACAATAACATGTTTCCTCATTAGAAAACCAATGCTATCAATCCCTGCATCTTTGAAAGACTCAGTTTTAAACATTGGATCTTTAAGTAATAAAGTACTTGATTGATTTTGGCATGCAGTAAATAGGAAAACAAATGTAAATAGATATGAAATTAGCCTCATTAGATACTATTTAATTACTTCCAATAGTTCCATTTCAAAAATTAAAGTTGCACCAGGAGGAATTATGTAATCTTTGTTACCATCTTTTACACCGCCTTCACCGTATGCTAAGTTAAATGGAATAAATACCTCCCATTTAGAACCAACAGGCATTTTTTGTAAAATATCCTGCCAACCAACTATAAGTTGTTCAATTTTTATTGTTAGAGGTTTATCTTTATCATAGCTACTATCAAATTTCTGACCATCCACTAAATAACCATTATAATGAACAACGACTGCATCATCATAATCTGGTATGGCACCAAAACCTTCCTTAATAACTTTGTACTGAATTCCAGATCTTTGGAAAACTCTTACTCCGTCTCTCATTTTATTTTTTTCCATGAAAGTTTGACCTTCCATTTTATTTTTTCTGGAAAGTTCTTTCATTTCTGCAGTCATTGCAGCCATTTGTTCTCTTTCAATTTCAGAATTTTTAATATTAAAAATTCTTAATATCTCAGATCGTTCTGGAACATTTAATCTTGGCTCACTTTTTGCCCAATAATCTCTTAATCCCTCAATAAGTAGTTCTTGATTAATTTCAGTTTCCGGAAGATTCGTTCCAATATTAACTCCCATAGTATAGCTTAAGGAATCCTGAAAAGTGACCATCAAATTCTCATCTGAAACTTCATTTTCTTTTTCCGAGGTACAACTATAAACTAACAAAAAAGATAAGGCTAGAAACTTGGTAATATTTTTTTTCATTAGTTTAGTCTATAACCTTATTTAAAAATTGTAAAGTAAAATTATCTGCCATCATTATATCCTTTATAGTCGTCCATCATATCATATAGACCATAAAGACTACTGAATTTTATCAGTAATGAACTTGGCATTATTGCTCTCAGAAGAACAATTTGATTCATTATCCATGGAACTTTTGGAGAGTGGAAACCAAGTTTGATTGCCCTGTTTACTATAACCTTTGCAACTTGATCATGGCTTTTTACACCAGGGGCAAGTAACTGTCCAATGAAATTAAGTTTTGTACCTTCAAAAAGACCTTTCTTTAAAAAATTTGGATGAATTGAAGAAAATTTGACGCCATTCTTACCCATTTTCTGGACCTCAAGTCGTAATGATTCTGTTAAACCTGCTACTGCCCATTTAGTTGCAGCATATACTGCGAGTTTAGGAGCTCCAGTTAAGGATGATGCAGATGATATATTTATTATATGTCCAAAATTTTTCTCTAACATATCTGGCATAAAAGCACGAATAGTATAAATCATTGATGTAAAGTTTACATTAATAAGATTCTCAAGCTCTTCATCAGTTCTATCTAACATATAGCCCGTATACACAGTACCAGCATTATTAATCAATACATCAATACTTCCAAACTTTTCTTTAATAATTGCAGCATTTTGATATACCTGCTCCTTGTTCGTGACATCACAAATTTGAGAAAAAACATTATGCCCTTGTTCTTTTAAATCACGTACTGTTTGCAAAAGATCATCTTCTTTAAAGTCCCAAATAATGACATTAGCACCTTCATTTAAAATACGCTTTGCAGTAGCTAAGCCAATCCCTTTTGCTCCGCCGGTAATTAAGACTTGTTTATGTTTGAGATTCATTATTTAAAATAAGAGGCTTCAAATTACTATACCATTAAATTTTTTTAAATGATTATAAAAAAAATTAGAAACTATATTTAAAATTAATTCCCAGATTATTTTGATCATTTCCAATACGATAGTTTGGAGCTAACAAAAAATTATCTTTTGTTTTGAACTCAAAAGCAATTAAAGAATAATCATTATCTATATTACCTGATACTTTATCATGCTTAAATATTAACATGTATTTTGAGCTCAACATATAATTAAAGTATAATGAATATAATGTATTATTATAATTTCCGTCTAAAAGTCCAGAATCATTTAAATTATTCCATTCAGCTCCTAAATTGATATTATTTTTTGCATAAGCTCCAAATAGACCAAAAACTTGCTTTGAATGATCTCCAAATAGTTCTTCTGGAATACCGACTTCACCTGATCTTTCATAAGGTTCATGCGAATAGACTAAACCAATATTATATCCATCAGAATTTGATATATTTTTATTGCCATAAATTAATTGAAAAGATAATTTTTTATTTGAATCATTTTCTGGCTCTTTATACCCTGTACCATTTGTTATCAAAAAGCTACTATGTACTTTTTCTTTTGAATAGTAATAACCAATTCCCATATCAGCAGAACTGGAATACTTAAATCGATCCATAACAGTTTTATCAAGATATCGTTTTCCCCAATTCAATTCTTGTACTTTGAACATATTCATACCTTGTAATCCAATGACAAATTTTCCATTTGATATTTTTAGATCTGCTTTAGCATTTTTAAGATAAATATTTTGAGGCGAACTTTTTGAATCAACATCAGTTTGAATTTTGACCGAAAGTTTGTCTGAAATGTCTTTAGAAAAAGTTAAATAAGCTCTCTCAACAGCAAAAGATTCCATTTCTTCGTTATCTGAATATGCAAAGAATACCAATGCACTGATACTTGGATTATTTACATTCTCCGCATACAATGATGTATTAAAAATGAGAGATAAGCATAATAATTTTATTGACTTTTTTTTAATCACAAGGCACTATACCATTGTATAGCATAAGCCAAAGATACACTAATCATTAATCCTAACATCAATCTAAGAAAATCTTTATATAACATTGGGAAGATTGCCTTTTTATGCCTACTTGTGTAGGTCAACTCACCATAACCTAATGACATCCAAATTCCCAACTCTCTTCCAGCAAGCATCCCCATAAAAACAAATGTAGTGCTCATAGGAATATTATTTACTTCTTTGAAATAATAAAGAACAAAACAATACACTAAATCAATAAGAGTAGCTGATCGAACATATCGTGTGTTGGTTTTAGATAAGACAATTTCTTGAATCCTACCTCCGCGTTCATAGAACATAAATGCCAACCCTACAAGCATAACAACAATCACAAAAAATTGGAATGCAGTAGATTGAACTGAGCTATATCTCGGCAAAAATATCATAATGTTTGCCAAATCATGTTTGAGCCATGTTGCCCATAACCAACCTGTAGTAAGCCATTGACCTACTCTCCAATATTGATTGTATTTATTTTTGCCTTTTTCTCCTTCATTCAAAAAGTACTTACTAATTAAATACCAGGATCCCCAAGCAAAAACAAACGATACAGCATACCCTGCAAAACTCTTTAACAACATTTTTTCCATCACAATAGTTGATGCAAAAACTGATAACACTAAAAATGTAGTAGAAACGGGTATCTTTAGTCGCGTTAGTGCGACAAGAACTAATGGAGCTATCGCATGATACCATTCTATAGTGATTTCTGGAAACTTATCTAATCTACCAAACGCTGGATCATTTATATTAAATCCTTGAATCATGGTAATAACAAAGATGGTGCCCATGTAGGCAAACATCCAATACCATTTTATATCTCTATTTGATGAAATGTAAGTACCAAGAGTTTGAATACTGTCGTTTGCTGTAACAGCATAAACAGCAAATAAAAATCCTAGTAAAGACCAAAGTGTAAGAAAATCCATATTATCTCCTAATAATCATAATTTATATAATTATAGCAAATCTATGAACTGGGCTAGAAATACATATAAAAATGCTGTTTTTAATTGCATAACCTAATCTCCTGTTACATAAAATTAGCTTTAACTCTTAAAAACGCCCCCTAAGACTTATTTAATCGCATGGCCAGATATGTTTTCTCATCCATATCTGCTTCAACTCTTAAAAAGTACTGAAACTCTTTTTAAGTGCATGGCCAGATCAATTTTTTCATTAAGATCTGCTTCAACTCTTAAAAAGCGATTTTAACTAGTGAGATAATAAAAAGGATTAAAAATATTAGTCAAGAAATTAATTGAGCTTGTGAAGAAAGTTTGCTCCGGAGGAGAGACTCGAACTCCCGACCTGGTGATTAACAGTCACTCGCTCTACCAACTGAGCTACTCCGGAATGTGTATCAGAATTTTTAATATTATAATTGAAAAAACAAGTGAAATATTATAGCTCTAGCTCAATAAATAATTTTTTTGAAGGGTCAAATTGACCATGATTCTGGACATTTTTAGAGATCTCAATTTTATTACTTGATGACATTTTTCCAATGTAAGCATGAGTAGATTTGATTCCGCCTAAATACCATCTTGTATCAGAGATGTATGCAAAATCTCCCTCTCTAGCACCAAGATCTTTCATTAAATCTTCTGGTAAATATATTTTATTATCTAAATCATCAACAACTTTTATCATATCACCATCAAAAGTGATTTTACTACCTGCATTTTCATTAACCTCTGAACCTTTAAAAAATGTTGGACCATCTTTAATAGTCCAAAGAGTTAATCCTTTAATTTGTTCGTAGTGAGACTGATGTGGTTTTGAAGTTAATAAAGTTACTAGGATTCCAATGGATGTACATGCTACTACATTATACAATGCTCTGATATAAGACCATGGTTTTGCTTCAACATATTCTATACCATGAGAAAAAGGTTGAACTAATGTTTGAGGATACTCAATCCCAAGGAAAATAAATGCGGCGCCTAAAACAAAAGTTAATACAGCTGCTCTTGATGAAAAACGAGTCCAGAAAATTCCGAGAAAAATAACTGTTACCATCGGTGGAGTCACAACGCTGTGAAATGCTCCATGTGCCTCATAAATCGTGCCATACTGTGCAAATAGAAATGCTGCCTGTATCCCAACAAAAGTAACAAGCAAAGAAGTAAACATCGAAACTCTTAAGCGTGTTTTTTCAGAAGGATTCTTACTCAATGGTGTGTATACATCGTTTACAGCAACAGCAGCAGATGCATTAATTTGAGAATCAAGACTTGACATTAAAGCTGCAACTACAGCCGCAACCAAGAAAGCAAAAATTGGTTCTGAGTTGGAAACTAAAGAAGCAACGACCGTAAATATTCCGTTTGGGTTAGTAGTTTCAGGGATCACAGAAGGTGAAATATTCGCTATGGCTCTTGCAATCCATCCAGAATTAGAAACTGCAACTGTACCTATAGGTAAAAATACCAGAACATTCATCATTGTTGCTCTTCTTGCATGTATTACAGATCTTGAAGCTAGAAATCTCATAATAACTGCTTGATTCATGAAGGCAAATCCGACTGATCCAACAACACCGTCTTGCCAAAATATTCCTACAAAATTAAAATCTGGTGGTGAATTAAAATCAGCTAATGGAAGTTTGTTGGTTGTAGATAAATTACTCCAAAATAAGTCAAAACCTCCAATATATGCGATACCTAAACCAAAAATTAATAATCCAGCAAAGAGTAGAATAACTCCTTGAAGAAAATCAGTAAATATTATTGCCGTTTGTCCTCCGAGTGATACATAAATACCAGATATAACAGCTACTACAATTATAATAGTATTTATTTCCCATCCTAAAATTGGCTGTAATAGAGAACCTAGAGCTAATAGACCTATACCGATATAGCCAATCAAGTATAATAACATAGTAATTGTTGAAAGATTCCTTACTGTTGAGTTAAATCTTCTTTCAAAATACTCTGGAATTGAATTAACCTGCATATAATAAATAATTGGAATCCAACCAAATAGTAGTAACGGCATAAAGAACCAATCATTCATGTAAGTCATTGTAGAAGAGAATCCATACTCAAAACCTTTAGATGCATATTTTGCAAAACTATGAGAACCTACACCTGTAGCCAGCATTGACATTCCAATTAACCACCATGAAAACCTACGGCCACCAAAGAAAAAGTCTTCTGTCGATTGGTTATTTCTAGCAAAAAATAAACCAGCACCTAAAACAAAAAAAACATAAAATGTTAGAATAACCCAAAACAATTCGGATGTAGCAATAGTATTCATGATATTTTCCTAGTTAAAAGAAAAACATTAAAAAGATATAAAGACAAAATTATAAAATATAATTGAGGAGAATCATTTAAAGCTGATATTGTCATAATAAGGTGTATAGATGAAACATAAATAAATCCCCAAATAAGAATTTTAATCCAGATTGAATACTCATTCCAAAATTTTATTCCTCCGTAAGCCTTAAAAACTGCATACAGTCCACCACCAAATATTAAAATCCCAAAACCATATTGGTACATGAAAGGAAGCCAGCTATGACTAAAAAGATCCATTATAATTCTTCCTTAAATAATTTAAATAATTGATCATAAGTATCATGTAATGTTTGAGGCATAACTTTTGTATTACCAATGACAGGCATAAATGAAGTATCTGACTTCCATCTCGGAACAATATGGTAATGAAGATGACTTTGAATTGAAGCACCAGAACCTTCACCAACATTTGCACCAAAATTAAATCCGTCACAACTGAAGTTTCTGCGAAGAATCTTCATTATTTTTTTTGAGAGAACAATTATCTCTGACAATTCATCATCCTCTAGGTCTTCAAATCTATCAACTTCTTTATATGGTACTACCATAAGATGTCCATTATTATATGGGTAATAGTTCATTATCACATAACAATTTTTATCTCTATGAAGAATTAAATTTTCTTTGTCAGCATCTTCATTGGCCTTATCGGTAAATATTTTTTGAGAGTCTACCTTTTTGTTCCTTAGATAATCCATTTTCCAAGGTGCCCATAGATGTTTTGTATTACTCATAGACTTTATCTTCTTTTGCCTTATCAATTAATTCACGTATCACTGGCTTAATATAAACATTATCTAAATTAGTTTGACTAAAACACTTGGCGAGAACATATAATCTTTGCTCAATTGGTTTATGTTTATTTATAACAATAGTATTATTTGAAAATAAAATACAATTATCTCCATTAAAATCACCTTTATCATGAATAATCTTAATGCCACATTTTTCGCCAAGCATTAAAAAATCTTCCAAAAGTTGTGATTTTTTTTTATCTATTTTTATTCTTTTCTTCATTTTAAGCCGGTTAAGTCACTGCTACTTCTAATTTTTTTTCCAAGCCCATCGACCATTTTTATATTATATTTTTTCATAACTGAAGTTTCTGGAATCTCATCAAGATTTCGATCGCCACCATTTGCAAAGATATCTGGTTTAAGATGCTCTAAACTTTTACATACACTGGAATCTTTATCAATGCTCACAAAAACTTCGTCAACACATTTTAGAGCAGAAACTATTTCTGCCCTATCATTTTCATTCATAAAAGACTTACCTTTTTTAAGAGATGCTTGAAAATCATTATTTACTATAACAATAAGATAGTCACCAATTTTTTTAGCAAGCTCGAGGTATTCTATATGCCCTACGTGAATAGGATCGAAGTATCCACTAACAGCAACAATTTTTTTACTCATTTATAATCCATTCCGGAATTTCGAACTCCCAATTTGATCTTAGCTCTAAAATATTGTTGTAAACATAAAAGTTTTCAGCCTCAATATCATTTTCAAGAGAACCTGAATCAAGAATTTTATTATTATTTCTATCTTCAAAAATGATTAACTCGTACTTACCCTCATTTACTTGCAGAAAATTAAATTTTCCCTCTAAATCAACACTGGTAAAATAGCTATTATTCCCTTTGAGCATTGTAATCATTGGTAATAAATAATTGCCAGTAATTTTACCTGATAATGATGAATATTTTAATTCTAAATCTTGCAAATTGTCTGATTCTAAATCATCTTTCGAAATCTTATTAAAATAAAAGTTTAATTTAACTGTATTATTATTATTTATTTTAAAGTGTAATAATTTATTCATTGAAATTTTTTGCAAAGCCAAGTCAGAATTAGACTTATAATTATCTACAGCAATAATAGTAAAATTACCGTTTGGAAGATAGTTAAATGAAAAATCTTTGTTTGCTGAAACTACATAATCTGGGCTTGTATTAGATAAAATTTCTTTTGATAAAACTTTACTCCAAATAAGAATACTCACATTATCAAAATATCCAAAAATTTCACCGCTTATATTTCCTGAGCTAATGGTTTTTGAAAAAGAAAATGGAATATCTATATCTTTTTTTAACGTAACATTATTTTCATCTGAAAACTTTTTATTAATATTTATGGTATACGTTTTATTAACATCTAGACCTGAAGGTATCTTTAGATTAATATTTTTTCCGTCATATGAATATTCCAATTTTTTTTGGATTGATGGGTAGATTGATATAGAATTTTTAATAGAGTTTTCATTAATGAACTCATCAAATACTAGTGTTACCACCTGATCTTCTTTAATGCTAGTTAATTCCGAAGGGATTGTTTCAATTAAAACAGGTGGCTTCAAATCTTTTGGACCTCCACTTGGAGACATAACAGAAGCACAAGATGTAAAAACAAAAAAAACTAAACCAAAAAATAATTTATAAATCGATTGATTGAAGAACATCTTTTGAGTGAGTAGCAGTTTTAACTTTAGGATATGTTTTCATAATATAGCCTTTTTCATCAACAAGATATGATATACGTATGATACCTTCATACTCTTTTCCATACATTTTTTTCAAACCCCAAGCTTTATAGGATTTTATCATATCTAGATCGGGATTAGCAAGTAAATCAAAAGGAAAGTCATTTTTATTACAAAAATTATGTTGCGCTTTTATAGAATCTTTACTCACCCCAATAATTTTAATGTTATTTTTTTTAAAAGTTTCAAAATCATCTTTAAAGCCAATTCCTTCTCTAGTACAACCTCCGGTATTCGCTTTAGGAAAAAACCATATTAGAACTTTCGAATTTAAAAAATCTTTTAACTCTATTTTTTCATCATTTTGATTTTGTAAACAAAAATTGGGTGCTTTTTTTCCTATTTCAATCATATTTATTTATCAAATTTTTTTAAATAATTACTAGACCATTTTACAAAAGTATTATTATTAATTTCATTTTTTATTTCACTTATTAAATCAAAGTAATATGCAATATTTGTAAGGGTAGCAATTCGAATTCCAAACATTTCATTAACCTTAAATAAATGTCTTAAATAAGATTTTGAAAAATCCCTTGCAAATTCTACTGAACTATTTTTATCAATAGAAGATGTATCGTTTGAAAATTTACTATTTAAAATATTAATTACTCCATCATGGGTAAAAATTTGACCATTTCTTGCATTTCGTGCAGGCAACACACAATCAAACATATCTACCCCTCTTAAGATTGACTTGACTAAATCTGAGGGCTTACCAACGCCCATTAAATATCTAGGTTGATCTTCAGGCATTTCTTTACCTAAAAATTCTACAACTTTTAGCATGGGATCTTTTTTTTCTCCAACAGAAAGGCCTCCAATTGCAATACCACATGTTGCAAAAGGCAACATTTGCTCTAAACATTTTTTTCTTTCCTCAATACTTGTACCTCCTTGAATAATTGGAAACATAGTTTGATTATGCCCATAAATGGATTGATTTTTTTGCAGGTATTCATAAGCTTCCCTTGTCCAAATATTGGTTAAATCAGATGCTCTAATTAATTCATTTCTTGAGCAATCTCCAGGAGGACAATAATCAAATGCCATAATAATATCAGCTCCAAGATATCTTTGTATCTCCATAGATTTTGTTGGAGTAAAGAAGTGCTCACTACCATCAAGATGAGATTTAAATTTTACTCCCTTGGAAGTTATTTCGTTCATATTACTTAATGAAAAAACTTGATAACCACCGCTGTCCGTTAAAATACTTTTATTCCAATTAATAAATTCATGTAAACCATTATTTTTATTAACGATCTCAGTTCCTGGCCTAAGATATAGATGATAGGTATTTGAAAGCATGATTTGAATCTTTAGCTGATTTAAATCTTCTGGAGACAATGATTTAACAACTCCGTGGGTTCCAACTGGCATAAATACTGGAGTTTCAATTGTTGAATGATCAGTTTCAATCAATCCAGTACGTGCTTGAGAATTTTTATCTTTTGATAAGACTGAAAACTTCAAAGAAATTTACCAATCGTAGCCAACTGATATAATATATTGAGGCTTTGAATATCCAGAAGAATATTTATCCCAAGCTGTATCCAACCTGACTATACCAAAACCAGTAAAGATTTTTGCACCAATTCCAAAAGTTGTTAATATTGGAGAGGCTTCAGGATCAGTTAAACCGTATTTATTTCTCACAATTTGGCTGCTATCAAATTCATTGGAATTATCCCATGCAGCCCCAACATCTAAAAATAAATGACCAAAAATATTACCAAATCTTATTCTCGCTGGAAAGCTTACATCTACGTAATTAACGAAAGGAAATCTAAATTCAAAGTTTGCGATTGCAACATTTTCTCCAACTCGTTCTCTATATCTCGCTCCTCTTAAGGGAAAAACATATTCACTAAAATAAACATCTTCAAGAATACTGGTATTATCATACTCTAAAACTCTTTGTGCATAAAAACCTGAATCTTCTCTGCCTTCAGTCTGTGTATCAGAAAAAATTGTGAATTGTGAATTACCGCCTAAGAAGAATTTCTGAGCTTTATCCCCAACACTTTTTCCAAGCATTAATCTAGTTGCAAAACTATAATTACGACTTATTTTAAAATACTTTCGCATATCTAATTTTAAGGTTCTAAATGGTACTGAGCTATTCCCCATGCTTGGACTAAACTGAAAAGTCAAATTTTGTTTGAAACCATCAACCGGGCCAGTAAACCCATTTGTGGTATTGTCATAAATATAACTGACAACTGGAACTAAAGATTTTAGGTTTTCGGTATAAGCTGTATTTGTTGTAAAAGTAAATATATCAAATTCTTTAACCTCATAATTAACAGCTCTTATTGTTGAACCAAAATCAACTCTGGAGAATTTAGAAAAAGGATACTGGGCAAAGAAGCCAATACCATAATCACGTAACTGTCCTATAAAATCATAGTTTAAATTATAGCCCAATGAAAAAGTATTAGCTTGCTGAAAAATTGTCGTATAATAGTTAATTCTATTTTTTAAATACGCATATTGAAAAATGAAATCGCTGTTATTCAAATCTAAAACAAGATTGGTACCGACATTTATTCTATGGTCACCCATAACATCACTCCACGCAAAATTTGCGACACCTCTTGTACCAAAAAGATTATCTATTGAAGCAGTAGTTTGTATATAGTCTACAGAGAATTCAGGTTGATATCTTCTAGCAATAAAGTCATCTTGAAAACGTAAACTATCAGCTTCAACTTCTTCACTTTTATTATCTTTTTCATTGTTATTTTTATATTCAAGATTTCTAGCAAAGATATAAGAGGAATAATCTTCAGTAGTTTTTGTTTTTTCATTCTTTGTAAAAGATCTCAAATCTTCAAAATCGACACTTGAATCTTTTTCAGAATAAAATTTTGTTTCTTTTACTTCTTTTTTTTCTTTTTGACTAAGATTGTTCATTAAGTATAAATCCCAACCTCTTCCTTTGTATCCTGAAAAAACTAAATTATTATTATTGTCAATATCAATTTGTTGAACTCCTGTAACAACATTTGTTATTGGAAAAGATTCTCCATCTTCAAGCAAATGCTTAAAGACATTTGTTATACCATTGTAATCGGAAGTGTAATAGATAGATCCATCATTAGATGCTACAGGATAATTTTCATTGTAATCAGTATTAGTAATTTGCCTTATTTCATTTTCCTCAAAATCAAACTCAAAAATATCTGTTTGAGAAAAATCTATTTTATACATATCGGAAGAGTCATTACTAACTCCTCTATCAGATGCAAAATATAATTTAGAACCGTCGTTTGACCAACTCGGTGAATACTCCGAAAACTTATCATTTGTAATGTTAGTTATATCCTTTGTATCAAGGTCAATTACATAAATATCACTTGAATCGTTAACATGGCCCATAAATGCAATTTTGTCTTCTGAAGGATGCCAAGAAGTAGTAAAAACACCGTCTAGATCTATTGGAACTTTATTGTATTTACCAGTTTTAACATCAACTATAATTATTGAATCTTGTTCTCCGCTCTTTGAAGCAAAAGATATAGATTTACCATCAGGTGACCATGAGATTCCTGGCTGAAGCCACTTTAGCTCTTCAAAATCAGGGCTTGTATTACCTCTAATCAATCTCTTCTTTTGCTTTTGAGTATCTACATTATATAGAATTAAATCCATATAACCGTCTTGGTCCGTAAAGTAAGCTACAGTATTTCCATCCGGTGAAAATGCTGGACTAACATTATAAAAGTTTCGTGTTTTTGATCTATCAGTAATTTTTTCTGAAAAATCTTTAAAATTTTCTCTATTTACTAAATCTGGCCAATATTCTCTTTTTAAAAAATCATGCCAATCTTCTGTTAGCTTAATGAAATCAACCCCAATTGCACTTTCAAATCCATCTTCAGCATTTTGAGTCCTTTTCATTTGTTGAAAGATTTCTCCAACTTTTTCTCTTCCATATTTTTGAGTGATGTATTGCCAAACTGACTGCCCACCTTTATATGCTAATATTGAATAATTTAATTGTTCAATTGATGGCAATCTTTCCTCAATAGCTAAATCTCTTAAAACCATATCTGAATTCGTATCCCAATCAACAGATAAAAATTCAGCTAAACCTTCATTGGCCCATAAAGGAACTTGAACTCGTACTCTTCCACTAATTAATGCTTGCGCATTGCCGCCATATACTGATTCGTTAATTGCAGCATGAACAAGTTCATGATGGATGACATGTTCAAATTGTTCATAAGAGCCCTCAAAAGGAATAACAATCCTATTTTTAAATAATTCTGTAACACCACCAACGCCTTCTGACATGTAAACATCTACAACGTTAGTTTGTTGAAAATCATTATGAGATGTATAAACAATTATTTTAATAGGTTTACTGGATCTCCATCTGAGGTGCTTGCCAATCTGTTCAATAGAACGCTCTGCTACTTTTGAAGTAAATATAGCAAGATCGTAATTATCTCCGTAGTAGTAGACATTAAAGTTAGGACTTACTATATATTCCCAATCAAAAGTATTGTACTGTACTTTATTTTTCCCAAAGCTTTGAGGAAATAATAAACCTAAAAAT
>CACNXV010000011.1 GCA_902624575.1 uncultured Fidelibacterota bacterium
ACTATTATCCTTCACCAAGATAAATCTGATCCATTAGTTGCTATCTCAACTATTGTACATGTTGGTTCAAACAGAGAAAAGCCAGGAAGAACTGGATTTGCTCATTTCTTTGAACATATGGCATTTACTGCATCTGAAAATACGCCCAGAGGTGCTAATCGACTTTTAATACCAACATGGGGTGGTGATAGAAATGGTGGAACAAGTTTTGATTATACTATTTACTACGAAGTTGTACCAAAAGATGCACTTGAAAAATTAATGTGGATTGATTCAGATCGATTAGGTTTTATGATTAATACCGTTGATGCTGAGACATTAGAAGGAGAAATTCAAGTTGTAAAAAACGAAAAAAGACAAAGAGTTGATAATCAACCATATGGACATAGTAGTGGTATTATTCAAAAAGCTTTATATCCTAAAGGGCATCCATATAGCTGGTCTGTTATTGGAGAGCTTGAAGATTTACAAGCTGCTACTATAGAAGATGTTAAAGAATTTTATAATGAGTTTTATGGACCAAGTAACGCAACAGTGGTTATTGCTGGCGATATAGAATTTGACGAAACAAAAAAACTTGTTGAAAGATGGTTTGGTGAAATTAAGCCCAACGAAAATATTATTGAAAAACCAGAAGTAAGACTTGTAAAGCTTTCTGAAACGAAGAAACTATATCACCTTGATAAGTATGCTCAGCTTCCTCAAATTTCTATAACCTATCCGACAGTTGAGCAATATAGTGAAGATTCCTATGCTTTAAATACTTTAGGTGAAATTTTATCTGATGGTAGAAATTCTGTTTTCTATAAAGAGATTATTGAGAAACAAAAATTAGCTCCAGCAGCAAATGCATATAATTATTCTGCAGAAATTGCGGGTCAATTTCAAATTACTGTTCGAGCAAATCCTAACACCTCTTTAAATGATGTGCATGATGCTATAATAAAAGCATTAGAAAACTTTGAGCAGAATGGAGTAAGTGATAATGATTTAAAACGTATAAAAGCTGGTCAAGAAACGGGATTTTATAATAGTATTTCTACAAATTTAAGTAAAGCTAGACAGCTTGGATTCTATAATGAATATGCAGGAGATCCTGGTTTTGTTACTAAGGATATTGAAAATATTTTAAATGTTACAAAAGAAGATGTAATGCGCGTTTACAATAAATATATCAAAAATCAGAACAGAGTTATTTTAAGTGTCGTTCCACAATCTCAACCTGAACTAATATTGAATGAATCTAAAGAAGCTTTTATTAAAGAAGAAAAAGTTGTCCGTGGAAAAGAAAAGCAATTTGATATGAAATATGGACAAGAAAATAAGCCTTTTGTAAAAACTGAAACAAAGTATGATAGGTCCGAACCTGCTTTGGGTGAATTACCTTTACTTACAATACCAAAGGTATGGAAAAATAATCTTTCTAATGGAACAATGCTTTATGGAATTGAAAATTCAGAATTACCTTTAGTGCAATTCTATCTTAGAATTGACGGAGGACAACTTCTTGATAAAGATAATAAAAAAGGAACTGCAAGTCTTCTTGCAAATCTGATGAATGAAGGAACAAAAACAAAGACTCCAGCAGAATTAGAAGAAGCTGTTGATCTATTAGGCTCATCAATATCAATAAGTGCTGGTTTAGAAAGTATTAGTATTTATGGAAATAGCTTGGCTAGAAACCTTGAGAAAACTTTGGATCTAGTAAATGAGATTTTAACTGAACCAAGGTGGGATAATGAGGCATTTGAGATTGCAAAAACTAGAAGATTATCTTCTATTCAACAAGTAAAAGGTAGTCCACAGTCTTTAGCATTTAATGCTTTAAATAAGAAACTTTATGGAGATAAACATCCATCCTCAACTCCACTGGGCGGAACAACTGAAAGTGTAAATTCAATTACCATGGATGATTTGAAAGAATACTTCGCAACCAATATTTCTCCAAAAGTATCTCACTTTCATATAGTCGGTGATATTAGTGAAAATGAATCAGTAAAAGTTTTAGGTAGTTTTAATAAAAAATGGAAGGGACAATCTATTGATTTACCTAAAATTGAAATGGTAAATCCTCCTTCTAAACCTACTGTTTACTTTATAGATATACCTGAAGCAAAACAATCTGCAATTACGGTGGGCACTCTTACTGTTCCAGGTACTGATCCATTAATATATCCACTTAATGTTACAAATAATAGATTAGGTGGTGGAATGGAAGCAAGACTAATGAGAACATTACGACTTGAAAAAGGATATACTTACGGAGCAGGATCTTTCTTGCGACCAAATAAATTTCAGACTCCTTTTTATGCATATTCTCAAGTAAGAACAAATGTTACCCTAGAATCATTAGAGATTTTCAGAGATTTAATAACTGATTACAGTGAAACATATTTTCAAAGTGATTTAGATGTTACAAAAAATAAATTAATTAAAAGTAATGCATTGCGTTTTGAAACATTAGGTAGTTTAATTGACATGTTAGATAATATTAGTAAATATAATCTCCCTGTTGACTATATATCAGAACGTCAAAACACACTTTCTAATATGACAGTTGAGGATGTTCAAGAATTGTCGAATAAATACTTAAATGGTAATAGTATGATATATGTAGTTGCTGGAGATGCAAAAACACAATTAGGTCTTATTGAGAAGTTAGGATTTGGAAAACCTATAATGCTTGATAGGGACGGAAACGAAATAAATTAGTTACGTTTATTTTATTAAAAGTCAGATGAGACTATTAGTATTCCTAGGATAAAAAAGAATACAATTATGATAAAAATAAATTTCCAGTTGAAATCATCTTTTTTTTGATTTTCGTTATCTTTTTTCTTTTTGAGTAGATCCTCTAAGTTATGTCTTTGATCTTCCATGATTTCTATCTCCCACTAATAGTATTGTGGGCGATGAGAGATTCGAACTCCCGACATCCTGCGTGTAAAGCAGGCGCTCTGACCAGCTGAGCTAATCGCCCGAGGTGCAAAGTTAAATCACAATACAAGAAATTCCAAAAATTTTGAATTTTTTTTTGTTGTTATTACTTCTAAATATTTAATTAGTAAATTAAGTGGTTTTCAACAAATACCTTAAGGAGGGGAAGATGGAATCAAGTTTAGCATTAACAATTATTGCTGCAACATTAACTTTATTAGGCTTATTCAAGTTTTTATCACCTAAAAAATTTAATGAAAGTGCAATGGGAGAATTACATGAAGAAGCAATTAATCCTGCTGCTGCTATAAGAGCAGCTTTAGGAGGATTAGTTCTTTCTATGGCATTAATTGCATTTATGTCTCGAAATTTGGAACAAGATGCTATGAGTGTAATTTTGTGTGCAATTGGTATTGGATTAGTTAGTACAATCACCATTGTTGTATTGAATAAGGTTAGAGGATTCAGTCCTGAAATACCTGTACCACCTCTAGCGATACTTGGTGTTCTAAGTATTATAGCATTTACTGCTACATCAGAAGAAAAAATGTCTGTGTCTGCAGAATTAAGTCCGGAATTAGTTTCACCAGATGTTTACAGTGTTTTATTTGAAGATGAAAATGTCAAAGTAATTGAAGTTGAACACGAACCAGGAGAATCAGATGATTTTCATGGTCATCATCCAATGACATGGTATGCAATTCAAGGCGGAACTTTAGAAATGACAACAGAAGATGGTTCTGTTAGTGTTGTAGAGATTAAAACAGGCCAAGTTGGTAGACCTCTACAAAGTCAAGTTCACAAAGCTAAAAATATTGGCGAAACTAAATTCAAAGCAATCTTAATTGAAAATAAATAGTTTCTTAAGATAGATTAAAATAAAAAGGCTACTCATTGGTAGCCTTTTTATTATATCAAATTATTGAATGATGTTTACTTTTTTAATGAAGGTATTGCAACATCTATTACATCCATTACCTCTTTTGCAAAATGGAACGATAAATCTTTTTTGATATGTTCTGGTATGTCTTCTAAGTCTCTTTTGTTTGCGTGAGGAAGAATAATTGTTTTGATTCCAGCTCTATGAGAAGCGGTTACTTTTTCTTTAACTCCACCGATTGCAAGAACATTACCTCTTAAAGTGATTTCACCTGTCATGGCAACCTTACTTTTGACAGGTTTATTTGATAATAAAGATACTAATGATGTAAACATTCCAACTCCTGCAGATGGACCATCTTTTGGTATTGCACCTGCTGGACAGTGAACATGAATATCCATTTTTTCAGCAAAATCTTCTTTTAGTCCTAAGATATCTGTGTGAGATTTTACATAAGTAAATGCTGCTGAAGCAGACTCCTTCATAACATCTCCAAGCTGACCCGTTAAAGTAAGAATACCTTTACCTTTCATCTTGCTAGATTCTATAAATAAAATATCTCCACCTGCCGCTGTCCAAGCCATTCCAGTTACGACACCTGGCTTTGTAGTCCTTTCAGCAAGATCAGATTGAAACTTTGGAATTCCTAAATATTCATTTACAGATTTTTTAGTGATACTAGCTGTTTTAAGTTTTTTATTAACCACATCAACTGCTACTTTTCTCAAGACATTAGACACTTCTCTTTCAAGACTTCTAACTCCTGATTCTCTTGTGTAAGATGAGATAATTTCTTTAATACCTGTTTCATTGAACTTTATTTGTTTAGGTGTTAATCCATTTTCTTTGATTTGTTTTGGAATTAAATGCTTTTGAGCAATCTTAACTTTTTCGTCGTCAATATATCCTCTAAAATCAATCATTTCCATTCTATCATATAATGCGGGTGGTATGTTATCTGGATAATTTGCAGTTGCAATAAACATCACCTTACTTAAATCAAAATCAACTTCTAGATAATGATCACTAAATGCATGATTTTGTTCAGGATCTAATACTTCTAACATTGCAGATGACGGATCACCTCTGAAATCAGAGCCAAGTTTATCAATTTCATCAAGCATAAATACTGGATTATTAGTTTTAGCTTTCTTTAGTGATTGGATAATTCTACCAGGCAATGCACCAATATAGGTTCTTCTATGCCCTCTTATTTCAGCTTCATCCCTAACTCCACCTAGAGAAATTCTCACAAACTCACGTCCCATGGATCTTGCAATGGATTTACCTAAGGATGTTTTACCAACTCCAGGAGGACCTGTAAAACATAAGATTGGACCTCTTACAGTTTCTTCTTTAGTAACTTTCTTTTTCAGTGATCTAACAGCAAGATATTCTAAGACTCTCTCTTTTACTTTAGGCAGTCCGTAATGATCTTCATCTAATGTTTTTTGAGCTTCCTTTACATTTAAATTATCTTTACTTGATTTACTCCATGGTAATTCAGTTAACCATTCTAAATATGTTCTTGATACTGAGTATTCAGGAGATTGAGGAGATATTCTGCCAAGCCTATCTAGCTCTTTATTTGCAACTTTATTTGCCTCATCGCTCATTTTTACTTCGTCAATTTTTTTCTTTAAATCATCAAGCTCAACTGTCTGACTATCCTCTCCAAGCTCTTTTTGAATAGTTTTCATTTGCTCTCGCAAATAGTATTCTCTTTGTGTTTTAGATATTTCGTCTTGCACTTCAGATTGAATCTCTTCACCAAGCTTAATTCTCTGAATTTCCTTTTGGAGAAGGTTTATAGCATTTTCAACTCTTTTTCTGATATCTAGCTCTTCTAAAACTTCCTGTTTTTCAGAGTTCTTAACTGATAATAAAGATGTTGCTCTATCAGCGAGCCTTGAAGGTCTATCAATGTTTGACAGCATACCAGCATGTTCTTCGTTTAAATTTGGAGATATTTTAATCAGCTCTGTAAATGAATTTTTTAAATTTTTCGCCAATGCTTCTATTTGGACATCCGGCGCAGATATAGATTCTGGAATTCTTTCTATGTCGGCGGTAAAGTATGATTCTTCATGGTTATATTTTAATATTTTGACTCTGTCTACACCTTGGACGATTGCTGACTTACTGTTGTCTGGCATATCAAATGTTTTTAAAACCAATGCGAGTGTACCATAAGAATAAAGATCATCTTCTTTAGGATCTTCTATTGATCCATCCTGTTGAGCAACTACCACAAGATATTTATTATCCTTTGGTAAATCCTCAATCAATTTAAGTGATTTTTCTCTCCCAACATATATTGGTATTACCTGTTGAGGGAATAGTACCGTATTTTTAAGCGGCATTACTGGGTATTTTTGTATTTTATCCATATCAACCTTATTATTGCAAAAATCATACCTTCGCTAGAGAGGTATCATTATTAGCTTAAATTATCAAATTTTATGCCATAATGGCATTAAAGTATGCTATTTTAATGAAATTGAATAAATAAATTCATTAAATGAGAGCACATTATTTTTTATTATTTGGCTATTTCCAACAGCCTTTACAAAATAAATACTATTTTTGAATTCAATTACGCCACCAAGCAATCCATAATTATTTTTGAGTTCTCTAGGTGCATTTCTATTGATCATATTTGGTACTTCGTATGTACCATAAAGTTCAACAGTACTAATTGTCTTTTCTTTTAGTGAATCATTTTTAACGACGATATTATTCTTGTCATTTATTTGGAATTGGCTTATCCATCTATCAATATTTTGCTCTGCTGTTCCCTGAATGTTTGAAAAAAGAACTAAGCTAAAATCTGAATCATCTTTTAATGAGACCTCGAGCAATCTAAATTGTTTTGTGGATATATTGCCATCCCATTGAGCGGGCATTTTATATGTTATATTTTCAACTGTTTTTTTACCAAAAAATCTGTCTGTTCCATTTGTTGAAATAAATGATATGAGGCCGCAAACCAAAATAACAGCAAATAATATTGTAAATTTATTAGACATTATTAAAAATCATCCTTGCTTGCTCATCAGCATGATAAGAACTCCTTACTAATGGTCCAGATTCAACAACTTTAAAACCAACTGAAAGTCCATAACTTTTGTAGTCTTCAAATTTCTCTTTTTCAACGTATTCTTGCACTTTTAGATGTTTTTTCGTTGGTTGTAAATACTGTCCAATAGTAAAAATTTGAACACCTAAATCAGCTATTTGTTTCATTGTTTCTTTAACTTCATTTTTTGTTTCACCGAAACCAACCATTATCCCTGTCTTTGTTCTAAGTCCGTAATTAATTGAATTTTTTAAAACATTTAAAGATCTTTGCCAATCTGCTTGAGGTCTTACTTTTTTACTAATTCTCTCAACGCACTCGATGTTGTGGCTAAAAATATCAGGTTCGGCTTTCAAAACTGTTTTGATAGCGGTCTCATTTCCCATGAAGTCTGGAGTAAGAACTTCAACGGTACATTCAGGATTAATTTTCTTTGTTATTGAAATTGTTTGAGCCCATATATTTGATCCAAAGTCTTCTTTTAAATCATCTCTGTCTACCGATGTAATAACAACATGTCGTAAACCCATTTTTTTTACTGTTTGTGCAACTCTAACTGGCTCTAAAGGGTCATTCCAAGTAGGTCTTCCAGATTTAACTGAGCAAAACCCACAACCTTTAGTGCAAATATCTCCTAGAATCATTAAGGTTGCAGTTTTTCTATTCCAACACTCATAAATATTTGGGCATCTTGCTTCAGCACAAACAGTATTCAAATAATTCTTTTCAATCATCTTTTTGACAACTTTGAAATTTTTGTCGGTAGATATATTTATCTTTGGCTTATGTTGTCTTGATTGAATCATTTGCTAAAAATGTGTTTAAAATTATTGATTAACAGCATTTTAATATCGTTCATAGGAATTTTTTTTCCAAGCTCTTTCTCAATTGAAGTCATTTTAACGTTCGGAATACCACAAGAAATAATATCTTTAAAAAAACTTAAGTCTGTATTTACATTAATTGATAAGCCATGCATTGTAATTCCTTTTGAAACATTTATTCCAATACTAGCAATTTTTTTTCCTTGAGTCCAAACACCTGTTTCTTCCATAAGAATATCAGAGTCTATTTTATAGTGATCTAATGCTTTAACTATTACTTGTTCAATATTTTTTACATATGATTTAACGCCTATTTTTAACTCTTTTAAATTTACAATTGGGTAAACAACAATCTGTCCTGGGCCATGATATGTCACATCACCACCTCGATTAGTTTGAATTATGGGGCAACTTTTTTTTAATATATTCAATTCTGATGCATTTTTACCAAGGGTGTAAACACTATTATGCTCAACAAAAATTAAAGTTGGTTCAGAGATGCCATCAGCAACATTTTTTCTTAATGTTTCTTGGATTGTGAGTGAATCTAAATAATTGCATCTTTGCAAATCTCTAATTTTGAATTGCATTTATTTTAACTGCATGAGTGTTTCAAAAATTGCCTCAGAAAATGTTGGATGAGGATGGATAGAATCTAAGATATTATTAACTGTTAATTTATTAGTAATTGCCAAACTAAATTCTGAAATCATTTCTGTTGCGTTTGAACCCACAATATGAGCTCCAAGAATTAAATCACTATCAGAAACAAATATTTTGATGAAGCCGTCTGTAGAAGATGTTGCCACAGCTTTTCCATTAGAATTAAAAAATGACTTTGCAGTTTTAAAATTAATATTTTTTTCAACTATTTGTTTTTCAGTAAAACCGATTGATGCAATTTCTGGCTTTGAATAAGTACAAGCTGGAACGGAATTATAGTTAATATGTTTTGGATTCTTACCTCCTAAATAATCAGCTACAAATATACCTTCAACCGTAGATACATGTGCTAGCCATGGTGCTCCTATAACATCTCCTACTGCATAAATATTATCAATATTAGTTTGATATTCTTTATTTACGATGATATGATTATTATCATCAATTTCCATTCCTAGCTTTCTTAAACCTAATCCTTTTGAATTTCCTTCAACACCAATGGATACTAAAACAGTTTGATTATCAATATTTTCAGCAAAAACGCCTGTTTGAATTTTGATTTTTTTTCTTTTAAAAACTTTTTCTACCCATTTTGATATTTCTTGATCTTCGTTTGGTAAAATATTTTCTTGAGCTTCTATTAAAGATACATCAACGCCAAAAGAATTGAAAAAATATGCATACTCAATCCCAATAGCTCCAGCACCAACAATTGTTAATCTTTTAGGTAGATTTTTTAGGTTAAATATATCTTTTGCGTAAAGAACATTATTGGATGTTTCTAAATCTTTTATTTTTTTTGGACTCGAACCAGTAGCAATAATAAATTGTTCTGAACTAATATTTATATCTCCAATAGAAATTTTATTTTTTCCTTCAAAAGTTGCAAATCCAGGATAAAAATCAATGCCGTGCTTTCTTACTTGAAAATGCAATCCTTTTGACAGCCTTTGTCTAGCTTTGATTGTTTTTTCAATAATTTTATCAAAATGTATTTTTGGTTTTTTTACCTCAATTCCATAATCTGAAGCATTATTAATTAACTCAAAGACTTCAGCATTTTTAAGCAGTGCTTTTGTTGGTATGCATCCCCAATTAAGACATACACCTCCAAGATCATTATCATCAATGATGGCAACTTTCATTCCTAGCTCAGCAGCTCTGAAAGCAGCTGAATATCCACCAGGACCACCTCCAATAATGGTTAGTTGATAGTGTTCCAAATTAGAACCTAAATATTGTTCATTTCAATCAACTTTAGAAACTCATTTCTTGTTGACTCTTTTTCTCTAAAAATTCCAAGCATAGAACTACTTGAAGCAATACTATTTTGTTTTTCTACACCCCTCATTAACATACAAAAATGCTTACCTTCTAAAACAACTGCCACTCCTCGTGGGTTTAATACTTCTTGTAAACAATTTGCAATTTGGTTGGTCAGCCTCTCTTGTACTTGCAATCTTCTTGAAAACAAGTCAGTTATTCTAGCAAGTTTTGACAATCCGATTATTTTTCCATTTGGGATATATCCAATATGAGCTTTTCCATAAAAAGGAATCATGTGATGCTCGCAAAGACTATAGAATTCAATATTCTTAACTATAACCATATCTTTTGATGCTCCTTCAAAAATTGCATTATTTATCAATTTATCTAAATCATCTGTATAGCCCTTAGTAAGAAAATTCCATGCCTTAGCAACTCTTTTTGGAGTTTTTAATAGTCCTTCTCTTGACGGATCTTCTCCCAGAAGCTCTAATAGGTTTCTTGTATTTTTTTCTAAATCTTTTTGTTTCTTTTCGTCCATCATTCCTCCAAGTAGCTTGCCGGTTTAATCTTATCTTTAAGTGCCCATAATGCGAAGTAAATTATTGGTGTATCAATTAAAGCAACCAATACTTTAAAAAGCCAACCCATAAATAGTAAAGTGCCAAATCTCTCCCAACCTATCGCCCCTGCTGAACATAAAATGACTAAAACTAAAGAAGTATCAACCAATTGGGAGAACATAGTTGAAGCATTATTTCTTAACCACAAATACTTACCTTTTGTAAGTCTTTTCCAAAAATGAAATATTCTAACATCTATAAATTGAGCACATAAATAGGCTACCATAGATGCTAGAAAAGCAGGAGCAGATAACCCAAAAACTTTATTAAAAGTTTGTGAATCAATTGGAGACCAATCGGCTGCTGTTGCATTCATTGATATAAAAATAAGGGCAGTGGTAAAAATACTTGCAAAAAAACCTGAAATAACGACTTGATTGGCTCTTTTTTTACCAAATAATTCAGATATCAAATCGGTGACTAAAAAAGTAACAGGATATGCAATTATACCAACAGAAAGTTCAAAGTTTAATCCTAGAAAATTCCATGTAAAAAACTTTTGAAAGATTAGATTACACGCAACCAGAGATGCAATAAATATTCCTGTAAAAATTAAATAGAGCCTTTCTTGAAATTCAGTCATCTAACGGCCCATAATAATCTGTATAAATAGTAGGAGTTTCCACAATACGTATTTTATGTAGTTTGCAACCTTCAAGCTCCTTAGTTATTTCCTCCCAAATAAAAATTACCAAGTTTTCCGTAGAGGGTTGTTTTCCTTTAAACCATGGGATATCAATTTCAAATTGCGAGTGATCGAGAACATTAACGATTCTTTTTTTCACTATTTTTTTTAGGTGTCCTAAGTCTACTAAAAAACCGGTATCAGGATTAATTTCACCTGTAACAGTTACATGTAATGTATAATTATGTCCATGGACTTTTGCATCTTTTCCAAAAACAGCAAAGTTTTCTTCTTCATTCCACTTCTCATTTTTGTACTGGTGAGCAGCTGCAAAGGTGAAAATTTTTGTTAAAAATGTTGTATTTGTGCTTTTCATAGATACATAATTTATTTAAATAATGACCTTCTTCCAACTACTGATGTTATTGGGCAATTATTTGGGTTAAAGTTTCTTGCTGGACAATATTCTCTTCCATAAAAAATAATCTGTAAATGTAACTTACTCCATTTACTTTTTGGGAATAATCTCTTGCCATCTTTCTCTGTTTGAACCACATTTTTACCGTTCGAAAGACCCCATCTGTACATTAATCGGTGAACATGAGTATCAACTGCAAATGCAGGAATGCCAAAAGCCTGTGAAGCTACAACAGATGCAGTTTTGTGTCCAACTCCAGGTAATTTTTCTAACTCATTAATATCTTTTGGAATCTTTCCATCATATTTATTTAAAATAATTTTTGATAATTTCAAAATATTTAATGATTTGGCGGGACCTAAACCACAAGGTTTAATAATTTTATAAATTTCATCTCTTGATAGTTTAACCATTTTTTTTGGTGAGTTAGCTTTTTTAAAAAGAACTGGTGTTATTTTATTAACTGACTTATCCGTTGAATTAGCTGAAAGTAAAACGGCAACTAATAATGTGTAGTCATTTTCGTGATCAAGTGGTGGAGTAATTTTTGGATAGAAATCCTCGAGCTTATTAATTATAAATTGAACTTTATCTTTTTTGAGCACTTTTAAAAAAGTCAGAGATTTTTTAATGCTTCAAATGTCAATGATTTTGGTCTTGTTAGAGGTAGACCCATTGCTCTGGATAATACCATTTGAGATACAATACCGAGTGATCTTGACATACTAAATAGAACAGTATAAAACTGAAATTCTTTTATACCGTAATGGTATAATAAAGAACCAGACGCAGCATCAACATTAGGCCACGGATTTCGTGCTTTACCATGCTCTTTTAATACATCTGGTACGATTTCAAATAACTTAGTAACGACATCAAAAACATCGCTATCTGTAATGTGACTTTTACCAAAATCCATAAAAGCTGTAAATCTCGGATCAGGACATCTTAATACAGCATGACCATATCCAGGAATGACTTTTCCTGAATTTAACCTGTCCCAAGAAAATTCTTTTAGCTGTGAATCTGTTGGTACACCTTTGTAATTGTCAATAATATCTAAAACAAATTTTAGATTATTTTGATTAGCCAACCCATGTAAAGGACCTGCTAAACCATTTAAACCAGCCGATAAGGAATAATAAGGGTCTGACAATGCTGAATTCACTGTCAATGCACTAAAAGTACTGACATTACCACCTTCATGATCACAATGAAGCATTAAATATAATTGCATCATTTTTAACATATCCTCTGAATATTCAAAACCCATCATTTGAAGGAAATTTTCAGACCAATCTATGGAATCTCCAGCTTCTATTCTTTCACCCTTACCAAATCTTAACCTGTAAATAGCAGCTCCAATAGCTGGCAACTTGGCTATTATGTTAAGCCCATCTTCAAGCGTTGTCTCCCAATAGTCTCCTTTGGAGATAACTAAATCATATGCTTCAGCAAACTGACTTTCTTTTTGCATTGATAGAATAGCTGTATTAAACATAGCCATTGGGTGTGAATCTTTGGGCATACTTAATAAAACATCCCAAACATAGCTTGGAACAGTGCTTTTTTCTTTTAGCTCTTTTTGTAAATCAACAATATCTTCATCGCTTGGAAGATCGCCTATTAACAATAAATATAAAATTTCTTCAGGTTTTAAATCAACAAGGTCAAGTATGTGCTTCCCTCTTACATGCAGTCCCTTTTCAGCAGTAACTGATGAAGTATCGCAAATCATGCCCTTAACACCCTTCATTCCAGAATAAGCTTTTTCTACTGTAACTGTGCTAGTTACCTTGTCACCCTTTTCATCAAGGAGTTGACGATAGCTATATCTCCAGTCAGGAATTTTTTTTGATAAGTTGTCTTTTAATTTCCCCATTTAATTATATAATTTAAGTTCTAAATTGCATTTTATGTAATTCTTTATAAATGCCTTCGATATTAATTAACTCTTCATGCTTACCTTCCTGAACAATATTACCCTTATTTAATACAATAATCTTATTTGCATTTTGTACAGTTGATAATCGGTGAGCTATGACGATTACAGTTCTTTTATGCATTAAACTTTCAATGGCTTCTTGAACATTTTTTTCAGATTCACTATCAAGCGAAGAAGTAGCTTCATCTAAAATCAAAATTGGTGGATTTTTTACAATTGCTCTTGCAATTGCGATCCTTTGTTTTTGTCCACCTGATAACGAAGTTCCTCTTTCACCAATTATAGTTTCATAACCATCTTTTAAATCTTTAATGAAATCGTGTGCATTTGCAGCTTTTGCTGCTTCCATAACTTCATTGTCCGAAATGTTTTCAATTCCATATGCAATATTAGCTTTTACAGTATCATCAAAAAGCAAAGTTTCTTGAGTCACAATACCCATTAAAGATCGTAAAGAGTTAATTTTAATTTCTTTTAAGTCAACTCCATCTATTTTAATTGCTCCGCTCAATGTATCATAAAATCTTGGAACTAAGTCAACAAGTGTAGATTTACCAGCACCGCTAGGACCAACTAATGCAATAATTTCTCCCTTGTTAATTTGAAAATTTATATTATTCAAAACCTTTTCATCTTTTTTACCATATGAAAAAGAAACATTTTCAAATGAAAGTTTTTTATTTAAATCATTAATTTCTTTTGCATTATCAATGTCAATTATATCAGATTTAATATCCATGATATCAAAAACTCTATCTGCGGAAGCAAGGCCATTTTGTAATTCATTTATAACGTTTGTTAAACTTCTTAAAGGTTGAAAAAGACTAAACAAAAGCAAAATGAATCTTAAAAAATCTTCAGAATTGATAGATTCTACTACAAGAACATCTCTGGCACCAACATAAAGCAATAAAGCTGCTATAGAAGCACCAAAAGTTTCTGATACAGGTGAAGAAACAAATCTCAGTCTATCTCTTCTGATCATTAGCTTGTAATATTTTTGAGTTTCTCTTGCAAATCTATTTATCTCAAACCCCTTAGTTGCAAAAGCTTTTACAATTCTCATAGAGCTAATAGTTTCAGCAATCATTGCAGTCATCCCCGCAAGCTGAGCTTGACTTCTTCTTGACCTTCTTCTAATACTATGTGAGATACCAAAAATAATAAATCCACTTACTGGAATAATTAGCAATGCAATGAGTGCAAGTTTTGAG
Source organism: uncultured Fidelibacterota bacterium (assembly GCA_902624575.1). GTDB lineage: Bacteria > Fidelibacterota > Marinisomatia > Marinisomatales > Marinisomataceae > Marinisoma. The sequence continues at coordinate 14,475 of CACNXV010000011.1, forward strand.
CTAACTATGAATAATAAGCTCATTAAAATTAATATATTTATTGGTTCAACAAATAATTTCTGAAACATAACCGATAAGGAGTTCCTCATATTATCAATATCATTAACGAGCACTGCAGTTAATTTTCCAGATTTATTCTTATTAAAATAAGATAAAGATAAATAATGAAGATGGCTGTAAAGCTTATTTCTCAAATCTCGAATCAGTCTGTATTGTACAATAGATAAGGTTATATTTTTTATGTATAATGAAACATTTTTAGCTGAAAAGACTACTATAAGCGCAATACAAACAGATGATACCGTATTAATTGCTGTATCTTTTAATAAAAGATTGTTTGAGAAAAGCTTAAGTCTATCATTCATTGATAAATCACTTAAACTTAATAGTCTTTTATTTTCAATAAGCATATCATTGAAATCAACTAAAATGTTATTAATCATTGTAGCTGTGATCCAAATTGATGCGCTATTAAAAATAACAAAGAAAAAAGCAGCAAAAGTAGATAGCATCAAAAAAGGCCAATGAGCCAGAACAAATCTAAACAATCTTTTTAATGATGATTCTTTCATATCAATTCATAAAAACCATTTTTGAATGAACTATACCAGCCTCTTCAAATTGGTTACCTGATGTTTTAAATCCAAGTTTTTCATAAAAATCAACAACTGCCTCTTGTGCATGTAAATATATCGTTTTATTTGATGAAATTTCAGATAAAATAAAATTAACAATCTCTCTACCAATACCAAAGCTTCTATACTCTTTAAGTACAGCAAATCTTTCCAATTTGATGCCATTGGCTGTTTCTCTCCATCTACCAGTTGCTACTGGCAATTCATCTAAAAAGCATATGACATGTGAGGATTGTTCTTCATGCTCAATTTCAATATCTATTGGAACATTTTGCTCTTCAACAAACACTTTTTTTCTAATGTTAAGAATATCCTCATATTCTTTATTAGTATTTACTAATTGTATTTTTAAATTCATTTTAACAATTTTGACAATATATAATGTTTAAACGCACACTAACAACAATTCTTACTTTTATTTGTTTTCTTTCTATTTCATTTGCGGATGATAAATATTCATCTTTTAGAGAGCTAAAAAAAATACCTTCTGGAATGAATATTATTCACAATGGTTCAAGTAATACCGCTATTGTTGCTGTACATGGATTTTATCCTGTTTACTGGATTGAAATACATCACGAATGGGTACAACCTTTTAATTATTTAGTTGAAAAAGATATAAATACTTTTTTCTATAAATATGACTGGAATGAATGTCCAAGCATAGTATCAAAAGGTCTAGGAAAAGAGCTAAATAGCTTAATAGAAAGATATCCTAACATTGACAATTGGCAAATTGTCGGTCACAGCATGGGCGGTAGCGTTGTAATGTTCACAAATCAATCGTTTAAGTATAATAAAAAGATTACTTTTAATACCGTTGCAACTCCAGTTAATTATGAAAGAGATAAAACTCCATTTTTAATAAGAGCATATGAATCAATCTTCTCAAAAAATTGTAAGGAAAATATTGATAGCTTGGATAATGAATTTAGTAATGGATTTACCAATAAACATATTCAGTGGAGAAATTTAAAAGAATTTGATTCACAATTTAAGAATTATGATTTTGATCCATATGATGGCAGTATTAAAAATTCAATTGTTTATCAATTTCCTGACAGCATTGATGGGGAAAGGGTAGGACATACCTCAAGTTTATACTTTTCGATTCTAAAAATAATAAATTAAAAAATCTCTTCTATTTCAAGTGAAACAGGACAATGATCTGAGCCCATTACATCTTCATGAATATTTGCATCTTTAACTGATTCAACAAAAGATTCATTCACGAAAAAATAATCTATTCTCCATCCGATATTTCTTTGTCGCGCACCAAAACGATATGTCCACCAAGAATATCTTTCTGGCTCATCATGAAATAACCTGAAAGTGTCAACATATCCATTTTCAATGTATTCATCCAGCTGTGCTCTTTCAACTGGCATAAAACCAGAATTTTTTTCATTAGCTTTTGGATTTGCTAGATCTATTGGTGTATGAGCAGTATTCCAATCTCCGGCGACAACAACATTATTTCCTGATTCTACTTGCTCATTTAAAATAACAAGTAAATCATCATAAAAGTCTAATTTATACTTCAAACGATGTTCATCTTTTTGGCCATTGGGAAAATAAATATTATAAAGTAAGAAGTTGTCATATTCTGTAATTAACACTCTTCCTTCTCTGTCATATTTTTCTATCCCTAAGCCATACTGTACATCAAGTGGTTCTTTTTTTGAAAAAGTTGCAACTCCGCTATATCCTTTTCTTACACCAGAATGCCAATATCCATGATAACCTTCAATATTCTGAAGTGAATCGGTTAACTGGTCATAATTTGCTTTTGTCTCTTGAATACAAAGAACATCAGGAGCAACATGATCAATCCATTGAATAAATCCTTTTTTCTCAATTGCTCTAACTCCGTTAACATTCCACGAAAAAAGTCTCATAATTAGATTTACTCCTTTAATTTTGAAATTATATTAATAAATTTAACCATGAACTTTAAAGAAGAATTCAAAAAAATAATTGATGAAAATAATATTGTCCTTTTTATGAAAGGAACCAAGGAATCACCGCTTTGTGGATTTTCAAATACTGTTGTTAATGTACTTAATCACTATGGTGTTGATTTTAAAGATATTAATATTTTAGAACACGCAGAAATGCGTCCAGCACTTTCTGAATTATCAGGTTGGCCAACATTTCCTCAACTTTTTGTAAAAGGTGAGCTGTTAGGCGGGTGTGATATAACTGTTGATATGCATCAAAATGGTACTTTATTAGATGCTTTAGACGTTAATTCTTGATACAAGAAAGTCTGTTGTAAAAATAATATCTTTAATCTATATTTTGCTACGTTTTTGGCCCGTTCGTCTAGTGGTTAGGACTCATGGTTTTCATCCATGCAACAGGGGTTCGATCCCCCTACGGGCTGCAATTTTTCCTTTCTTACTATCAAAGAAAGGCATTTTTTAGAAAAAATAAACCGACCAGTCGGTTTTTTCTTGTTTTTTTAAAAACTTCATATTTATATTTTAGGGTCAATATGAGTTAGTTGGGCGGGGGATCCTTGATTGGTTCAAAACAACGTATTTATATCTCAATTCTACAAATACTACCATTCTCCCGCCTTATCTTACAGGTTATAGTAGTATCTTATTTAAAATTTTTTGGTAAACTATTTGATTAATGCAAGTGCTGCTTCAGCCACTTCTCTACCTTTATTTCTCTCATTGTCTGAAGATCTATCAAAGGCTAGTTGGGCATTTTGACAAGTTAGTACACCAAAAGTGACTGGAATATTTGAATTAAGTGTAACCTGCATCATTCCATTTGAAACTGCTCTACAAATGTAATCATAATGGTCTGTTTCACCTTTTATTACGCAGCCCAAAGTAATTACAGCATTATATTTTCCTGATTCTACACATTTTTTTGCCATGGCTGGTATTTCAAAAGCACCTGGTACGAAAATTTTTTCATATTCAAAATTAGTAAGAGTTTTTTCACAGCCCTTAGTAAGACCGTCCATTACTTTTTTGTTAAATTCACTTATTACTACA
>CACNXV010000012.1 GCA_902624575.1 uncultured Fidelibacterota bacterium
AAATAAACATATTTTTTCGGCTCTTAGAAAAGTATATGATCGTTGCGAGGGGGGTTTTGCTGTAACAATGGTGGTTGGCGGTATCGGTCTTGTTTCTTTCAGAGACTCGAATGGTATAAGGCCTCTTGTTGTTGGCAAAAAAAACGGGTCTCATATGGTTGCCTCCGAAAGCTCTGCTCTGAGCGCCATGGGTTATGATTTTGATAGAGACGTATCCCCCGGAGAAGTTATAATAGTTTCTGAAAACGGGGAGTTCGATTCTCAAATTTGTTCAGATAAAATTAATCACTCTCCGTGCCTTTTTGAGTTTGTGTATTTTTCTAGACCTGATTCTGTAATTGATTCGATCTCCGTACACAAATCAAGGCTAAGAATGGGAGATTATTTAGGAGAAAAAATTCTAAAGAACTATTCTCATTTAAGCATTGACGCGGTGATTCCTGTGCCTGACACAAGCAGAACCTCTGCTATGCAAGTTGCTTATAAGCTTGGAGTCAAATACAGAGAAGGTTTTATTAAAAACAGATACATTGGCAGAACTTTTATTATGCCCGGCCAAAGCATTAGAAAACGGTCTGTTGCTCACAAACTTAGTCCGATTGAAATCGAATTTAAAAACAAAAATGTTTTGCTTGTTGACGACTCAATAGTGCGCGGCAATACTTCAAAAAAAATTATAGAGATGGTTAGGAAAAATGGTGCAAAAAATGTTTACTTTGCCTCTGCTGCCCCTCCGGTTAGGCATCAAAATGTCTATGGTATTGATATGCCCGCTACAAAAGAGTTAATTGCTCATGGCAAGACTGTTGAAGAAATAAAAGAGTTCATGGGAGCTGACGAGTTGATTTATCAAGACATTGAAGATCTAAGGATGGCTGCCCACATTGGAAACCCTCAAATAACAAGTTTCGAAGACTCTGTTTTTACCGGTGAATATAAAGCTGGAAGAATATCTGAAGAATATCTGAAAAACCTTGAAAACAACCGCTCTTCTGCAAAATGACTAATGTTTTAGTTGTTGGCTCAGGAGCTAGAGAGGTTGCGATTGCTAGAAAAATATCTCAAAGCAATCTTGAAAAGTCTCTGTTCTGTGTCGCGCCAGACATAAATCCTCAAATTTTAAATCTCTGTAAAGATTATATGACTTCTTCGTTAGATCGTGTTGACGAAATAGTAGGTTATGCTTTGTTGAAAAAAATTAGTTTTGTTTTTGTTGGTCCAGAAAACCCGCTTGCTTTTGGACTGGTAAACAAGCTTGCAGAAGTTGGAATTCCATCTGTTGGCCCCAAAAAAGAAGTTGCAATGATTGAAAGCAGTAAGGCTTTTGCTAGAACGATTATTGATAGTTGTGACAAAGACAAAAACCCACAAAGAAAAGAGTTTACATCAACAGATTCTGTGGTTGATTTTATTGAAGAGCTAGGTGGTAACTACGTTATTAAAAATGATGGTCTTATGGGTGGAAAGGGTGTCAAAATTTCTGGTGAACACCTAATGTCGATTGATGAGGGTTTGCGTTATGCTACAGAAATTGTTGAAAACGGGGGGAGCTTTTTAATTGAAGAAAAATTGGTTGGCGAAGAATTTTCCTTGATGAGTTTTTGTGATGGGTTAACATGCAAGCACATGCCAATTGTTCAAGACCATAAAAGGGCTTTTGAGGGAGATGTTGGCCCAAATACCGGTGGAATGGGAACCTATTCGTTTTCAGATCACACCCTTCCCTTTCTTGAAAAAAACGATGTACTTGAGGCACAGAAAACAAATGAACTTGTTGCAAAAGAACTTTTTAAAAAAACCGGAACACCTTTTGTGGGAATTCTTTATGGTGGATTTATGTTAACAAAAAATGGTGTAAAAGTGATAGAGTATAACGCTCGCTTTGGTGATCCAGAGGCTATGAACGTGCTAAGTATTTTAAAAACTGATTTTTTGAGCCTTTGTTTAGCAATAATTGGGGGCTCTCTTTCTGGTATGGATGTTAAGTTTGAAAACCTTTCTACTGTTTGTAAGTACGCTGTTCCTTCAGGGTATCCAGATAGCCCGAAGAAAGGATTTTTAGTTGGGTGTGACATTACGGACGAAAACCTATATCTTGCCTCCGTAAAGCTCGACGGTGGAGCTCTCTTAGCTGGCGGTTCTCGTACTGCTGCATACATTGGTAAAGAAAAAAATATTGTGGAAGCGGAAAGGGCCTGTGAGGCTGGTGTTAAAAAAATATCTGGAGATCTTTTTCACCGCAAAGATGTTGGCACCAACGCTCTTATTAACTCTCGTGTAAAAAGAATGAAAAGGATTTTGGGGTGAGGGTTGCTGTTTTAGGGTCTACAAACGGAACTGACCTTGTTCCCATTGTCTCTGCAATAAAAGCTGGGGATCTTGATGCTAATATCTGTGTTATTATTTCTAACAATGTGGGTTCTGGAATATTACAAAAAGCAAGGGCGTTTGGCATAAAAAACCACTTTATTTCTCACAAAGATAAAAAACGTGATGTTTTTGATGCAGAAATGTCTGAAATTTTAGAGATAAATAAAATTGATTTGATTTTACTGATTGGTTTTATGAGAATTTTGTCATCTGATTTTGTAGACAGGTGGAGGGGTAAGATTGTGAATGTTCATCCGTCTTTACTGCCCAAGTATGCTGGGGGAATGAACAACTCTGTACACGAAGAAGTTCTTTCTAACGGAGAAACAAAGACTGGCTGTACAATTCACCTTGTAACCCCCGAGGTTGATGAAGGCCCAATACTCCTTCAAAAATCTTGTCCTGTTCTTAAGGGTGATAACGTTGAAACCTTAAAAGAAAGGGTTCAAAAGCTTGAGGGCGAGGCTTTTGTAGAGGTAATTAAAAATTGGAGGAACTATGAACAATAATGTATTTTTTGGCTTTATTTCGTTAATTGAAAAGGGCTTACATCTAATTATTTTAGGTATGGTCTTAGCGCTTTGTGTAAACGAGGTTGGTGGTATTTTCACGGGTGGTGGACTTAAGGTCGAAAGTGTGCTAATGCTTTTTATTTATTTAGAAATTATGCAAATGGTAAACATATTTTTCTCAACGGGAAAAATTCCTGTAAGATATCCGCTTTATATTGGAATGTTTGCTCTAGCTAGACACATTTCTTTTGAAGACATTAAAGGGATTGAGTCTTTATATCTTTCTGCATCTGTTGCACTGCTCTCTCTTGCTCTTGTTGGCTTGGCTTACAGAAACAAGCTTATGAACAAAAGAGTACCTGAGCTTCCTGAAGTAGAATGAAGAACAGCCTATTACCAAAAACGGCTCTTATTTCAGTTTCTGATAAGGCGGGGCTACTTCCTTTTGTAAAATTTTTACACAACAGTGGTATAAAAATTATTGCCACTGGTGGCACCGCTAAAGCAATAAGGTCTGGTGGGATTCCCGTTACAAAAATATCTTCAATCACTAAGTTTCCTGAAATATTTGGGGGGAGGGTTAAAACTTTAAGCCCCTATATTGCGGGTGGAATCCTAGGACAAAGAGATCTTCATGAAGAAGAGGCTACAAAAAACAAGGTGGGTTGGATCGACTTAGTTGTTTGTAATCTTTATCCCTTTTCTTCTGTTGCAAAAAACCCAAACTCAACACTTGAAGATAAAATTGAAAACATAGATATTGGTGGCCCTACAATGATACGAGCAGCTGCCAAAAACTACAGGTGGGTTAGCGTTGTTGTAGACCCCAAAGACCTTCAAAGGGTAAAAAAAGAAATTGAGGGTGGCGGTGTTTCTTATGATACCAGGTTTTATCTTTCTAAAAAAGCTTTCGGTCATTGCGCTGAGTATGACTCTAAAATTTATAATGTACTTTCAGAAAACAACACCAAAGATTCAGTTCTCCGCTATGGAGAAAATCCTCACCAGAAAGCTTTTGTTGTTGGTTATAAGGGGGAGTCTCGTGGGATGCCTCAGTCAAAGCAAATTCAAGGAAAAGCTCTTTCTTACAACAACTACCTTGATGGCGATGCTGCTCTTTTGTGTCTAAATGAATTTAAAAAAGAGCCTGCTTGTGTAATTGTAAAACACAACTCACCTTGCGGTGTTGGTGTTGGCAAAGACATAATAACCGCATACGATAATGCCCTAGCTGTTGATAGCCTTTCTGCGTTTGGTGGTGTTGTTGCGCTTAACAAAAGGTGTGATGTGTCTCTTGCTAAAAAGCTAAACAAGATTTTTTTTGAAATCATTATTGCTCCTTCTTTCGACAAAGGAGCTGTTGATCTTTTTTCAAAAAAGAAAAATTTAAGGATTCTATCTCTTAAAAAATTCTCTTCCTCTTCTTTTTCTATCAAAACAATTGCTGGTGGAAGTCTTGGACAAGAAAACGATGTCTCTGCTTTAAAAGAAAAAAATCTTTCTTGTGTAACCAAAAAGGAGCCAACCGCTTCCCAGGTTTCTACAATGCTCCTTGCGTGGAAGGTGGTTAAACACACAAAGTCTAACGCCATCGTTGTTGCAAAAAACAATAAGATAGTCAGTATTTCTGGGGGTCAAACAAGTCGTGTCGATGCTACCAACATTGCTTTTAATAAGACAACAATTCCTGAAAAGTGTGTTGTTGCCTCTGATGCTTTTTTCCCTTTTAAAGATTCTATTGAAACAATGGCAAAGTTTGGTGTATCCGCAATCTTACAGCCTGGCGGGTCAATTCGGGACAAAGAGGTTATTGAGGCCTGTAATAAAAATAAAATTGCTATGGCTTTCACTGGTTACAGGGTGTTTAAACACTAAAAAAGTATGAAGGCCATTGTGTGTAAGAAGTTTTCATCTGTCTCTGACCTTTCTTGGGAAGAGCTGCCAGACCCTTCTGCAGGCCCTTACGAAATTGTTGTTGATGTAAAAGCGGCAGGTCTTAATTACCCAGATAATTTAATTGTTAGGGGTCTTTATCAATTCAAACCCGAACTTCCATTTTCACCTGGACATGAGGGCTCTGGAATTGTTTCGTCCGTTGGGGACAAAGTAAACGATTTTCGCGTTGGGGACTCGGTTGCTTTTTTCAAAGGGTTTGGTGCTTTTGCAGAAAAAATTGTCGTTCCTGCTTCGTTTGCATTTAAAATACCCGACAACTTTCCACACCACATAGCAGCCGGTGTGTTTATGGTTTATGGAACAAGCTTTCATGCTCTTGTGCAAAGAGCCAACATATCAAAAGAAGACAACGTTTTGGTTTTGGGTGCCGCGGGGGGTGTGGGCTTAGCTGCTGTTGATATTGCCAAATCTTTCGGGGCAAGGGTGGTAGCCGCCGTTTCTACAAAAGAGAAAGCTTCTATTTGTTCAAAATATGGTGTGGATGATGTTGTTGTTTATGGTAAAGAAAAGCTTTCTAGTGAAGATCAAAAATCTTTTACGGAGGAGCTAAAAATAAAAAGCGGTGGTTCTGGCTTTTCAATAATATATGATCCGCTCGGGGATTGTTTTGCTGAACCTGCCCTAAGGTCAATATCTTGGGGTGGTACTTATCTTGTTGTGGGTTTTGCAGCAGGAAAAATTCCTAGGTTTCCTACAAACATTATGTTGTTAAAAGGCTGTTCTGTTTCTGGTGTTTTCATTGGGAGGTTTCAAAAAGAAGAGCCTAAAAAAAGCTCTCAAAACATGTCCAGAATTGGTGAGCTTATATCAAAAGGCGCTCTTTCTCCTCTTATTACAGAAACAATACCAATGTCTGGCGCGGTAGAGGCAATTGAAAGGATTGCCAATCGCGGCGTTGTTGGTAAGGTCGTTTTTATAAACGATTAACCGTTAAGAAACAGCAGGGCCAAGCAAAGGCTAATTAGAGCAACTGAAGGAATTGTTTTTCTAAAGTTATTTTTAATCCTTATGTGTGTTAGCACAGCAAAAACCATGAGCGTTATTATTCCCATCAAACCTATGTTTTGTAGTTCTTGGTTTGGGTAAAGCAGGAGCGCGGCGCACGTTAGTTTTGTTATGCCAGTTAAGTCTCTTAGCCAGGTTGGATATTTAAAGTCTTCTTTAAACTCCTTAACAATGTTTTTGTATCTTACAACCCAAACAAAAAACAATGCTGAAGCTATAGCTGTTTTTAATATTGTTGTTATAATTTCTATTGTCATATCTTTAATGGTGGTCTGCTGGTAATAGGTTTTTAATTTCTTTCATCACTCTTTTTGTTAGGTCTGTTTGCTCGCTTGTATTCTCAGGGTATATTGGTTTTCCTATCTCAACATGAACCTTTTGTTTTTCTAATTTACGAATTTTTTTTATAATTCCGCGAGTTCCTGTTATGCCAACGGGAACTATTGGTATATTGTTTTTCTTTGCAAAAAACGCTACTCCTCTTTTTCCCTCCTTTAATCCCTCGCCCTTAACCGTTCCTTCTGGAAAAATACACACAATTTCTCCATCTTTTATTTGTTTTTGTACGTTTTTCATTGCGGAATATTTTATCTTTGATCTATTTACAAGCAACACCCCATATGACCACGGCCCCCACGCCTTATACCAGGGGAGAACTGCTTGATCTTCTGCCATAAGGTATGTAATTGGTTTTCCAACTGCTGCGGTTATTGGTACCGGATCAACGTCGTCAATGTGGTTTGGGGCAAGTATATATGGTCCGCTTTTTGGTAGGTTTTCTTGCCCTCGCGATGAAAAACTCGTTAAAACCATACAGAGAAACGAGGCGAAGGTCCCCAGTATTTTTCTTATAGTTTTACTTCTTGGATGAGATTTTTTCACCCTAAAAAGGTAGGTCGTCGTCTTCTACTGTTTGGTTTAGGTTTTCTTCTTTTTTTGGCGCCTGATTCATTCCTGCTGAAGTGTCCATTGAAGACTCTCCCCCACCAAGAATTTGAACACCTCCATAGTTGTTTGCAACCACACCAGTTGAATATCTGTCGTTTCCTTCTTTGTCTTGCCACTTGTCCGTTTTTAAAGAACCTTCGACATATACAAGCGTTCCCTTCTTTACGTAGGGTTGTATGTATTTTTCTGCTGATGGACCAAACACTGTACACTTTGTCCACTCGGTTCTTTCTTGCATAACACCGTCTTTATCTTTCCAAGATTCGTTCGTAGCTACGCTAAAACTAGCAACTGCGTTGCCGTCTCCAGTGAATCTTATTTCTGGGTCTTGTCCCAGCCTACCTATTAAAGTAACTTTATTTATTGTTCCTTTTGCCATGCTTTCCTCTAATTAAGGTTTAGTTCGTTATAAATAATATCTACTCTTCTTCTAAATTTATCGTCTTTTTTTAACAATTCTGAGACCTTTTTGTGTGCGTGCATAATTGTGGTGTGATCCCTTCCCCCAAGATGCATGCCTATTTCACTTAATGGCATATCTAAAACCTCTCTTGCTAAATACGCCGCAACCTGTCTTGCTTCGGCAATATTTTTTCGTCTCGATGTTCCCACCATCTCTTCTTGTGAAACAGAAAAAATTCCGCAGACACCACTTACAACGTCCTGCATGTTAGCCTGCCCATACCCCTGGTCTCCAAGTCGCTCTCTAATTATTGACTCTATAAGCGAGTCGTTTATTGTTTCACCAGAAAGCGTTGCATGAGCAAAGATTTTTGTTACACAGCTTTCAAGATCTCTTATGTTTGTTCTAACGTGTGAGGCAATTTTTTCAAGATGCTCTGCAGGTATTTGTATGTTGTTTTGCTTTGCTTTTGTAGAAAGAATAGCAACCCTGGTTTCAAAGTCTGGTGGTTGTATGTCTGCATGCAAACCAGACTCAAACCTCGATAAAAGCCTGTCTTGCAAACCAACCATTTCCCCCGGGTATCTGTCTGCTGTCATAACTATTTGTTTGCCAGCCGTGTAAAGTTCGTTAAAGGTGTGGAAAAACTGTTCTTGTGTTTGTTCTTTTCCTTGAAAAAACTGGATGTCATCTATTAATAGAACATCTGCTTTTCTGTAAACCTTTGAAAAATCTAACGACTTGTTCTCTTGAATGCTTGCTATAAAATCGTTGGTAAATTTTTCAGAAGAGGCTAGAACTACGTTCATTTGTTTTTTTCCAGATATTAAGGTGTTTGCGATTGCGTGCAATAGGTGTGTTTTTCCCAAACCAACACCACCATAAATAATAAGGGGGTTGAAATCCCCTTGCCCTGGAGATGCCGCCACCCTTGTTGCCGCATTTTTTGCAAATACATTATTTGGGCCTTCAATGAATGTGGCAAAAATGTTGTTTGGGTTTATGTTGCTTCTCCTTCCCGGGTTGCTTTGTTTTGTTGGTTCGTTTGCATCAAGCTCTGTTGCAGAAATGCTTTGTTCTGATTGTGGAGCAATCGATATTTTTAGCTGTATTTTACTGTCTACCTCTTTGATAGAGCTTAATATTATGTCGTTATAATTGTTTATGATCCAGTCATATGCAAACTGATTTGGTGCCTCTAGAATAAGGATGTGGTTTGTAATGCCTACAGGCGTCAATGTTTCAATCCACGCTTCGTAAGCATGTGCTGGCAAGCTAGTCTTTAGATCGTCTGAAACAGATTTCCAAAAATTTTTATATTCCATAGTTATCCACAATTTATTAACAAACACACTTTATGTGTTAAATACATTAATGTCTTTTTTTATTTACACCAAACACTTTTTGATTGTGCGTGTTGTTTTATTTGTTTTACAAATTGTTTTATAGAGCTATATTTCGTCATTATACAATTATGAAAAGAACTTATCAGCCAAGCAACAGGAAAAGAAAAAACAAGCACGGTTTTATGAAAAGAAACTCGTCTGTTGGCGGCAAAAAGGTTTTGGCGTCTAGAAAGAAAAAAGGACGCAAGCGCCTTACCGTTTCTTCTTAAAATGGATCGAAAAACACTTATAGGCTTTATTTTAATTGGGTTAATTTTGCTTTTTTGGCCCAGTTATCTTGAGCTTCTTTCTCCTCAGGAAACCGAACAAAAATCGAATGACAACCCCGTTGTTGCTGAAGAGCTTCTTGAAAAATATTCCGGCGAAAACATTTCTACAAAGACCCTCGTATCAAATGATGTTGATGTTTTTGAAACGGTTATAGATGGCGGCCTATATGTTGCTACTGTTAGCTCTGCTGGTGGTGGCTCTATCACCTCTTTTAAGATAAAAAACCATCTCAAGAAGTCAGAAACTTCTCTTAACCTCATAGACAGCTCAAACAAAGACAACCTGTTGGTTAGCTTTATCAACCAGTCGGGCGAAGCTGTTGTTTTTGATCGTGCTTGGTCGTTTTCGGGCGAAAAGAAATATGTTCTTTCAAAAGACAGCCCCTCCATTTCTCTTTTTTATACAACTGAGGTATCTGGCAAGGTTATAAGCAAAAAACTTACCTTTTTACACAACTCTTATTCGATTGATGTTGAAGCATCTCTTCGAGAAATAAAAGGGCTTTCACTTGACGACAAATATACTCTTTCGTGGGTTGGTGGTCTTCCCCAAACTGAGGGTAGTCAAGATGCCATGTTTATGGAAGGTTTAATCAGCCAAGCTGGCAACATAGACTCCTACAGGGTTGGTTCTGCCGGCTTTTTTGGCGGATCTTCGTCAGAAATAGAAAGAGAAAACAAACAATACGTTGGTCAATCTGACTTTGTTGGATATAGAACAAAATATTTTGGCGTTTTTTTTGTACCACAAAAATCTGATCTTGTTGAATTTTCTAAATATTCGACAAACAATAGGGCCGGTGTTGATATAGGCGTTGTTCAGGATATTAATTTTGAAAAAACCACCTTATTTTTTGGGCCTCTAGACTATTCAGCTGTTAGCTCTTTGGGCGTTGGTTTAGAGAAGAAAATCCTCGGCTGGCAATGGCTTTCTTCTGTCTCTTGGCTTGTTTACACCGTAATGATTTTTCTATACGGCCTAATACCAAACTATGGTGTTGTTGTTGTTCTTTTCGCAATATTAATTAAACTTGTAACATACCCTTTAATGGCAAAACAGCTAAGGTCTTCCAAAAAAATGCAGGAAATATCCCCTGAGCTAAACAGAATTAAAGTTAAATACAAAAACAACCCCACCGTTCAACAACAAAAGATTGCTGCTCTTTTCCAAGAAAATAAGATTAATCCATTGGCGGGTTGTTTACCCCTTTTAATACAAATGCCTGTACTCATGGCGGTTTTCCTTGTCTTTAGAAATACAATAGAATTTAGGGGCGAGTCTTTCTTTTTGTGGATTAATGACCTTTCTGCGGCAGATACCCTCTTTTATTTGGGGTCAATACCTTTTAATGTTTTACCCTTTTTAATGGCAGGTTCAATGTACTATACAATGAAAATGAGCACAGCAACCCAGCCCTCTGGAGGGGATCCAGCACAAGAAGCAACACAACAAATGATGAAATATATGTTTCCCGGCATGATGTTTTTTCTTTTTTACTCTTTCCCATCAGGTCTGAACCTTTACTATTTTTGCTTCAACCTAATGCAAATTGCACAACAAAAAATAATTAACAACGAACCTAAATCTAGGTAGTTTTCATGTCCTTTGTTGCATGCTCGACTCCTCTTGGAACAGGCGGTATAGCCGTAGTTAGAATGTCTGGTAAGTCTTCAATAAGTGTATTAAAAAAAATCACTAAGTCAAAAAGGGTGCCAAAACATTCTGTTGCTAAAAAATATACAGCCTACGATTCTCGTGGAGACTCTTTTGACAATATTGTGGTAACGACCTTTTTTGCTCCGAAATCATACACGGGCGAGGACTTGGTTGAAATATCCTGTCATGGAAACCCTGTTATTGTATCAAAAATTTTAGAGCTGTGTTGCTTGTATGGTTGCAGAATAGCAGATCCTGGCGAATTTACAAAAACCGCATTTCTGAATGGCAAGATGGATATTTCGGAGGCCGAGTCTGTTTCAGACATTATTCATGCCAAATCTATAGATGGAGTAAAACTTGGTGCTAAAAACCTGTCTGGCGGTTTATCAAAAAAAGTAAAAGATGTTAAGACTTCTGTTGTGTCCTGTTTGGCAGCTATAGAGTTTAATTTGGACATTTCAGAGGAAGAGCTTCAGCCCAACCTAATAAAAAACTCTTTGGATGTTCTTGGTGATTTAGTTTTAAAGACGAAAAGTGCGGTAAAAACATTTAAATCTTCTTCGATTTTTGTTTCTGGTGCTTCTGTTGTTATATCCGGGCCTCCAAATGCTGGGAAATCTACCCTTTTTAATACACTAGTTGGTACAAACAGGGCAATTGTAACCGAAATACCGGGCACTACTCGTGATGTTGTTGAAAAAGAAATTTTAGTTAACACCATACCTATTAACCTTAAAGACACGGCGGGTATAAGGCTATCAAAAGACCCTGTCGAAAGCGCCGGAATCGAAAGATCAAAAGAAGAGCTTAATACTGCAGATTTAGTTTTATGTTTAGAAGAAAAACCAAAAAAACCGAAAAAAAATTATTTATATATTTATAATAAAAGCGATCTAGGCCCCCCGTCGGGAGATTTTGATATTTCTATATCTGCAAAAAAAGAAAAAAATATACAAAAGCTAATAAATATGGTGTCTTCTACCCTCTTAGATACTAACAGCACCTCTGATATACAAATAACTACAACCAGGCAGCTCAATCTAATGAAGGATGTGCTGTTGTCTCTACAAAAAGCAAGGGTTCATCTTTCTACCGACTTTTCTCTAGAGCTTGTAGCAGAAGAGCTCTCGAGGGCTGTTTCTTTTCTTGATATGTTAACTGAAAAAACAACAAAAGATGATGTTTTAAATGTTGTTTTTTCTTCGTTTTGTGTGGGTAAGTAGTTTCACGTGAAACGTCATAAAGAAAAGTATGATATTGTTGTTGTGGGTGGTGGTCATGCCGGAGTTGAGGCTGCCCTTATTTCTGCCAACCTTGGTCTTGATACCCTACTTATATCGATGGATGAAAAATCCATTGGAAGAACATCGTGCAATCCAGCCATTGGAGGTCTAGCTAAAGGACAAATGGTGAAAGAAGTTGATGTTTTGGGAGGAGTTATGGGTTTTTTTGCTGATAAATGTACGCTTCAAAGCAAAACCCTTAACAAGTCCAAGGGTCGTTCAGTTTGGTCGCCTAGGTCTCAAATTGATAAACTTAAATATGAGACAGTGGTGCAAGAACATTTAGCAAGTTCTAAATTAAACATTTTTGGTGGAGAAGTTGTCTCTATTGATACCAAAAAAAATAAGGTTTGTGGTGTTTTATTAAAAGATAAAACAAAAATTAAGTGTAGGTCTGTGGTTTTGACGTGTGGAACATTTTTAAATGGCTTAATACATATTGGAGAGAAAAAAATAAATGCAGGTAGGTATGGAGAAAAAAGGTCTGAAGGTATAACAGAGTGTCTCATTTCTTTGGGTTTCTCTGCTGGCAGACTTAAGACAGGAACCCCACCTAGAATTAAAAAAAATACTGTTTCTTGGGATTTGGGCGATCCGGGTTTTGGAGATAGTGACCCTATACCCCTATCGTATAGAACAAAGGATTTTAAACCAAAAGATGAGCCCTGTTTTTCTTTTAGAACAAACAAAGACACCCATTCTTTAATATTAGAAAATCTTTCTTCGTCGGCAATGTATTCAGGCGATGTAAAATCCGCAGGCCCTAGATACTGCCCCTCTATTGAAGACAAAGTATATAAGTTTAGCAAAAACCCTTCTCATGTTTTACAGCTAGAGCCTGAGTGGACCAACTCAGATCAAATTTATGTTAATGGTTTTTCAACAAGTCTTTCTGAAGAAGTCCAGCTAAAATGTTTAAGAACAGTTAGTGGTCTTGAAAAGGTGGAGTTTATAAGACCTGGATATGCAATTGAATATGATTTTTTCTTTCCTTCTCAGCTGAAGAATACGCTTGAAAGCAAAGCTGTAGATGGATTGTTTTTAGCCGGACAAATTAACGGTACCTCTGGATATGAAGAAGCGTCGTCTCAGGGTCTTTTGGCTGGTATTAATTCTTCGATGTATATTAAAAATGAAAACCCTTTAGTTTTAAAAAGAAATGATGCATATATGGGGGTTCTTGTTGATGATTTAATATTAAAAGATACCAACGAACCCTATAGAATGTTTACTTCAAGAGCTGAATACCGTTTACAGCTAAGGTCTTCAAACGCAGATCAAAGGCTTTTAAAATATTCAGAAGATTTTAAACTATTAGACAAAAAAACTATTGATATTCTTGCAGAAAAAATTCAAAAAACAAATGATCTTGTTTCCTTTTTAAAAAACACAAGCATTAAACCGGAACAAATAAATAAAACATTAAAAAAAATCAAAGAATCTCCCATTAAAGAGTCTCTTAAGGTAAGCTCTCTTATAAAAAGACCTACATTTTTTATCAAAGATCTCAAAAAAACAAATATTGGGCTTCCTGAAGGCATTAACAATAACATAAATTCAAAAGAAATAATATTTGAGGCTGAAACTATAATTAAATACAGCGGATATATTAATAGACAAAAGGATGAAATTGATAAAATAGCTGTTTATGAAAACAAAATTATACCAGAAGATTTTAATTATGACTCAATTAAAAGCCTTTCAAATGAAAGTAGGGAAAAATTTAAAAGAATTCGCCCACAAACTATTGGACAAGCGGGAAGGATTGATGGAATTAGGCCCTCTGATATATCAATTTTATTAGTATATTTAAAGCGTACGTTTCACGTGAAACAAAAATAAATGAAAATATTAATAATAATATTAATGACAATTACAGCCTTTGCCCAAGAAAGGGTTGTCCTTGACAGAGTTGCTTCTGTTGTCGAGGACAAAATTGTTTTAATGAGCGATGTTGTTTTAGCTGCTAATGCTATAGCTGCTCAACAAAATATTAATCCAACTAAAAATCCTGCTTTATATAATAATATATTAGACCAGTCTTTAGAAAGTATGATTGAACAACTTTTAATAATAGAAATGGCTGAAATTGATTCTGTTGAAGTTTTAGATAAAGATGTTGATAGATCTTTAGATCAACAAGTTGAAAATATTATTTTACAAACAGGTGGTAAGGAACAAGCTGAAATTGCATTGGGTAAA
The DNA here is from genome assembly GCA_902624575.1 of uncultured Fidelibacterota bacterium. GTDB lineage: Bacteria > Fidelibacterota > Marinisomatia > Marinisomatales > Marinisomataceae > Marinisoma. The sequence continues at coordinate 14,015 of CACNXV010000012.1, forward strand.
AAAATATCTGAATTTAAAAGATCTTATAGAGATGATATGAAAGGTAAGCTTTTAGCTGAAAAATATACTTCTTCTTTAACTTCTAATATATCCGTTTCTCGAGGAGATGTTGTTGATTTTTTTAATTCATATAAAGATAGTTTACCCGATTTTCCAACTCTGTATAAAACCAGACACATTTTAATTGAAATTAAACCATCAGAAGAGTCTGAAAAACTAGCAAACAATAGGGCTTTAGATATTAAAAAACAAATTTTAGATGGAATGAAATTTGAAGAGGCTGCACAAAAATTCTCAGAAGACCCTGGCTCAAAAAATGATGGAGGTAATTTAGGTTTTGTATCAAGAGGAACTTTTGTTAAAGAGTTTGAAAAAGCTGCTTTTACAATGGATAAAAATGTAATTAGTGATCCAATTAAAACACAGTTTGGTTATCATATAATTGAAGTTCTTGAAAGAACAGGAGAAAGGGTTTTAGCAAGACATATTTTAATAAGATCTGAAACAACAGAAGATGATAAAAAGGCAGCATATAAAAAAGCAGATGAAATTAAAAAAAATATAGTTAGTTATGAGGATTTTTATTCCCAGGCAATAGGTTTTTCAGACGACGAAACAAGTAAAAGCAAGGGTGGATATATGGGTATGATTGACATTGAACAATATCAAGTACCTGAAATTTCTGAAGTTTTAAAAACAATAAAAACAAATACAGTAAGCTCTCCAATTTTAACAAATTTTGGATATCATTTAGTTTGGGTTGATAGTATTACAGAAGGTGGACCAGCGTCTTTAGAAAATAATTGGTTAGATATAGAAGGATTAGCTCTAAATAAGAAAAAAGCTGACTGGTATAATAGTTGGATTGAAGATATTAAACGAAATTTTTATATAAAAAGAAATGACTTAACTTATCCACAAATAAATAA
>CACNXV010000013.1 GCA_902624575.1 uncultured Fidelibacterota bacterium
GACATATATGAAGCAGTTGTAGTTTCATCAAAAAGAGCAAAGCAAATTTTACAAGATAGAATTGTAAAGCAAATGATTGATGAAAATGACGAATTAGCGGAAGAAGGTATTTTATCAGAGCCTGTAGCAAGAGAAATTCCTGACTTTGATAAAGAAGAAAAAGTAACTTCATTAGCTCTAGATGAATTTTTAGATGGCGATATTGATTGGGAAAAATCAGAAGAGAATATTGAGCATTAACTCAATTAAAAAAGAATACATCAAACAGAATCAAGATCTCTTTGGAAAAGAGATTTATCTTGAAAGTCTAAAGGCAGTTTCCAGCAAAAAAAAAGTAAAAATTTCTGAATCTTGGTATAATGTTTTAGAAAATATTTTTGAAGGTAAGTCATGGTTAAATCTTTCAAATACAATAAGAAAATTGTACAAGAAAAAAACTATTTATCCTTCACCAAATAATATTTTTAATGCTTATGATTTAACTCCATTTGATGATGTTAGAGTTGTAATAATTGGACAAGACCCTTACCATGGGGAAAGCCAAGCTCATGGATTATCATTTAGCGTTGAAAATAATAATATTCCTCCAAGTTTAAAGAATATTTTTAAAGAGCTTGAACAAGATTTAGGCATCAACAATTTTAACAGCGGAAATTTGACTTCTTGGGCTGAGCAGGGAGTGCTTCTTATAAATTCGGTACTAACTGTTGAAAAAAATAAAGCTAATTCTCATCAAGGTCTTGGATGGGAAGATTTTACTCAATCTGTTATTTCAAAGTTAAGTGAAAATAAAAAAGATATTGTTTATTTATTATGGGGAAAACATGCTCAATCATACAAAGAATTTATTGATTGTGATAACAACTTAGTACTTACTGCACCGCATCCATCTCCTTTGTCAGCACATAATGGTTTTTTTGGTTGTAAGCACTTTTCTAAAACAAATGATTTTCTTCAAAAAAATGGTAAAAAACCTATTATTTGGAAATTATAATTTTTTAGGATTTTCTTGTCAGATTTTAAAAACATTACTAATCTATTAAGACATTAAATAATAACTGTTGAAAGACTGTGGATAAATTGATGGCAGAAAATAATAAAAATGATAATTTAAATTTGCAACCTCAAGCTCTTGAGGCTGAAGAAGCTGTTTTAGGGTCAATGATGATTGATGAAGACGCTGCTAATAAGGCTATTAGCATTCTTGGTACAAATCATTACTTTTATAAAGATGCTCATAAAAAAATCTTTGATGCCATGTTAACTCTTTCATCTGAAAGTAATCCAATCGATACAGTATCAGTTTCTGACAAGTTAAAAAAAATAAAAAGTTTGAAATCAATTGGTGGTATTTATTATTTAACAGGTTTAGTTGATAAAGTCCCTACTTCAGCCAGGGTAGAAACATATGCAGAAATTGTTAAAGAAAAGGGCATGTTAAGAGATTTAATATCAACCTCACATTCAATTTCAAAAAAAGCTTTAGATGCAGGAGATTCTGTTGGTTCAATTTTAGATGAAGCAGAGCAATCAATTTTTAGCTTAACTGAACAAAAAGATACCAAAATATATAAGCATATTGAGCCAATTTTATCTGCAACAGTAAAAAGAATGGAAGAGATTGCAGCTAATCCTGGATCAACAATTGGAGTTCCATCTGGAATTATTGATTTAGATAAGCTAACAGCCGGATTTCAAAAAGGTGATCTAGTAATTATTGCTGGAAGGCCATCAATGGGTAAAACGGCTCTTGCTTTAACCATTGCAAGGAATGCGGCAATAGAAAACAATTCTGGTACAGCAATATTTAGTCTTGAAATGTCAAGCGATCAATTAGGACAAAGATTATTAACATCAGAAGCAAGAGTTGATAATTCACATGTGCGTAGAGGTAGTCTACCATCTGGAAAATGGAAAAATATTAATATTGCTTCAGGAAAGTTAGCGCAGGCACCCTTATACATTGATGATACGCCTGCATTATCAATTTTAGATTTAAGGTCTAGAGCAAGAAGATTAAAGAGAGAAAGAAATATTGAAATGATTATAGTTGACTATCTTCAACTTATGCAAGGACCAAAAAACTCAGAAAATAGACAAAACGAAATTTCTCAAATAACTCAATCGCTTAAAGCGTTAGCTAAAGAATTAGATATTCCTGTTGTTGCACTTTCACAGCTTTCAAGAGCAGTTGAGCAAAGAACTAAAAAAGAACCTCAGCTTTCGGATTTAAGAGAAAGTGGAGCTATTGAGCAGGATGCGGACGTAGTAATTTTCTTGTATAGACCTTCTGTATATGATAAAGATGACGAGAGCGTAAAAGGAATGGCATATTTGATTGTTGCGAAGCAAAGAAATGGCCCTACAGGTAGAGTTACTGCTTCATTTATAGATACTTATGCTAGATTTGATAATTGGACAGAATTTTAAAAAATGATGGTAGCTGAGACTGAAAAAAGCGACTCTAATTTAATAAAAGAAAAAAGTAAATTACTTCTCAATAGAATTAAGGTTAAATCACAAAAAAATAATGTAAATGATGCATTAAAGTTTTCAATAAAAATGCACCATGGACAGAAGAGAAAATCTGGATTGCCATATGTTAGTCATTGTATAGACGTTGCTAATAAGTTAATTGACTGGAATATGGATCATACAACAATTATAAGTGCACTTTTGCATGATGTTGTTGAAGATACTGATGTAACTCTTGATGATATAAAAGATAAATTTGGCGATGATGTTGCATTATTGGTAGACGGTGTAACTAAGGTCGAAAACATAGCATTCTATTCAAAACAGCATAAGCAAGCTGAAAATTTTACAAAGCTTTTTTTATCTTTAGCTAAAGACCTGCGAGTAATTATCATAAAGTTTGCTGACAGATTGAATAATATGGAAACAATTCAATATCTTAATTCAAAAAAACGTAAAGAGATTGCGCTTGAAACAAAAGAAATTTTTGTTCCATTAGCTCATAAGCTGGGAATGGCTAAATTAAAATGGGAATTAGAAGACCTATCATTAAAATGTTTAGATTTGAGATCTTTTAATAGTATAAAGAAGAAAATTGAAACATCTGCTCGATTAAATGAAGATATTTTAAATAATGCTATAAGACCTATAAAGAAAGAACTTAAATCATATAAAATTAAATCAGATATTTTTGGAAGATATAAATCAATTTCTTCAATCCATCGAAAAATACTTAAATCCAATAAAAAGTTTGAAGATATCTATGATTTATATGCAATAAGAATTGTTGTTGATAAAATTGAAGAATGTTATCTAGCCTTAGGAATCATTCACAATATCTATCCACCACTTCAGGATAGATTTAAGGATTTTATAGCAACACCTAAAACTAATGGTTATCAATCTATCCATACTACTGTATTAACTAAAGATAATAGATTGACAGAGGTGCAAATAAGAACCAAGGAAATGGATAATACTGCTGAAGTTGGAGTGGCAGCACATTGGCTTTATAAAGGCGAAAATGAGCTAGGAGAATTTGATTCACAGGTATCATGGTTAAGAGATTTGCTTTCAATTATTAATACTGATAGCTCTGAGCCAGAGGAAATGATGGATTTGCTTAAAATTGATATGTTTGAAGATGAAATTTTTGTTTTTACTCCAAAAGGCGACTTAATAAAACTTCCTCAGAATTCTACTCCTCTTGATTTTGCATTTGCAATTCATAGCGGTCTTGGTTTTACTACTGTAAGAACAAAAGTGAATAAAAAATTAGTACCATTAAGTTATAGTTTAAAAAATGGAGATATTGTTGAAGTTCAAACAAATAAGAATCAAACACCAAATAGTGGATGGTTAAAATTTGTTAAAACGTCAAAAGCGCAACATGCAATATCAAAATATCTAAGAAAAATTGAATTTGAGGAAAGTATTAAAATTGGAAATCAAATTTTAGAAAAATCATTGAGGAAGATGAAGATTTTTAAAAAATTAGCTGATTTCAAAAAATCTTTCTCAGATATCGGTTATGATAGTATTGAAAAGATGCTTTCTGATATTGGAAGAGGAGGAGTTACTGTTAAAGATTTAGTTCCTAAAATCTTTCCAGAGCTTAATAACATTGATTCAAAAGATAATGACGATAATCAGTTTATTGATTCCGCACGATCTGATTTTGATGGTATTAATTTAGATGGAGTAGACAATATTGTTGTTGATTATGGTAAATGTTGTAACCCTATTCCTGGAGATGAGGTAATTGGATATATTTCTCGAGGGAGAGGTTTAATTGTACATCGTTTATCATGCTCAAACATCTCTTCATTTTCAAGTAAAGACGATAGAATTGTTTCTGTTAATTGGAATATGAAAGAAAATGTTTCATTTAGAGCAAAAATTCATATTTCATGTGTTGATACAGCAGGAGTTTTGAACGATATTGCAGATATTATCTCAAAAAATAATGTCAATATTTTGGATGTTTCAACAGATGTTGTTGAAGGAGGATTGGCAAATATTTGGATTATATGCAAAGTTAAAAGTAAAGAGAAGTTAGATTTTGTAATAAAAGATATTTTAAAAATTAAAAATATAGATTCAGTTCAAAGAGTTCATGAATAGAATTTTTGGAATAGACTTTGGTTTATCAAAAGTTGGTATATCCGTATCAGATCCAAATAAATTGATATCGTTTCCACTTAAAGTAATAAGATATAAGAAGATTGATGATTTAATAAATGAAATTATAGTTTTATCCGAAGAGAAGAATGCGAATATTATAGTATTAGGATATCCGCTCAGTATGAATTTTAAGAAGAATGATATGACAAAAAGAATTGAAGATTTTAAAGTCCTTCTAGAAGAATATAAATTTAAAGTATTTTTACAAGATGAAAGATTATCGAGCGAAAGTGCTAAAAAAACTATGATTGATGAAAATATTAAGATCGGTCATAATAAGGAAAAAGTAGATTTGATTGCTTCAACAATTATTCTTCAAACATTTCTTGACAAAAATAATAATGCCAAATAAAAAGAATATATTGTTATCATTATGCAGTGGCATAATGTTGGGATTAGCTTTTCCGCCATTTAATCTAGGATTTTTAGCTTACTTTTTTTTGATACCTTTACTAATTATTTTTTTTAACGAAAAAAGTTTAAAGTTGAAAATTATTTACTTTTATACTGCTTCAATTATAAGTAATGCTATTATTACACATTGGGTAGCACAGAATTCTGGAACATCAGCTTCAACGGCTATCATTTCATATATTGCTTTATGCATTTATTATTCTTCATTTTGGATTTTATTTGTTACTATTTTTCATTTTATAGAAAAAAAAATTAGTCAAAAGAACCTATCATATATCCTTATTCCAATTTTATGGATATTTTCAACAGAAATTATGAGAGACATTGGTCCTTTAGCAGGACCCTGGATTAATCTATCATTGACGCAGAGTAGCTATTTAAGATTAATTCAAATTTTAAATATAAATCAATATTTGGTAACATTTTTTTTGATTTTTTCAAATCTATGTTTTTATAATTTTTATTATTCAAAACAAAGAAGATACATGGTTCATTTTTTCTTAGTACTTATGCTAATAATTATTTTTGGTGAAATAAAAATTCAGAAATATAATTCAAAAGATTTTACTAAAGAGTTGAATATTTCTATTGGACAGCCTGTGATTTATCCAGATGAAAAATGGGATCCACTTTTAAGAAGTAGAAATAACCAAATAATGAGCGACTTATTATATCAGTCTTTAACAACATCGCCAGATTTAATCATTTGGCCAGAAGCAGCACTCGTCTATCAGTTAGCTAAAGATGGATCAGTTGAAAGAAAAAATCTCCAATCGCATTTGGGTGAATCTTTTTTAATTACTGGTATTCCGCAAAGAGTATCTATTGGAGAGGAATTAAGATCTTATAATAGTGCAATTTTTATGAATTCAGATGGATTTTATGATACATACCAAAAGATATTTTTAGTACCATTTGCAGAATATGTACCATTTTTTAATAATTGGATATCAAAGATGAATCAATTTGATGATTTAGGTAGTTTTTCAAAGGGAAATGATTATAAAACTTTTAAACTTAAATCAAATATTATATCAATTATGATATGCTACGACTCAAGTAGTCATAAGCTTGCTAAAAAAATGGTTGATGAAGGTGCAGAAGTATTATTTGTAATTACAAATGACTCATATGTTGGAAAGGCCATGCCATTTCAACATTTTGAACATGCTAAGCTTAGGGCAGTTGAGCTTGGTGTCCCAGTAGTACAAAGCGCTAATAATGGAATTTCAGGAATTATACTACCATCTGGGAAAGTTGTAATAAAATCTGAAATAGATCAAAGAGGGGTGTTTAATTACATCATGAAGTTTTAGTGGAAAGGTATAAAATTATTATTCAATATGATGGAACTAAATATTCTGGTTTCCAATCTCAAAAAAATAAAAATGCAATCCAGGACAAAATTGAAACTTCATTATCTTTTCTTAACAGTAATAATGTAATTAGAATCCATTCAGCAAGTAGAACTGATGCGGGCGTACATGCATTAGGGCAGGTTGCACATTTTGATTTGGGTAAAAATATATCTATACATGATATTAAGAAAGCAATTAACGCAAGGCTTGATAAAGAAATCAGAATTGTGAATATTGAAAAAGTTAAAAATGATTTCCATAGCAGGTATGATGCTATTGGAAAACAATATGAATATAAGTGTACTTTATCAAATAACCCGCTTTTAATAAACCATATGTACTCCATAAAAAATATCGATATAGAAAAATTAAATAATTGTGCAAAAATTATTATTGGCAAACATGATTTCTTATCTTTTTCAAAATTTTCAGATAAAAAAAATAATTTTTGTATAATAAATCAGTCTTTTTGGGAGATTAAAGGAGACAACATATCTTATTTCATAAATGGAGATAGATTTTTACATCACATGGTGAGGTATCTGGTAGGAACAATGATTGCTGTATCTCAAGATAAAATTTCTTTTGATTTTTTTGAATCTTTATTGTTCAATCCTTCAAAAGATGCTAAAATTTATAAATCACCCGCAAAAGGACTATTTTTGAATGAAGTTTTTTATAAAGATTAAATTTATTTTTTTATTACTGTTTATTTTTTCATGCCAAAGTGAAAAAAATAGTTTAGATATCATTAATAATGATAGATCGAGCTCAATCTCCAATGCAATTAAAGAAGCAAGTCCTGGAGTAGTAGGTATTTATAGAAATCAAGAAATTCTTCAGAAAACTTGGAGAGGATATAGAAATATTAAGCCAATCTCCTCAAATGGTTCAGGATTCTTAATCAGTAAAGATGGTTATATAATTACAAATGCTCATAATATTCGTGAAAGCTTCGATGATCCAACTTTATTTACTAAAGATATTAAAATTACCGTAGTTACTCCTGGAGGTAATTTTTTTAATGCAATTATAGTTGGCATAGATATGATTACAGATATCGCTTTACTTAAAATTGAAGGTAAAGATTTTGATTATTGTTTTCTTGGAGATTCAGACTTAGTTGAAGTAGGTGAGTGGGTAGTAGCCTTGGGAAATCCTAAAAATCTTTCTTCGTATACGCAATATCAACCAATTGCTTCCGCTGGAATAGTTAGTGCTATTAACGCTGACTTTAATATTGATATTCAATCCGGAAAATTATTAGATAATATGATTCAAACAGATGCAGCTCTAAACCCTGGAAACAGTGGTGGTCCATTAATTAATTCCAGTGGTGAAGTAATAGCAATTAATACTTTTATTAGCAACGATTCACAAAATCTTGGGTTTGCAATACCAATTAATTTTGCAAAAAAAATTGCCAACGAATTGAAATTGAAGGGATCTATCGATAGAAGATTCTCTTTTGGAATTAATGGCCAATCTTATGTTTATAACGATATTAAAGATGGTAAAATAATTAATAGAGTTGGAATTAGAGTAAATAATGTTGATTATAGTGACAGCGCAATTAATGAAGAAATTTTTAAAGGAGATATTATTGTAGCAGTAGAAGGTTTTAGAGTTGAAAGTTATGAGCAAATTAAAGCTGTATTGATTAAATTAGATTTGAGAGCGGGAGATGAAATAAAGCTTACAGTTTTAAGAGAAAATGAATTTACACCGATAAATATGGTTTTAGGGAAGGAATGAAAAATAGAAGTTTAAAAATAGTTATTTTTGGTTTATGTGCTGGCGCGTTGATGGGTACTATGTTAGGAAATATTTTATCATTTCTTCTTCCTGAAGGAAGCGCAGTGAAACAATTTTTTTTAACATCAATAAATTTTACTTTTGGATCAATAAATAGTGATTACCTTCTTGATTTGGGAGTAATAATTATTGATTTTGGATTTATACTTAAATTTAATGTTTGTAGTATTATTGGTTTTGGGATTGCTTATTATTTATTAAAATACTTTAGATAACAAATGAGGTTTATATGTTTAATTTAGGAACGGGTGAATTAGTATTAATTTTTTTAATTCTTTTATTATTATTTGGTGGAAAAAGGTTGCCAGGCATTGCACGAGGATTTGCAAAATCTTTAAGGGAATTTAGAGGAGCATTGAACGATACTAAAGAAGAAATAGAAAAATCTGATCATTCAGAAGAATAAATTTGAATGGATTTATCTTCATCGCTCAAAGATAAGCTTTTATCTGAAAAGAAAAAGGTTTCAGAAAGCAAAAGTAATTCGGTAATAAGAACAAGATTCTCAAAAATCACAAATGATAAAGTTGGCAATGGTATTTTATCTGAAAAAAGTTTCCTTATAAAAGATAATATTGCAATTAAAAACGAAGAACTTACTTGTTGCTCCAATATTCTAAAAAAATATGTATCTCCTTATAGTGCAACTGTTGTAGACAAAATAATTCAAAATGGTGGTCTAATTACTGGCCAAACCAATTGTGACGAGTTTGCAATGGGTTCTTCATCTGAATATTCAATATTTGGCCCAGTTAAAAACCCTTTCAATGAGAAATTAGTTGCCGGAGGTTCAAGCGGGGGTTCAGCTGCAGCTATAGCAGAAAATCTATCAGATATTTCATTAGGTTCAGATACTGGAGGGTCTGTTAGGCAACCCGCTGCATTTTGTGGTATATATGGTTTTAAACCAACATATGGTAGAATTTCAAGATATGGACTAGTTTCACATGCATCTTCTTTTGATACAATCGGTATTATGTCAAAACAATTAGATGACATAATTAAAACTTTTTATGTCATTTCTGGTAAAGATAATAAAGATTCAACTTCTGTAGATTATCCCAGTGAGAATTTTGAAGATCTATCTAAAAAATCATTACCAAATGTTGTCGGAGTCATAAAGAACGATATTTTAGATTCAATTGATCAAGAAATTAAAGAATGTTATATGTCTCTTGTAAATGAACTAAAAGCGAAAAATATTGAAATAGTTGAAATCGATCTTCCATTTTTTAAACATGTCATTCCTACCTATTATATTTTAACTATGGCTGAAGCATCATCAAATCTTTCAAGATATGATGGTATTAGATATGGAAATAGGATTAATGGTAAAGATTTGAATGAATTGTATGTAGATACAAGATCAAAAGGATTTTCAGATGAGGTAAAAAGAAGAATAATGACCGGTACGTATGTTCTTTCTTCTGGGTATTATGATGCATATTTTTCGAAAGCTCTTAAAGTTAGACGGTTAATACAAAAATCATACCATGATCTTTTTAAATCAATGGACTCAATTTTGTTACCTACTACTCCGGAGTTACCATTTGAAATCGGAGGAAGAAAAAAAGATCCATTGAAAATGTATTTTGCTGATGTCTTTACGGTAACTTCAAATCTTGTAGGAAATCCTTCAATAAATATTCCATACGGTTTATCAAAAAATGGTCTTCCAATTGGTTTACAATTAATATCTAATTCTTTTAAAGAGGAAACTTTATTCAATTTTGCTCATTCATTGAAATAAGGTAATATATTTGAATAAAATAGATGGAATTTCTAAACCCAAATTTTTTAATATTTATACCAATATTTGTTGGTTTGCAAATATTAGTTACTTTTTTAAAAAAAGATAAATTTTTCTTTCAAGTATCACATTTAAATTCACTGAAAAAAGTATTTGGAATCAGAGGTAATTTAATAGTGATTTTAATGAAAAGTTTTTTTTTCTTATCAATAGTTTTCCTCATAATAGCTTTAGCGAGACCACGAATTTCATCAGTAAATGAAGATATAAATATTCAAGTAATTGATATTATTCTTGCATTAGATACTAGCAGTAGTATGCTAGCTGAAGATTTTAAGCCAAATAGGTTAGAGGCAGTTAAGGCTGCGGCTAATGACTTTATAATAAATAGAAAAACAGATAGAATTGGTTTATTGGTGTTCGGTAAGGAAACATTTATTCAATGTCCTTTAACAATAGATTATAATGTACTTACAAATCTTTTATCTGAAGTTACAGTAGTTGAGCCAAAATATGATGGTACAGCAATTGGTATTGCAATAGCTAATGCGGTAAATAGATTAAGAAATAGTGATTCTGAAAATAAAGTTATCATTCTTTTATCCGATGGAAGTAATAATTCAGGTGAAATAGACCCAATTTCAGCTGCAAAGATTGCAAGTGAATATAACATAAAAATTTATACAATAGGTGCTGGAACAATGGCAAACATTACATCTATACCAGGAAGGGGATTAGTGAGGAATGAAATAGATGAAAAGACATTAAAAGGTATTGCGAATGAAACTGGTGCAAAATATTTTAGAGCAACAAATAAAAAAAGCCTTGAAGGAATTTATTCAGAAATAGATAACTTAGAAAAGTCAGAAATCACGATAAATTACTATTCAACATATAAAGAAATATATATATGGTTTCTTTTGATTGGATTTTCTTGTTTATCTGTCAGTGAACTAATAAGAATAGTTTATTTTAGGAAAATAATATGATATTTGACCATCTAAATATAGCATCCTATTGTTTTATAATTTATTTGATGATTTTGCTTTTTTCAAAATTTAGATCATATAACAAAAAAATTTTTGGGAAAAAATTTGAAAAAAAGTTTTATAAATTTTTATTTCAGGGCAGTATTAGCAATATGAAATTAAAATATTTTTTAAGAAATATTGGAATTATTGCATTAATATTTTCAATAACTGGTCTCAAAACAGGTGTTACGGTAAAGCCAGTTGAAAGAAAAGGTGTTGATATAATCTTTTGCGTTGATGTTTCGTTGAGTATGAATGCAGAAGATATTAAGCCATCAAGACTTAATAAGGTAAAATTCGAATTAACAAAGATTATTGAAAATCTGGAGGGTGATAGAATTGGTATTGTAGTATTTTCAGGTTCTAATTTTTTATATTTACCATTAACTATGGATTATGACGCTGCAAAGCTTTTTACTAAAAGTATAGATACAGATATGATATCTTCAAGAGGAACCGAAATATCATCTGCAATTCAAACCTCTATTGAAGCATTTTCAGACGATGGAAAGCAACAAAAAATAATATTTTTATTATCTGATGGAGAAGATCATGGTAATAACAGTCTTGATGTAATCAAAAGAGCAATTAAAGATAAAGTAAATATTTTTGTAGTAGCTGTTGGAAGTTCCAAAGGATCTTTAATACCAGATAATAAAAAACTAAAAACGTTTATATATGATGATGAAGGTCAGCTAGTTATTTCAAAAGTAAATCTACAATTTCTTGATCAATTAGCAAAAATTGGTAAAGGTAGATTAATAAGAATTTCTAAAAGTGAACCAGTTAGCGAAGAAATAATAGAAATTATTTCTCAAGGAGAAAATGCTTTAATTAATTCATTCGAGTTTTCAGAATTTGAACAAAAATTTCAATACCCTTTGGTGGTAAGTATAATAGTGTTAGTAATATCAAGTCTTATACCTGCAGGAAGATTTAAATGAAAAAATTAATACTAATTATTATTATTTCTTCCATTTATTGTCAAGATTTAGGTGAGAAAATGATTAAGAATGAAGATTTTAGTTCAGCTTTAAGTTATTACAAAAAACTTTTAATTGAAGAAAATGATTTGTCGAAGGAAGATATTTTGTTCAATATTGCATCAATTTATTCATATTTAGATAGTACTGAAATTGCTGAAAAGTATTTCAATTTATCTAAGCAAGATTCAATTCAATCAACATCTGATTTAAATTATAATCATGGTAATTTATTATATAGAAATAAAAGACTTTCAGAAAGTTTGTCGCTTTATAAGCAAGCATTGCTTAAAAATCCTAATGATGTCGATGCAAGAATAAATTACGAGATCGTAAAAAATGAAATTGAAAAAAGTCAAAATAATCAACAAAATGATAAAAGTGATAAAGACAAAGAAGACGCGGAAAATAATAAACAAAAGAATAAAGATGAATCTGACAAAAAAAAGAATAAAGATGATAAATCGAATAATTCAAAGGGTGATCCGCAAGCAGATGATCAAAGCGATGGTCCTAAAGAAAATAATCAGGACAATAAAACAGATAAAAATGAAAACAAGCAATTTAAGAATGAACAAAGTTCTGAAAATATTTTAAATGCTCTTAAAGAAAACGAAAAAGTAAATAAAAGAAGAAAACAAAAAAATTATTCTAATACCTCAGGAAAGCAATGGTAAAATTATTTTTAATCTTCCTTCTATTAACAAACGTATTTTCACAGGAAATAGAATCAACTGTAAGTAGTAGTAAAATAAATTTAACTGAATCTATAATTTATACTATCAAAATAGATGATGTCGAAGTTAATCCTGAAGTTAGGCTAGATAAACTTGAAAAAAGCTTTTCAATAATAGCTGGACCTAATGTAGGAAGTGAATATCGTTATATAAATGGAAAAAGATCTTCATCAAGATCTATTTCATGGACTCTTATACCTAAAGGAGATGGTATTTTAATTATTCCATCATTTGAAGTTAAAGTAGGTAAAAAAATATTTTCTACAAAAGAGTTCAAGGTTGAGGTCGTTGAGCAGAATATCAATAATAGTACTAAAGATCTAATTCTTGAAGTAAATATTGATAAAACTGATGTTGTTGTGGGAGAGCAGATTATTATATCTTATAAGTTTTATACTAGAATTGCATCAAAAGTAATTTCGACTGAATTTCCAAAATATAAGAATTTTTGGACTGAAAAATTATTTGATCCAACAGGCACTCAAATTAATCCTGATAGTTGGGAAGATATTGAAATTGATGGGTATAATTATAAATCTTTAAAACTCTATGAAGTATCTATTTTTCCGCTTGAGGAAGGAATATTTGAGCTTGATTCAATGATAATGAAAGTTGAAACAAAGGAGAAAGATCCATCTTTTAATAGGCTTTTTTGGAATGATCCTTTTTTTGATACTTTCTCTCAATATACAAGCGCTAGAATTTTAGTGTCTGATCCGATAAAAGTTAAAGTTTCATCACTAGAAGATATACCTGAAGACTTTTCTGGTGCTGTAGGATCATTTCAGCTTTCATCATCAATTTCAGAAGGAAAAATTGAAGAGGGAATACCAGCTATTTTTACACTTAAGCTTGACGGAAGTGGTAATCTAAAAAATATTGGTAGGCCAATAATTAAATTTCCTGATAAGCTAGAAGTTTTTGAAGGTGAAACCTTAATTGAAAAAAATATAACAGACAGTTCATCAGGCTCTATATCATGGAAATACAATTTAATTCCCCGAAAAAGTGGAATTTTTAAAATAATTCCTATTTCTTTTCCGTATTACAGTCCTAAAATAAAAAAGTGGTCTAATGCACTTTCAAACGAAGTAGTTTTTGAGGTATTTGAAAGTACTCTATATGATGACAAAGATAAGACTTTGATTGATTCATCAAAAAAAACATTGAAATATATTAGAATGCAACCGCAAAAGTGG
>CACNXV010000014.1 GCA_902624575.1 uncultured Fidelibacterota bacterium
TATCTTTTTTTCTATCATCAAATACAAAAGTAATAAACAAGCAATCTTTTGTAATTGAAAAGGGTATGTCCTTAGATAGAGTTTCTGATGAGCTTTTAAACCAAAAAATTATTTATAGTAAGAATTTATTTAAAATAAAGGTAATGCTCAGAGGTCTTTCATCTAAAGTTCCTGCTGGCACTTTTATTGTTGAAGGTAAGGTAAGTGATAGGTCGTTGATTGATACTATATTTAATATTGGGCCGGTTAAAATAAAGTTAATATTACCTGAAGGGCTTAGTTCTGACCAGATCTATAATCGAATTAATGATTTATTTGGTACAAATATTGACTATCCAAAGTTGATTAAAGAAAATAAGTATTTAACTACCTATGATATTCAATCAAACTCTATTGAAGGCTATCTTTACCCAAGTACATATTATTTTTATCATAACACTTCTCCAGAAGAAGTAATAGATACTCTTCTTTCAGAATTTTGGAAACGTTTCGATAAAAATTTACAAAATAGAGCAATTGAGCTAGGATTTACGGTACATGAAGTTGTAACTTTGGCGTCGATAATTGAAGGGGAAGCAATGCTCAACGACGAACGAGCAACTATCTCATCAGTATATCACAACAGACTAAAAGTAAATATGAAATTACAAGCAGATCCTACAATACAGTACATAATTCCAGGTCCTCCAAAGGCTGTTTCAATGAGAGATTTAAGAATTAAATCACCATACAATACCTATTTGAATTACGGTTTACCACCAGGCCCAATTAATAACCCAGGTATTGAATCTTTATATGCCGCATTATACCCAGCCAATACAGATTTTTTATTTTTTGTTGCACAAGGTGATGGCTCACATGCTTTTACAACAAATGAAAAAGATCATGAAAAGGCCAAAAGGATATATAAAATAAATAAAAGAAAAAATAGATGAAATTAACTGATTTAAATACACAACAACTCAAAGCAGTACAGACAGTCAATAAGCCTGTTTTAGTTTTTGCCGGAGCTGGAAGTGGTAAAACAAGAGTTTTAACGTATAAGGTTTGGCATTTGATAAAAGAGAAATTATTTAAGCCGCAAAATATATTAGCTCTGACATTTACTAATAAAGCAGCTTCAGAAATGAAAAATAGAATTCAAGAAAGTATTTCAAGTAGCGGAGTTAATGTTGGAACTTTTCATTCCATTGGCGCAAGAATGATGCGTGCTCATATTTCATTACTAGATGAAAATTTTAATTCCAATTTTACTATATATGATACAGTTGACCAAAAGTCAGTTATTAAGGAAGTTCTTGAAGACCTAAACCTCACGGAGTTTAAAGAATTAAGCGTAGGTTTTTTAAAAGTACAAATTGATCAGTTTAAAAATTCAGATTTATCTGTTAAAAAGATTGAAAGTAAGGCGCAAACATTCGAAGATGAAAAAATTGCAGAAGTTTATAAAGGTTACAACGAGAAGTTAAGATCTAATAATGCGCTAGATTTTAACGACTTAATAATTTTTCCAATTAAACTTTTAAAGCAAAATAAAAAAATACTTCAATATTACCAGGATTTATGGCAGTACATATTAGTTGATGAGTTCCAGGATACCAACTCTCCTCAATTTGAAATTGTCTCTTTACTAGCGCAAAAACATAAAAATATTACTGTGGTTGGAGATGATGACCAATCTATCTATGGTTGGAGAGGCGCAAATATCGATAACATTCTTACAAATTTTCAAGAAACATTTCCTAAGAAAATTGAAATTAAACTTGAAAAAAATTACCGCTCAACTCAAAGAATTTTAGATGGTGCATGGTCTGTTGTATCTAATAATAAAAATAGAGCCGAAAAAAAATTATACGCAACTAAAGGTGAGGGAGAAAAGATTTCTCTCATTTCAACTGGAAGCGATGAAGAAGAATCAAATGCAATCTGTGATGCAATAAAATCTGAAATCAAAATCAATAAAAATACATTCAAAGATTTTGCAGTTCTTTACAGAACCAATGCCCAGTCTCGTTCAATTGAGCAGGCAATGGTTAAAGAAGGTTTACCATATAATATTGTTGGTGGAACTAAATTTTATGATAGAAAAGAAATAAAAGATGTTTTGGCTTATCTAACATTAGTATCAAATAATAATGATGACATTGCTTTGAAAAGGATAATCAATTTCCCGGTAAGGGGAATTGGAGAAAAATCCATTAATATGTTTGTCGATTTGGCTGCAAAGAAAAAAATATCTTTATTTGAAAGTCTCAAATTTTGCAGGGAAATGAAATTAAGGGGAAAACAACAAGATTCTATAGAAAATTTTCATTTATCTATATTGAAATTTAGTGGACTAATCGAAAAGCTAGATCCAAAAGAGCTTGTTAGAGCGTTGTTGGAAGAATTTAATATCGAAAATTATTATAAAAATAATCCTGTTGAGCAAGATCGTTATAATAATATTCAGGAGCTTAAACAAACTGTAGATAAATTTTCTGATCAAACTGGTGGTAATCTTAATGATTTTTTACAAGAAATATCATTATTTACTGATATTGACGAATGGGATGACAAAAATAATACCATCACGTTAATGACAGTTCATGCCGCAAAAGGGTTAGAGTTTTCAACAGTATTTGTTTCAGGATTAGAGCAAGGACTATTTCCACTAATTCGTCTAGATGACACTGAAGATCAAATGGAAGAGGAAAGAAGACTTTTTTATGTGGCTGTAACAAGAGCCATGGATCGTATATATCTTCTCAATGCAAAATATAGAAGACGATTTGGAGCTGTCAATAGCACCTCTTTTGTTCAATCAGATTTTTTAAATGAAATTGATGAGAATGTTGTTAAAGTTAAATCTTACAAATCAGTTTATACTAGAAGAGTTGTTGGTACTGGATCTTCCAAAAAAATAGAAATCTCAAGGACAGTTACCGAATTTGATGATTTTCAAATTGGTGATCAAGTGCAACATAATTTATTTGGAGTCGGTACAATTTTAGTTCTTACTGGTTCAGGAGAAAATCAAAAAGTAGGCGTTGAATTTGACGGTGGTTTAAGAAAAAAATTAATTGTCAAATATGCGCGTTTAAAAAAAATAGATTAAAAATTCAATTTAATGTAATTTGATAAATGCAAAATTTAATACCATGTAGGTTTCATGTTGAAGTAGAGGCTGTTTTGAAAAGCGAAGGCTTAAGAGCAACAAAACAGCGTCTAGATATATGGGATGAGTTGTCATCAACAGACAAGCATCGTGATATTGAAACTATCCTTAAAGATCTAAAAAAAAATAAAATCAATGTTTCAAGAGCGACTCTGTATAGAACAATAGACGTGTTTGTAAAACATGATCTTTTAACTAAAATTACTTTGGACAACGGTAGATTTTTATATGAGCACAATAAAAAAACAATTACACCAAAGCATGATCATATCTTATGCGAAGATTGTGGAGAGATATTTGAATTTTATGATAATACAATTTCCTCTATCGAAAATAGAATAGCTGAAGATTTAAATATAAAGCTAACAAAAAGAGTGCATCAATTATCAGGCAAATGCGTTGATGGTAAATGCAATCATTCAAAAAATTAATTAAATGAAATCAATCCTAATCAAAAATTTAGTTTCTGATATGAAGCTTCAGGGATTCTATCTATGTATTGAAAAAAGATCACAAAAGAAAAAAGATGGTTCCCCTTATTTAAATCTGCTTCTTCAAGATAAGACTGGAATAATAAGAGCAAGAATTTGGGATAATGTACAAAAATTATCCAAAAAATTTGATAATGGCGATCCAGTTGCCATAAAAGGTAAAACTTATCAATATGGAAGTAGCTTGATGATCAAAGTTGAAAACATCTCAAAGGCTACTGAAAAGAAATATCAAAAATATGGATTTAATGCTACTGATTTAATTCCAAAGTCAAAGGAGAATCCTAATGAGTTATGGAAAAAACTTATTAAAGAGGTTGATAAAATATCAAAAAAACATTTTAAGCTATTAACAAAAAAAATACTCAATGATCATAAGCAAAAGTTTAAAATATATCCTGCTAGCATTTCATTTCACTATAATTATCAAGGAGGGTTGGTAGAACAGACAATTTCAATTATCAAAATCTCCAAAGCGATTGGTAAACATTATTCCATTGATAATGATTTGCTTTTGACAGGTGCATGCCTTCATCAGATTGGTAAATTATATTCCATCAATCTTGGTTCTTCAGAATTTAAATTAAATAAAAAGTCTTTATTAGGTAATGCAATATTATCAAGGGATATCGTAAACAAATATATTAGGTCAACTAAGAATTTTCCAAAAGAAGATAAATTGAAATTAGAGCACTTAATATTATCTTATCAAGGTAGGAAAGAATGGCAAAGCCCAGTAGAACCTCAGACTATTGAGGCAATTCTTTTGCATACAATGAACTATATGGATTCTCAGGTAAATGTTATGAAAAGAAACGATGAAAGCCTTTAAATATATATTAGCCTTCTTAAGCATATCTTTCGCACAGCAGTCAGTACCTTATGAAATCTCAAATCAATTTGGTTATCAATTAAAAAACAACTTAATAGAATGGAACAGTGATCAAAAATTTGATAATATTTTAGTTGATAGAAGTTCAAAAAATTTTAATAATAAATTTTATTCATTTAATTTTGATGAATTTCCTACAGATTCAACTTTTACTAAAAGTAAATTCACTTATGAGTTTGGAGATTACGGTTTTGATGTATTAAACATTGGGCTAAAAAAAAATAAGGAAACAAATAGTGTTCAATTTTTAGCAGGTAAAAAAAGTTTTTTTGGTAATTATTCTGAATTTTCTAAAGAAGATGGTAGTCCACTTAGTCTTTTCTATAAAATTGACTATGCTACAAAAATTAAAAGTCATTCAATCTATTCATCCGCAGGTTATTTCAGAGAAAAATCAAATTTTCAATTTAATAATCCGTTCGGTTTAGATTCTTCGAATAATAAAGAGTTTTCTGATTTTATGTCTTTAACTATTGGAGACTCATTCAAAATGAATGGCTATCATTATAATATTGAACTAAATCATATTAGTAAATTTGATTCAATTAATATTACAGAGTATAGTCTCAATAATAGAAATGATTTAGAGCGTAATAAATTAAATATAGAAATACATAACGGAAATTGGTTGCATTTAAAAGCAATTGTCGACAATAACCATTACAAAAATGAAATTTCATCAAAAGGTTTCTCAACGAACTTAATATCTTTGTCAAATAGAAATAATATAGCAAAGGGGAATATTTCATACGGTGTTGATTTTTTAAATAATGATATATTTCCAAGTCTTTTGATTAATAACTCAATTGGCATTTTTAATATTAGTTTAAAATCGTTCAATAAGCCAAATAGAGTCTTGAATGATTTTTTTTCTTATGAAGTTCTTGGCGAATTTTCTGGGAATGATTTAGAAAATTGGAATGATGTTAGCATTGCCTTCACAATTGATAAGAAAGTAAGCATATCTTCTAGATTCAATTATATTCAGGCAAATAATATTGCGATTTCCCAAAAACCGATTGAAATGTCTGTTTTAGAAGATAATGAGTATTTAAGCGTTGATGATGATATGGCGTCACTTGAAACCAATATAGCTTTTCCAATTAAATTTGGACAATTTAAAATAACTCATAATTATAATTTTTTCGATAGTCCTATAAGTTCTAATAGATCTCATATTTTAAACTTTGAGTATTTTTATGATTTATCTTTCTTATCAAATAATTTGGGTATTAAAGGAAAATTAGGCCTTAAGTATTTTTCAGAAAATAATTCCAATTATTATTTCGATTATTTCAGAAACATACCCGTAAAGGGAAAGAGTTACACTCTTGATGATTTTTATAACCTTCATATATCTACAGATATCTCAATTTCTGATGTTGTATTAACAATACGTCTTAAAAATGGTCTATATAAGTTTTTTGAAGAAGATGACTACTCACCAGTAACTCATGAACTTTTTAATCCAATGAGTAGCCTTTTATCTTTTGGAATTATGTGGGAATTTGACGATTAGATATTGTACTCTAAGGTTAAATTCATGCTTCTACCTGGTTCCGGATATCCTATTGTTGATTCGTAATCTTCATCCAATGCATTATCAATTGTAAGAGTTGCATCAAGTACGCTGGTTCCATCAATAAATAAAATGCTTCTTGTTGCCGCTATACTTAATAATGAAAATGGTGACCCTACAACTTTTTCATTAAAAGTTGATTCGTATCTTAAAATTCTTTCCCCTGTTTTTTTATAGTTCATAGCTAAATTTGTTTTTCTATTAATATCGTATGAAAGCATCAAGCTTGTAGATGATTCTGGTACATAAAGAAGATCTTTATCAAGCTCCTTATCTTTCGAATCATATTTATTATGAGCAATCTGCAGTTGAACCTTTTCAAAGTTTTTTAAATAAGTTAGGTTCATTGAATTTCTTTCTGCAGATGAAATATTTATTGGAACATATTTAAATGATTCATCAGGTTGCCAAACAATAAGATTATCATAACTTTTAGATGAGTAATTGATAGAGATTTTACCTAAAAAAGAATTATTTGTTACTTTCATAGCAAAGTAATCACTCTCTTCTGGCTTAAGTTCTGGATTTCCTCCACTGTACAAACCATCTGGCCAAAATAAGTCATTCATTGTTGGAAATTGAAATGATGTTCCAAAATCTAAATTGAAGTCAAAACCTAACTTTTGATTTGAAAACTGATCAACTGCTTCTAAGCCTAAATTATAGGTAGTTTTTTTGTTACCTGGCTGCGAATCATATCTTAATGACGGTAGAACCTTAAAATTTTTATCGAAATCAACATATGATGCATTAAGTGCAATTGATGTAGTTTCAATTTCACGTTTTGAAAGTTCAGTACTATCGACTCTTTCAGATTTTTCAATTAAACTTACTTCATATAACAAAGATTTATTTATCCTTTGTTTAAAATTTAACCCAAATCTTGAAGTCGAAAGCTCATGTTCGCTAAAGGTGGGAAATGATTCATTGGGGTCATCATAAACTTGATTATTTTTAGATCTATTCATAAATAATTTCAATGTTCCATTATTCATAAATCTTACTACAGACAAATCATTCAAATCAAATTCATCTGTTCTTGTTGCCAAATTTGATGGAAAGATTGTACTGCCAGATGATCCTCTAGTATTTTCAATTTTTAAAGAACTGTAATTTATTAAGGTTTTTTCATTTATCACAAATTCACGATCAACACTTAAGAAAAATTGATCAAGATAATTATTTTCTCTTTTTTCATTTTCTTCTGTTGTAGGATTAAAAAATTCATAATTACCATCATATTTAGTTTTTCCAAAAATTATATTTCTTTGTCCTCGATTAGTAGTAAGATTATATGTTGCTCCAAACTGATTAAAGCCAAAGTCTCCCAAACCATAAATAACTTTATTTGAGTTGACATCATTGTTTATGTTTATTGAACCATCAATTGAACCTGATCCAAACCGAGTTCCTGAATTTGATCGATAGTTTGCCGATTGCAGTGCAAATGATGGAAAAATAGATAAATCAACTTGTCCATTCATAGCGTCTGTTAAATCTACTTCATTATATAATATTTTTGTATGTCTTGCAAAACCACTATCAAAAGAAGCAGAAGATACTCCTGCATAGCCGCCACCTGTTCTGATTTCTATTGAAGGAATTTGATTTATAGAACCTGATTTAGAAAATTTACTTAAAGCATTTGAGTTAGTTGTATTCTTAAGATAATTTTTTGAGTTTCCATAAACTTCGACACTTTGAAGTTCAATGTTTTTATTTTGTAAAACAAATACACGTTCTACAATATTTTGAATATTTACTTCAAGTGTTTCAAAGCCAATAAGAGAAAACATCATTGGATTATCATTTTCAATATCAATTGTAAAACTACCATTTCGATTTGATGTTGTGATATTTTCGCCTTGTTTTACAAAAACATATTGAAGTGGTTCACCGGATGCGTCAGTTATGATTCCAGTGAAGGTTTGAGCAAATAAGCTGCTTAGAAATATTGATAAAATTAAGTAAAACTTTTTTATCATACTTTCCTCCGAAGTTTGTTAATATATTTTTGCAAATAAGGTTTCCTGACTTATGCCTAAAACGATTTAATGCCTTCTCCTGATTATCAGAATGGATAATATTAAATCTCAGCAATTACAGTAGCGGGGACTGTTAAAGTTTTTCACTTTATTCCCTACATTTGCAAAAAAATTTTAAAAGATATTTTATCAAATGTAAACGATTATTTTTTTTAAATTAAAATATGTCAAATAAGCAATCCAATCAACTCAGTAACTTAACACTTATTTTGAATGCAAGTTATTTACCTCTTGGCGTATGCTCATCAAAACGAGCAATTTGCCTTTTTTTTCTGAACAAAGTTGATATCCTAATAAATTATGATGATTATATCTACTCACCATCAACTCGTTTAAAAGTCCCAAGTGTTATAAAGCTAAAAAAATATGTTTCTTTTAATAGTCTTGATGTTGTTCTTAATAGAAAAAATCTATTATTGAGAGATAACTCATGTTGTCAATATTGTTCATCATCAAAAAATTTGACTGTAGATCATATTGTTCCAAAGCAAAAAGGTGGAAGAGATACATGGGAAAATTTAATTATAGCATGTTCTCCTTGTAATTCAAAAAAAGGGAATCGAACACCTTTTGAAGCAAACATGAAACTTTTAAAAGAAGCCAAAAAACCCAATAGATTTATGTATTACAATCAATTTATTAATAATAAAAATGAAGGATGGAAAGATTATCTCTTCCAAAATAAAAATTAAAAAATGAAAAAAAGAATTTTAAGCGGTATTCAACCATCAGGACAATTACACATTGGAAACTATTTTGGTATGATTGAGAGAATGGTTAGTCTTCAGAAAGAGTCTGAATTATTTTGCTTTATAGCGAACTATCATTCTTTAACTTCAATGTCAGAGAGTAAAAAGCTTGAAAAAAACACGTTTGAAGCGTTTGTTGACCTTTTGGCTTTAGGAATCGAAACGGACGATTCAACTTTTTGGATACAGTCACATGTTCCAGAAGTAACTGAATTATCTTGGATTTTATCGAATTTTACCTCAGTTGGATTAATGCAAAGATCTACTTCATACAAAGATAAAATTGCTAATGGTTTAAAACCTAATATGGGCTTGTTTTCTTATCCTGTGTTAATGGCATCTGATATTTTATTATATCAGTCAAATATTGTTCCTGTTGGAAAAGATCAAAAACAGCATTTAGAAATGACGAAAGATATAGCTTTGAAGTTTAATAATTTTTATGGTGATACTTTTGTAATTCCAGAGGCTGAAATAGATAAAAATAAAAATCTTATAATTGGAATTGATGGTCAAAAAATGAGTAAATCATATGGTAATACAATTCCAATTTTTGGTGAAGAATCACAAATTAAAGATCAAATAATGAACATCACAACTGATTCAGCCGGATTAAATGATTTAAAAGATACTGATACTCCATTATTCCAAATCTTTTCAATGTTTCTTAATGATGATGAGTTAAAAATTCTCGATGATCGATATAACACTCCAGGATTGAAGTATATGGAAGTCAAAAATGAACTTTTTGAAAAGATAATAGATTATTTTTCAGAACAAAGAAAAAAAAGAAATGAACTTATGAATAATCCTGATGATGTTGTCGATTTGATGAAGTTAGGAGAAGAAAAAGCTAGAGATATTGCTTCAAAAACTTTATTAAAAGTCAAAATAGCTGCTGGATTAATTTAAATGTTTGAAATTAAGCTAGAAAATTTTAATGGACCGCTAGACTTACTTCTGTACTTCATAAAAAGAGATAAAATTGATATCTATGATATTCCCATTACAGAAATAACAGATGAATATATCCAGGTAATTGATAAAGCAAAAAAACTAGATATTTCTATTGCAGGAGAATTTTTATTCATGGCATCTATGTTGCTTAGAATTAAAACACAGATGCTGCTACCAAGAAAAATAGATGAAGAAGGCTTTGATATAGATGATCCTAGAATTGATTTAGTTGCACAGCTAATAGAATACAAAAAATTTAAAGGTATTGCTCATCACCTTAAACAAATTCATGAAGATAA
This sequence comes from uncultured Fidelibacterota bacterium, assembly GCA_902624575.1. GTDB lineage: Bacteria > Fidelibacterota > Marinisomatia > Marinisomatales > Marinisomataceae > Marinisoma. Next base: position 10,170 of record CACNXV010000014.1, read on the forward strand.
TAAAAGCATTTTTTTTCGTTCTGATTCGAAAGTTGTTTATGATAAATCAAATCAAGTTTCAGATTATTTAAAAGAGGTAACGCTCTACGATATATCAAAAATTTTTAAAGAAGCCATTGATAATGCTCCAACAATTGACTCATTTAAGATTTACAAAGAAATAGTTTCTCTAAAAGAACAAAAGAACTTTATTATTTCATTATTTAAAGATGATGATACTTTATCACTCAAAAAGCTTGTTAAAAATCTTAAAGATAAGATGGAAATAATTGTTACATTTCTTGCGTTGTTAGAGATGATTAAAGAATCTGAAATTCTTTGTCATCAAAAACATAATTTTGACGATATTGAAATAAAATTAAACGTGGTAAAAGCTTGAAAAAAAATCAGATTATAGAATCATTGCTTTTTGTCTCAACTTCTCCTCTTGAACAAAAGGATATTGATAAAGTTTTTGGCAAAAACGAATCAATAAATCTGGAAAAAGTTGTTAATGAATTAAATGATAATTATAAAGACAGCGCAATGTATATTAAGGCAATTGGCTCAGGCTTTTTAATGGTTACACGAAAAGATTTTGAACCGTTCATATCAAAATTAATACCTTCAAAAAAATTAATTTTATCGAATGCAGCCTTAGAAGTATTAGCTATTATAGCTTACAAACAACCAATATCTCGAATTGATGTTGAAGCTATTAGAGGCGTAGATTGTAAGGGTGTTATTAAAAATTTATTATCAAAAAAATTAGTTAAAATTCAAGGTAGAGAAGATTCAATTGGTAAAGCTCTCCTATACAAAACAACAGATAATTACCTTAAACATTTTGGAATATCTAATTTATCGGATATGCCAACAGCAAATGAGTTATCTGAGCTTGAATCTTCCCAAAACTAATATATGAAACTATTCAAATTCATAGCTGATTCAGGTTCGCTTTCACGAAGAAAAGCACAAGAAGAAATAAAAAGTGCGATGGTTACTGTCAATGGTAAGTTGATTTTAGATCCATTTTTTGAAATAAATACAAAAGATGATATCCGATATGATCAGAAAAAAATTCAACTAAAAAATAATTATACTACGATTTTGCTACATAAACCAAAAGGATATATCTCTTCAAAATCAGATGAAAAAGGTAGAAAAACAATTTTTGAGCTTATCCCAAAAAAGTTTTCTTTAAATCATGTCGGAAGACTTGATAAAGATACAACTGGAGCAATACTGCTGACAGATAATGGACAATTATCTCAATCTTTGATGCATCCCAAAAATAAAATTGAAAAAGAATATCTAGCAGTAACAGATAAATTTTTGGAAAACAAAACTA
>CACNXV010000015.1 GCA_902624575.1 uncultured Fidelibacterota bacterium
CACTTCATCAATTTCATTTTTTTCAAAAGCATCAATGAATGATTTAGATATATTTGACGCAGTTTCATAATTCATTTCCTTCCAAAAATCGAAAAATGTTTCTTTGACATTAAAATCTCTTTTCGAAAAATATTCAGAAGATTTCTTACCAATACAAAATAGTTGCACATTATCTTTTCCTAGCTTTTCAATCTCTTTTTCGGCCATTCGAATGACTCCTGAATTGAATGAACCTGCAAAACCTCTATCACTAGTAATTATAATCATACCAACATTCTTTATATCTCTTTTTTCAACGAGTGAAACATCAGATGAGCTAATCTGTGGAAGTATTCTACAAATAAGCTCTTGGGTATTTTTTGAATATGGTCTAGATATTTCCATTTTTTCCTGCGCCTTTTTTACCTTGGCCGCAGCAACCATTTTCATAGCTTTAGTTACTTGCTGAATACTTGTAACTGACTTTATTCGTTCTGAAAGATTTTTTAAATTAGCCATATTAGAAGCTCTTTTTAAATTCCTCTATAGCTTTGTTCATCTTACTTCCTAATTCGTCTGATATATCGCCAGATTTCCTTATCTCATCAAGACAATCTTTAAACTTGGATTCAAAATGCTCTAATAAGCCAACTTCAAATTCCTTAACAGATTCAAGCTCTACATCATCAAGATAGCCTTGGCTAGCTGCATAAATAATTGCAACTTGCTTTTCTGTAGACATCGGTACATATTGATTTTGTTTTAATATCTCTACCATTCTTCTACCACGAGTAATCTGGGCAGCTGTAGACTCATCAAGATCAGAAGCAAATTTGGCAAAAGCTTCGAGTTCTCTGAACTGAGCGAGGTCAAGTCTTAACTTTCCAGCAATTTTCTTCATTGCTTTTATTTGTGCACTTCCACCAACTCTTGAAACTGATAATCCTACATCAACGGCTGGTCTTACACCTCCATTAAATAGATTGGTATCTAAATATATCTGTCCATCTGTAATTGATATTACATTAGTTGGAATATATGCAGATACATCACCTTCTTGAGTTTCAATAACTGGTAAAGCAGTTAATGAGCCAGAGCCAAGATCTTCTGAAAGTTTTGAGGCTCTTTCTAAAAGCCTACTATGCAGATAAAAAACATCTCCTGGAAACGCTTCTCTTCCTGGAGGCCTTCTTAATACTAATGACATTTGCCTGTATGCAGTAGCTTGCTTAGATAAATCATCAAAAACAATTAAACCGTGCATACCATTATCTCTATAATATTCTCCCATGGCAGATCCTGAATACGGTGCTATGTATTGTAATGGTGCAGGATCGGATGCATTTGCAACAACCACTGTTGTATATTCCATTGCACCATTTGATTCTAGCTCGGCAACAAGCTTTGCAACAGTTGAAGCTTTTTGACCAACAGCAACATATATACAATATACAGGACTATCTGTCTCATGTGTTGATTTTTGATTTATAATGGTATCAATTGCAATAGCAGATTTTCCTGTTTGTCTATCACCAATAATTAATTCTCTTTGACCTCTACCAATCGGAATCATACTATCAATTGATTTTAATCCAGTTTGTAGGGGTTCTTTTACTGGAAATCTTTGCATAACTCCAAGTGCTTTTCTTTCAATTGGTAATGTTTCTTTTGCATTTATTGGCCCTTTACCGTCCATAGGCTGGCCTAGTGGATCTACAACGCGACCTAATAATTCTTTTCCAACAGGAACTTCAACAACTTTACCAGTTCTTTTAACCGTATCGCCTTCTTTTACAAGACTGCTATCTCCAAAAAGTACAGCACCAACATTTTCTTCTTCAAGATTTAGTGCCATTCCAAAAACATTATTTGGAAATTCAACAAGCTCAGAGCTCATTACACTACCAAGTCCACTTGTTCGTGCAACACCGTCCCCAATTTCTAATACTTCGCCGACCTCATTAACATCAACGTTATCATTAATATTTTGGATCTGACTTCGTAATAAATTTCCGATTTCATTTGTTTTAATATCCATTTATACCCCTACTAATTTTGATTTTGCGTTTTCTAATTTTGTTTGCAGACTGCTATCATAAAGCTTATCGTCTACTTTAATTTTAAGACCACCAATTAATGAACTGTCAGTCTCAAAATTAATTTTAATTTGTTTATTAATCAGCTCACTCAATGAGTGTTTGATATCATCTTTATTACTTGAACTAATCTCAGAAGATGACGTAACGTGAACAAACGAAATATTTAATTTTTCTTTTGAAAGCAATACAAAATTATTTGCAATGTGTGGAATGAGATTTAAATCGTCATTTTCAATTACAACCTTCAAAACTTCAACTAATATTTCATTCATTGAATTCGAAACAGCATTTGAAAAAAGATTAACCTTTTGCTCAACATCAATAGTTTTAGACTTGAAAAAAGTATTGATATCCAAATCAGTTTTTAATGCAAAACTAAACTCTTCAAGACCTGTACTTACACTATTAAAGTCTTCGAACGACTCAATTGCGTCATTTAACAGATTTGAATAAATATTTATCTTTTTAAGATTTTGCTTCATCTACTTTCACTGCTTCTAATGATGACTTTACAAACTTTGAGTTATCTTCATCATTAATGTTCCTTTGTAAAACCTTGGTAGCAAGCTCTAAGCTTAAGTCAACGACTTCCTCTTTGATTTCTTTAATTGCACGCTTCTTTTCTATGTCAATTTTTGACTTAGCGTCATCAAGAAACTCATTAGATTTTTCCTTTGCGTCATTAAGAATCTTATTAGCAGACTCTTCTGCTCTTAGCTTACTATCGCTTACAATAGTTTTACCTTCTTTTTTTGCCTCATTAAGAATTTTCTCTGATTCATCTTTAATCTTTTCTAAATCAGTCTTTGCACTTTCAGCCATTTTTAAAGATTCGGCTATATCCTTTTCTCTCTCTTCAAGAAAATCGAGTAAAGGATTCCATGCAAATTTCTTCAGTACAAAAAGTACTGTTAAGAAAATAACTAATGACCAGACATATGTGCCTAGCTCTGGCGTTAATAATGGGTTCATATTATTTCCTTATATTAATTATAGAACTAGTGATAATAATCCTAGCAAAATAGCTGCACCTTCAACCAAAATTGCTAGAAGAAATGTTTGTGATCTAATTTCTCCAGCTGCTTCAGGCTGTCTAGCGATAGCTTGTGCTACTCCATAACCAATTAATCCAATACCAATACCGGCACCAATTACTGCTAACCCTGCTCCCATAGTGAGACTCCTTTTTTTGTTAGTGATCTACGTGTATAGCCATTCCAATAAAAACGGCTGTTAATAATGCAAAAACATATGCTTGTATTACTGCAACCAACAATTCAAGCATAGTTAAACCAAGCGCTAAAGAGACTGAAAAAGGTGCAATACCAAATCCTGCAAGCCCTCCCAGTTCTGCTGTAGCACTAAAAATAAACGTTATAAAAATAATTAAAGCTATGTGACCGCCCATCATGTTACCTGCCAACCTTAGCGTTAAGGCTAATGGACGTATAAATAAACCCATAAATTCTATTGGTACTACAATAAAGTATAAAGGTAAAGGTAGGCCAGATGGTGCTAAGTTTTTCCAATGTTGAACAAAACCATATTTCTTGATTCCAGCATAAATGAATGCAAAGAAAGTTATGGTTGCAATTGCAAAAGTTACATTAACATTGGCTGTTACAGTGTGACCACCCTTAGATAATAAATATAAAATGTTATCCTTATTTAATAATTCTGTGTTTGCTCCTATCTTTCCTAGAAGACCTGTTAAATCAAATATAGGTATTAGGCCTAGAATATTGCCAAATAATACAAAAAAGAAGATGGTGTAAACTAATGGCGCCCAATCCCTATACTCTTTATCACCAATGAAATTTTTGAGAACGTCATCTCTAAGATAAAGGACAAACATTTCAACAATACTCATAAATCTGTTTGGAATATTTTTTTTATGAGAAATATAGCCTTGAACCAACATAATAATTGTTGAAACCGATACAAAAGAAACAAAAAATAATAAGAAAACATGTTTTGTAATTCCAAGATCAATATAAAACATTGATTCAGGTGTCAAACCAAAGAAACTTGAAATCTTTTCAGACAAAGAATTTAAGAATTCGAATTCAAAGATGTTTTTTTTGCTATTTGCAACGTGATCAATTGCATACTGTGGAGCTTGATCCATTGTCCATTCTTTACCAATTTTGTCACCAATAAACATCGACGAAATATAAATAAAAACTTATGAGGAAAAACAGAAAAAAAAGGTTAAATCTTAATTATTATTTTTGACGTGCATATATGCTCGAAAAGATGCATAGAAAACTCCAATAAATACTAACAGAATTCTAAGAAATATGCTCTCCAAAAAATAAAATGAAACAACTAAACATGAGATAACAATTCCAATAAACTCAAAGTAAACTGAATAACTTTCAGCTAATATTGTGCTTAATGATTTTTTTTTATTCATCAACAATTATATCGCATCTACCTGAAAATTGTGCCCCGTCCTCAATAGTCAATACCTTATACTGAAGATTACCGACTAGCTCACAACCCTTTAGAAGCTCTGCAGGTCCATTTATTACAGCATCTCCTTGAATGTAACCATTGATTTGAATCATAGATGCTTGAACATCGCCAAAAATTTTACCATTTTTTGATAATTGAATTGCACCTTCAGTAATTACTGATCCCCTAATTTCTCCATAAATAGTCACATTACCTTTTAATGTTATATCTCCATCAATTGAAACATCTTCAGCAATAATTGTTTGACTATTATTTGGTTTACTCAACAGTTTCATCATTGCCTAATTTATCAGATTTTAGTTTAAAATCTTTATAAAATGTTGTTGGATTAATTACTTTACCATCTTTCCAAATTTCAAAATGAAGATGAGGGCCAGAAGACATACCTGTATTACCCATTTTTGCTATAACATCACCTTTTTTGACAAAATCTCCCTTTAAATTAAAATTTTCCTGGTTATGATAATAATGTGATATATATCCATTTTGGTGATCAATAATTAAAAAATTCCCAAAATCTTTTGAAAAATCACTAAAGATTACTTTGCCATCAGCAACAGCAAAAATAGGTGTTGATTCTTCATTAACAATATCCAAACCAAAATGCTTTTCTTCTTCATTAAATTCTCTACTAATCAAGCCATTTGTTGGATCATGGGTAGGTAGATTATTAGTAACTATATATCTTATTTTATCTTCATCTAAATTATGATTTTCGTTTGTACCTATTATAGAGTCTATATATGACTTCATAAGTGAGATTTCATCAATGGTTTCATCAATATTATTAATTATTTCTTTTTGCTGCTTAATTTCATTATTTATCGCTGTTATTCTTAAATATTCTTTAACAATAGGTGATGAAAAAAATAAAAGTGACACTGAGCTCAAAAACAGAATTGTGACAACTGATAATGAAGCAATTAGAGTGGTTTTTGAAAACTCGATCTGAAACGTTTTTTCAGTAAAAGGTGAAATGAATAGAATTTTGTATTTACTCAATTTCATTATTAATCTGGTTTAATTGATTCTAGCTTTTCAATAACTCTTGAAATAGTGTCTTTACTAAAGTTTATTTTAATAAATCCACTTTTATTCTTTTTGCTTTGATTAATAACTACTTTTTCACCAATTAATCTTGAAAGTTTGTTTTGAATAGCAGAAAGCTGTGGAGATAGTTTCTTTTTTGATGACGCTAAAGATTCAACTTTTCGTACAGATAGTTTTTCCTTTCTCAATTTCTGCCATAATTGTATCATACCTTGAGAAGTCTTTTTTTGCAAAATGGCTCTTGCTTGACCAGCGTTTATTTCTCCTTTAAGAATACTATCTTGTATCTGCTCAGGTAACTTTAGCAATCTTAGAGAATTTGAAACAGCCGGTCTTGATTTACCCACCGTTTTAGCAATTTCTGTAATTGAAGATTCGAGACTTTCTTTAAGAAAATGATAAGCTTTTGCTTCTTCAAGAGGATTCAAGTCTTCTCTTTGAATATTTTCTATTAATGCCATATACATAACATCTTCATTGCTTTTAGCATCAATGACATAAGCTAAAATTCTTTTCTTTTTTAAAAGAATATGGGCTTTATACCTTCTTTCACCTGCAACAATGATATATTTATTTCCGATTTGCCTAACAGTAATTGGACTTATTAGTCCTTTCTCATCAATAGATTGGGCTAACTGCTTAATTGATTTATCATCAAACTTTTTTCTTGGCTGGTTTGGGTTAGGATTTATTTTACTTAGTAAAATACTACTTTGATTAAAACTTTCTGCTTTTTTTTCTGGTGTTAATAAAGCTCCGAGACCTTTACCAATATTATTTTTTTTCATTTTAAAATTTCCATAGCTAATTGCATATAATTTTTTGCTCCAGAACAATTGACATCATACATAATTGCTGGTTTACCATCATCTGGCGCTTCTGCTAATCTAATATTTCTATTAATTTTTGTCTTAAATAATTTATTTTTGAAATTTTTCTTAAGCAAATTTTCAACCTTTTTCGATAACCTAAGTCTTTTTGAATGCATTGTTATTAATATACCTAAAATGCTCAGCTTGCTATTGATATTTTCTTTAACAATATTTATTGTATCCTTCAGACTTTTAAGTCCCTCCAAAGCAAAGAATTCGCTTTGAATCGGTATAAGAACATCAGTTGACGCGGTAAGTGAATTAAGAGTTAATAATCCAAGTGAAGGTGGACAGTCAATTATAATAAATTGATAATCTTTTTTAACCTTATTAATAAGTTTTAATAGAGTTTTTTCTCTATTTCGAATATTAACAAGCTCAACCTCACATCCAACTAAATTAGTATCTGACTTTATAAAGTGCATGTATTCAAGATTAGTTTTTGATATCACACTTTTTATAGATTTAATTCCTGACATTGCTTCATAAATGGAAAAGTCATTCTCCAAGCCAAAGTTTGATAGGCCGGTGGTTGCATTTGCTTGAGGATCATAATCGATAAGTAGTGTTTTCTTCTCAAGGATAGCTAAACTTGCTGCAAGATTTATAGCAGTTGTTGTTTTACCAACACCGCCCTTCTGATTTAAAATTGAAATAATTTTCATGCGAACAAAAATTTAATTGGTTATGACGCCTAATACAAAGTTTTTAAAAAATCATTCCATTTAAGTTAACTTAGGGTATGTCAAAAAAAATTCTCATAACAGGATCAAATGGTGAGATTGGATATGAAGTTCTATCTTTTCTTTCAAAAAAAAATGATAACATAATTGCTTTAGACATTAATCACTCCAACAAAAAATTTAAAAATGTAAATTATATTCAAAGCTCAATAAATGATTACGAGGTCATAAAGAAACTTTTTTCAGAAAATCAAATTTCAGAGGTTTATCATTTTGCCGCTCTTTTAAGTCAAACTGCAGCTAAAAATCCACAACTTGCTAAAGAAGTGAATGAAAAAGGTTCTCAAATATTAATGGATTTATCTTTTGAGCATGGAAAAAATAATAATAATTATGTAAAAATTTTTTTTCCAAGCTCTATTGCAGTTTATGGTCCAAGAAAATTAAAAAATGCTTCTGAATTGGATATTATAAAGCCAACAACTATTTATGGAAAAAATAAATTAGCAATTGAACAGTACGGTTTGAAAAAAAATATTGAAAGTGAAAAAAATAACTCAGGTATTGATTTTAGGGCAATCAGGCTTCCTGGAGTAATCAGTCCTATTAAAATTCCTTTTGGAGGAACTACGGACTTTGCGCCACAAATGATTCATTCAGCATTTAAAGGTGAAAAATTTATATGCAAAGTTTCGAAAG
>CACNXV010000016.1 GCA_902624575.1 uncultured Fidelibacterota bacterium
ATTGATGAAAATGCTCGATTGGCTTAAAGCTAATAATAAAAGAAAAAAGGACTATAAAGCCTTCTTTAGAAACTGGCTTAGAAAGTCTTCAAATTCAATAGAACAAACAGTTGAAGACGTTTTAAAATATGTTTACGGATGCAGCAAGAACCCTTCAAAGAATTGCTCTGAGCATGAGTCAGATTATAAAGACATGTATATTTTTTGTGAAGTATGTAGAACTCAAAAAACTATTATAAAAACTATTAAAAATTAGTCTTCTTTTTCAATTAAAATTGAAAAGCTTCCTGAAACATCCTTTGTAAATACAACTTCAATTTCATGACTACCTAAAGTTTTTATAGGGCTGTCTAGATGAATAAATTTTTTATCTATCTCAACACCATTTTCTTTTAGTAAACCAGATAAATCTTGTTTTGTTACAGATCCAAAAAGCTTTTCTCCATCCTCTGATTTCATTTTCATCGAAAGCTCTAACTTCTTAATCTGATCGATGACTACAATTAAATCATCTTTTTTTCTTTCAAGTTTACGCTCTTCAAGTTGGCTAGCAACCTTAACTGCTTTGTGTTGTTTTTCAGAGAAAAGTACAGCCATTTTGTTTGGGAACAAGAAGTTGCGTGCGAAACCAGATTTAACGGTTACAACATCTCCCACTGATCCTAAATTATTTACATCTTTTGTGAGTATAATTTTCATGTCTAATCCCTATCAACAGCAGCAAATGGTAATAATGCAATATTGCGTGCTCTTTTAATGGCTAAAACAAGTTTTCTATGCATCTTGCTACTTGTGCCAGTTACTCTTCTTGGTGTTATTTTACCCTGGTCATTAATAAACTTATTTAAAAGCTTAGTATCTTTGTAATCTATTTCATGAATGTTATTTCTTTTAAAATAACATGATTTCTTTCTTCCTGATAGCATGTTAGCTTTCCTCCTGAGTTTGACTTTCTGTCGAATTTTCTTCTTTAGAAGTATCAACAGAAGGTTTTTCATCAAGCTTTATGATCATGTATTTCATTACCTCTTTATTGAGGTTTAAAAATACTTTAAAATCATTTACAAAACTTGTGTCACCAAATTCTGCATTAAGTAAAACATAATTACCATATTTATGCTTATTCACATTATAAGCTAATTGTTTTTTGCCCCAAAAATCATGGTTGACAATATTATGTTTTTTCTTTTCAATAAAACCTGAAATTTCTCCCATAGCTCCAGAAATTTGTTCTTTGCTATAATTGGGATCTAAAATATATAATACTTCATAATAATTCATACAATTCTCCAATTAGATAAGTGGTGCAATTACAAGCGATACCACTGATATCAGTTTAATTAATATATTTAAAGAAGGGCCGGCCGTATCCTTGAAAGGATCTCCTACAGTGTCACCTACGACAGCTGCTTTGTGTGCTTTGCTTCCCTTACCACCATGGTTACCAGACTCAATATATTTTTTAGCGTTGTCCCATGAACCACCTGCATTTGACATAAATATGGCTAAAAGTACTCCAGTGACAGTTACTCCAGCTAATATTCCACCGAGCATTTCTTTTTGGCCCAGAACTAGTCCAAAAAATATTGGTGTGAATACAGCTAAAGCTCCTGGTAGTACCATTTTATTTATAGCCGCTGTGGTTGCAATATCAACACACTTAGCATAATCTGCTTTCGCTTTTCCATCTAGCAAACCTTTAATTTCTCTAAATTGTCTTCTAACTTCTTCAATCATTTCAAAAGCTGCATCCCCGACTGCTTGCATAGCTAATGCAGAAAAAACAAATGGTAGTGAAGAACCTATAAGTAAACCAGCCATTACAGTGGGATTACTTATATCAAGTGTAAGTCCGCCAACAGTTTCTCTAAAAGCAGCAAACAAAGCAAGTGAGGTTAAAGCAGCAGAACCTATGGCAAAACCCTTACCAATAGCCGCTGTTGTATTACCAACTGCATCCAATTTATCAGTTCTTTCACGAACCTCTTTAGGTAGCTCAGCCATTTCAGCTATACCACCAGCATTGTCAGCAATAGGGCCATAAGCATCAACTGCTAGTTGTATACCTATTGTTGAAAGCATTCCAAGAGCAGCTAAAGCTATACCATATAAGTGTGCGAAATGATATGATCCTAAAATTGATAAAGCTATTACCAATACAGGTAAAGCTGTAGAAAACATACCATTTGCTAAACCTGAAATGATGTTCGTAGCTGAACCTGTTTCACTAGAAGCAGCAACGTCTTGTGAAGGTTTTTGATGATCTGAAGTATAGTATTCTGTTAAAATACCAATAAGTATACCAGATACAAGACCAACAACTGTAGCCATAAACAAATCAAACGACATAACACCTTCGTAGCCTTGTGCTAGGCTTACGGAACTTGGAACAACTTCCTTAATTAGGAAATAACTAACAATAGTCATAACTGCTCCTGAACCAAAGACTCCAATATTTAATGCTGTTTGTGGATTACCTCCTTCTTTTGTTTTAACGAAAAAGGTACCAAAAATAGAAACTATAATACCTGCCGCTGCTAAAAATAAAGGAAGAAATACTAATGTTTTTTCTCCTGCAGATGCAGCTAAAACCATTGCTCCAATCATTGAACCAACGTATGACTCAAATAGGTCTGCACCCATTCCAGCAACGTCCCCAACATTGTCACCAACATTATCAGCAATTGTTGCCGGGTTTCTTGGGTCATCTTCTGGGATTCCTGCTTCTACTTTACCAACTAAATCTGCACCAACATCAGCTGCTTTAGTATAAATTCCACCACCAACTCTTGCAAAAAGAGCAATTGATGAGGCACCCATAGCAAAACCAGAAACTTTTGTCATTACTAATGAAAAGTTTGATATGTCATTTAATCCACCGTAAAGATAAAATAATAGAGAAAGACCTAAAATACCTAAACCGACTACATTCATTCCCATTACTACACCACCGCTAAATGCAACATTTAATGCATTGCTTAAGCTACTTCTAGCAGCTTCTGTAGTTCTGTGATTTGCTAAAGTTGCTACTCTCATTCCAAGTGCACCGGCAAGACCACTACAAATAGCTCCTACAACGAAAGATAAAGCTACTTCGGTTGTGTTTGTTTCCATATTAACGAAGTACAGTAGAACTGCGACTGTTAAGACAAAAATTGTTAAAATTTTATATTCTCTAACAAGAAAAGCTGTTGCACCTTCTCTAATTGCTAAACCGATTTCTTGCATTTTTTCATTTCCAGGATTTTGATTACCGATCCATTGGCTTCTCATAAATCCAAATCCAACTGCCAATATTCCTGACAGAGGTATTAAGTAAAATAGACTTTCCACTATGCTACTCCTATAGTTTGATTATTAAATTTATTCATTGTGAATTCTTCGCCATTTTCTAATAATGACTTCATTGCATCAGATGCAAAAATAACTACATCATTTGCTAGGGTTTGATATTTTTTTTGAAATGGTTTTAAAACATAATTTTCAGATGGTCTTTTATAGTCTGAGGCAGCAATGCCTACTTTTAACCTTTTGATTTTACTAGACTTTAGATATTGGATAATTGACTTCATACCATTATGACATCCATCTCCACCATCTTCTCTGATTCTTACCTCACCTAGCGGTAGATCAACATCATCAAAAACTATTACAAGATTCTCTTTACTAGCTTTATAGAAGCTTAGTACTTCGTTTATAATTGCACCACTATTGTTCATCCCTGTTGTTGGTTTAATAAGCATAAAGCTTGATTCTTTTTTTGCTACAAAAAAGTTTCCCTTGCCAGGTTTAAATTCAAGATTATGTTTTTTAGCAAAATAATCCATTACCCAAAAACCTATATTATGCTTTGTATTATGATATTTAATATCACTATTTCCCAATCCAACGAAAATCATCATTATGCACTTTCTCCGTCTTCAGAATCTTCAGAACTACTTTCTTGTTGTTGATCATCGCTTGACTCTTCACCTTTGTCATCTGACTCTTCGGATTCAGAGGCTGTGTCATCAACTGAGTCATCAGCTGCTGATACATCTTCAGCTTCTTCTTTTTCTTCTTTTGGTTCCTGGACCGATACAACTGCAATATCATCAGCTGTAATCATTTCTACATCTTCTGGCAGTGTAATATCTTTCACGAAAAGATTTGTATTCATTTCCATTTCAGTTACATCAATTTCAACAAACTCGGGAATTTCAGTAGGCTTACAATTTATGGTTACATTATTTAACATTTGCACCAAGATCCCACCAAGTTTTACTCCTTGTGATTCTCCTACGCTTCTAACAGCAACTTCTAATGAGATTTTTTCGTCCTCTTTTACTTTTTGAAAATCAATATGAATAATTTCATCTGTAACTGGATGGTATTGAATTTCTTTTACTAGAACAAATTGGTCTTTTTTATCTACATTAATTTCGAAAATCATCTGTCCTGTTTTTAATGCTTTATACAAACCAATTTTATCAACTGATAAAGGGGTTGCTTCAAGTCCGGAATGATAAACAACTGCAGGTACTTTACTTTCAAGTCTAGTTCTTCTTGCAGCTGATGTCCCTTGTTCTTTTCTAATATCTACTTCTAATTTTTCAAATTTGCTCATGTTACTTTCCTAAATAGTTTGCTTACAGATTCACCTTTATGAATCCTGTTAATAGTTTCCGCAAAGATTTTTGCGGATGAAATAATTTTTAATTTGTCAAAACGTTTCTCATCTGGTATTTCAATTGTGTCTGATATAAAAACTTGATCTATAACTTCGCTTGATAATTTTTTTACTGATTCACCAGAAAAAATTCCATGGGTTGCGGCTACAACTACAGATATTGCACCTTTCTCTTTAGCTACGCAAGCTGCATTATAAATTGTTCCCGCGGTATCAATCATATCATCTATAATTAAAACGTGTTTACCTTCTAATTCTCCAACCACGGTAACTACTTCAGATTTGTTATGTGCACTTCTTCTTTTATCAATTAAAGCAAAGCTCATGCCAAGTCTTTTAGCATAAGATTGGCTTAACTTACTTGAGCCCATATCTGGAGAAAGCAGGGTGCAGTTGTCAGACTTTAACTTTTCTTTAAAATGCTCACTTAACTCAGGCATCATAACTAAACTTCCATATATGTTATCAACAGGAATCTTTGGAAATCCCTGAATTTGCGTAGAGTGTAAGTCCATAGTAACAATTCTATCTGCGCCAGCTTTTGTAAAAATATCCATCATGACTTTAGCAGAAATTGGAACCCTTGGTATTACTTTTCTATCTTGTCTTGAATAACCAAAATAGGGTATTAAAACATTAATTCTTTCAGCACTTGCTCTTTTTGCAGCATCAATCATTAAGGCTAATTCAATAATATTTTCTGCAGGAGAGTTTGTACTTTGTACTAGATAAATATCATTACCTCTTAGATTTTCTTCATACTTTACCAGAATCTCTCCATCGCTAAAACGACTAATGAGTATATCGCCTAACTGCGCACCCATCTCATTCGCAATAGATTTTGCTAAAGACGGGTTTGAAGATCCGCTAAATACTTTTTTTACATATTTACCCATATATTTGTTGGGGAGCAGGGACTCGAACCCCGACTGCCTGGACCAAAACCAGGTGTCCTGCCAATTAGACGACTCCCCAAAAATTAAGCTTATGGATTTATTAGTTTTGTCGCGTGGAGGTGGGATATCTCAGACTGTGCGTGTTTTGCTTCTTCTTTTGAAGAAAATATTCCAAACACAGTCGAACCTGTACCCGACAAACTGGCATATATTGCACCTAAATCCATCAAATCAAATTTGATTTTGCCAATTTCTGGATGTGTTTTAAAAACATACATCTCAAAATCATTCTTGAACAACCTAGAACTATAGTCTTTTGTTTCTAGTTTATTCAATAATTGCGAAAAGTTAATGTCCATATTATCATTTAACAAATGGTTTTTTATTTGAGAAAAAGCATCTATAGTTTGAATTTTTATCTCCGGAAATACTAATAATATATATTCGCTGCTTTTATGATTATTAATCCTTGTCAACACCTCTCCTCTTTTTTCTCCAATTTGCAATCCTCCGTTAACAAAAAATGGAGAGTCAGAACTAATTTTACTGGCAAGATAAATCATTTGTTCATTATCAATTGATAGATTAAAAAGATCATTTAGACCTTTTAAGACTGCCGTTCCATTACTTGATCCACCTCCAAGGCCAGATTTAATCGGTATTTTTTTGTTTATCTTTATAGATACAAAGGGTATCGATGGAAATCTATGTTTGATTAGCTCAAAAGCTTTAGTGCAGAAATTATCTTTTTGATTAATTCCTTTAATGTTGATATCGCAAATAAATTTTTTTGACTCCTTTATTTCAATTAAATCAGAAAAATTAATTTCTTTAAAAATAGTTTTAATATTATGGTAACCATCTTGTCTTTTACCTAAAACGTGAAGTCCAATATTAATTTTTGCTTTTGATTTTAACTCCATACTTTAATAGTAATTATTACCTCTGCACCCCATCCATTTTTCATATCTACAAATTTTAAACCATTTGAAGTTGTTGCCTTAATAGAAATTATTTTTTCAGATATATTTAAAGCTTTAGCAACTGATTTAGTTATTGCTTCTTTATATTGAGAAATTTTTGGATTATTAAGAACAATTGAAGCATCTAAATTAATTATTGTAAAATTTACTGGTGCTTTCTTAACAATAGTTTTTAGAAGTTCTATGCTAGAAATGTTCAAAAATTCATCTGTGTTTGGAAAATGCTCTCCAATATCTCCAAGGCTCAATGCTCCACATAAAGCATCAATTATTGAATGAGTTAAAACATCTCCATCTGAGTGTGCCCTTGACTGATATGGACATGAAATTTTATAACCACCCACAGTAAGACCATCTCCTTCAACTAAGGTGTGGAAATCTATTCCTAATCCTACTTTTTGTGATGTTTGGATTTTTGAAACTAAATCAATATCACTTTTATCAGTTACTTTTATATTTGCATCCTTGTTTTCAAAAACACTCACTTCTTCGAATGATTCTGCCATAGATGCTTCATCCGTATGTTCAAGAAATTTACTTCCTAGCTTACTATAAATAGATTCTAATTTGTCATATGAAAATATTTGTGGAGTTTCTGAGGTCCAAAGATTTGAGCGATCTATAGTGGATTTAACTTTATTCTTTTCAACTTTTTTAACAGTATCATTGATTTTTTTTGCAACAACTAGGATATCTTTATCTTTTGAAGAAACTATCAGTTCATCTAATAATCTG
>CACNXV010000017.1 GCA_902624575.1 uncultured Fidelibacterota bacterium
TTCTAAAAAAATAATTTGGAATTAAAAGTAAAAGTAAATTTTTTGAAAAGTAAAAAAACCTCCTTGAGAGTGAATTTGAACTTTGATAATTAAACATATTATTTCAAACCATTTTCAGTGAAAACAATATTATTTCTCAAGGTATTTTCTCTGATTTTGCGATTAACTTTGATTGCTTCTTTATTTTTATAAGGTCTTGTATGATAAAGATGAAGTACAGTTGACCTATTTCGAATTTGAATAGATCTTATCCCATTATTACCCAACCTATATCCTAATTCACAATCTAGTCCTCCATATTCCATTCGTTCGTCAAAACCTTTGGCATTCACAATATCTTCTTTCCAGGCTGAAGAGTTGTTTCCATTAAAAGTTGTCCTTGTAGGTGTTAAAAAGTCGAATAATTTTGAAATCTGATAGTTATAAATAATCTTGAAAAAGTTCTTATTTAAACTTTGACCATTTAATAACAGAAATCTTTTTGAAAAACATTTTTGTGAAAGAATATCATTCAATGAAATTTTGTTGGATACTCTTTCATTAATTGGAAAGTGTCCTCCAGATAAAAAGTAACCTTTTTTAGATAACTTAACATGAATTTCTAAAAAATTATTCTTTGGTATACAATCACCATCTGAGAAAACAATATATTCACCATTTGATTGTGATATAGCCTGATTTAAAATCTTACATTTTCTAAAACCATTATCTTCATGCCAAATGTGAATTATTTTTTGCTTGAAATTCTTATCAAATTTTTTAACTAATTCTTTTGTTTCTTTTCTTGATCCATCATCAGCAATTAAAATTTCAAAATCTTGAAAAGTTTGTTTTGAGTACCCTGTAAGCACCTTCTCTAAAAATTGAGGCTTATTATATGTCGATACTATTACTGAAACTCTTGGCATAAAGTAAATTATTTAGTGGCATTCTTAATAGCTATTTTTTTTTAAATTAATTACCCATTATGAAAAAAAAATGTATAGTTCTACTTAGCGGCGGATTAGACTCAACTACAGTTCTAAAAATTGCCCAAGAAAATTTTGATGTAATACCAGTAATTTTTGACTATGGTCAAAGACATAAGTTCGAAATTTCAGCCGCAAAAAAAATAGCAATGCAAAATGGACTTAAAGCAAGGTTGATTGAAATAGATTTAAAGCAATTTGGTAATTCAGCCTTAACAGCAAACATAGATGTTCCAAAAAACCAAGAAATTGGGAATGAAATACCTGTCACATATGTACCAGTGAGAAACACAATTTTTCTTTCTTATGCTCTAGCATTGTCAGAGGTGGAAAAAGTATATGATATTTTTATTGGAGTAAATGCGCTAGACTATAGTGGTTATCCTGATTGCCGTCCTGAATTTATTGACTCATTTGAAAAAATGGCAAACCTTGCTACTAAATTTACTCAAGATGAATCAAAAATTAAGATTCACACTCCTTTAATTGATTTATCGAAATCTGAAATTATTTCAAAGGGCGTTGAGCTTGGAGTTGATTATTCAACAACTCATTCTTGCTACGATCCTGATAAGGATGGAAAAGCATGTAAAGAGTGTGATGCTTGCGTTTTAAGAAGTAGAGGTTTTAAGAATGCAAATATAACTGATCCAACAATTTACCAATGAGCTATAAAGTTAAAGAAATATTTATGACACAGCAGGGCGAGGGCTATCACATGGGTAAAAAAGCAGTTTTTTGTAGATTCTCAGGTTGCAATCTTTGGTCAGGTCATGAAAAAGATCGTGAAAAATCTATTTGTTCTTTTTGTGATACTGATTTTGTCGGAACCGATGGACAGAACGGAGCAAAATATGATTCAGCTCAAATACTAGCTGATAAAATTGATGAAATTTGGCCAAATGAATATGAAGATAAAATGGTCGTATTCACTGGTGGAGAACCTCTGCTTCAGTTAGATGACGAGCTGATTGAACAAATTCATAAGAAAAAATTTAAAATTGCAATTGAAACAAATGGAACAATAATACCACCTAGAAATATTGACTGGATTTGTGTAAGTCCTAAAATAGGCTCCAAAATTAAATTAAAAAAAGGTAACGAATTAAAATTAGTATTCCCCCAAATTGATGCTGATCCAAATAATTTTGAAAATTACGATTTTGATCATTACTTTCTACAACCGATGGATGGTAATTCTTTAAACAAAAGTATTTTACAATGTGTTTCTTTTTGTTTAGAAAATCCAAAATGGAGGTTAAGTGTTCAATCACATAAAATAATGGGAATTGACTGATATGTTTACATTAAAAAGAAAATATGAATTTCATGCTGCTAGAAAACTAACTAAGCTTGATAAAGATCATCCATGTTCGAACCTTCATGGTCATACTTTTAGTATTAAAATAAAAGTTTCAGGTAGTACGTTAGATGAACACGGCTGGTTGATGGATTTTTATGATATTGATAAAGTTTTTAAAAATAAAGTTCATTCTGAATTAGATCACAAATATTTGAATGAAATTGAAGGACTTTCAAATCCTACAACTGAAAACTTGTCTGTATGGATTTGGCGTAAGATTGAAAAAGACTTGATTGGATTAGAGTCTATTACAGTAAGTGAAGGCGACAGTTACGGTTGTACTTATTATGGAGAAAAAAATGGCTAAAGCTGATGGTAAGGAATTTAGTTTTTTATCTGAAGATCATATTGATTCATCGTTTCTTGAAACATTTAAATTTGATAGTAAAGAACAATATATAACTACGAAGACTCGTGAGTTTAGCGCTGTTTGTCCATTTAGCGGTTTACCCGATTTAGCTGATGTAATTATTGAGTATTTTCCTGAAGGCGGTTTATGCGTTGAACTCAAATCATTGAAATATTATTTTGTTAGTTTCAGAAATGTAGGTATTTATCAAGAAGCTGCAACTAAGAGAATATATGATGACCTCAAAAGCTTATTAAAGACTAATAAAATTAAGATTACAACAATATACAATACTAGAGGTGGTTTTGATACTACATGTATTGAAGGTAAAATCTAATTCTTGGATTTTTCCACTCCAGATCTCCATGACATAAACCCATCAATGGACATTTTAGATATCAATTTAAAATGTTATGGAGGATTAGAAAAATTTTATGGACGAATTGTGACAGTTGAATGTCCTGAAGATAATTCCAAATTAAAAGAATTAATTCATCAAGAGGGAAATATGAATGTAATATTTGTGCAAGGTTTTGGAAATAGAAATGTTGCGTTATTGGGTGACCAGCTTGCATCAAAAGCTATAGAAAATAACTGGTCTGGTATAATTGTTAATGGATGTGTTAGGGATATTGAAATTCTTAGAAATCTTAAAATAGGTATATTTGCTATTGGAGCTTGTCCTAAAAAAAGTCTCAAAGATAATAAAGGAAAGCTGGGTTCAGATTTTGTTATAAATGATGTTAAAATCTTTAATGGACATTGGGTTTATTGTGATCTTAATGGTATATTATTATCTGAAGACAATAAGTTATGAGTTATTTCGAAAAATTATATAAAGCCATCACACTCGATGTAAAATTTTACGAAGAAGTGGAAAAAGACAAAAGTCTTACAAGTCAAGCAATGATGACAGTTGTCATCGTTTCAATATTACAAGGTTTTATGATTGCTGGCTTTGCTCCAATTGCTCTTGCTCAAGGTGTGCTCGGCAGTCTTGTTCGTTGGTTTTTATGGGCATTTTTTATTGCTTTTGTTGGAACTAGAATACTTCCTGAACCTGAAACAGAATCAAATACAGGAGAGTTATTAAGAACACTTGGCTTTGCATATGCTCCGGGTATGTTAATTGTTTTAAAGCTTTTTCCTATAATAAATTTGTTATTTATTGATACACTAATTGTATTATTACAAATAGCAACAATGACTGTAGCAGTTAGGCAAGCTCTTGATTTTAACTCAACTGTTAGAGCTGTTGGTGTTTGTATTGTTGCATTTATCGTTATGGTAATTTCATTAACTTTATTTATTGGATTTACAGCATTTTTTGTTGGAGTTGCTGAAAATGCAGTATCTCCAACCTCAGATTTAATAGGTGCTTAATAAAAAATTATTATCACTTTAAATTTTGAAAAGATTATTATATAATATGGATATGAAAAATACGTATAAATTAGCCTCTTTTTTATTTGCAGTAGTACTGATGTCTTGCGACACTTCATCAACATCATATTCCATGAATGAAAATTCTTCGAATAATAATGAAAATGGAACTGATAATTCTGATTTACCTCTAGGCTTCACTAAATTTATTTCGGAGTACACGGATGTATATATTTCAGGAGACTATGTTATAATTGAGACTGAAGGATTACCAAATCACCCATCACCATATTGGGGAGCAGGTCATCTAAATTATTCTAGTCCGCATAATGGGATGTCAGTCAATCCAAATAAAATATCATCACAAAATTTTAAGTTTTATATACCAATTTCACCTTCACCATCAAATTCTGTTTCTAGTACGCCACTAGGCCCCATAGGTGTATCAATTAGTGGTGTTCCTTTTTATAATCAATATGCTGGTCCAAACAATCAGCCTCTTGATAACGAAATTGCTTCATTTGATGTTTTTTCAGGGCACCCACAACAAACAGGTCAATATCATTATCATTGGGAGCCAAATTATTTAACCTCAAATGGAAATGAGTCAATGTTAATTGGTTACTCGCTAGACGGCTTTCCTATTTACGGTCCTAAGGATCAAGCTGATATGCAATATCCATCCGATTTAGATGAATTGAATGGTCATAACCATGTTACTGAAGAATATCCTGATGGTACATACCACTACCACTCAACTGCAACTGTTCCTTATTTGTTGGGCGGATTTAAAGGAAAATATGGCTCAGCTAATGGTGGCGGCTACTTCACAAACTAAATTCTTTTTTCTCCCAATACTCTTTTTACTACTTTCATGTAGCGATCAAATAATTATCGTTGAAAATGATCAAATAAACGGTATGAATGTTCAGCAATTCATTCGCTCAACTGAATTTTCTGGAAAAATAGCTATTATGTTTGATGATAAAGAAACTCTCAAATCATCCAGGACATATAAAAAAGGACTAAAGAATGGAAAACATTTAGGTTGGTGGGAAAATGGAAATAAAAAATATGAATTTTATTTTAAAAATGATCAAAGTGAAGGCAAGCATTTGCAATGGCATCAAAATGGGAAACTATTCACCCAAAAAAATTTTAGATACGGTCTTGAAGACGGAGAGCAAAAGGGCTGGGATATGCAGGGAAATTTAATGTATAAATATATTTATAATGATGGAAGAAAGTATGGTATACAAGGGTCAATTCTCTGTAATGGTGGAAAAGAATTAGCAATCGAAAATGATTGAATTAATTGACTATAAAAATGAATATTTTGATTTTTTGCTTGAGTCAAATAATATTAATAAACCTCAAGTAGGCTTTTTAAAAGATGAAAGATTAAATCTGTTAATAAAATTAGCAGGTTATTGCAAAGTTGCTAAGTTTAAAGGTGAGCTAGCAGGATTTTTATTATGCTTGCCAGAAAATAATGATCCAAATCTTTTTTATGACAGCCCAAATTATCAATGGGTGTCTGAAAGATATTCAAATTTCATTTACATAGATAGAATTTCAGTCCTTCCTAAGTTTCAAAATGAAAAAATTGGATCAGCACTTTATACTGACTTAATTTATTTTTCAGCATTAAATGGTTATAATGATATTCTTTGCGAAGTGAATATTCAGCCACCAAATCCAGGATCAATAAGATTTCATAAAAGATTTGATTTTGAAGAATGTGGTTCGCAACTTACAGAAGCTGGGAAACTTGAAAGTTATGATTACACAGTTGAAGTTCAGTTTCTTCGCAGAAGTATTAAATAATTAACAATTGAGGATTTTATGAGCAATTTTTGGCACGATTTACTTTTTCCAATATACTTTTTTATAGTATTTGTTGCTGCCCATATTGCATTATATATTATGATTTTTAAAGGAGATAAGTCTAAGTGAATAAAAAGCAAAAAATAGCAAAAAGAAAACAAAAAAAAGCCAAGCTAAGAATTAAAGCAAAGAAAGCACTTTTGCTGAAAAATAAAAAGGTAGTACCTGTTAAAAAAGAGGTCGCACCAAAAAAGAAGACTGTAGCTAAGAAATCACCTGCTAAAAAGAAAACTTCAAATGCAAAAGATTCAGAAAAAAAAGAAGTTAAAACTACAAAGAAAACTTCAACCAAGAAAAAAACGGATAAAGATAAAGAATAGTCCTCATGTTCCAAAAGAACACAACCTTTGGGATATATCTAATTTCTTTAAGAGTATTACTTAAAAATAGAAAATACCTTTACTTTATTTTATTTACATTATTTTATCCTCCAATAGTTATCATAAACAGGATATTCCTTTTTCTAGATTTTATACTTGTTCCTCAATTTGAAAAAGCAAAAGTCGAAAAGCCAATTTTTATTATGGGTGTTAATAGAAGTGGAACAACTTTTTTCCATAAAATGCTATCAAAGTCAAATAAGTTTAGTACATCAACAACTTGGGATTTAATTCTACCTTCAATATCACTTAGAAAATTCTTTTCATTTTTTTACAATCTGCTGTCATATTTTAAAATAGATAAAATTGAAAAAAAGAATAAAGGACATGAAGTAAAGCTATCGAATGTTGAAGAAGACGAAATGCTCTTATTTATTCATAAGCTAGATTCATTATGGGTTACTAATCATTTAGTACCCTGGCTAAAGTTTGATAGTTTAACAAAAGAGCTCTCAAAAACATTATATATTGATTCAAAAAGAAATAATATAAGAAATATGAGATCAATGCTTTTTTGCAAAGATTTTTTTAGAAGACAATCATATTTAAATAAAGGAAAACCGCATTTATCAAAATCAAATCCATTTATATTTAAATTAGATACTATTTTAAAAGTTTTTCCCGATGCAAAATTTGTTTTTTTAGTAAGAGATCCCATTGAAGTAATTCCATCATATTTTTC
>CACNXV010000018.1 GCA_902624575.1 uncultured Fidelibacterota bacterium
AGAAATCAAAGCAATAAGAGGTACATCAAAAAATCAATATTTTGAGATTTTAGGAGAATTACCTAATCAGTATACCTTGGAAAACAATTCGGAAAATAAAATATTTAAATTTATAGATATCAAAAATTATGATATAGATAACATTAATTATTATTTATCAACAAAAGATCCTTTGATAATTAAGAAGAATATTATGGGTGCAAACACAATTTTTTTCACAACTCTTTTAAAAGAAGACTGGGTAAACGACTCCTTTAATAATTTTGCTAAAAACATTTTTCTTGATTTCATTTATGATGAAATAGTGGTAGATGAAAATAACTAAAGATAAAGCTTTAGTAGTGGCTCCTAGAATTTGGAGAAGCGATAAAAATTATAACAACAGTGTTGAAGAGATATCGTTGTTGATTTCAACTCTTGGATTGAATGTGGAAGGAGTTATTGAACAAAAAATTAACAAGGTAAATCCAGCCTATTTTATTGGTTCTGGGAAAGCTAAACAGATCATTGAACAAGCAAAAATGCTTAAAGTTCAATATATAATTTTTGATGAAGATTTAAGTCCTGTTCAAACAAAAAATTTTCAACAATTAAATAAAGAATTAAAAATCTTAGATAGACCTGGAGTAATACTAGAAATTTTCTTCCGAAATGCTAAATCAAAAGAATCTCAGACTCAAGTTGAATTAGCAAGGTTACAGTATCAATTACCTAGATTAACAAGGTTATGGACCCATCTAGAAAGACAAATGGGTGGTTTTGGTACGCGTGCGGGTGCTGGAGAGACGCAGATTGAGGTAGACAGAAGAATAATTAGAAAAAAAATATCTCTTTTAAAGAAAAAATTAAAAAACATTGATTCAGAAAGAAAAGTACAAAGCAAAAAAAGAAAATCATTTTTTAGAACTTCTTTTGTTGGTTATACAAATGTCGGGAAATCTTCATTGATGAAATCGCTTACAAAAAGTGATGTTCTAATTAAAAATCAATTATTTGCTACATTAGATACCACTGTAAGAAGGCTTTTTGTTGGTAATAATAATTATGTCCTCTTGAGTGATACTGTTGGGTTTATTAGAAATTTACCCGATAATCTAATTGCAAGTTTTAAATCTACTTTACAAGAAGTAGTTGACTCAAATTTATTATTAGTTGTTCTTGACGCAAATTCAAAAGATCTTTTTAATGAGATAGATACCATTCAAAGTGTATTAAAAGAAATAAGTGCAGACAATGTAGATACACAATATATTTTCAATAAAGTTGATTTAGTTGATCAAGATAAAATCTCTTATTTGAAACAATCATTTCCTGAAGCTTTAATGGTTTCTGCAACAAGATCGTTACAAATTTCTAGTATAATAGATCTAATTTCTTCAAAGCACAAAAATTGGATTAGCGCTCTAAAGAATCCATGACGCTAGCAACGGTTGCATCTCCAGTAACATTTGTAGCAGTTCTTATCATATCTAATATTCTATCAACTCCAAGAATGAGCGCAATTCCTTCGCTTGGTACATTTATTGCCTCAAGAATTATGACAAGCATAATAATACCTGCTCCCGGAACTGCTGCAGTACCAATTGATGCAAGCACGGCTGTAGCTACAATAGTAAATTGATTAGCTAGAGTTAAATCCATTCCTACTGCTTGAGCAATAAATACAGCTGCAACTCCTTGATAAAGAGCTGTTCCATCCATATTGATTGTAGCACCGAGCGGTAAAACAAAAGATGATATTTCTTCTGAAATTCCAAGATCTTTTTCACAACGTTTCATGGTAACAGGTAAAGTAGCTCCACTTGAACTTGTAGAAAAACCTAGAAGTTGTACAGGAGCCATTGACTTTAAAAAGTGTTTAATATCTATTGAAGTAAACATTTTTAAAAGTGTCATATATGTCAAACCCATATGTAAAAAAAGACCAAGAATTACTACTCCCATATAGAAAATTAACGCTGAAAGAATCGAACTTATTTGAGATAAGTCTCCAGAAACAGTGCTTATAGTTTTAGCAATTAAAGCAAATACACCAAATGGAGCAAAATACATTATCATTTCAACTAATCTGATAATCATTTGATTAATCCCTTCTAAAAATTCTAAAACTGGATTTGAGAACTTTCTATCAATTCCAATGAGTGCAATACCAAAAATTAGAGATATAAAAACTACCTGTAACATGTTTCGATTATTTGAGGCAGCAGAAAAAATATTTCCAGGGACCATATCTACT
Source organism: uncultured Fidelibacterota bacterium (assembly GCA_902624575.1). Lineage (GTDB taxonomy): Bacteria > Fidelibacterota > Marinisomatia > Marinisomatales > Marinisomataceae > Marinisoma. The sequence goes on from CACNXV010000018.1 coordinate 2,237, forward strand.
AAAGGTTGTAACGGACCTCTGCTTTGTTGAATATTTGCAGCTGCTTCTTGTTTATCAGCAGCTTTATTAAAATATTCTGCTGAAAGACTTTCTTGATAGCTAGAAGGAATGGAATTACCAGGCTCTAATACATTGACCAGAACAAGACCAATGCTAACAGCAACTGCAGTAGTTGAGATGTATAATGCAATTGTTTTCCAACCTATTCTCGAAAGTTTTCTTGTGTCGGACAATGAAGCTACACCTGTTATTAGCGATGAAACAACTAAAGGCACAGCAATTAATTTTAATAAATTTAAGAAAATTGAACCAAATGGAGATATAAAGTCTGAAGTAAAATTATTCCAACCGTTTAAAGAGCTTAGAATACCATAAATTGTGCCGAGAACAAGTCCAATAATTATTTTCCAATGTAATTGCATTTGTAAAAATAATATATGTATTATGTAATTACTAAAAAAATGATTTATTACTTAATTATATCAATATACTTAATTGCACTTCTATGGATTGGTTTTAGCAAAACTGATTCAATCAAAAATCAAGAAGATTTTTCAGTTGCAGGCAGATCACTATCTCCTTGGATTTTAGTAGGTACAATGGCAGCTACATGGATGGGTACAGGCTCTGTGCTAGGTAATGCAGGTAAAACATTCGAAATTGGTGCAGCTGGTTTTCTTTTACCAATTGGTGGAATGCTAGGTGTTTTAGCATTAACAAAAATTGCGGGAAAAGCTAGAGCATCAGAGAAATTAACTGTTCCCGAAATTATTGGTTCTCGCTTTGGAGATGTAGCTATGATATTATCAGTCATTGCGCTTTTAACAGCATATCTAGTGATCGTAAGTTATCAATTCAACGCAGGTGGAGCAGTTATATACACAATTTTTCACGATAACTTAGGTTCTAGCTTAACTTTGGATCAAGCAACTATTATTGCAGCATTATTCATTGTTGCCTATACTATTTTAGCGGGATTATTAAGCGTTGCTTACACAGATGTAGCAAACGGTATCTTAATGATTACTTGTTTTATAATTGCTTTGCCAATTTTATTCTTTCAAGCAGGTGGAATAGAGGGTATGACAAATAGTTTTGAAAATAAAGGTATGCCAAATAATATGTCCTTCTTTGGTGTTTTATCAATAAGAGATGTAATTAATTTTACGCTACCTTCTTTTTTATTAATTCTGGGTGATGCTAATATGTATCAAAGATTTTTTGCAAGTGATTCTGTTAAATCTGCCAAAAAAGCTACATTCTATCTATTTTTTGCGGTTGTAATTTTAGAGTCTCTAATAATAGCTAATGCATGGATTAGTTCTAGTATGATTAACGATATTGCAAAAGAATCACACGTCTTAATTTATGCTGCTTATAATTTTTTACCACCATTTGTTGGAGCTATAATGCTTGCTACCATAATTGGAATTATTATTTCTACTGCTGATTCATTTCTGCTGGTTCCTACAACAATATTAATTAATGATATATACTTAAAATATTCAAAAAAACAATATTCTGATAAAATGATTGTTACTTTAAGTAGGTTGTTAGTTTTATTGCTTGGCTTTTTTTCCTATTGGGTTTCAAGAATGTTTGCAGCTGATACGACAATTTTTGAAAAAGCACTTTATGCCTTTACAATTTATGGTACTGCCATTACTCCAACTTTATTGGCAGCTTTTTTTTGGAAAAGAGCAACAAATTATGGCGCTATATTTTCTATTTTATCAGGCATAATAGCTACAATCTATTTTGGAAATGTCTGGAGTTTAGATGAAGCTGTTATACCAGCACTTGCAATTTCATCAGCAGCATTAGTTTTAATAAGCATTCTATCAAAATCCTCTGACATTGATCATTAAGTATGAGAACTAATAAACAGTTGCTTGGAGATTTTGGAGAAAATTTAATTATAAAGAAATTTAATTGTCCGAAATGTAAAAGAATTAAAAGCCTAAAAAAGCTTCCCCAAAACTTTAAATGCGCAGATATAATTTGTGATTTTTGTGGTTATCTTGCTCAGGTTAAAACAAAAACAATTTCTAATATAGAAAAATTTCCAAGCAAAGTCTTAGGTGCTGCATGGGGACCTCAAAAAGAAAGAATGGATGCAGGAATATACTTTCCTTTATTTGTTGTTCTAAAGAAAGGTAGAAATCATTCAGTGTTTTATTTATCATCTGATTTACAAACAGAAGAAATGTTTATTAAAAGAAAGCCTTTATCAAAAAATGCAAAACGTGCTGGATGGCAAGGATTTTATTTTGATGGTGAATTAATGAAAAAATTTATATCCAGATTATTGTAGATTAATATTCTTAAATATTACTCGACAATTATTTCAAATGGAGGACTAAACACTGAGTTCTGAGATGTATCATCAAAAGATCTTCTATAATATTCAAAAGGTTTGCCAGTTCCTTGCCAGTCCTCCTCAAAAGAAATTATTTTAACGTTTTTATCTTTAAGGTCAATATTACCAGCACTTATATGTCCAGTAATAAATTGTATTCTATCCTTTTTTTGAGCCCAACTTAAATATACTCTTTTTAACATTTTAGCATACCCATTTGACTTGTACTTCTCCATGATAACAAAAGCATATGTGTATAAGGTATTATATTTGCCAAAATTTTCATCATTAAGTGCCCATGTTTCCATATTTAATTCTTCGATTGGAATTCCAATTATATAACCAATTATTTCATTTTGATACCTTGCGATAAAAGGGA
>CACNXV010000019.1 GCA_902624575.1 uncultured Fidelibacterota bacterium
TTATATTATTTTAATTTTATTGTTAATCTGCAACTATGTTTCAGAAAAAAAACTTAAATCTATTTCTCTTAACTGTTCCTCTATCGAATTCAATTGCTAGATCGATTTATGATGTTGCATTTATATGGCTTATACTAGATTTAACAAACTCAGAAAAAATAACTGGGCTTGTTGCGATGACAACCTATTTACCTGCTATATTATGTGGGCTCTTTATTGGGGCGGTTGTTGATTTATTTCCAAAAACCAAGATGATTTCTTTTTCAACAATTATGCAAGGCATTACCCTTGCGATGATCCCAATCTTATTTTTTTTTCAAGTAGAGTCTATTTGGATTTTAGTTTTATTAGCTTTCTTTCATAATGCATTTGGTCTCCCTATGGTACCTGCGTTCAATGCATATTTACCTACTCAAATTGAAAAGGAAGGATTATTAAAAGCAAACTCCATTGTAAATATATCGTGGCAGACTGCTGTTTTAATTGGGCCAATTATTGCTGCACAACTTTTAACAATTTATAATGTTGAAAACTTATTTTTGTTTTGCCTCTTTTTTTATTTTATAGCAGCATCTATTACCACTCTTGCACCAAAAGACTTTGTTGAAAGAGAAGAAGTAAGTTTTAACAGAATAGTCACCAAAACTTATGAAGGTATCGTTTATTTAAAAAATAATTCAACTTTTACATTCATAATAATCCTAACTCTCCTTAGCAATTTATTTGTTATGGGTCCTGCTGTAGTAGGAATTCCAATCTTAGTAAAGTTATATCTTTCAGGGAGTGCGGCAGACTTTGCACTAGCAGAAGCCTTTATAGGTTTAGGCATGCTTGTTGGTACTGCTACGGTTTATAGAATTGGAAATCGCTATCCCCACGGACTATTATTTTTAGTAGGTTTATTTATTGATGGCGCTAGCTTTTGTTTTTACTACTTTGTTGAAAATCTTAATCAATTAAACCTTTTATCTTTCTTGCATGGTATAGGAATACCGTTTTTAATCATTTCAAGGGTATCGATAATGCAAAAAAATATTCCTGAAAAGCTTTTAGGAAGAGTCTTTGCTATTATATCAATATCTATTTTAAGTATGACAGCAGTTTCTAGCGGGATAATTGGCTCTTTGGCTGAATTTCTCGATATAAGAACTATTTTCTTATTATTTGGTATCTTGGCAGGTTTATGTGGTGTTGCTGGTTTATTGCATCCGAAAATAAGATTTCTAAACTAGCAACTCAGATATTTTTTCTTTTGTTAAATCTCTTAAATCTTCAACAGTCATATCAGAAAAAAGATCTGAAGAAATAGGTTCACCAAAAACCAATGTCAATCTTCCAGGGTTGATAATCCAGCTAGTTCTTTTATTCGCACGATATGCACCAATCAATCCTATAGGAACAATAGTTGCATTAGTTGCTTTAGCAAAATGGAATACACCTTTTTTAAATTCTCCTAATTTACCTGTAATTGTTCGCTGACCTTCTGGAGAAAGAACCATTGAATCTTTATCTTCTAATAAAATTTTTTCTGCAAGCTTTAAAGTTTGTTTTGCTTTATCAGTACTATCATGCGTTATGGCGTATGCACCATATCTCTTCGCAAAAAAACCGAACAGTGGAATCTTAAATACACCCTCCCATCCAATCGCATTTATGTAATATGGTATTCCTCCAGCCAACATTAAAACATCAAACATTGATTCATGATTAAACATAAATATATAAGGTCCATTCTCTTTTGGTGGTGCTTTACCTTTTACAGAAAAATATTGTAAGCCACTTAACATAATCAATCTACAGCTAATTGGGGCAAGTATATGATATGTATTTCTAGGGTGGGTGATATAGCTAAATAAAATGATAAATATCAAAAGCAGCGCGAAAAGTGAGAAGAAAACTGGAATAATAAATATTGATATTATGATGCTAAAAATTTTATACATATCTATTGGTTTTTTTGGAAAATGTCTAACATTTTATAATTTGCTTTTGGTAAAGCTAAATTATCTAAGCCTTCAATGGTTGTCCATAAATACTTTTCTTTAATTTTTAAAGCATCTATTGCTTTTACATTGTTTTGAAATAGAGATATTTTAACCTTGAAATGACTATACTGGTGTTTAACCTCTCCAAGGCATTTTGGACTTTTTATTCTTAAGCCTGTTTCTTCAAAAACTTCTCTAACCACTGCAGCTTCGCTTGATTCTCCTTTTTCTATTTTTCCTCCAGGGAATTCCCAAAGACCACCAAGCATCTTGTCTTTAGGGCGTTGCATAAGCAATAATTTTTTATTATAAATAATTATGCATACAGCGATATTTACTGTTGGAATTGGTTTGTTCTTTTTCATCTCCGGATATTTTAAAGGATCTTCATTTGTAGTAGCCTTGCAATCACTAATAATAGGACAAGGTTTACAATCAACAGTTTTTGCCTGGCATAAACTACTACCAAGATCCATCAAAGCTTGATTAAAATCACCTGGTTTAGATTTGTCCTGTATATTTTCAAGAAATTTTTTTACTCTATTATTATTAAACTTTGATTTCTTTTTTAAGCCAAGAATTCTAAAGCCAACACGCTCTAGATTTGTGTCAACTCCCACCTCTTGTTTATTAAAAGCAATAGCCAATATAGTTTTTGCCGTGTATTCTCCAATGCCTGGAAGTTTGATAAGCTCGCTAAATGTATCTGGAAGCTTACCATTCAATGATTTTGCTGTAGCATGAATATTTCTGCACCGCGAGTAGTATCCTAATCCTTCCCAATGTTTTAACACATAATTGTAGTCAGCTTTAGCAAGTGCTTCAATGCTTGGAAAGCTTTTCATCCACTTTTGGTAATATGGAATGACAGTTGCAACTTGTGTTTGTTGCAACATTATTTCTGAAATCCATATTTTATATGGATCCTTGGTTTTTCTCCAAGGTAATATTCTTTTGTTTACGGAATACCAACCGAGCAACTGTTGTGAAATCATATGCTTAGATTAAGAATATGACTTCTAAAATCCAAAAATTAACTACAGGTAGTTTCAATTAAAGCTGCACATGCCTTATACGGATCAACATTTGAAGCTGGTCTTCTATCTTCAAGATAACCTTTACCTTCATTGGCAACATCCATTGGAATTCTTATTGAAGCTCCTCTGTCACTGACTCCATATTTAAATTCATTGATGCTACATGTTTCATGGTCGCCTGTAAGGCGCTGATCATTTTCTGCTCCATATGCTTTGATGTGTTTTTCAACTTCTTTACCAAGTTTTTCACAGGCTTCATTTATAACCTTAATTCCACCTTCAGCTCTCATTGACTCAGTACTGTAGTTGATATGCGCTCCTGAACCGTTCCAATCTCCTTTGATTGGTTTTGGATGGAGGTCAACTCTTAGACCATAATCTTCTCCAATTCTTTCTAATAACCATCTGGCAACCCATAACTGATCACATACTTCAAGCGCTGGTAAAGGTCCTACTTGATATTCCCATTGCCCAAGCATTACTTCAGCGTTTATGCCAGATATTTCAAAACCTGCATCTAGACACAAATCAAGATGGTCTTCTACCATATTTCTTGCTGCGACATCCTCAGAACCAACACTACAATAATATGGTCCTTGTGGTCTTTCAGGGAATCCCTGTTCTGGCCATCCAGCTGGCTGTTTTCCATCCATAAGTGTATATTCCTGTTCAATACCAAACCATGATTTGTGTTCTTTAAATCTATTTTCAATTTCTACAAGTGCTGCTCTGGCATTTGACTTGTGAGGTGAACCGTCAGGATTACAAACTTCACACATAACAAGAATATTTTCTCCCCCCCTAATTGGATCAGGGCACATCCATACTGGTTTTAATTTACAATCACTATCTCCACCTTCTGCTTGAAGTGTACTAGATCCATCAAACCCCCATGTTGGAAGCTCATTTACTGATGACACAGCACTATTCAACACCTTTGTCTTTGAACGCAGGTTTGCAGTGGGTTGATAACCATCTATCCAAATATATTCAGCCTTTATTTTCATTTTAAATTTTCCTCGATTAAGTTAAAAATTAGGTTAAATATATTTATTTTTTAATTGATATGGAATAAAAATTTAAGTCTATTTGATACTTTTACTTAAAATATTTAAATCAATTTGAGTTTTTTCTTTATATGTTGATAAAACTACATTTGATTGGGTTCTTGAAACTCCGGGCCAATTTTGAATTTCGTACAATAAATCCTCAAGGGACTGTGAATTCTCTACCCTAATTTTAAGTATGTGTGATCCACCACCAGTTATTGAATGACATTCCATTACGGCTTTACAATTATTTGCTTTTTCAACAAATTTAGAATAATGGTCCGAGTGTTCACTTACAATAAAAACATAAGCAGTTAAATCAAGACCTGCTTTTTTATGGTTAAGTACTGCAACATTACTATTAATGAGCTCTT
>CACNXV010000020.1 GCA_902624575.1 uncultured Fidelibacterota bacterium
ATCAAATTAGGACAGGCTAAGTCTTCTGTAATGTTAGCTGCAGAGGAAAATAAAATATCTTGCAAAGAGTTCAGTCCTCGTGAAATAAAGCAGTCTATTGTCGGTAATGGATCAGCTTCAAAGGAACAAGTTGCATTTATGGTTAAAAAAATATTTAAATTAGATGACAAAGTCTTAAAGAAAAACGATATTTCAGATGCAATTGCGGTTGCATGGTGTGGTCTTAATAGGAGTTAAATGATTGATTCAGTAAATGGTAAAATTTTCAAAAAAGAACCTACAATGGTGTATGTTGACACAGGATCTATTGTATTATCAATACATATTTGTTTGCGTGACTATGAAAAAATTCCAAATGTTGGAGAAAGCATCTCAATTAATACATATCTTAATGTAAAAGAAAACTTATTAGAGCTTTATGGATTTATTGATGAAGAAAGAAGAGGTCTTTTTAAAAATCTTATAGAAGTTTCAGGAATCGGTCCAAAAACCGCTATCAATCTTCTTTCTAATGCTTCAGTTTCAAACTTTAAGGATAGCATCGTCTCGGAAGATGTAAAATCTTTAAGTCTAATTCCAGGTATTGGTCCAAAAACAGCTAAAAGAATTATTTTGGATATTAAAGAAAAAATTTCTGATAAATCCTCTTACGAGCTATTAACTCAAAATGATTTAGAATTTACCTATGAAGATATTTTTACAGCGCTATCGTCTTTAGGTTACAAAAAAAATCAAATAGACAATGCTATAAAAAAGCTTGATAAAGAAGGTTTATATAAAGGTAATATTGAGAAGGTAATTAAGAGAGTTCTATCAGTAATTCGATGAGTGATTATAAAAAAACAGTACTTTTTGATGAGCATAATAATTTAGGCGCTAAGATGGTGCCTTTTGCAGGTTTTATGATGCCACTACAATATGACGGAATATTAAAAGAACATAATTATGTAAGGAATGAAGCAGGTATCTTTGATGTAAGTCATATGGGAGAATTTTTTATTTCTGGAAAAAACGCTAAAAAATTTATCCAGATGGTTACAACAAACGATATTGAAAATATAATTCCTGGAAAAGCTCAATACAGCGCATTTTGTAATGAAGATGGAGGTATTATTGATGATTTGATTATTTATCATTTAGGTGATCAATATATGTTAGTAGTAAACGCAGCAAACATCGATAAAAACTTTTCATGGCTTAAAAAAAATTTAATTGAAGATGTAAGTTTAGAAAATAAATCTGAAAAATATTCATTGCTTGCATTGCAGGGACCAAAGTCAAAAGAATTTTTGACAAAAATTTTTCCTGAAATAAGCTCTTTATCGTATTATGAAACATTATTACCTAATAGAGATGGTGTAATTATAGCTAGAACTGGATACTCAGGAGAGAAAGGTTATGAAATCTATGCACCAAATGATTTGGCAAAAGCGATTTGGATGAAAATTCTAAATTTATCAGATGGTATTCATCCTGTTGGTCTCGGTTGTAGAGATTCTTTAAGGCTGGAAATGGGTTATTGTCTCTATGGTAACGAATTGAATGAAGAAACAACTCCAATTGAATCTGGGTTGGGTTGGATTACAAAGTTATCAACTAATTTCATTGGTTCTCAAAAATTGATCAGCAATCTACCGCAAAAAAAGCTAGTTCCTTTAATTTCTAATGAAAGAGCAATACCTAGAGCAGGTTATGATGTTTTTGATAAAGAAAAAAATAATATTGGAGTAGTTACAAGCGGAGGAATGTCTCCAATGCTTAAACAAGGTATTGCACTTGCTTCCATTGAAAAAAATTTTTCAGTTAATAGTGAATTTTATGTCAAAATTCGAGATAAATATTTTTTATTCCATAAAACAAGATTGCCATTCTATAAAGAAGGAACTTACTTAAGTGACTGATAAGAACAAGATTCAAATAATAGGTTTACTAACAATTTGTGTTGCTTTCTTGATAGCAGGTTCAATTTTAATGTATGATCCAACGGAAGAACCATCTTTATTAGCACAAAGTATTAATAATCCATTTAATATTGTCGGTGTTTATGTTGGTTTTTATTTGTTTAAGCTTGGTTTTGGTTATGCTTCACTATTTTTTCCTTTAATATTAATCACAATTGCTCTTCAATTAATTTCAAATTTTTCACTTAAAGTTGTAAGACTTTTGAAGTTCGAATTGGTAGGTCTTATTTTTTTATCAGTAATAATTGGTTTTTTTGATAATATCAAATCAATCAATTCTTCAAATCAAATTTTAGAATTTGATTCATCTGGCTTATTAGGAGGTTTATTGCTTGGGTTAGTTTTTGATTGGACAGGTTTTATAGGCACTTCAATAATTATATTTTTTTTATCTTTAATCTTTATCATTTCTTTTTTTGAAATTGATATTTTTACTCATTTAAAAACTGCATTCAATAAATTTAAAAAATTAGACTTCAAATATAATTTTGATATAAAGAAAATTCTACCTGAGCGAAAAGAGAGAAAAGAAAGCAACCCAGATAGTATTATTAAAGATAAGGAGTTTATTAATGATTTGTCTGATCCTAAGGAAGAGGACAAAATAGAAACAGTTGATAAAAGTATTTCTGAAGTTAAACCAAAAAATAATAACAAAAGCGCTTTTGAGGAAGATGATAAAATCATCGATGATGAAGTTTTTGAAAAGCTTTCTATTGAGACAGCTGTCGAAGAAAAATCAGCGGAGATTGACGATGAAAGAAAAAAATCAATTATTAAAAAGGAATGGAAATTTCCATCAACCGATATACTTCAGTCGCAAGATGAGTCAAAAGAAATCAACGAAGATGACATAAGGAGCAGATCAGAGCTTTTAAAAAATTCTCTTTCAAATTTTGGAGTTGAAGGTTCATCGGGTTCAATAAAAACTGGGCCAATTATTACGTTATTTGAAATTTTACCTGCAGAAGGTGTTCGTGTAAATAAGTTTGTTCAATTATCTGATGATATAGCTAGAGTGATGGAGGCTCAAAGTGTACGTGTTTTAGCACCAATTCCAGGCTCTAATTATGTTGGAGTAGAAATTCCAAATAAAAATCCTCAAACCATTTTTTTAAAGAATGTTATTAATTCTGAGAAATATCTCAAATCAAAAGCAAAACTAAAATTGGCAATTGGAAAAGGAACTCTAGGAGATATCTCTATACTAGATTTAGTTGATATGCCACATCTATTGATTGCAGGTACTACTGGATCAGGAAAGTCTGTTTCTTTAAATACAATTATAGTTAGTCTTTTATATCAATTAAAACCAGAAGAAGTCAAATTTGTTATAATTGACCCTAAAAAAGTTGAAATGTCGCTTTACAGAGCTCTTGAGAGCCATTATTTGCTAAAGTTTAGCGGGATAGATGAATCAATAATTACTAAAAAAGATAATGCAATATTGGCGTTAAGATCTTTGGAAAGAGAAATGGATTCAAGATATGATTTATTAGCTGAGGCAGGAAAAAGAAATATTAGCGAATACAATGAATCAATGAAGAAATCAAAAAAAGATTTAATGCCTTACATAATTCTTATGATTGACGAATTAGCAGATCTTATGATGTATAGTCCAAGAGATGTTGAAGCACCAATTGCTAGATTAGCACAGTTAGCTCGAGCAGTTGGAATTCATTTAATTGTAGCAACACAAAGACCTTCAGTGGACGTTATAACTGGTGTTATAAAAGCAAACTTTCCAGCAAGAATTGCTTTTCAGGTAGCTACAAAAATTGACTCAAGAACAATACTTGATGAAAATGGTGCAGATAAATTAATCGGTAAAGGTGACATGTTATATCAAAAACCTGGTTCACCCGCCCCCGTAAGAATGCATGGAGCTTTTATAACTTTAAAAGAAATAGAAGACTTAGTGAATCATATTTCTAGCCAGCCAAAGCCAACTGAAGTTGTTATCGAAACAGTTAAAGAAGAATCTAGTTTGGTTAATGATGGAGAAGAAGGTATCAATGATGACCTGCTCGTCAAAGCAATTGAAATAATAGTAATGAGTAAACAAGGCTCTATTTCTTTACTTCAGCGAAGGCTTTCAGTTGGCTATTCAAGAGCAGCAAGACTCATTGATGAAATGGAAAGACTTAAAATTGTAGGCCCATTTACAGGTAGTAAAGCTAGAGAAGTCCTTGTTGATGAAAGCTATTTAGAAACTATAAATGAAGAATAACTATTTATTTAAATTATTATTTATTTCAAGTCTAATAGGTTCTGAAAGCGTTGAATCAAAAATAGATAATTTTTTTAGCTCAG
>CACNXV010000021.1 GCA_902624575.1 uncultured Fidelibacterota bacterium
TTCTTTTTTTCTATCATTTTTTCTCCTAATTATTTCTTTTTATTTCAAAGAGCTGGTATGCTTTATCTGTTGCAATTCTTCCTCGAGATGTTCTTTCAATAAATCCTTCTTTAATAAGGTATGGCTCATATACATCTTCAATTGTTTGAATATCTTCGTTTATGGAAATTGCTAAAGACTTACCTCCTGTTGGTCCACCATTAAAATTTATAATTAAGTTCTTTAGAATTTTTCTATCCATTATTTCCAAACCATTCTCATCGATACCGATGCTGTCAAGGGCTGTCTTTGCATCACCAACTTTAATTTCTCCTAATTTTTTTACTTGAGCATAATCTCTTACTCTTTTCAAGACTCTATTAGCTATTCTTGGGGTTCCTCTAGATCTTCCTGCTATTTCTGTTATTGCATCATCATTGATTTTTATTTCAAGTATTTCTGCAGTTCTTTTTAATATCTCAAAAAGATCTTCCACATTATAAAAGTCTAGCCTAAAAATTGCTCCAAATCTATCTCTCATCGGCGTTGATAGATTACCTAATCTGGTTGTTGCTCCTACTAAAGTAAATGGCTCAAGGTCTATTCTTACTGTTCTTGCATTTGGCCCTGTATCAATCATAATATCAATTTTGTAGTCTTCCATAGCAGAGTATAAATATTCTTCAACTGTTGTGTTAATTCTATGAATTTCATCGATAAAAAAGACATCCTTACTTTGGAGGTTTGTTAACATTCCAGATAAATCTCCAGGAATTGATATTACTGGTCCTGACGTTGAAAGAAATCCTTTATCAAGTTCAGATGCTATGATGTTAGATAGGGTTGTTTTACCAAGACCTGGTGGGCCATAAAGCAAGATATGATCTAATGCTTCCTCCCTTTGTTTTGCTGCAGTGATGTAGGTTTTTAGGGACTCAACAATTTCTTTCTGACCAACAAATTCTTCGAAGTATTTTGGCCTAATTTGTTTATCAAAATTTCTTTCTTCTGTTGAAGAAATTACAATTTTTTGTTCATCGCTCACAACATACTAAGATAAAGACGGAAAGCCCGTTATCCAAAAAATTATTTAATAACTTTTTTTAAAAATTTTCCTGTTAACGATTTTTTTTCATTAACTATTTCATGAACAGTTCCCTGAAAAACAATGGAGCCACCTCCTTCTCCACCCTCAGGACCAAGGTCGATTATCCAGTCAGCACATTTTACGACATCTAAGTTATGTTCTATAACAATTATTGTATTACCTTGGTCAACCAATTTTTGGAGTACTGAAAGAAGCATTTGAATATCATCGACATGTAACCCTGTAGTGGGTTCATCTAAAAAATAAACGGTGTTCTTAGTGCTGGTTTTTGAGAGCTCTGTTGATAATTTAATACGTTGTGCTTCTCCACCAGAAAGGGTTGTAGCTTGTTGTCCAAGCTTGATATAGCCTAATCCTACGTCGTGAAGTGTATTTAATCTTTTTCTTATTGGCGGTATATTTTTGAAAAATTCTCTAGCTTCATCTACAGAAAGAGATAGAACATCATCGATATTCTTGCCCTTATATTCAATTTGTAATGTTTCTTTATTGTATCTTTTTCCCGAACAGTCCTCGCAGTTAACGTAAACATCTGGTAAAAAGTTCATTTCAATTTTAATAATTCCTGCTCCTTGGCAAGCCTCACATCTACCCCCCTTAACATTGAAAGAAAATCTACCTATTTTGTACCCTCTAAGTTTTGCTTCTCTTGTTTGTGCGAATAAATCCCTTACATGTGTAAAAATTCCCGTGTAGGTCGCAGGATTAGATCGTGGAGTTTTTCCGATGGGTTTCTGGTCTACATTTATTACCCTTTCGATCCTGTCTGTTCTTACAAGGTTCTTGAAAGGCAACATATCCTTAACGCTAAAGTTTATCATATTAGATAAGGCTGGATACAATGTCTGATTAACGAGAGAGCTTTTACCACTACCAGACACTCCTGTAACAGCTATAAGTCTTTCGAAAGGAAAGTTGACATCAATGTTCTTAAGGTTGTTTCCCGATGCTCCAAGCAAAGAAAAATGGTCAAATGTTGTAGTTCTATAGTTTGGTAGTGGAACAAATTTTTCTCCTGACAAATATTTTCCTGTCAGGCTTTTTTTATTTTTTAAAATTTCAGGCAATGTACCTGAAAAGACAACTTCTCCACCAAGCGCTCCAGCCTTTGGTCCCATATCAATAATTTGATCTGCAGATTCAATGGTTTCAAGGTCGTGCTCAACAACAATCACTGTATTACCTATCTCTTTTAAAGATTTTAGGGTTTTGAGAAGACGATCGTTATCTCTAGGGTGTAAACCAATTGATGGTTCATCTAATACATAAAGTACGCCTGTTAATTGTGAGCCAACCTGGGATGCAAGCCTAATTCTTTGAGCTTCACCTCCTGATAGAGTTCTGGAGGCTCTTTCCAAAGTCAAGTAGTTTAGTCCAACGTTTATCAGAAAGCTTAGTCTTTTTTGAATTTCTTTTAATATACCCCCGGCAATCTCCGTTTGATTCTTAGACAATGAAAGATTCTCAAAAAAAATTAATGTTTCGGAAATATTTTTTGAACATAAGTCTCCGATGTTTGTGGAGTTTACTTTTACGTTCAAAGATGAATCTTTTAATCTTTTTCCCCCACAGGCATCACATGTTCTTGTGCTCATAAAGCTTTCTATCCATCTTCTAATACCGTAAGACTGAGTCTGTTTGTATCTTCTTTGTAATTCTGGAATAACTCCCTCCCACTTTCCAGAATATGTTCCTGACCACTTTTTATTTTTTATGTTTATGTCTAGCCTCTTTCCACTTAAACCATATAATAAAATTGTTCTTACATCTTTTGATAGCTTGTTCCATGGTTTTGAAAACGAAAGTTCGAATTCTCTTGCTAATGCTCTTAACTTGCTTCCGTGAAAACCTTTAGGTTGACTACCTAGCGGTTTAATTGCTTCTTGAATTAATGATTTTTTAATATTGGGCACCACTAGATTTGGGTCAATTTCAGTAATAAAACCTAAACCATCACATTGTTGACATGCTCCATATGGAGAATTAAAAGAAAACATTCTTGGTGTTAAATCGGTCATCATTACATAAGGATGATATGCACAAGCAAAGTGTTCACTGAAAAGAAAATCTTCAGACTTATTCACATTAACCTTACATATGCCATTCCCCATTTTTAAAGCAAGCTCAACTGACTCTAATAGCCTAGATCTTGTCTTGCTATTTAAAAGAACCCTATCAACCAAAACATCTATATCATGCTTTTTATTTTTTTCTAGGTCTGGTGCTTTTCTTATTGAAAGTATTTCATTATTCACTCTTGCTCTAATGAATCCTTTTTTCTTTATTTCGGAAAAAATATTTTTATGTTCTCCTTTTCTGCCCTGAACTATCGGTGAAAGTATGTAAGCATTTTCACCTTCATGAGATTTTAATATCTGGTTCACTATTTGCTCTGGAGACTGTCTATTAATTTCTCTTGCGCACTCCCAACAGTGCGGTTGTCCTATGCTAGCAAAAAGCAGTCTTAAATAATCATGTATTTCAGTTATAGTTCCGACAGTTGATCTTGGATTTCTTGAACCTGTTTTTTGTTCAATTGAGATAGCAGGTGACAATCCCTCAATTGTATCAACATCAGGTTTTTCCATTAAATCAAGAAACTGGCGAGCATATGCAGACAAAGATTCCACATACCTTCTTTGGCCCTCTGCATATATTGTATCAAAG
>CACNXV010000022.1 GCA_902624575.1 uncultured Fidelibacterota bacterium
CCTAGTTTCTCATCATACTCTGTAGCTGATGATCAGATAATTGACAAAAAAATTGAGAGTGAAAAAAGTGACGAAGAATTAAATGAAATAAACGATATTGATATTCTTAACAATGTAAATGGTTCTTTCGTTACTGATAAAGATTAAATTCATAGAATTGTAAATATCCTTTCGCAGATGTAATTTGCATTATATGAAAAATGTAAATATCTATATAAGTATTATATTATTCACAGTATCCTGTTCTTCAAATTTGCCAAGAGCTGAACAACAATTTGATGTAAACTCTCAAGAGCCCAAAAAAATTGATGAGAATACAATTGATTCGTTCTCTCAAGATAATGGTATACAATATTTCATGGATGGTATGCTTTTTTTGGAGCAAGGTGATTATGCCCGTGCAATTTTAGAATTTCAAGAATCAATTGAAAAGGGTTCAAACTCAGCAGAAGTTTATTTTTCAATGTCTGAAGCATATTGGATGATACAAAAATATGATAAAAGTATATTTTTTGCAAAAAAAGCTATTAGTCTAGACCAAAAAGCTATTGATTATAAAATTTCATTAGGTAAAAAGTATATAGCGCTTAATAGGTATAGTGAATCTATGATGGTTTTTGAAAGTATTATTGAAACTAGTCCAGATAATGCAGATGTATTATTTATAATTGGAGATCTTAAAGCAAAGTTAAATGATATAGATGGTGCATTAGTTTATTACGACGAGGCTTATAATAAGGATAATAGCTTAATTCTAGCTCTTGAAGTGGCAGCACAGCTAGCCTATGACAATAAGCATCGCGATGCATCAAAGCTATTTAAAAAATTATTATTAGCTGATCCATCAAATTCTGAATACTTACGAGGATATATCGAAACAATTCAAGGCTCTAACATCTTGAATGAGCTAAAAGAATTAATTCAAAATGAACAAATTAAAGCGAACCCATTTTATAACAATCTTTATAACCAGATGGCATTGGAATTTATCAAAAATCGTCAGTTTTCAGATGCAGAGAATTTTTTAAGAAAAGCTCTTGAAGAGAGAGAAGATGATAGATTTTCTTTATACTATTTGTCGTTAGTTTACAGGGAAGTAGGTAGAAACGATTTATCTTTAGAAATATCAAGGAAGCATTCAAAATTTTATCCAAATGACAAAGAAGGATATATTAATTCTGCCATCTCTCTAATTTCAATGCAAAAATATGAGGAAGCAATAGATGAGTTAAATATAGCATTAACATTATATCCTGAAGATTTTGAAATAAATTATTTCCTTGGTCTTACAAGTTATTCCCTTAATGATTATTTAAATGCAGAAAAATATTACATGATTTCTCTTAGTTTAGATGATACATCTATAGCTACTATGCATGGATTAGCAATGACTTATGACAATTTAGGAATGTGGAAAAATTCAGATGATTTGTATGTTAAATTAATTTCGTTAAATGAAAATGACGCACAAGCATACAATAATTATGCTTACAGTTTAGTTGAAAGAGGTGAAGAAATTGACTATGCATTAACTTTGGCGGAAAAAGCAATTGAAATAAGTCCAAATACATCAGCATATTTGGATACAATTGGATGGATACATTATAAATTAGGCAATTATAGTATTGCCAAAGATTTTATTGCTAAGGCAATTCTAATCGACGAATCAAGTGCAGTAATTCTTGAACATTATGGTGATATTTTGATTAAGCTTGAAGATGTAAACGAAGCTTTAATTTTTTATAATAAAGCACTCTTAATTGAACCAGATAATAAAACACTAATTTCGAAGATTGAAAAATATGAGAATCAGTAAAGCCTCTTTTATTTTTTTATTATTTCTAAGTGGTTGCGCTTCGAATTCATCCTTTACAGTTATTGATACTAACAAGAATGTAAAAATTGAAAAACTGGAACTAAAATATAGTAGAGTAATTGGTACTGGAGTATTAAACGGAAATGGCAAAGCAAATTTTTCGTCTCCCTTTATTTTCGAATCAAAAGGGCAATCATCATATATTGTCTTCAAAGATTTCTTAGGAAGAAGAAAATATATGATAGATATTGAAAGAGACATAATTTCATATATTGATTTGAGGAGTAGTCAAGAAATTGATATTAATGAATTTCAGAACTTTTTTCCCATCTCAGATCAATTAAGTACACAATTTTACAAAAATATTTTATGGGGAGATCCAAGCATTCTACAAAAAATAAAAATTGATTTAGAGAATACATATAGTGTATCATCAAAGCTTAAATCAAATGAAAGTGGAAATTTTATCGACGAAATAGTATTTTCATTGAATGACAGCAAACAAGTATATTCCATAAAGTTTAATCGCAGGAATTTTAAAAGATGAAAAAGCTATCAATAGTGATACCAGTTTTTAATGAAGAGAGTTCAATCAATGACATGGTTTCAGAGTTAAATAATGTTTTTGGTAATGATAATTCAATTGAAATCATTTTTGTGAATGATGGATCAACTGATTCTTCGCAAAAAAAGCTTGAAGATTGCATTAAAAGGTATGATTTATTGAAGCTGGTAAATCTCTTCCGAAATTATGGTAAATCTACTGCCTTACAAGCTGGTATTGAAGTTTCAAATGGTGATTTGATTGCTACATTAGATTCCGATTTACAAGACAATCCAGCAGAATTGAAAAAATTAATATTAGAAATTGAAAAAGGATTTGATGTCGTAACGGGTTGGAAAGAAAATCGAAAAGATTCATTTGAGAAGAGATTTGCTTCAAAGATTTTCAATTTTTTTGTAAAACTTTTTAGTGGATTAAAAATAAATGATTCTAATACAGGCATAAAAGTTATAAAGAAAGAGGTAGCAACCTCTCTTAATTTATATGGCGGAAGACATAGATATATTCCTTTACTTGCTCACCAAAAAAATTACAATGTAACGGAAGTTGCTGTTGAGCACAGAGAAAGAAAATATGGAATTTCAAAATATGGTCCAGAAAGATACAAAGATGGTTTTTTTGATTTTTTAACAATTTTATTTTTGGGTAAATATATGGATAGACCTTTACATTTTTTTGGAGGACTAGGTTTTACGTCAATCCTCTTTGGTTTTTTAAGTGAAATTTATGTATTGTACCTCAAATATAATTTAGGGCATTCTTTCCAACAGCATATTGCATTAATTATTTTTGGCTCACTTCTAATAATTACAGGACTTCAATTATTTACTTTTGGTTTGATTGGTGAAATTATTGTTAATAGGAATCAAAAAGCTAAAAACTATATTAAAGAAATAATTGGTTAAAAAATTAAAGATAGTAACTATTGGGCCATATCCTCCTTTCAGAGGAGGAATTTCTGATTTTCACAAAAGTATTGTTAAACAACTTAAATTAAATAACAATGTTCAAGTCGTTAATTTTAAAAGCTTATATCCATCAATTCTTTTTCCAGGAAAATCCCAAGTTATAAATCAAAAAAACTTCGATGAATCAAAAAGAATTCTTAATCCAATTAATTTCTTTAGTTGGATAAAGTGTATTATGTTTTTAAAAAATCAATCGCCTGACGTCATTATAATTTCTTATTGGCACCCATTTTTTGCACCAATGTATAATTTTATCATAAAGAGAATATCATCTAAAAAGATTTATTTTTTGTTTCATAATGTCATATCTCACCAATCGATACCATTTGAAGAATTTTTTGTTAAAAAAATTATTTCTCAAAAG
>CACNXV010000023.1 GCA_902624575.1 uncultured Fidelibacterota bacterium
AAATTTTTTGTCCTTTGAAAAATTCTTAGCTTTTATTTTGATTATAAACGAGCTAGTTAAACCTTTTTATTTAATTGCCTTAGGTGAGGGTGATTATAGATGGACAAACACCGTTCCATTACATGCTTGTCATATATCATCATATGCTACTGGATTATTCTTATTAACCAGGAATCAAAAGCTATTTGATTTTGCGTACTTTTGGGGCTTTGGTGGGGGAACAATGGCCCTTTTAACTCCTGATATTGAACTCACTTTTCCAGATTTAGACTTTATTACTTTATTTTCAGGGCACGGATTATTATTCTTTGCACTTATTTATATTACATTTGTTATTAAGCAGAATATTACTTTTTCATCATTTAAAAATGCTCTTAAATATTCTTTAATGATTTTACCTGTAATGTATTTATTAAATGTTCTTATCGGCGGAGATCCTGGTTATGAAGCTAATTTGTGGTATTTAATGAAAGCTCCTGCTGGAGAATCTTTATTATCTTTTTTTCCCAAACCACCATTTCATATCTTTCCACTTTTCCCACTAGTTATGTTTGTTTTTTACCTATTATATTTACCATACAAATTGAAAGAGAGTAAAAATGATTAAAACACTTTTGGTTGCCTCAATTTTTTTCAATGTATTGAGTGCAAATGATGATTATTTAAATAAAAAGTTTCCCACTATTGAAGGTATTTCATTATCCGGCAATAATGTAAAATTTCCAGATGTCTTAATGGGAAAGCCTTCTGTACTAGCAGTTGCTTTCAAGCAAAAAGCTCAACTCTGTATTAATTCTTGGGCTGATGAATTTTTTCCAAGATATGGAATAAATAAAGATATACAATATTATGAAATACCAATGCTTGGTGGGCAATGGACAATGGCAAGAAATTGGATTGATGGTGGTATGAGAGGTGGAGTTCCAAAACCTTTGCATGACTATACTGTTACATATTATGGTCCACTAAGAAATTATTATAAATCATTAGGAATTTCACAAAGAGGCGACTGCTATATGTATGTACTTGATAAAGATGGTATTATAATTGATAGATTTAATGGATTTAGTACAAAAGAGGGATTAGAGTCAATGTTTAATCTGTTAGATTCCTTAAAATGAGCAAAGTAACTGATAATTATCAGATTTATCTTGAGGCAACTGAAAAAGCTGCAATTGCCGCAGCAAAGCTTAGAGGGAATGGAGATGGAGTAGCAGCTGACAAAGCTGCAACAGATGCAATGAGATCTGTTTTGAAAAACTCAAAAATACTTACGAGAGTTGTAATTGGTGAAGGTGAAAGAGATGATGCTCCAATGCTGTTTATCGGGGAAGAATTGGGTAATCAATCAAGCAATTTAAAAATAGATATCGCTGTTGATCCATTAGAATGTACAAATCATTGTGCAAAAGATTTACCTGATGCGTTGGCAGTATTAGCAGCATCTCAAAGAGGATCGCTTTTACACGCTCCTGATACTTATATGAATAAGTTGTGTGGTTCGAGTTCACTTCTTGGAAAAATTGGCTTAGAAAAATCTGTGAAATTCAATTTAGAAGAAACGGCCAAGGTTTTAAAAAAAAATATATCAGATTTAAAAGTAATTGTTATGGATCGAAATAGACATAAGCAGTTAATTAATGATATGAGAATGGAAGGTGTTGAACCGATATTAATTGGCGATGGTGACGTTTCAGCAGGGTTAAAAGCTGCTGAAGGAAAAGTTGACTTATTATATGGGATTGGAGCCGCTCCGGAAGGAGTAATTACTGCTGCTGCTGTAAAGGCTCTAGGTGGTTTTTTTGAAGGAAAGCTTTTCTTTAAAGATGAAAATTTTAAAATCAGAGCCTTTGAAATGCTTGGTGATAACATAAATAAAGTTTGGACGGCAGATGAGCTCTGTAATTCTGAAGATACATTTTTTGTTGCAAGCGGTGTTTGCTCAGGATGGATTCCTGGAGTTATATTTGAAGGTGAAAAAGCCATCGTTACTTCGAAAATTATTTTTGGGGATTCTAACAAAGATTTAATAATAACTAATGAATATATAAATGGAGAAAAAAATGTCTGAACTACATGCTGTAGCGCATAGAATGGTTGAAAAAGGTAAAGGTATTTTAGCAGCTGATGAGAGTACACCAACCTGTACAAAAAGATTTGAGAGTATATCCACTGAATCGACTGCATATTCCAGAAATTATTATCGAAATCTTCTCCTTACTTCCAAAGGTATTGAAAAGTTCATAAGTGGTGTCATACTTTTTGATGAGACATTTCATCAAAGCGAATTAAAAACTAAACAAAAGTTTCCTGAATATCTTTCAAATTTAGGAATTTTACCTGGTATTAAAGTTGATCAAGGTCTTGAAGATTTTGCAGATGGAGAAAAATTAACAAAAGGGTTAGATGGTTTATCTGAAAGATTAAATAATTACTATTCTCATGGTGCAAGATTTGCAAAATGGCGAGCTGTAATAAATATTGGCGAAAATCTTCCATCAGCGGACTGCATTGAAGCCAATGCAAATTCATTAGCAAAATATGCTTTAGCCTGTCAGCAGTCAAACTTAGTACCTATTGTTGAACCTGAAGTTCTGATGGATGGTAGCCATACTATTGATCAATCTTTTGATGCGACCTCAAAAGCCTTGAATGCTGTATTTGATAAGCTTCAAAAACATAATGTTAGTTTGCAAGGAATTGTGCTGAAGCCAAATATGGTTTTGTCAGGGTATGATTGTTCTTATCAAGCCGAAATTGAAGAGGTAGCAGAAAAAACAATTAATTGTTTGTCTGCAAATGTACCATCCGAAGTTCCAGGGGTTGCTTTCCTTTCTGGCGGTCAATCAAATGAGCTTGCAACACTTCATCTTAATGAGATGAATAAATATGAAACCGATTGGAATTTAACTTTTTCTTATGGAAGGGCATTGCAACAGCCTGCTTTAACCGCTTGGTCAGGAAAAAAAGAAAATTCAGAGCTAGCTCAAGAAGAATTTATTAAAAGAGCGGAAGCAAATAGTTTAGCGACATTAGCTAGTTTATAATACTTTGGAAAACAATTAATTTTGATTTGCATTCTATTGTAAAATTGTCACTTTTTGATATATTTCGAACTGCTCTTGCAGATGGTTTTAATCTGAAACTATCAAGTTTATATTCAAGATTTTGTGAATTTATAATCGATTCTTTTTCAAAAGTAAATAAGCTTACTTTTTGCTCCTTAAAAGAATTAAATCTTTTTTTACCCAAGCAAGGTGTTATAATGGTATAATCGCTAAAGGCTTGCCAGTCAATTACATCACTGAATTCATTTAAAATGAATAAATTTCCTAAAGAATGATCTTCACTTTTACCAGAAAAAGCAAAGATTGATAATTTATTTATTTTGTTTTCAACACACCAATCAAGCGTTTTTTGAAAATCTGTTTTTGATTGATCAATGACAGGCAAAACTTCTATGTCATGACTTTTGTCAGGCTT
>CACNXV010000024.1 GCA_902624575.1 uncultured Fidelibacterota bacterium
GCTATTTATAACGTAAACAATAATCTCTCTTCTTTGTTGATTGGACAAGATGCAAGCAAACAAAGTAAAATTGACAATATGATTATTGAAAGTGATGGTACAAGCAATAAAAGCAATTATGGGGCAAATGCAACTTTGGGCGTCTCTATGGCATGCTCTGATCTTTCTTCTAAGTTTTTAAAGAAACCCCTTTATAATTATTTAGGAGATTCTAATGTACTGCCTATTCCAATGATTAATGTATTAAATGGCGGTATGCATGCAGATAAAGGATCGGATTTACAGGAAATAATGCTTTTCCCTCATGGTGCAACCAATTTTTCTGAGTCTTTAAGAATGGGTTCTGAAATATTTCATAAGCTTAAATCTGTTTTAAAACAAAAGGGGTTAGGTACTACTGTTGGAGATGAGGGTGGTTTTGCCCCTGAGCTAAAGTCAAATGATCAGGCTGTCGAGCTCCTTTTAGATTCTATTGAAAAATCAGGTTATAAAGTTGGATCAGAAATATCCTTAGCTCTTGATGTGGCCGCATCAAGTTTTTATGTTGATGGCAAATATAATTTACGCGTGGATGGGAATACGCTCGATGTAGATGGAATGATTAAGTTCTATGAAAATCTCATTAACCAATACCCAATTGTTTCAATTGAGGATGGACTTGATGAAAATGATTGGAAAGGTTGGTCCCAACTAAATGATTCTTTAGGTTCAAAAATACAAATCGTAGGTGATGATTTAACTGTTACAAACCCTCATAAATTGAGAAGGGCTGTTAAAGAAAATGCAATCAACTCTATATTAATTAAGCTAAATCAGATTGGTACAGTTTCTGAAACAATAGAATCCATAAACATTGCAAAAGAGAATGGATATAACTTTATCATTTCTCATAGATCCGGAGAAACTGAGGATACATTCATAGCAGACTTAGCGGTTGCAATGGGCGGGGCACAAATTAAAACAGGCTCTGTTTGCAGGTCAGATAGAACTGCTAAATATAATAGGTTATTAAAAATTGAAGAAGAAATTGGAAATCCAAATTTTGGGAAAGATTTTGATTTTTTATTGAAATAATATGAAGCATCTTTTAAGTCTTACAAATATTTTAATGGTCGTCATTATATCAGGATGTATAATACTTGTCCTTTTTAGTGATAGAGGTCTCATTAGTCTATGGAATTTAAAAAATGATAAATTAAAAATTCAAAATGAGATAAATCAGTTAAGAAATCAAATTGCACTTCTTGAGAAAGAAGAAGAAAAACTACAGTTTGATGAAAAATATATAGAAAAAATTGCTAGAGAAAAATTTAAGATGGTTAAGCCGGGTGAACGCGTTTTTAAAGTCATTGAAGAATAAATCTATTTGAATATATCTTTAGCTACTGAAAAAGATTTAACGTCGGAAAAATGGTAATTTACTATCTCCGAAATAAATTTTGACATATTTCTCTTATCATACTTCAAGTCGAGCTTTTGCTCCCTTGAAAAAACAAACTTCGATTTAAAAATCATGTTAAGATCATCTAAAATTTGAGGATTACCTTGCATATATTTTTTAACAATAGGGTGTTCTTTTGCGTTAATAATATCGTAACCGCTGTTCTTCAAAAAATGAATTAAAAAATAATAGAATGCGTTATTTAAGTTTTTGGTATTATTGTTGAAATACGTCATGACTGCAACTAAAACATCATAGGTGTTTTTATCAGGTATATTTTCATCGAAAGTTTTATCAATAATTTCGAACATTGCCGTACATAAAACAGTTTTCTTAAGGTCATTACATATCATGCTCCAATCATTAATAATTTTTGAACTATATATTGGGTGAATCTGTCTTTTGGGGTAGTGTGAATAGTCTATTTTTATTTCATTTAACTGTTGGTATACTGCCTTACTTGGTGATTTTTGCCTCATTGCAGCTTTAATAATATAGTTTGATTTACCTTTTTCTCTAGTAAAAAGCCTGACAATTAAACTTGATTCTTTAAAAATGCTTGTTTTTAAAACAAAGGCTTGTGTTGATATTTTCATTCAGGTACCATCATTTTCCCCCACCCATCATGTGAAAGACTTCCAAAATATAGTTCATTCCCATATTGATTTACGCTAGTTATTGGGGCATAAGAATCCTTGGAGTCATCCTGATAGTTATAAATAACTTCACCTTCGCCAGTTATGCCTAAAACAAATGAATAATGCTTTGGTTTAGGCTGTAAGAAAGCTGGGAGTCTTAAAGCAATTTTTCTCAAAAGGGGTTTGTCTGATGTATTCTCAATAAATTGATTTCTTGTTGTAAATAGCGCAAGCCAAAAAATATCATTCCCGTTAGATGAAATATTGTCAGGAAGTCCAGGTAGATTGTCAATTATAATCTCTGTTGTGCCTTTTTTTTCCCCTTTTAACCAGTATTTTTTTACTCTGTAAATAAAAGTTTCTGTTATAAGTAGATATGTGTTATCAGGGCTAACAGCTACTCCATTCGCAAAAAATAAGTCATTTAAAAGGGTAGAGGTTTTTTCAGTAACAGGATCATAGACTAGCAGTCTTCCATTAGGAGTGTGCTCCATTAGGTCTTTTATCTCGTTGCCATATCCATACTTATATGAAGCGTCAGAGAAATAGATTTTACCATCGTCCGCAATATCTAAATCATCAGTGAAGCCAAGTGGAATGTTATCTGTATCTGATTTTGAGGATAGCACCTTACCAATACCCTGTGGATCAATTAAGATTAAACCTTTTTTTGCATCAGCAACGACTAAATTACCCTCTTGATCAAAAGACATTCCTAAAGGCCTTCCATTAGTATTATAAAATTCTCCAGATGAACTCATTATTGTGCCATCATCATAACCCGCATAAACCTTGTTGCCGTCAAAAACAACATCTTCAGGACCTTTATGACCATCGTTCTCCCAATGGACTTTGATATTTTTTAAAATAGTGTTCTTTTTGTATCGTCCTTTTAATTCCGGTGGACTATCTGCTTTCCAAACAACAGGGTTAATTGAAACGGGCCAAAAAAGAAGGTATATGACTATGAATAACGAAATATAAGTTATGGGTTTTTTCATTTTTAATATGCTTTAGCAAAAACAACTAAATGTTTTGCAGCATTTTTTGAAAAAATACAGTGCTTTGAAGAATCATTTACATCTTCTAAAATACATCGAATCGTGGCTTTTGTTTTCTCTTTGATTTGTAGTTCGGTTTCATCACTGCCATCCCAATATGCTTTTATAAAACAATTACCCTTGGAGAGTTTTTCTTGAAAATCTTCAAAGGAGTTACTCTCAAATAAATTATCATTCATGAAATTTTTCGCATTTTCAAACATATTGTTTTGTATATCATCTAATATGCCACTCAGCTTGTCGAGGCTGTCTAAATTAA
>CACNXV010000025.1 GCA_902624575.1 uncultured Fidelibacterota bacterium
TATAACTTTTCTTTTGGAATATTTTGCCCAAGAAAATATCTTCCTTTACTGTCATCGAAATGTATTTCCCAATGAAGGTGTGCGCCTTTTTCGTTTCTTAGTGCCCCACTGGATGTGCCGGTATTTCCTGAAAAGCCAATAATGTCACCCATTTTAACTTTTTTACCAGGCTTAACATCTTCAGGTATTGAAGACAGGTGAGCATATACTGTTATAGATCTAAATTTTTTTGTAATACTATAACCGTGATCAATGACAACTGATTTCCCTAATAAAATGAAATTATAAATATCTTCAGGAGTTTTTTTGAGCTTTTCTGTTGTCATTAAAATTTCATTATAAGTATCTATATCAACATCTTCATGCATATTATTGCTTCTAATGACAATACCATCATAAACTGCTTTTATGGGATAGTTTAATGGAGATGAAAAATCAATGCCTTCATGTAAACCATTACGATACTCGCGTGGAGCATTTGGTAATAAATTTGTATAGTTAGGTACGCCATATTCTTCTGTGGGCAAAATAATTTTATTATCGATTTCTGATTGATGAAGATAAGTGTTTTCATCAATATAAAAAATATAACCACTTTTGTTGGTTTGATTGTTTTCAAGGCTGCTTGTTGGAGCAGCACAAGATGCAAGAATGAAAGATAAGGCTAACACTATATTTTTATTATTCATCATTAAAATCAATTAGATAGTTAATACCTTTAAATGTAAGGCTAATTTTTTTAAGTGACTTTTCTTTATAATCATACCAAATTTTCATCACATCGCTGTTTAAAATAACATCATTTATTATATTTTCTTTTTCGATACTATCAATTGAAACTACATCAAATCTATATAGTTTTATCTGATCGCTGTCTTCTGGTTTTTCATAAAACAAAAATCTTACTTTTACCTGCTGTTTGTCTAACAAGTAAAAATCATCAAGCCAAACGTCTTCTTTAAAATCAAAATCCTTATTTTTGAGTATTTGATAAAATATATTTTCATTAATAAAGATTTGATTTTCATATTTAATATCTTCTCCTAGCAGGTTGGAGCTAAAACCATTTGAAGATACCTCAATTTCGTCATCATCAATTTGTATTGTTATTGACTGGCTTAAAAAAGAAGAAAAAAGATTTTTTTCACCCATTCCAATTGAAACTCTTCTTTCAATTTTCCCTTGAGCGAAGATGGAAGAAAACAAAACAACAGTTAGTAATAAAAGCTTCAATTTAATAGTATTGTTGACGCTATAAAAAAATAAAGTGCAACACCAATAATGTCGATTGCAGTTGTTACAAAAGGCCCTGTTGATATTGCTGGATCAAACTTCAATTTTTGTAATACGATAGGTACGCTTGCACCGACAGCAGCTGCAATTGTCATAGAACAAAAAATACTTAAAGCAATAACGAGCCCTAAGTCAGGAAGTGAAGATTTTGTGATATATGCAGATGCTACTCCAACAACAGAGCCATATAATGCACCTAAGATTGCACCAACAATTATTTCTTTAAAAATAAGTGGAAAAGTATTGGTTACATCTACACGGCCGGTCGCTAGTCCTCTGACGATAATTGTTGATGATTGTGTGCCTATATTACCTCCAATACCAATGATTACAGGAATGAAGGCGGCAAGTATAATTATCTGTTCTAAGAGTACATTAAAGTAACTAATAATGGTAGCAGCACAAATACCACCAACTAGACTAGCTAATATCCATGGAGCACGAGACTGAGCATTTTCAAGAGGTGTTTTAAGTAAAATTTCACGATCCTTACCAACTCCAGCCATTTGTAGAAAGTCTTCGGATGCCTCTTCTCTTATGATATCGACTACGTCATCAATCGTTACAATTCCTAAAAACTTATTTTGGCGGTTTACGATAGGAAGAGCCAAGTAATTATATTGAGCTACCTTTTTTGCAACTTCTTCTTGGTCCGTTTGAGTTGTAGCTGCTTGTATCTCTTTTATCATAATGTCCTTTAATTTTTTGCTATTCTTAGAGGTTACAAGAGTTCTTAAAGAAACAACGCCGACAAGTTTTTCTTTATTATCAAGAACATAAAGGTAAAAAATCTTATCGTTTTCAGGAAAGGATTGCAATTTCTTAATGCTTTCTTTAACAGTTGCGCTCTGATTAAGCGTAAATGTTTCCTTTGTCATAATACTACCAGCACTGTCATCAGGGTAGGACATTATTTCTTCAACCTCTTCAAGATCTTCCTCTTCAATTATGCTCAAAACATCTTTTTGTTTATTAAGATCGAACATATTGGCAATAAGAGCCTGATCGTTTGTATCTAAATAACGGAAAATTTTAGAAATATTCTTTGCAGATTCAAATTTCAAAACACTTTCAATAATAGCATCATCTAATTCTTCAAGAAGACGTGCTTTATGTTTTGCTGTAGGACATAAAGTGAATATTTTGGTTTGATCGAACTGATTAAGCCCTCTCATAATGAGCGCAACATCCGCTTGGTGAGTTTTTCGTAAAATCTTTGTAAGGTTGGTATCTGCTTTTCTTCTTAATAAGCGCTGCATTGTGCTTCTTAGCATAGAAATTTCAGTTGAGAATATAGCTTTTTTCATTGTATTGGATTTTCTATAAATTAACTCTACTTTACAATATATTAAAGGTTAACTAAATGGCTAAAATAACAAAGCAAAGTGAAAATTTTTCAAAATGGTATACAGATGTGATACTTGAAAATGATTTAGCTGACTATGGTCCTGTAAAAGGAACGATGGTCGTCAAACCCTATGGCTTTGCTCTTTGGTCAAATATCAAAAAAATTCTAAACAGGATGATTGAAGATAGTGGACATGAAAATGCATATTTCCCATTATTCATTCCAAAAAGTTTTCTAGAAAAAGAGGCCAAGCATGTAGAAGGCTTTGCTAAAGAATGTGCAGTTGTTACTCATTCAAAGCTTGTTTCGAATGAAGGTAGCCTGACTGTTGATCCTGACTCAAAGCTTGAGGAAGAAATTATTGTAAGACCAACTTCTGAAACTATTATTTGGCATATGTTCAAAAAGTGGATTACATCTTATAGAGATTTACCCCTTAAAATCAACCAATGGGCCAATGTTGTAAGATGGGAAATGAGAACAAGACTTTTTCTGAGAACATCAGAGTTTCTCTGGCAAGAGGGCCATACAGCTCACGCTACAAAAGAAGAAGCTATGGAAGAAACTTTAAAAATTGTTGATATATATAAATCACTCTTCGAAGACTATCTAGCTATTCCAACAATAATTGGCAGAAAATCAAATCTTGAAAGATT
>CACNXV010000026.1 GCA_902624575.1 uncultured Fidelibacterota bacterium
TTCCATCTTCCGGATTTTGATTAATAATTGTATTTGATAAAAAATTACCATTTTCTAAATACTTTATTTTACCTTCTTTGAAACCTTTTTCTTTAATAATCTTTAAAGCTTCACTTAGAAAAATTCCTCTTAAATTTGGAACTTCTATCAAATCATTTGGTGCTAATCCATTACTTACTTCAACTCTAACTCCAAAACCTTTACGAATACTATCATTTTCTGCTGGACTTTGCCAAGATACTATACCCTTTGGAAATTTTGAATTAAAAGAATAGTAAATAGAATCTAATTCAATACCATTTTGATCAAGAGTTATTTCAGCAGCTCTCAGTGTTTTTCCAATAAGTGAAGGAACTAAAATTTTTTGATTAAACTGAGTAACTTTTACTTTAATTGATCTTCCAACCTTTACACTTTTACCAGAGGTAGGAAATTGTTCTAAAATAATATTTGGATTTAAATCATTAGTAAAAATTGTGTCTGCTACAACAATTTCTATTCCTTCAGATTTTGATATATCTTCAGCTTCTTTTATTGTCAAGCCTTCCAAATCTGGAATTACAATTACGTTTCTTTGATTAATGTATAGAGGCATAAAAATAAAATTAAAAATCGCTAATACAATTAATCCAGTAGTTAAAAAAATAAATATGTTCTTGATGAAGTTCATTGGCCAAAAATACTTTTTTCAAGTTTGTGAAAGCCATTAATGAATTGATTAGATTTCATTCTTCTTTTTCCCTCAATTTGGACTTCAAAAATTCTTAATGAATTCCCTGAACACATAATATCAAAAAAATCCTTTTCTATGTTGATTATGCTGCCCGGCAGCAAATTACTATTTGAATTAATAACTTCGGATTTGAAAATCTTAATTCTCTTGCTATTAATTGTAGAAAATGCTCCAGGAAAAGGAGAAAATGCCCTTATCTTTGCATCGATTAATGATGCGTCATCATCCCAAAAAATTTTTAAGTCTTTTTTTTGAATTTTTGGAGCTAGAGTTACATCATTTTCATTTTGGATAATAAAGTCAGTTTTGTTATCTACAACTTTTTTAATTGAAGAAATCATTAATTTGGATCCTGCGCTACTAAGCTTCTTTGAAAGTGTTCCATAATTATCTTCATTTGATATATCCACTTTTTCCTGCTCAATTATTTTACCTGTATCTACTTTTGGCTCTATTAAAAAAGTTGTGACTCCTGTTTCTTTGTCTAGATTTAAAATCGCATGTTGTATGGGAGCAGCACCTCTATATTTTGGCAACATTGATGAATGAAGATTTATACATCCTAATTTTGGAATATTTATCATCTTTTTAGGAAGTATCTTGTATGCAACAACAATAAATAAATCTACATTTGCATCTGCCAATTTTTTTTGAAATTTTTGATCTTTTAAATCATCACATTCAACAACTTTTATTGAATTTTTATTTGAAAATTCCATTACTGGTGTTTTACTTAGCTTTTGTCCTCTTCCCATCTTTTTTGAGGGATTAGTAACAACGAATTGTACTTCAAAATTTCTATTACATTCCTCAAGAACTGCATTTGAAAATTCGGTATTGCCAAAAAAGATGATTTTTATTTCTTTATCTTTCATTTTCTGATTTCATTTGCTTTAAAGCTTTGTCATACTTTAATAAGTCAGCTGGAGTTGCATAATCAGTAATAATTTTACCATTTAAGTGATCATTCTCATGCTGAATAACTGTTGACAATAACCCACTAAACTTTTTGGTATGCTGATCAAGATTTTCATCAAGATAGGTATATTCTACTGTATTAAATCTTTCAACATTAATTCTAATATCAGGAAGTGAGAGACATCCTTCAGAATCTACTACAGAGCCATCTCCTTTTTCAATTTCTCCATTAATAAATACAAGAGGAGAATCACACTCGTCTGTATGTGAAATATCCACTACAAAGATTCTTTTTGTAATTGCAATTTGGTTTGCTGCTAAACCAATGCCATCAAACTCATACATTGTGTCAAATAAATCTGTTATTAATTGATTTATATTTGAAAAATCTTTGATGTTATCAGAAATGGTCCTTAGAGCTGGGTGTCCGAATTTAACTACTTTTTTGACTGCCATGTTTTAATTGTCAGATTTCAATAATTTAGCAATTGCTGTTTTATCTACAGTCAGCTCACTATCGCTTGAAACTCTTATTATTACTTTTTCGCTTCTTACTCCAGTCACTTTTCCATGAATACCACCAATAGTAATAACTTTATCGCCTTTGGATAAATTTGACTGCATACTTTTTATAGACTCTTGTTTTTTTGAATTAGGTCTTAAAAAGAAGTAATACAATACAAGAAAGATTAAAAAGATTGGTAGTTGACTTAAAAAAATATCAAAAAAAGAAGCCTCCTGTTGCTGAAAAAATACTATTTTATTTACCATGACAAAAATTAGTTTAGTTCTTCCTGTTTAACAAGACCATAAGATGAGGAATGAAAAGTAAAATTAATAATGATAAAGTTAGAATTTTTGAAAAATTATATAAGCTGTTAAAATATGAATCGTCGTATTCAAAAATAATTGATTTATCACCTTTTTTTAATTCAATCCCTCTTAAAACACTATTTACTTGATAAACTTTATATTCTTTTCCATCAACATATGCCTTCCATCTGTCTGGATAGTTTATTTCACTTAAAACGAGAAATCCTTCACTTTTAACATCAACCTCAATTTCAATCATGTGAATTTGGCGATTTAAGTTGATTACTTTTCCAACTGCATATTTTTTTTCATTTAAATTTTCAACTATTGCAACTCTATTAGGATCAAAAGCGTCAGCATTTAAATATGAGAAAAGGTTTTTATCTTCTGGTAAAATATTTCTTACAAACCATGCCTTATTTGTAAAACCTTCCAATTCATAAATAAAAATTATTCTTTCGCCATTAATTGAATTAAAGTTTGAGCTTTTAACAAATTTGAGCTTGGGGTGATTAATTTCAGAAGGACTTATAAAATATTTTACGTTTAAAAATTGAAGTACTGGTATAGAAAGGAGATTATTGGTATTACTCATAAGACGAGCATAGTGGCTAAATTTAGCTGGATGATAACCACCAACTGATTCAATTCCGTGATATTTAAATTTTGGATCCGTAAAGAGAGAACCAGCTGGATAGATTCTGTTATATTCTAAATTTTCTTTAAGAAATTTTATAGTGTCGTCCTCAAAAAAAATTGATTCAAAATATTCTTTTGATACCATTTGCGATTTTTGACCACTATCCTCCGATGGATTT
>CACNXV010000027.1 GCA_902624575.1 uncultured Fidelibacterota bacterium
TTGATAATGTATACAGGAGATGTTAATAGCTTTCAAAGCTTAGTTATCTCTCCTCTACTATTATTGTTGGGATATTTGGTAATCATCCCATTAGCTTTATTAAAAAAATAATTTGGGGTAGTAGTTCAGTTGGTTAGAACGCCGGCCTGTCAAGCCGGAGGTCGCGGGTTCGAGTCCCGTCTATCCCGCAACTTTTCATGAAAAAAATTTTCCAAATCGGAGCTGGGCTTGTAGGAAAAGCAATGGCTCTGGACCTTGCAAAAAATCATAAAGTTTTCTTAGCTGATAATAATAAAAATCTACTTGATGATATAAAGAGCATAAACAGTGATATCAATATTTTTAAGCTCGACGTAAGAGATAAAAAAGCTGTGAGTAATTTCATAAAGGAAGCAGATATAGTACTACTTGCTGTTCCAGGGTTTTTAGGCTTTGAAGCATTAGAAACAATTATCAATTGTAAAAAAAATGTTGTTGATATTTCTTTTTCACCTGAAAATACTCTTGAATTAAATAATCTAGCTCAAAAAAATAATGTTTCAGCAGTAGTCGACGCAGGCGTTGCTCCTGGAATACCAAATTTTCTATTAGGTTTCTGGAACACAAAAATGAAAATAGAATCGTTTGATTATATTGTTGGTGGATTACCAAAAAATCCAAAGCCGCCTTTTTTTTATAAAGCACCCTTTTCGCCAATTGATGTTATAGAAGAGTATACAAGACCAGCAAGAATGATGATTGATGGTGAAGTAATTGTAAGGCCAGCACTTTCTGATCTTGAGATAATTAATGTAAAAGACGTTGGTAAGCTTGAAGGCTTTAACACTGACGGATTAAGATCTTTATTAGAAACAATGCCCCACATAAAAAATATGAAAGAAAAAACTTTAAGATTTCCAGGTCATACGAAATTAATGCAAAATATGTCAGATAAAGGATTGTTTAACAAAGATAATATTAATAAAACTTCTGAAGAACTTTTTAAGAATTGGAAGTTGGGAAAAAATGAACCTGAATTTACTGTTCTTGACATTAATATTTTTGGTGATAAAAAAATCCATTATCACTTATATGATGAATTTTGTACGAAGACTAAAACCTCATCTATGGCAAGAACAACAGGGTATACTGCCACGGCTACAGTTAATATGCTTTTAAATAATATGTTTAATGATATAGGTGTTTTTCCTCCTGAAAAAGTTGGTTCAAATGCAGTATGTACAGATTTTTTGCTAGATTATTTAGATATACGCGATATTAAAATTTCTCAAAAAAATCTTTAAAATCACAAATATTCAGTTGTAAGAAAAACAATTTCTAATGTAGATTAACCAATGCTCAAAAAACTTTTACCACTTTTTCTAATTATTATGATAGGCTGCGGTGGTGGTGGTGGCGGTGGCGGAGACGACTCCGGTGGCGGAACTGGACCAACAAATGATCCTCCAGTCGCTATATTTACTGCTTCTCCTACAACAGGTAATGCACCACTAACTGTAACTTTTGTATCTACATCTACAAACACTTCTGCCCATCAATGGGATTTTGATAATGATGGAAGTTTAGATGCATCAGGAGCTACTGTTGCATACACTTATAGTAATGCTGGAACTTATTCAGTCTCTTTGACAGCAACTGGTCCTGGTGGAACAGATACAAATACTAAAACAGATTTTATTACTGTATTGGCAACAGCGCCTACAGTTTCATTTTCGACAGCCGATGAAACTACTGGTATTGTTCCTCACAGGGTGAATTTTGTAAATGAATCGACACTTTATAATTCTTCATTATGGGATTTTGGAGACGGTAATACGAGCACTGAAGAAAATCCAACTCATACTTATGAAAATTCAGGTAGTTTTGATGTCTCGCTTTCTGTTACTGGTGACGGAGGTGAAACTTCTGAAACTATATCATCTTATATAGTTGTTGAAGATCTACAGACTCCAGCCTTTAAATTAAATCCTAAATATATAGAAACAACAACTGGCTCTACGATCTCTTTTGATGTAGAGGTTGTTGGAGTAACTGGCTTAGCTGCAGCACAAGCAACGCTTCGATATGACAATAGCTTATTAACATTAGGTGATATTACTGCAGGAGATTTTTTAAAAGGCAACACTGACCCATTACTTGTAATTACAAGTAACCCAGGAGTTGGTAGAGTTATTATTTATACATCTTCCCTTTCAAGCGATCAACCTAGCTCAGATGGAGATGGTGTTATTGCTACTGTCAATTTTACAGTTGATGGTTCTACCGATACCAGTGTTTCTTGGGGTGATGATGCTGCTGGAGCAGCAGGTGGAGGAAACTACATGCTTGATGCAAATGGTGCTGAGATGACATTTAATGGTAAGGATAACGTTTATATATACGTAGAATAAAATTATGAGAAAAATTAAATACATAGTCGCTTTTACTTTGCTTGGATTAATAGTTTATCAACCAGCAAAAAATACTTATTACGAAAATAAAAGATTAAAGAATGAGGCATATCTTAAGGAATATTTAAGTGATAAATCTTTTTCTAAAGGTTACGTAAAAAGCCTACCTAAAAGATTAAGACCTGATTTAAAAAACTATCATGACTTTTTAATGACAAGAGACCCTAGCTCAAATACGGTCCCTTCTGAGAGAATAATGGAAGCTATAAAAGTCAAAGATGCAAAATTAAATAGCTTAACATATGCTAATCGACTAAGTGAAATTAATTGGGTTGAGCGTGGTCCAAGCAAACAAGCTGGTAGAACAAGAGCGCTTATGCTAGATAGTAATTATAATTCAAATAAGAAAGTTTGGGCTGCAGGAGTAAGCGGTGGTCTTTGGTCTATTACAAATATAGAAAATTCTGGCTCCGAATGGACAAAGGTTTCAGATTTTTGGGACAGTTTGAATATTACATCTGTTGCTTCTGATCCAACTGACTCAAATATTATCTACATTGGTACTGGTGAGAAAAGAGGAAGTGGTCTTAAAGGATTTGGAATTTGGAAAACCTCTGACGGAGGAGCCAATTGGACTCAGCTAACATCTTCAACTGAACTAAAATATATTGATACAATTATTGTCAGGGATGAAGGCGGTGTTGGTGCAGTTTATGCTGGAGGCGGTAGATCTCTTTCTGAAGGAGAGTATACAGGTATTAATGGATTACAAAAATCTACTGATGGCGGTACTACCTGGACAGAAGTTCTTGGAGAAATAGCCACGAACTCAAATCATCACGTTACTGATTTGG
>CACNXV010000028.1 GCA_902624575.1 uncultured Fidelibacterota bacterium
CCCAAGCTCTTTATGCATTGAAAGTTTTTTTTGATCCCAAACAGCGATACCGGCAGCGTCTTGTCCGCGGTGCTGTACTTGAATTAAGGCGTCGTAAATTTCACCTGCCACATCATTTTGTGGATGATAAAGGCCAACGATACCACACATCTAAAAATCCTCCATTATTTTTTTTAATTCACCAAGATAATTAGAGGGGGTTAAACATAAAAGAACATCCATGTCCTTTTTTGATATATCAAGAGAGTTTACCATAGATAAGTACGATTCTTTGCTTAGCGGTTTCCCGCGGGTTAGCTTTTTAATTTTGTCATAGGCGTTAACATCACCCGACTTTCTAAGAACTGTCTGAACGGCCTCTGCCAAAACACTCCAATTATTTTCAAGCTCAACTGAAAGATGTTTTTTATTAACAGCAAGCCTAGAAACACCATTAGATAGATTTTTATATGCTAGAAGAGAGTGTGCAAAGCCTACACCAATGTTCCTAAAAATGGTGCTACCGCTTAAGTCTCTTTGTAAACGAGATCTGGTTATACGCGAGGACAAAAACTCAAAATTATTGTTTGCGAGCTCTAGATTTCCTTCTGCATTTTCAAAGAAGATTGGGTTTATTTTGTGTGGCATTGTGCTTGAGCCAACTTCACCACCCTTTTTCTTTTGGATGAAAACGTTTCTACTTATGTAGAGCCACATGTCAATTGTAAAGTCCAGAAGAACATTGTTTAATCTAACAAAAGAGTGAAGATGCTCTGCTAATGAGTCTGCAGGTTCAACTTGGGTGGTAATTGGATTTTGAACTAAACCAAGGCTGCTAATAAATTTTCTTGAAAAAGATCTCCAAGAAAACTGTGGAAATGCAACATTGTGAGCGGCATAGCTTCCGGTGGCACCTGAAAACTTAGCCAAAAATTTAGCAGAAGATATTTGAAGCATTTGTCTTTCTGCTCTGTTGTAAAATACAGCAATTTCTTTCCCAAGCGTGCTTGTTGTAGCTGGTTGGCCATGCGTCAATGATAGCATTGGTAAGGCTGCATGTTTTTTTGATAATTTTTTTAGTACCCCCAGGGTATTTTTGATTTCAGGAAGTAGAACATTTTTTGTTGCGTCCTTCACCATTAGAGAATAAGCAGTATTGTTTATATCTTCCGAAGTAAGGCCAAAATGAACAAGGGGAGTAAGGTCGCTTCGATTTATTTGGACAAGTTTTTGTGAAATAAAACCAACAACCGCATTCACATCATGTTTGGTTTTTGCTTCAATCCTTTTTATCTGGTTAAAGTCCTTGGGGGAAAAGTTTTCAAAAAGGCCAACAAGAAAATCAACGTCTTTCTTTCTAAGTGATTTAATTTTTTCAAAAGACTTATGATCAGCTAAGTTTATTAAGTATTTGACCTCAACAAAAACTCTATAGCGCATGAGAGCCTGCTCTGAAAAATAACTATCTAGCTCAGAAACATTTTTTTTGTATCTCCCATCGATTGGAGAAATACTGCTCACAACGAGCCAAGGCTTAGTATTCTATGTACAGCAAGAGCACAGTTTCCAGGGTCAAGCACAGTCAAAACCGGAGTTTTGCTAGGCATTTGAAGCGTTGAGTGTATATTAATGCTCATATCAACCTTGTCCGCAAAAGGAGGACATCCAAGCGTTGGCTTTTCACTGTTTGCTGCGACAAAGCCAGAAAGAGCGTTTGATCTTCCAGCAATCGTTACAAATACAACAGCATCCTCTTTTTTGAAAGAACGAATGATTTCAAGAACTCTTTCAGGGTTCTTGTGAGCGGACGCAGCATGCACCTCGTGCCCTACACCCAAACCATCTAAAACGCTCGTAATTTTATCTGCATGGCTCTGGTCTGAAGTAGAGCCCATGATTATAACTGCTTTCATAATAATTCCTTTATGTTGTCTGTTATTCTTTGATCAATATTCTTTAAGTCTGGAAAAATAAATTTTTCACCAGTAATAAGCTCGTATAATAATATATATCTGGCAGAAAGCTCCGCAACCAGCTCGTCCGGAGCATCGGGTAAAATGTCGTCATTATACGGGTCACAGTTTTTAGCAAACCAAAGTCGCAAAAACTCTTTATCAATATTTTCTGGCTCATCTCCATTATCTATACGAGATTTATAAGATTCAGCAATCCAAAACCTACTTGAATCGGGGGTATGGATTTCATCAACAAACTTTATTTTTCCGGAAGAATCCTTACCAAGCTCATATTTTGTATCAACCAAGATTAAACCATTCTCTTCAGCGGTTTTTTGACCAAACGCAAAAAGATCAAGACTCATTTTAGCCGCTAAATCATAGTCTTCTTCGCTCATTAAACCAAGGTCAATAATTTCTTCCCTTGATACCGGACGATCGTGGACCTTGTCTTTTGTTGTTGGGGTAAGCATTGCAACTTCAAGTTTATCATTTTTCTTTAAACCTTCAGGAAGCTTGTTTCCACAATACTCTCTATCGCCTTTGTTGTATACCGTCCAAAGAGATGTATCGGTCGTTCCTGTTATATAGCCCCTAACAACAAACTCTACAGGAAAAACCTCACATTTTTCAACAATTGAAACATTAGGATCGGGAGTAGATATTAGGTGATTTGGAAACAGGTGCCCTGTTTTTTTGAACCACCATGCGCTAACGGAGTTTAAAACTGCACCTTTATATGGAATAGCAGCAAGTACACGATCAAAAGCGCTTTGTCTGTCAGTAGAAATCATCACAACTTTTTCATCAAGAAAATAAGCATCCCTAACCTTACCAACTTTTTTATTTGGAGCGCTAATATTGGTATCCTGAATAGTATTATTCAGGTTGTCGTTAATTTCCTGATAATATTTCTTGTCAATATTCATGACATGCCTGTGAAATAGGGTTAGCAAAAATATGACTATTTAAAATTAAATCCACGTCTTTTTTTCTTGGGGCATCACCATTAAAAGCAATTTCCCAAATAACCCCCTTCTTTAGTGAGCTGAGAGAGTCAAAGCCAAAGCGGATACGAAGAGCTTGTAATAAGCTTTTTCCATGAACATCGTCATAGTTTCTTGTAAGGAAATGTTTTTTTGATGAGTCCCTTTTTATTTTAGAAACAT
>CACNXV010000029.1 GCA_902624575.1 uncultured Fidelibacterota bacterium
TTTGCAACCCAGAAAAGGATGCAAAATTTAAAATAGGATCTTTATTTTCGACAATATTCGAGAAAAATTCTAAAATCTTTGTTGTATTAAAATGAATAAATTTTAAATTATTTTTTACTAAATCGTTTTCTTTGAACTTTTGAGGACGATTGAGATTAATAATATTTTTAACTCCTTTTTTCTTTCCCGAAAAACTTACCTCAACATGACTAAAAGATTTTTTGTTAAATCCAAATATATGATAGATTGTACCAATTTTTCTAACGGCATATTGTGACGATTTAATTTTAGAATTTAATATTGATGATATAGGAACAAAATATGTAACTCTGATTCCAAAGTTATTAAAGTTTAATTTGATTTTTTCTCTTAAAAAATGATTGATATTTACGCTATGAAAAATATTTTTTGACCCCTTTCTGCTTTCTGCTGCGAAATAGAATTCTGAGGATTTTTCTGACCACTTATTTTTATTTTCTTCTTCAATTTGTAATTCAACATTTTGGAATTTTTTGGATTTGATAGTCAAAGAATGATATATCAAGCTATCATCAATTGTAATCGCTGCTGTTTTGTTAGCAAAAATAATTTTTTCACTAATTTCATCTAAAGCCCTAGCAATTACAGAGCTAAGTTTTTTTGGGTTACCTAAGAGTGAATCTAACTTTGAATGGAATTTTGCTTTTTCAACAAGAGAAAGTGACTTTTTTGGCGATATTTTCTGATAAACAGATAAAGAATCTTTATTTATTAAAAAGTAAAGCAATCAATTAATTATCCCAACTTCTAGATCCATCAATAATATAGCCATGACTTCTTGTTTTTAGAGCAAAGAAACCGTATCTATTATCGCGATATGAACGAATTGGGCTAGAAACTCTTACTGAGTTTCCTTCATCATTAATTTCAATAATGTAAGGATCACCCGTCAATGGGCAATAAAATTGAGTTTCATCTGGAAGAAAAGCAAAATTATATGGATTTGTTTCTTTTCTAAACCTTCTATCAAAGTAAGATATGGTCTCGACGCGCTCAAATGTAGCCTCATTTATAACATCAACAAATAATGGGTCTTGTTGTATATCAAACAAATTTCTTTTTTGTACATAAACAGTGTCTTCTAATCCAGTTTCTTCTGACATCATTAAAACTGTAACAGTTGTATCTACAATTGTTTCTTTTGATACCCTTCTAAGTCCAAAAGTAGTATCATATTCAACATCAAATCCTTTAGGAACGTCAACGATGAATTCTTCGCCATTCAATTTTACCATTTGCTCACCTAAGAAAGTTGAATCAGCCATAACAGAATCCCTTACAGCATTTACTAAAGAAACAGCTTTTGAACCATCAGGTTCGTAAGAGCCAGTTAGAATATTATGGAAATTTTCCACATTATAAACTGTTTGCATTCTAAATCTACTCTCTTCCTTATACATATCCTCCTCTTCCCAAACTAAACTAGGAATGTAAATAACAAGAAGAATAAGAATTAAAATGAAGAAAGTTATTACTTCTAAATAATCGTTGAAAAATTTTTGTTTTGCTTTATCCATGCTTGGCTCCACCGAATTTACAATAATTCATTAACATAGCAATATATTAATCCTCAAATTTCTGAAATTTAATTTCTTTTTTTATCTTTGATAATGAATCAATGGCTTTCTTTTCTTCACCCTTAATCTTTGACGGAATATCTACTTGAATTTTGACAAGTTGATCCCCTCTATTCCTTTGCCCCATCATTGGAAAACCTTTTCCTCTAACTCTAAGAATTTGACCAGGTTGAATACCAGATGGTATCTTAAGTTTAGCAGAACCATTGATTGTAGGTATATCAATTTTTTCTCCAAAAACTGC
This sequence comes from uncultured Fidelibacterota bacterium, assembly GCA_902624575.1. Taxonomy (GTDB): domain Bacteria; phylum Fidelibacterota; class Marinisomatia; order Marinisomatales; family Marinisomataceae; genus Marinisoma. The sequence goes on from CACNXV010000029.1 coordinate 1,861, forward strand.
TTGAGAATAACTAATCACAACCTGTAAAAGCACATCATTTCCATATCTTGAGAAATATTCATGCGTTTCCTCTTCAAAAAACACATAAAGGTCTCCAGCCTGTCCATTTAAATCTTCGTTACCTTGCTGAGCTAAAGTCATATAATTACCATCTTCAACACCTTGCGGAATTTTGATTTTGATGGTTTCTTCAGCTTGCAACATTCCATTTCTATCTGCACCAGAAGGAATATTGTCAACCTGCTTACCATAGCCACTACATTGAGGACATATGGATGTAGATCTCATTTGACCTAAAAAGGAGTTAGTTACTTTTGTTACCTGACCAGATCCACCGCACATTGAACAGTTATTGAAGGTAGTTCCTTGAGCAAGCTTCATTCTTTTAATTTTTAACTTTTTCTCCCCACCATTTACAATATCTTTATATGAAACTTGAATCTTTATTTTTAAATCAGAACCTGATCTTGGTCTGGAAGAAGATCTACCTCCTCCAAAAAAAGATTCGAAAGGATTATTTCCACCAAAAATATCTCCGAATTGGCTAAAGATATCATCCATGTTCATTGAGTTAAAACCTGATTGACCTCCCATGCCATTAAAAGCTGAATGGCCAAATTGATCGTATTGCTGTCTTTTTGAAGAATCGCTCAAAACTGAATAAGCTTCAGCTGCTTCTTTAAATTTTTTTTCAGCCTCTTTATTATCAGGATTTCTATCGGGATGATATTTCATAGCGATTTTTCTATACGCACGCTTTATTTCATTGGCGTTAGAAGATTTTTGAACGCCTAAGATATCATAAAAATCCTTCATTTTTGATTAACCACAACTTTCGCATGTCTTAGGATTATATCTTTGTACATGTATCCTGACTCGTAAACCTCAACAATTTTATTGTCAGCAATCTTTTTATCATTTGTTGTTGTTAGAGCTTCGTGTAATTCAGGATCAAAATCATCACCACTTACACCAAAAGCTTTGATTTCTCTAGATTCTAGCTTTTTTAATAAATCATTTTTGACAATTGATAAAGCTTTCTTAGTATCTTCATCCTTATATGACTCAATACCTCTATTAATATTGTCCAAGATTGTTAAAAAATCTGAAATGAAGCTTTTACCTTCATATTTTAACAAACTAGATATTTCACTTTCTTTTCTTTTTCTAAAATTATCAAACT
>CACNXV010000030.1 GCA_902624575.1 uncultured Fidelibacterota bacterium
TAGGTATTAAAGATTACTTCAAAAAAACAGGTCATTTAAAAGCTGTAATTGGTTTAAGTGGTGGAATAGATTCAGCTCTTGTAGCATGTTTAGCCGTCGATGCTCTTGGTTCTGAGAATGTTTATTTAGTATCAATGCCATCAAGATTTTCAAGTGATCATAGTAAAAATGATGCTATTGAATTAGCAAAAAATTTAAATGCAAATTTTGAAATGATAGACATTGATAACTTATTTCAAAATTATTTAGATGCTCTAGTAAATACCTTTAAAGGAACATCTCCAAATGTAGCAGAAGAAAATATTCAGTCAAGAATTAGAGGAAACATTTTAATGGCAATTTCAAATAAATTTGGCTGTTTAGTTTTATCAACTGGTAATAAAACAGAGTTAGGACTAGGCTACTGTACACTATATGGAGACATGAGTGGAGGATTATCTGCAATTGGCGATTTAAATAAGAAAGAAGTATATAGCCTATCAAATTGGAAAAATAGAAAAAATGAAGTTATTCCTGTAAATATTATTAATAAAAAACCTTCAGCTGAACTTGCTCCAGAACAATATGATCCATTTGATTATGATGATATAAGTCCAGTAGTTGATGAAATCATTCTTGGTTCTATTGTTGCAAATGAGCATAGAGAACTAGTTAAGAAGGTTAATATTAATGAACATAAAAGAAGGCAAGCTGCTCCTGTTCTGAGAGTTAGCAAAAAGGCTTTCGGTATTGGTAGAAGAATTCCGATTGTAAATCATTTCAATGATTAAGAATAATTCCATAAGAAATTTTTGCATTATTGCGCATATTGATCATGGAAAATCAACCCTAGCCGATAGATTATTAGAGCATACTGGTACCATATCAAAAAAGAAAATGCAAAATCAAGTCCTCGATAACATGGAGCTTGAAAGAGAAAGAGGCATTACAATAAAAAGTCATTCCATAAGAATTGATTACAAAGGTCATATACTAAATTTGATTGATACGCCTGGACATGTTGATTTTACATACGAGGTATCCAGAACCTTATCTGCGAGTGAGGGAGCGTTATTGGTTGTTGATGCAGCACAGGGAATTGAAGCTCAAACTGTGACAAATTATTTACTGGCAATAGAAAATGATTTAGAGATTATACCTGTAATAAACAAGGTCGATTTACCCAATGCCGATATTGAAAATGTTACAGCACAAATTATTGAAATGGTTGGCTGTAAGGAAGAAGATATTTTAAAGGCTAGCGCTAAAACTGGAGAAGGTATTGAAGACATAATTGACATAATTATAAATAAAATTCCACCACCCGATTTACCTCAAAATGATGAATTTAAAGGTTTGATATTTGACAGTATATTTGATAGATATAGAGGAGTTGTAGCTTATGTAAGAGTTTATGAGGGTTCAATCAAAAAAGGTAGTAGGGTTAAGTTTTTTGCTCACGATACTCATTATGATGTTGACGAAGTTGGACATTTCATTATCGATAGAAAAAAATCCGATAGTATTAAAGCTGGTGAAGTTGGTTACATTATTGCCAATGTAAGAGATATTGAACACGTATTAGCAGGTGATACTGTTACAAATTTTAATAAGCCATGTAAAGAAGCATTGCCAGGATTCCAGAAAATTAAACCAATGGTTTTTTCAGGTCTATTTCCATCTGATGCAGGAGACTATGATGATTTGAGAACAGCACTTGAAAAATTAAAACTGAATGATGCTTCATTATCTTTTGAACCTGAAGTAAGTGATGCATTAGGCTTTGGATATCGTTGTGGTTTTCTTGGGTTACTTCATATGGAAATTATTCAAGAAAGACTTGAGCGCGAGTTTGACTTATCAATAGTTACTACAAGTCCGAATGTAAAATACTTAGCTAATTTACGAGATGGATCACAAGTAGAAGTTCAACGGCCAGCTTTATTACCTGAACCAAAGCATCTAGAAAGTTTAATGGAGCCAATAGTTACAGCTGAAATTTTAACTCCAGTAGATTTTATTGGAAATGTTATGAAAATATGTGAAGAGAAAAGGGGAAAATATAAGTCAACATCTTATCTTTCTAAAACAAAGGTTCAGCTTATCTATGA
>CACNXV010000031.1 GCA_902624575.1 uncultured Fidelibacterota bacterium
TTCAGACTCTAGCTTCCCATTAATTTCTATTACCGAAGATTGATTTTTTTCTGCAATATTTTTAGCTGCTTCAATTTGTGTATTATCGCTACCATTGTCGTCAATATTTGCAACATATATCATAGGTTTATCAGTAAGCAAAAAAAGATTTTTAATTACAGGATTTTCCTTTGAATTTCTTTCAAAAGATCTGGCAGCAAAGCCATTATTAAGATGATTTAACAGACCAGATAAAACCTCTTCAGCAAGTCTTCCTTCTGGTTTATTTGCTTTTATTAATTTTATATTTTTTTCTAAACTTCTTTCTACTGTTTTGATATCTGCAAGAACAAGCTCTGTATTTATTATTTCCATATCATCAAGAGGGTCAACTCTATTTTCTACGTGCGTAATGTTGTTATCATTAAAAAACCTTACTACTTGAATGATTACATTTACAGAACGAATTTGAGAAAGAAACTGATTTCCAAGACCCTCGCCCTCATGCGCATTCTTGACAAGACCAGCGATATCAATAAATTCAACAGTATTATGAATTGTTTTTTCAGGATTAAAAATTTTTGATAATTTTTTTAATCTTTCATCGGGTACTTCAACAATACCAGTATTCGGCTCAATAGTGCAGAATGGATAATTTTCAGCAGCAATATTATTTTTGCTTAACGCATTGAAAAGGGTTGATTTCCCTACGTTTGGTAATCCGACGAATCCACAGTTCAAGTTCATTGTGAGAATATAATACTTAATTGGATGAGTATTTATTAAATTGAAATCTTATGAAAAATAAATGGGCTATAATTCTTGGATGTTCTACTGGACATGGCGCTGCAATTTCAAAACAACTTGCTTCAGAAGGCTATGGTATTATTGGGTTTCATTTAGATAGGGGACCTATCAAAAAACAAGCACAAGCGCTTGAAAAAGAAATACATTCCTTAAATGAAGGAAAAGTAAAGTTTTGGAATGAAAATGCGGCCGATAAAGAAACCATGTTAATTAGAGTACAAGAGATAAAAAGTCTAATAAAAGATGGATACGTCAAACTTCTAATGCACTCAATAGCTTTCGGCAGCACAACAAATTTTTTTCAACCTTCACCAGTTAAACAGAGACAAATGGACATGACACAGCATGTCATGGCACACTGTTTAATTTATTGGGCTCAAGCGCTTCTGGATGAAGGTTTACTCTTAAAAGGATCAAGAGTTTTAGGTCTTACAAGTGAAGGTAGCTATAAAGCAATGGAGGGTTATGGTCCAGTTGGAGTGTCAAAAGCATCTTTAGAAGCTGTTGTTAGGCAAATAGGATGGGAGCTTGGTAATAAAGGCATTACAGCAAATACAATTCAAGCGGGCATAACAGCAACAAGGGCACTTACAAAAATATCAGATAATTGGGAAGAGTGGGTTGAAGAAACCAAAAAAAGAAATCCAATGAAAAGGCTTACTACCCCAGAAGATGTGGCAGGACTTGTTTCTTTGCTAATGAGCGATAAAGCAGACTTTATTAATTGCTCAACTATTTTTTGTGATGGTGGAGAACATCGCTCTATCTAGAAAAAATTTCCTTAAACAAGAGTTTGAAGCCTTTCTTTAAAAGATAAAATCCATTCGAAATTAATTGCAGACTATTGGTAGCCTTAGTAGCCTTCCTTTTTTTAACATCCCTTTTAATTTTCTTAATATTTTTTATCATGAAACACCGCTAATTCCAGTAAAGCCAAACTCATCAAGACCATATATTTTTATTAGGTTTGCCCACATTGACTCTGGGTCAGAATTAAAAAATGAATCGTCATAATTAACTATTAGCCAATCCCCTCTTTTGATTTCATCATTTAGCTGGTTTTTCCCCCATGAAGAATGACCAAAAACAAGCTTTTCGTTTTTAGGAAAATTATTATCTATTAGCATATTTTTAATAGATTTTAAGTCATTAGACAGGTGAATCTTTTTAGAAAAATCTACTTTTTCTTCATTATCGATTCTGATAATACAAGCTTCATGTAACATAACCGGCCCACCAAAA